>NZ_JAVTSN010000021.1:0-119626 GCF_032678585.1 Pedobacter psychrodurus | reverse complement strand
TAGCAATTCAGGCCATGGCCTAAATTGCTCAATTATAGGATGGATACTGGATAAACTGGTATCATGCTTATCGCTGCAATAACGATCATTCTGTCTCTATCGTCCTTCTTATAGGCACTCGTCGAATCTTTAAATTTTATTTAAATCGCTCATCATGAAAAAAATCGGGATTGTTATCTCTATTCTACTGCTTCTTGCTATAAACCCTTCTGTTTTTGCACAGGTAAAGATTATGCAATCTGGTGCCTATGTTGGCCAGGCATTACGAATCACCCCCACGCCCATCACTGTAAAGGGTAAACTTGTCAAAAAATATTTCAATAAGGGCTTATACTGGTTCACCATTTTAGACTCCGGCACAACTCATCATATTTCAATCATATTTAGTAAACAGTATACAGCTGGTGTTGAAGGAGAAACCACCACGGTAGCCAACTGTTTTGATATTACATCTAACAAATGGAAGGTGAGAGACAAGGACGGGAAGTAGTGGTTAAAGCAATAAACAAACTTTTGACTTCGTTAAACCAGCACCTAAGTTCTTGAAAAATTTAATCGGAAATATAGCAATGCACAAGTTACCTATCCCGCTGTTGCATTCACTAAGATTGAATATGTGGGGAGGTTTCAACATTAAGGCAGATGGCTATTATGCCTAACTGCCAGGATCAAATCCCCTGTTTAAAAAAAAGACAGCGAATTCATACTCGGCACATGGGTACTTTTAACCGCTGGAAATGTTTTTTTCAGCCAGCCCGCCATAAACTCTGAACCAGATTCTTCGCTGGCGATATGGCCTAAAACAATCAGCGAGATTTTATCTCCTTTGGCCCGGGCATCACGAATATATTCGGCGGTTTCCCATTCCTGTATTTCACCCACAATTAAAACATCCGGTTTTTCTTTCCCAGTGAGGGTAATCTGCATTTTACCGCCCGCAGCTCCGGGAATAAACAATACTTTTTCACAATTCTGGGCCAGGTCCCCGATATAGCGGACCTGATCAATCACCAGCTGCTTTTTCAGATAGCCGATCAGTTTGCCTAAACTGGTAGGAGGCAGTTTCAGTGTACCGTTGTTGTAAAATTTCTCCCAGCTGAGTCTTGTCAGAAGGCCTTGGCCAACACCATCTGGAGTCATACTGTGAATGTAATCGTGATTGCGCCACACGGCGATGTTGTGTGTTTTTAACAGAGTGGCTTTGTAAGCATATACCTCATCTTTTGCCAGCCAGTCGGTAGCGTCAGCATGACTGTAGAAAGTAGGTTCATGTACTATAATAAAATTGGCTCCAAGGGCAACGGCTTTTCTGATCACTTCAATGGTGGCAAACATGGTGGTCACAATACCCGTAACCTTAATGCTCCGGTCGCCGGCTTTAAGTGTATCAACGGTATCGGACAAGGGGGCACCAGGAATCTGGCTTATAAATTTATCCATAATCTGCCCAACAGTCACCTCCCCATCGGCATTAAAAACACTGACGGCATGAGTTGCATAACCCGAAAGAAAGAATGGTACAATACCTGCTGCCCTGACCAGGTTAAATATAAATTTTCGCCGGGCAGGATCTGTATTTAAAGGATATGTGGTTTTTAACATCAGCTTCAGGTATTGGATAACAAATATAAAAAACTGTGCGGATATTCTTTGAGAAGTGCGTTAAACGAACATTTATGTAATCACAAACATTTAATATTTAACGCGATTTAAGTAATCCTCCGTCAATTGGGATATCTGCTCCAGTGATGTATGCGGCAAAATCAGAGGCCAGAAAAGCAACCAGGTAACCGAACTCCTCAGGTCTTCCAAATCTTTTCATTGGGATCTTCTCTGTTCTTTCTGCACTGATCTGTTCATTGGAAACACCTGATGAATTTGCCTGCGAGGAAATTAATTGTGTGATGCGTTCTGTATCAAAATTTCCAGTGAGGATATTATTAACGGTAACATGATATTGTGCTACCTCGCTAGCCAGCGTTTTTGCCCAGGCTGCCGTAGCACTGCGAATGGAATTTGACAGTACCAGGTTGTTAATCGGCTCCACAACAGATGTTGAAGCAATATTGATGATTCTTCCACTCTTCTTTTTAATCATTTGGGGGATGGCAAGTATCGTTGTTTGCACAACGGTTTTAAAAAGCAGATCAAAGGTATTTCCATAGGCATCCAAACCCGCATCCATAGCACTTATCGCCTTTGGTCCATTGGTATTGTTTACCAGTATATCGATTTCGTGATGGGCAAAAAAGTTTTTGATGATCTCCTGATAAGCGTCAAAATCCGAGAAATCTGCGGCAAGGTAACTGTGTTTCTGACCTGACACTACCACCGGCAATTTCGCTACAGCTTTTTTAAGTTTCTCTTCATTTCGGGCCATCAGTATAACATTTGCCCCACATTCGGCAAGTATTTGCGCGGTGGCAAAGCCAAGTCCTTGGGTGCTGGCACCAACCAGGGCATTTTTAGCGCTTAAGTCTATTTTCATATTTATTGATTTCTTAATCCCGAACAGTTCAAGGCTATCGTTCGTCTGCCATTGTTCTCCTTACCCTGCTCAACGATTCGGCGGTGATGCCCAGCTTACCAGGCATTAGAGACTGATATTGTTCGAATGTTTAATTTCTGCCATCACAAATGTGCTGTGTGTACTGCCGATACTCTCTACCGAACCGAGTTTATTGAAAACGAAGTCCTGATAGTGTTTCATATCCTTTGCATACACCTTTAAGATGAAATCATATTCGCCCGAAACATTATAACATTCTACTACCTCATCGATGCTCAAGATATCTTTAACAAAGTGATGGCCAATTGTTCTATCGTGCTGCTTGAGTTTGATATTGCAAAAAACGATAAAACCCTGATGGAATTTTTCGGCATCCAAAACAGCGATATATTTTTTGATATAACCATTGTTCTCCAGCCTTTTCACCCGCTCAAAAACGGGCGATGGTGATAAGTTCACCTGTGCGGCAAGTTCCTTTGTGGTAAAACTGGAGTTGTTCGCCAGTATTTTCAAAAGCAATAAATCGGTCTCATCGAGTGCCTCCATAGAATAATATCCTTTTATAGTGGCAAATCTAAGCACTTAAAAGGATATTAAACCAATAATAATCAAAATACCAGACAATATACCTTATTAATTCATCAACAATAGTTTTAAAAACCGATTAATTAAATTTGCAAAGAATTTATAACTGATTATAGAAACAAATTCCTTTATATTTCAGATCATCGGAAAAGGTTTTACTTAAGGTAAATGAATAGGGAACCGTGTGCAAATCACGGGCTGTCGCGCAACTGTAAGTAACGATTAGGTTTTTATCAAAAAAGGATATCCACTGCCAAAAGCGGGAGGATGATAAAAACCGTTACCAGCCAGGATACCTGCCTCTTCCGTTTTGACGATGCTTTCGCGAAAAAAGCCTGAAGTCAGATTGATGCATATATAGGCAAACGCCTCTTGGCTTTCCTGTGCCCCACCCCCAGGGTTTGCATTCTTCTCCCTCAGTGCTTTTCCAACAAGTATCACCGAAGCATAAAGCAATTTTACAATGATGATTCACCATTTAAAATTTGAAAAATATGTTAACCCAAAACCTCGGCTATCCTCGCATTGGAAGTCAAAGACAATTGAAAAAAGCCTGCGAACAATATTGGGCAGGAAAGATCGAACTTGCTGAACTCAATAAAGTTGCGCGTATCCTCAAAGAACAGAACTGGCAAACCCAGCTTGATGCGGGCATAGACCTGATCCCATGTAACGACTTTAGCTATTACGACCAGGTATTGGATACCAGTTTTTTGTTGGGTGTTATCCCTCAGCGTTACTCGGCGGTGCTTTCGCAGATCAAATCCAACAATGAGCTCGACCTTTATTTTGCAATGGCGCGTGGCTACCAAAAGGATGGACTGGACATTACCGCCATGGAAATGACCAAATGGCTGGATACGAACTACCATTATATCGTTCCTGAATTTAGTGCGAACCAGGAATTTAAAATCTTCTATGAAAACATTTTCGCAGAGTATAACAATGCAAAACAACTGCTTGGCGAAAAAGCCAAACCGGTTCTGGTTGGCCCTGTTAGTTACCTGCTTTTGGGCAAAGAGAAAGAACAGGGTTTTGAGCGCATCGACCTGATCAAAAAATTGGTTCCTGTTTATATCGAGATCATTAACCGTTTGAAACAACAGGGTGCCCAATGGGTACAACTGGATGAACCCTGTTTAGTGCTTGATCTTTCGAAAAAGGAAAAAGAAGCTTTCGATTATGCTTACCGCGCTATTGTCAACCGTGTTAGCGGTGTTAAAATCCTGGTGGCAACGTATTTTGATGCTTTGCTAGACAATACCCAACTGGCGGTAAACCTGCCTGTACACGCATTACATATTGATCTGGTACGCGCTCCTGAACAACTGGATGAAGTACTTTCACTGCTTCCCGATAGCCTGCAGCTTTCATTGGGTATGGTAGACGGCCGGAATGTATGGAAGAACAACTACGAAAAGTCATTGGCGTTGATCAACAAAGCGATAGCGAAACTTGGTGCTGACAGGGTGATCCTGGCGCCTTCCTGCTCATTGCTACACAGCCCGATCGATCTGGAGCTGGAAACCGCAATTGATCCTGAGATCAAAAACTGGATGGCCTTTGCCAAACAGAAATTAACTGAAGTGAGCGAAATCCGCCAGATAGTTGAAGGCAATACCACTTTACTTGAAGCCAATAAAACAGCCATTGAAAGCAGACGTACCTCGCAAAAAGTGCATAAACAAGCTGTAAAAGACCGGGTGGCCGGCATTACTGAAGCTGATTCGACACGCCAAAGCGCTTTCCCAATACGCCAGCGTTTGCACCATGAACGGTTTAACTTCCCTGCATTCCCAACAACAACCATCGGTTCATTCCCGCAAACGGACGACATCCGCCAGCTGCGTGCCAAATTCAAAAAAGGCGATTTAAGCCTGGAGCAATATGAACAATCCATCGAACTGGCAACAATAGAAGCAATCCGTTGGCAGGAAGAAATTGGCCTGGATGTACTGGTACATGGCGAGTTTGAACGTAACGATATGGTCGAATATTTCGGCGAGCAGTTAGACGGCTTTCTATTCACCAAAAACGGTTGGGTGCAGAGTTATGGAAGCCGTTGTGTAAAACCTCCGGTAATTTATGGTGATGTAAGCCGTCCTAAAGACATGACTGTACGCTGGAGCACTTTTGCAGCGGCGCAGACCGACAAACCAATGAAAGGGATGTTAACTGGTCCGGTAACGATTT
The DNA here is from genome assembly GCF_032678585.1 of Pedobacter psychrodurus. GTDB lineage: Bacteria > Bacteroidota > Bacteroidia > Sphingobacteriales > Sphingobacteriaceae > Pedobacter > Pedobacter psychrodurus_A. The sequence continues at coordinate 114,339 of NZ_JAVTSN010000021.1, read as the reverse complement.
TACAATGGTCGTTTGTACGTGATGACCAGGGACGCGACATCACCACCAATCAGATTGCCTTTGCCATCCGTGATGAAGTTCTGGCGTTAGAAAAAGCGGGGATCAGCATCGTGCAGATCGATGAAGCGGCTATCCGTGAAGGCTTGCCGTTAAGAAAAGCCAAACACCCGCACTACCTCGATTGGGCGGTTAATGCTTTCCGCATCACGGCCAGTGGAGTAAAAGATGAAACCCAGATCCACACACACATGTGTTATAGCGAGTTCAACAATATTATTGAACATATTGCCGCCATGGATGCCGACGTGATTACCATTGAAACCTCACGTTCACAAATGGAACTGCTCGAAGCATTTGCCAATTTTGAATATCCGAACGAGATCGGCCCTGGGGTATACGATATCCACTCGCCAAGGGTGCCGAGTACGGAAGAAATGACTTCACTACTGGCAAAGGCAGCAAATCTCTTGCCTGCGCGTAATCTTTGGGTAAATCCTGATTGTGGTTTAAAAACCCGTAAATGGCCAGAAACCAATGCCGCCTTGATCAACCTGGTTGCCGCAGCCAAACAGGCCCGCGAGCAGATCAGCGTAGAAAGCGTAGAGAGCGTATAGAGCGTATAGAGCGTGATTTAAATATAAAAGGCACCATGGATCACTCATGGTGCCTTTTCACAAGAAAGCAAATAAGAAAAATAGAAAGGCTGAAGATCGTTTAATGTTTATATACCTCACACGAAAAGAACGGTTTAATGCGGCACACCGCATGTACCGCGAAGAATGGACACGGGAAGAAAATTTCAAAGTATTTGGTAAATGTGCCAATCCAAACTGGCATGGCCACAATTATACACTCCTGGTTACAATTAAAGGACGTATCAATTATGAAATGGGTTATCTGATGGATCTTAAAGCGCTGAAAGTGATCATCAACGAACATGTGATCGAAAAACTGGACCATCAGAACTTAAACCTCGATGTGGCTTTTATGCAGGGCAAAATGGCTACCACAGAAATTCTTTGTGCCGAGATTTTTAATCAGTTAAAAGCTCCGGTAGAACAACACAATGGGGTATTGCTTCATTCGATTAAACTTTATGAAACCGAAAATAACGCTGCTGAGTATTTCGGGGAAATATAATTAACACGTCCCATCACGAAAATTTAGTACTTGCTGGGCTCTTTTTAAAAAAATGACTGATATAACATGTTTAGCTTTTTATCCAAATCATGAAAGATTTAACCAACATCACATCAACTTTGAACAGTATCGATAATGCTGACAACATTGCTATGGAAGAACAATCCAATCAAACACTTCTCGCAAATACGGTACATCTGACTGAAAAATTTTCGCTATCCGATTATGAAGATGATGAGGACGATTCTGGCTTCAGTTGCCCTTGTTGCTTACCGCGTTAATCACATTTCTTATTCAAATAGAAGGCCTCCAATTGAAATCACTCAATGGAGGCCTTTTGATGCTAAATAAGATGTAATTTTAAAACCCTCCTAATGAAATACCGCCAGATCATTAAAGAAAATCTTTGAAAAGTCAACGGTAACGCCATCGCCTCCATATTTGACTTTTTTAACCAAAGCGCCGGTTGAGGCGTTATAAATCAACAGGTAATTTACTGTCGAGGCGGCACCATACCCCTGAATTCCGTTTACCACAATATAATCCTTGTTTTTATCATAACGGATAGCTCCGTAAACCATGAAAGGGCTTTCAGTAATGGTAATAAAGGGTTGCGACAATGATGCTGCATTACCATCAACATACTTATAAATGGATTTACCAGAATGATAAAAAACAGCATTTTCTTTTGTGGATGCGGTAATGCGGGTTGGCTCTTCAAAAAGAAAAATACCTACCGGAACTTTTAAGGCAACACCTGTTGTATCCAGATTGTTATCGATAGCAATTAAGCGACTACCAGTTGAGGTCCAAACCTTGCCATTTGGTGTTTGTGCAAAACCACGGTTAATGTTTGAGAAACTTTTCACCAGTGAATAATTGCTTGCTGATACAATTTTAGCACCATTGCTTTGCAACAGATAAACATAGCCGTCTTTTTTCCACATCTCACTTGTATTTAAGGCGCCAACACTGGTCAGTTTGTTTTGCACGGCCAATGTATTCAAGTCGATCTGATAAACACCATCATTTGCACTTACCAGGCCTCTGTTTCCATCAACCTGGATCATACTTCTCCAGTTGCTACTTTCCTGTACACACCTGGCCTCTTCTTTTAAAGTATATTCGTTTAATCTAACAATCGGACCGTTTACCTTACTCATTAAATAAATGCTTCCGTTCATGATTGAAGCAAACTGTAAAGTACTTGTTTTAGCTGCATTTGATAATATTTTACCTGGATTTTCCTTTTCGTAAGCCCTGATGGCCAGGGTATCTGCTCCGTAGCGGTAAAAACTTACTGCACCAGCACTCTGTGCATAAGAGCCCTCACCGATCACAAAGAATCCATCTGCATACTTGCCCGCTACTGGGGCTACCTGCAACTCTTCTGTAACATTGTCCTTCTTACACGAATAAAGCCCGGTTACAAGGAGCAGGCCAGCAAATAATAATTTTCCAGAGTTAAATTGTTTCATATTGTGTTATTTATTTTTTTAAAAGTTTAAGATCTACTGCGCCACCGAATTCGGTCGAAATCTCGCCCAGATAGCGGGAACGTTCGTTGTTATTGTCGGGACTGAAAGGATTGCCATTGCTATTTTGGCCGGTATATACCTTTACAAAATCAACAGCAGCTAAGTTTACCTTTTTACCATTTGCATCTACAGCCGAATCGAAATCGAAAGTATTGTATCCCCTACCCAGCGATTCCTGTAAAGCAATGTATTCGCTCGATCCATTGTCTGCATAACCAGCGGCAAAGGGTTTATTGGTGATGATGTCGCCAGGAGTTAATGTGTTTTTAAGCAGCGTTCCGGTAAAAGAAATTTCATTTGTGGTGGCCCACGAAGGGAAATAATCCTGCTCATGGAATTGATTTCTGAGCACAAGTCCTTCTTTGCCCTGATTATCGGTCCAGCGCACATCGTCCGTTAATTTTGCCGGCCTGTAATAAGTGATCTTATAATTTTTGATGGTTGTTGCGGCGTTATATTCGCTTCCGGCAAGTTCATGCCAAACATCATCCGGCAAGCCGTTTTTGTTTACATCCTGCATTACCGATACAATGCCCGGTTCCGAGAATTCCATATCCACACCGATCAGTGGGTTGCCGTAAATGCCCAGGTCTACCCCTGTTGCATTGCTTATACTGTGATCGAAACCGAATACAATGTAGCCCCCGTATCCGCCAAGCGAAACCAAACCATTGCCCCCATTTCCAATCAGGATATCAGTTTTCACCAGATCGTTGGTAAACTGACCGGGTGCCTGTTTAAACTCGTAAATTTTGTTGATATAGGGCGAGGTGCCAGCTACTGGTTTGTCGCCCGGCCCTTCTTTTTCATCTGCACTTTCCTTTTTACAGGAAAAAAGCACAACTGATAAAAGGCTTAAGGTGATGATCAATTTTGTTTTCATGTTTTAAAAATCGGGTGTCAGATGTCGGAAAACCGAGGCTAAGGCGTCTGATATCAGACGCCTGGCCCCTATGCTCTTCGCTTTTTTGTTTAACATTCAGATTATGGATAATAAAAGCGCGTTAATCCCGGATAATCTTTTTGAGAGATTTATTACATGCCTAAATCTGCGGCGCCTTTAACTTCGGTAGATATTTCGCCCAAAAGAGTATTTCCCTTTTCTCTTTGGCCGGTATATACCTTTACAAAATCGACGGTATTTAAAGCGATTTTCTTTCCGTTTTGATCAACTGCCCAATCTAAATCGAAACTGTTGTATCTTTTCGTGGCGTAATCATCACCGGTCGACCAGCTATCGGTATATCCCCAGGCAAATGGACTATTGATAAAAATACCGCCATTTTTTCCCCAGGTAGAGGGAAGCAAGGTACCTTTTAGCGTTAATTTTTCCTGGTTAGATGCAAATTCAGGATAGTAATTGTGCTTGTGAAAATTGTTGATATCGTATGTTCCACTGCCACCCTGGTTATCTGTCCAGCTTACATTGGCATAACCTTTCGGGTTGGTATAGGTAATTTCGTAGTTTTTGATCGTTAAGGGGTTATTGTATTCGCTACCCGCAAGTTCGTACCATGCATCGTCGGGTTTACCGTTTCCATTTGCATCCTGACTAACCATTACAATACCAGGCTCGGCCCAGGGCGATGCCCCACCAATTGGGTTCCCATAAATGGCCAGATCGGCTCCTGCTTTATTCACTACCGAGTGGTCGAAGCCGAAAACTACATATCCGCCAAAACCGCCCAGGGTAACCATGGAGGTTTGGTTTACATCGCCAATAATTTTTTGTGCCCCGGCAAGGCTTCCTAAACCTTCATTAATAAACTGGCCCGGCGCTGGCAGGTATTCGAAAACCGTTGTAATAAACTTTGTACTGCTTGGGGTAATCGCGACCACAGGAATGGGCACCGTTACGGTATATTGATGTGAGAATGATCCAACATTGTTGCTTGCGGTATACCCGATCACATAAGTACCAGCTGTTGTTGGTGTAAAATCGAAATTATAGGTCGTACTGATTACTTTGCCATCTAGTTTCCATTGGTGGTTAAATCCTTTGCCATTATTTGTTCCCGCAGCAAAGGCAATTTTGCTATTTACTTTCGAGGTCATGCTCTCCCCTTTGATGAAAAGGTTTACATCAGGAGCAGCTTCATTGTCTTTTTTACAACTATAGATTAATGTGGCGATACCCAGCATTAAGGTGAGGTATGTTTTTTTCATGTGTGATATTATTATTATTTGGATATTTTTAATGTAATCAGGTGATTATAAAATTGTCATCCTGTCCAAAGGACTCCTACGGAGAGCCTGTCCAAGGACTAGCATGAAGTCTTCTTTTTTTTATTTATAACTATAATTAAATACGGCGTGCTGCGGAAGACCAGCAGTTTCGAAGCTGAATTTTACCTTTCCATCGGTTCCAACGCAATAGGCAAAACCCTGGCTACCGCTATAGTTATTGGCATCGGCCACCATCACCTCTTTACTGAAAGGGTTTACCGTTAATCCATAAATGGTATTGATGAGCTGACCATCGGTAATCAGGCTTGCGCCAAGCACACCAGAAGCGGTATTGAGTACCTTGATATCGGGATTGCTATACACATCTTTAGCTACATAAGCAGCAGAACCATTGATGGTAATGGCACCTAGATCATAATTGTAAGAAGCAATCCTGGTATCACTCACACTGCTGATCCTATCGAGTGAAGGGTTGTTGTTAATGATATAATCATTCCAGGTGATCACGAATAAATCGCCGTTATCTGCGGTCTGTATCCTTACCGGGTTATTGTTTACCGTGATATCCTTAATTTTGGTAAAGGTGGCCAAATCAACTACAGAAACTTTGTTTTTACCACCATTTTGATAGTATGGATGCGATGAATTGCATACATATAACTTTCCGTTGGCTATGGCCAATTGCTCCAATCCTTCCGAAAGCATAATTTCGCCATCAATGGCCATCGTTGCGGTATCAATACGGCTCACTTTCCCATCATAACGAGATACATAAGCTTTGTCCTTGTAGAAGGCTACAAACCTGGGCATGTAACCATCAGTTGCAGAATTGAACGGAATCCTTTTTAAGGATTTGCAGGTTTTGATATCGATGATATCTAAAAATGATTGTTTTGTACCTTGAATGCCGGCTACAACGCAGTACATTTTGCTACCATATTGCTCCAGGTCGTTTGCGGTTTCGCCAAGCGATACTTTATTCACCTGTTTATAATAATCTGCAACTGTAGTTTTAGTGGCAATATCATAGTACGAAATTGCGCTATTGTTGCCGCCCATCAATCCTTCGCAAAGCATATAAACGCCCTTTGTTCCAGAGATTTCCGGAACCTTCACGGTAAGTTCTTCTGTACTGTCTTTTTTACAGGCGGCCATCAGCCCAATTCCAAGCGTAAGTGCGATAAGTGTTTTTTTGTTCAATTGTAAAGGTGTTTTCATCATATTAAGGTTTTAGCGTTAGTATACAAATGCAAAATGTGCCGGAATATCGCCGGTAACAATCGACCACTTCTTTTTTCCCAAAGGATCAAAACAGTAAAGCGTTCCAGGCGTTACATAATCCCTGGCATCGGTTACATACACATCCTTGGTATAGGGGTCGACAATAATCCCGTATGGAATTTTAATTTGTGCCTCGGTTCCATCGGTAATAAACTTTTTGCCCGTTAAGGTTTCGTCTTTCACATTGATGGTCGCATAGGTAATGGTATTTTTTTGCTGGATGTAACTCCATTCGGTTGCGTAGATATAAGCCGTATCGTCGTCGATCCAGATATTGCTCGCCGCGATATCAAATGTCTTTTTCACCTGATCGGTTTTGGTATCAATTACAAATAGTTTGGAAGGGATATTGTAGTAGTCGCCCCGCGAAGTCACATACAGATCACCATAACGATCGGCCTTCAGCCGGTCCAGGTTAATGGCTACATCGATCCTTTTGATTTCGGTAAAGGAATTCAGGTCAATTACCGAAACTGTTCTTTCGTAATTTGGCGGACTATACCCTCCCGAATTTGCGATATAAAGTTTTTCACCCACAATGGCCATTTCCTCTGGCTGACGTCCCACATCCACCCTTCTGGTAATCTGTAGCGTGGTGGTATCAATTTCCGAAATATTGCCATTGGGCGCATTCGGATCGCCTACCTTACCTAAATAAGCGCTTACATAAACCTTTCCCTTGTGAAAGGTTACATAACGGCAATTGGTAATGTCGATCTGTTTGATTTTTTTGGAGGTTTTTACATCCAGGATTTCCAGTTTGTTGGAAATGTTCACCACTACATATAGTTTAGAACCATACACCCCAATGTCGTTCCCTACATCGCCCAGGCCCTTCACCACTTCAGGGTTGGCCTGACCGTAAATATTCCTTCTGTATATTCCCGTACGCAGATCAACATAATCAAGCGAAGCCTTGTTCATGTTCATATTGCCTTCATTGAGCAGATAGAGCCCTTTTACAACACTCCCTGGATTGGGAGGAAAGGCCGTTTCGGTCTGCTCGGGCGTAACGGCAGGATCCTTCCGGCAGGCTGCAAACATCAACAGCGCCATCATTAAGAACAGCAGGTTATTTCTCATATTGTATAATTTAATTTAAACCGGTAAAATCTTGGTGGCAAGGGGAAATTCGCAATGATATCACGGTTATGATTTAACACATTATTGATCTCGGTGGTGATCTTAGCCGTTTTGCCAAAAAGCCTGAATGTATAACCGATACCCAGATCGTGTGTATACCAGGGTTCCATGCGGCTGTAAACCGCGCTTTGGGCGGTGCTGATCTGATTGTAACGTTCGCCCACGTAGATATAACTGTAGTTCAGCTCCAATCTTTTCCAATCAGCAGCCATGGTAAAAGAACCCGAATGCAGCGGGATATAGGGAATATTGTAAGGGTAGATATCGCCTTCGGTAATATCCCGCGATTGCTGAAAGGTATAACTCAGGGAGGCATTCAGCGAAAGTTTGTCGGATATTGTCCAGGCCGATTGCACATTTGCTTCCAAGCCCTTTATCCTTACCCGGCCGATGTTGTACATTGTCCAACGGTAGAGGTTCGAACTGGGTACGGCAACAATTTTATCCTTAACGGTATTGTAATAGGCATCAACCTGAACAGATAGGGAAGTCAGCAAAGTCTGTTCTGGCTGCAGGGTGTAGGTAGCGCCAACATCATACTGATCGGTAAATTCTGGCCGGAGCAGTGTATTGCCGATAAAAGTGTAATAAAGATCATTAAAGGTAGGCAGCCTGAAGATGTTTTTATAAAAGGCCCTGAACATCAGCCCTTCACTCCAGCCTGGACGGAAGGTTGCGATAAGCGTGGGGCTAAGTTCCTGTTTATTGCCTGCACTGCTATATTCCCTTACCTTGTCGAACACAAATGTGCCAAGCAGCGAGCCCTGTAGGCTAAAGTTTTTAAGTTTGAGCTCCGAAGCCAGCGCAGTAAGTACCGTATGCCTGGTAGGATAGGGAAAACGGTACAGGTTGGCATTGAGTTTATTCCATTGATAATCGGCTGAAAGCGCCACTTCCCAAACCGGCAGGATGCGGAACCGGTTGGCCACAGAAAGGTACACTTCATCCTGATGGTAACGGTTATCCAAAAAGCCGTCATCCTTCACAAAATCAGGATCAAGGTAACGCAGATAATCTTTGGCGTATTTGGCATTAACCATCAGCACATAACGGTTTTGTTCGGGGGTTTGAAAATTGCCCTGCACAAAAAGGTTCCGGTCCCATTGGCGCTGGGTAAAATCGTACCTGTTGGCCACAATCGCACCTGGAAGCCCTCTTTCAGAATAATATCCGTAACCTTTAACAGCCCAGATAGAACTATCGGCCAGCACACCATTTAACCCTGCCTCTAAGCGGTAGGCATCCAGATCGGCATTTGTACGCACAAAGGTGCTATCATTATGTCCGTTGCCCCTGTCGTAGAATTTATACCTGCCATTGGCATTCACCCATTCACCACTTAACGAGGCTGATGTTTTATTTGTTATTTTTTGTTCGTAGGCAAAGGAAGGATTGGCCAGACCAAAGGAGCCTGTTTTAAATCCGGTTTTGAGGTTAAAGGTTTTTCCATCTTCAAAAACCGGTCTTTTGGTGCGCAAATAAATCGTACTCGCCGCAGAAAAAGATTTTGCCGCTTGAAAAATAGTGCTTTTCTGCCCATTGTAAAGCGCCACCTCTTCCATATTATCCAAAGAGAACCTTCCCAGATCTACCTGCCCGTTCTGGGCATTGCCCATCTGCACGCCATCATAGAAAACAGTAGTATGGTTGGTGCCCATGCTCCGCACATTAATGGTTTTTAGCCCACCAATACCACCATAGTCTTTTAATTGTACCCCACTGAAATACCGGAGGGCATCGGCCACCGAAAAACTGTTCAGTCTTTGTAAGGCTTCTCCGCCGATAACCTGTGCAGGAGTGGAAGAAGTATTTCTAACAGATGCTTTATTTGCCCGCACCTTTACTTCTTTGAGGGTATGCACTTTCGTCGAATCCCTAACCTGGGCAGTGGCAACTTGTGCCACAAATACCAGTGCAAGCAATATAACTCCCCGTAATAGCATACCGAAGCTACAACGCCGGGCATTTCTCCCTTTGTCGGCAAATGCCAAATCCATACCTGTCCCAATTTGGGTTACACAGTAGATTAAAATCAAAATCGTAAATTGAAATAATATATACCCCATTCCAGCCCTATTACCCGAAAGCCATTGGAATGATCATGCATATGGTAGGTCTTCTGACTTATCTCCCGGAGTTTCCCGCCTTCCCATTCCGACGGAGTCGGGACAGTGGCAAAATGAATAGAAATCCGTTAATGGAGCTTACAGCTGCGGGACAGTTCCGGACTTACACCGGATTCCCTTTTAATCCCGTTCGTTACGACGGGAACCAAAAAGCGTTGCGAAGTTAAGAAATTATTACGGTGTAGCGTATTTTAATTTTGCGTTGGGGGTGGATTTAGCCTTGCGTTTGGGGTTGGGCGTTTGGCGTAGATTAACTGATTAGACAGTCTAGAGTCCGAAGTCCTGAGTCCATAGTTGATTAATTTCCCCTAATACGTCCTCCTGAACTTGTTTCAGGATCTTTAAAAGAGATAGATCATGGGATTAAGTCCAAATTAGGTTATTGCTAAGGTACACTCGCCAGTAATTGCGAACCATAACATCACAAGTATTAAGATCCCCTCCTGCGCGAGATCCGATAGCTATCAGATGACAACGCAATAAGGGGGACCAATGATCTGTCAATATCATCTTAATTAATCATACAACAGAATGAATAAAAAGATCAATTATAAAAACTACTATCATGAACATTTTTGAATATAAATAAGATGGCAATTAAACTACACACAGGCGAACTAAAAGCAGATTAGTACCGCTAACCAACTGTAACAGAATTGATAAGTTCAGCATACTACTTAACGCGGTATAGCCGGTGAGAAAGTAGCTTCCAAAAAATACTGTATTTTGGGACATACAAAACAAGCTAAGTACTCACTCTTAACTAATCTTATGAAAAACCATCACGTTCACGATCACGGCTGCGCACAATGCTCATGCAACAACCCAGTTTTAGAAATTCTTAAAGAAGAACTGTTCAGTCCCGAAAATCTGGCAAAAATGAAGTCCGGATTAAAGAAAAGCAAACCTGTACCCCCACAAAACCTGATGATCAGTGGTGGTACCATCCGGCCCATGATCAACGGTTTAACCGATACCGTTGAAGCCATCGGCTTTGCCGGTGGATCTGTAGCGATTACTGGCGATAAAAAGACCGTAGCCGCATATATGACTAAAAACCACCCTGGATATCAATCCAAAGAACTATCCCTCAGGGAAACCTTGCTGCCTGGCCTTATCGAACCACACGTGCACATCGTTCCAACCGCAATGATGACGGAATGGATAGACGTAAGCCCTTTCGACGGACAGAATTTAAAGTCGCCATACAATTTAAAATCTGTCGGAAAAGCGATAAACGGCAATCTTCCTACAAATCCGAAATTTGTGATTTTAGGAAGAGGCTTAGACCCCTCGCTGATGCCTTTTATAAAGGTAAATGGTGAAAAAGAATTGCAAACAATTGATAATACGATACTCGATAATATTAATGATAAACTTCCGATGATGCTATTGAGCGCCTCTATGCACACGCTTTATTTAAATACCAAGGGTTTACAGTATGTGTTTGAAAACAACGAGGACGTGCGCAAGGAGTATTTAACCCTTGAACATTATATCAAGAAAACCAAAGGCACGCTGGAGCAAAGTCCGGAGATGACCCCTGCAATGAAAGTAGTGGGCCCACAGATCATGGAGATGGCCGTGAATATTGAACAGTACCTGACCGAACTTTTTCAAACGGCCAATTCGAGGGGCGCTACTTTTATGTATGACGCGGGCCTGAACAGTGGTTTTGAAATACTTTTGAAAAGTTACGTAGCTACCCACCCACACCTCGTGCGCATGGGCGGTGCCTACCTTTGTGCTGATGCGGCTGATGTTGCTGCCCGTGGAATCTATGCACAGCCGGTCGATTACAAACCTGTATATTATGGACATATTAAAGTGGTTTCGGATGGCTCGAACCAGGGACTAACAGGCTACCAAAGTGCGCCTTATCGTTGTGATCCGCCTGATAATACCGGGATCTTCAATTATCCTCAAACAGGCGTGCCGGCAAATACGATGCCACCAAACTACAATAGCTTAATCCGCAGCGTGGTAAACCAGGGCTGGCCTTTGATGATCCACGCCAATGGCGATCAGGCGGTAACCTTTGCCATAGCGGCCTACCAAAGTGCGCTGGCGCAATACAGAGGCCCTGAACTGCGCAACCGTATTGAACATTGCTCACTACTCACCAAAGAACAGATCACCGAGATGTTGCAAATGGGCGTTTCGCCAAGTTTCCTGATTGGCCACGTGGGCTATTGGGGCCATGCTTTTAGCAAGGTGATATTCGGCAAAAAAGTAAAAATGCTCGACCTCTGCGGTTCTGCCCTTGCGGCCGGCATGCGGATTACACTGCATAGCGACAATGAGGTAAGTCCGTTAGGTCCCTTGCGGATGATGGAACAATCCATTACCCGGATTATGGAAGAACATCCCAAAAACATTGAAGTATTAAATGCCGAAGAATGCCTTACGCCTGAGCAGGCCCTGGTTGCCGTTACGTACGATGCCGCCTGGCAATGTTACGCCGACAATTGGGTGGGATCGCTAACCAATGGTTACTATGCCGATTTTGTGATCTTGGCCGAGGATCCGCTTTCCTTAAAAACGCAATCCGAACAGTTTATGAAAATGCGCGATATCCCGGTAGTGGAAACCTGGCTGGGCGGCGTGCCGGTGTATGTGGCGGATGAGCAACTTCAAGGCTAGTAAGAATAGATTTTTAGATAAATGTTATAAATAGAGCTTGTATCATAAATATAAATGTCATCCTGTCCAAAGGACTCCTACGGAGAGCTTGTCGAAGGGCCTATCTTAATCTCTTAAAAGGCGTTTCGACAGGCTCAACGTGACAAATTCGAATGAAACTACCACTTATGATACAGCCTCTATTTTGTTTAAACAGGGCGGAATATTGGATAACCCATCTAGCGCAAGTCTTAGCGCCACGGCCTCAAGAAAGGCCAGACTTGTGCTTTCCTTAAATCAATACCTTAATACCTTTTAGAAATCCTCCTCCCCACAGCATCGCTTTTTGCAACTATTCCACATATTGCCTATCTTCATTGCTTAACGCACTCCATACCATGATTTTTAGATTCACTGAACCGAAAGACACTGCATGTTTCGTATGTAATCATGTCTTAACTAAACAAAAACCAATCTTTACGCTACACAAGGCTAACGATATACGCTAAGGCATGCGACATATGAACCTAAGCACAGCAGTAAAAATAATTTCCATTATTGGATTGGCGTTTGGCCTAAACAGTTGTTTTTCCTCTACAGCAGATTGTGATTCATCAGCACAAAAAACTGCGTTAAGGTCGGAAGATGCTCAATTCAAACAAGAGGTTATTAAAAACATGCCTGCTTATGTACAACTAAAAGATTTTATACTCAAAAATCTACCTGCTATTTTAGCACATAACGATAAAAGAAGTTTACCAGTTGAGCGCTATACCTATGCTTTTTTTGATTATGGAAAAGGAAATGAAATGAAAGATCAGGTTCCCGAGGCGCTTTATCCTGAACTAAAGAAAATTTACCAAAACTTCAATAAGGATAACTTCTATTCAGTTCATTTCGTAAGAGACAGTTCGATTATCATATGTATCACCAACCCTTCTGTGTATAACCAAAGGGGAGTAGGAATAAACCACAGTATTAGATGGGAGAACCCAAAGTATAACACCAGCAATGAGATTTACTCAATATCAAAGACACAACCATTAATGGAGCAGTTTACACGGTGTTTGTAGATTGCTATCGGGGCATTTGAATTCCATATCTCATTGTCGCATATATTTAAATTGAACGACCATATTATGACAGACCAAAACGACATTCCAAATTCAGTTGAAATCATTGACGAACACCTTGATGATTTCTTCGACCCCGCCGAAATCCTGGTGTTACACGAAAAGGAATCTGAAGTTATTCATTCAGACATTTATATCTTTAAACCAGCCGATCACAGAAATTACCATCTGTTGCTCACTTGCGGTATGAGTGCATTAGCCATGAAGGTACCTGATGACCTTGACTATTTAAAATTTGCAGAAATTACCATGTTATTGCCACCTGATTGGAATCCTAACTATGATGAATTTGTTGATGAAAATAATTACTGGCCAATCAAAGCGTTAAAGCAACTTTCGAAATACCCGCATTTAAATCACTCGTGGTTTGGTTATGGACACACCGTACCATTGGATAAAACCAATAAAGTTGACCATACATTCGACAGTATCATTTTACTTAAATCGATGATGCTTCCTGGCGACTTTACTTACATTGAGACCAATGAAAAGGAGATTTATTTTTATTCGGCTATACCCATTTATAAAGAGGAACTTGAATATAAGTTAGAAAAAGGAACAAATCAATTACTTGAACTATTTCAACAGTTCGATATTTCCGAAATTGTGAATGTCAACAGGGTAAATGTTTGCAAACACATCAAAAAATGAACGAGGACAAAATAAGATTGTATTTCGAAAACGTCGACAGTAATATCGAAAAACATGGATTCCACGTAACGTACGTGATGGAGTCGATAGACTTTACTCCTTTTGGCTATTCGACGGGGCTGTATAAAAATTTTGGAATACCCGAAGCGTTTGTTTCCGGATTGCCGAATGGGCTTACCAATACTTTAATTACGAATTATGCTCAGACATTTAAGCATCAAAAAATACCCTTAAATAAAAAATTAGACAATTTAACCGACCGTTTTTCAGTATATATTATCGCTGTGAAAAATGAAGATTTAAGTGAAAAAATATTAAGTTCGTTCAGATGCTATGAAGACAATGACTTCGAATCTGTTCAAATTATTTTTCCTGATTTAGCCGGGAAATTTCCTGAAGAGATGGGCTATGATTATGATCAGGAAATATTCGGTCCTTTACTTAAATGAGAAAAATGAGTTTGCGTGAAACTATGAATTAAATGTGGTTAGACAACCTTATCTAGCGCAAGTCTTAGCGCCACGGCCTCAAGAAAGGCCAGACTTGTACTTTCCTTAAATCATTACCTTAATTCCTTTTAGAAATCCTCCTCCCACAACATTGCCTTTTGTAATTATTGCGGATATTCCCTACCTTCATTGCTTAACGCACTCCATATCATGATTTTTAGATTCACCGAACCAAAAGATACCGCATGTTTCGTATGCCATGATGTTTTAACTAAACAAAAACCAATCTTTTTGCTACAAACGCCCCCATGCAGCTCACAATCCGTGCAATGATATAAGCAGCGAGTAATGACTGAAATTGAAATAAAAGGAAAAATAGTTGATCTATTTAACGAAAAAAGAGAAAGTCCCAATACGAACTTTAATGAATCTCACTTTCTCGACTTTCTAAAGAGTCCTTCTTATAAGAAACACACGATAAAGAATTCTTTTAAAGGAGCGAGACAATATTATAGGTTTATGGATGCGGTAGAACTCGAATTCGGCATCTGCTTTAGGCTATCTGACCTAGATCACTATTATAGTGTGGATAGCCTGACAAAGAAAGTATTGCAACGCATAAAAAAAGGTCGTGGAAACCTAATGATATTAAAACAGCGAAACGCAGAGAAAGAGCAATACTGGATTGAGGCTGTATTGATTACGATTTTAGTGACAACCTATTTTTGGCTTAAAATTCACTGGTTTCCCATCTTACTTACAATTTTATTCGGAATAGCCATTTGGTGGATCTTAAGCAGTAAAGTAAACAATAAGCTGCATAACAAACAATTGACTCTGAAAATTTTGAAAGAAAAATAACAATCTAATCTTATTGCCAACATTATTGAATAAGGATGAATTTTACTTTTTAACCCATGCAAAGCCATAAGATTTTTAAACGGTCTGCCAGTCAGATCAAAGATCTCATCCCACATAGGGGCGGATGTATGGCTACGGATAAAATTACCATAGATGGACTACCTGTTAAATTTATGTACAGACAGGAATTAGATTATGAACACGATACAGGATGGATTTTTCTATCCAGTACAGAAACACAAGGGTATCTTGATGACCATACCAATACCATGATTTACGAAGTAAATACTATCGCCGATTATGATCCTGCCATTATTCCATATCTTAACCTGCCAGTTGGAACTGATTTAGAACGAGTAGACGGTACAGACCGTTTTATAGATTATTCAGGTTAATCTTATCTAAAGCTTATTCCTTCTCTCGAATAAAGAATTAATAAAAGACCAGCATGCTTAAACTATACAAATTAATAGATCAACAGCTTCATTATTGGGAGACCTGGAATGATGACGATAAAACGGCAACCATACATTGGGGCATTGTTGGGAAACATGGCAGTCAAAAGAAAATTACAGGGGGTTTTTTCTCCAGTTTCCAAAAGAAAGTGCAAAAGGAAATCGTAGCTAAACTGAACGAAGGTTATACCGAATTTGATGAGGATAAAAAGGCTTTCCTGGAGGTTGAATATATCGTCGATGGCTTCGGTACAGATGAAGATCTCGATAAACGCCACAGGCTTGAAGATCACTTAGATGAACTTTTAGGTTGGACAGGGCTTGGCCATGTTGACGGCGGTAGCATTGGAAGTGGAACCATGGAGGCAGGCTGTAGAGTTGTAGATTTCGACATCGCCAAAAAAGTAATCGAAGAGAATTTGAAAAACACGGAATTTGCGAACTATTCACGGATATTTAAAATAGGTGAAGAATAAATATGATCACGTTAAAAGAGTCATTAATCTATAAGGAGTCTTAGCGAGAGGCTAAGACCAACTGAGGCAACCAACTCGTGCAAAACAAAAAAAATGATTAAAATAAAGATCCTGATGATATTAATTGTTTTTATAGTAGCCTGTTCAGATAATTACGAACAACATTATAAAGACTTTGAGAGTTTCAATAAAACCAACCTAAGAAACAAAAGCTGGTTCCCTGAAATTATTGATACTTCGGCTTATGATTTTAAGAGCATTTCTCATCTTGAAAAGTTAGCAGGCTTTGGAACATTCAGGTATTCAAAAGCAGAATATTATGATCTTATTTTTAAAGACAGGAAGGTCAGAATCGCGTTCTCCGAATTCAAAAGAAACGTGAATAAACATCCTAAACAAATCCCAGCCTGGTTTATAGATGTAAATAAAGCAGATATACATAGCTTTGAAACCATAAAGATAGACCGATTTTACATCACCAGAAACAGACAGAAAAAACAAATTTATTTCGTGCTGACAAATTAAACCCAACTATGACCGAAGAAGAAATATTAAATACCCTCGACAATTCCAATGATGGATACTATCGCTCATTTGTTGAACTTGGCCATGTATACTCTTACCTGATTGATACCCGGTTAAATGTTTTCGGTAACGACCATAAGCACTGGGCCATTGCTGTTGAGCGGCTTGGATATAACCCAAGGGCAGGGACAATCATCCTCGAAATCCATTATTACGGCAATTGCCTGATCAATCTGGAACATTACAACAAAAGGCCAACAAGTACTTATGATGTATTTCCAATTGATGAAGAAAATTTTAACGAAACGATTGAAGACGAAATCTTAAAACCAGATGCCAAATTTTGGCTGGTTAAAGGACAACAGGTTGCCTTAAGCCATCATGCGCCAGATTATAAAAACGCGGGAATTGAACTGAAAGCCTATACACCAAATGAAATCCGTGCGGAAGAAGCTGGCCGGCTTGCTATTTTGAAAAACCGCGAATTATTCCGTGCAACGGATAAAGAACTATACAAATCAATCCCCACTGACTTGAAGAAAATATTAGTGCTCGACGAGTGGTTTCACAAAGACTTTCCATTGGAAATCCGGCCGACCATGAGCGATGAGCAGTTGCGTAAAACCTATGAACTGAACAAAAACGGTCTTGATGGAATGAGTTTTGAACGTTTCGCGCAAACGATACAACTACAAGAAGTATTAAACGACCAATCAGGCAGAGAAATTTGGGAGCATAACCGGCCAAGCGCGTATGAAACCTGGCCACTCCTGGCGAAAGTGATTGTAACAAAGGATCCAAAACAATATCAACCAACATTAAAGGCAAACACGCACTGGGCTAACTGGCCAGAGTCTGGTAGTATGTAATGGCTTTGGAAAATAAGAGCTCCAGCCCAGATAATATATAAATGTTAGCAATCAGGCTAAAAAGACAATAACAAAAATGAAATGTGAGAGCTGTAACATACGCGAAATTGAAATTGAAGAACCTGCAGGCGAAGGGCAAAATCCTTTTCGTTTGTGTTTGGCCTGTCACAACAGATTATTAAACAGCGCATTAAGACCTCTTGAGTTTTTCAATTTAACGGCAATTCACGGCCATACATACCTTTTACACGATGATTTTTACGATTACGATAACGGGAAAGCTACTCAGCCTCTTATTGAAGTAGTTGATGCGGAAAAGTTTCCCTTTCCTGACTATGAACAAATCAAGAATGATTTAAACCGGCTCGTCGACTTTTCATTCGTTCAGTATTTTACCACCGATTTAGTAATCAGCCAGCTTCGCCGGTTTAATGGTTTGGAAGTGCTTAAAATATTGAAAGAAAAGACCCAATACAATCGGGCAATCAACTACAAAGCGTACGAAATTGTTGGGAAGGTTGTGGGCAGGGATGCAGAAGAATGGATCAGGGAGGAATGGGCAAACAGAAATGAAGATGATCTTTTAATTTTTGCCGAAGCCATAACAAAATGTTTGCACTTCGACGAAGCCTTTAAACTCATCACCAAAGAACTTGAAAACAAAGACGAAAAATTTTTGTCCGAAAATATTTCTGCACTGCTTTATTTCCAAAGCAAGCATACACTCGATTGGATAGAACAAGTTAGCGACGGCATTAAAAACATTTCTTCTAACTGGGGGCAACTTGGAGCAAGTTCACAATTTAGCTGGGAAAGGGCAAATAAGTGGTTAAGCAACGGCCGGCCATTGAGTCTGATCGCGCTTGACAGTTTAATATATTGTACCACAAGCGGCAAAAGATTAAATCAATCGCTTTGGTTGCGACAATTAAACCCGACACTAATTGATCATCCAGAACCAGAAACCGTTGCGAACAGGCTCCGTGAATATTTACTTGCCGACAGTGTTCCGAGAACAAAAAATGCAGTTGAAACCATTATCAACAATTTATCCGAAGCGACTTAGTGAATATTGATAAAGTACCAGATGGTAAGATTAACCAATCAATGGAATAAGAGAAATTTGTTATACGATGACACCATATTTTTACATCACATCTTCACTACTTTTATCGCCGCTAATTGGGAAACTCATTAGCCGAAAATTTAAACGTTTTCCTAAAATCAAAAACATAACTGTTTGTGCACTTTACTTCATGACTTTCCTTACCTGTTTATGTTTGGAGAATAACATCATTACCATTTCACAAAATTTGAATTGGTTTTTAATCACATCAACCTATTTAACCCTCTCCGTTTTACTCTGGTCAATACAGTCAAAAAATAACCAATACATAAATAAGACGGGAATAATATTAAGATATATCATTTTCGGGCCATTGTATTTTATTGCAACATTCGGATTCTTATTCATCTTAATCGCGTCATCAGACTTAGAAACTGATCAAAGAAAGTGGCTAAGTGACCGCATCATTTACAATGAGCGAAATATTGGCCAGGGTCCAGACCCATGGGAGCGACTTAAGAAAATAGAAGTTTATCGCACAGTTAATTCTTTTCCGTTTCTTGCTTATAGAATTAAATCAAAAATTTATGATGAATACCATTTCTCTTTACAAAAACAATTGGATGTATCCTTTACTAAACGGGATAATATAATCCATTTGAAAAGTTTTGTAAAAGGTTATAAAGATTTCAACGACACGATTAACTTATCGCAAAAGTACCGCTAAAAGTGAATTTCCTTTTTTTTGTGATGGGCATTAATCCTTAGGGCGTATTCATCATTCCTATTTATTTGGAAGATCTAAAATGGACAATGGAATAGTACACCAGCTCTGTGCCCTTTGCGCCTTCTCTTTGTGATCTCTGCGGTTAAAGATGAAAGATCTAAAATCGACGATAGAATGGCATCAAGAAGAGAAACCGATCAACGATTTTCAAAATATAAGGAATTTAAAAAATCTGGCAGATGCCAATTGGCCGGCATCAGCAATACACGATTTGATGGGGCAGAAAACATGAAGTCACTACCGGCCAGCTGTTCGTGTCGCGCTTAGTTTCATCGCTTGCTGCATATCCGAAATACCATATCCAAAAGGCACTTCGGGTTTACTGGCCTTATCACCCGATTGCCGCACAACTTCACGCAGTTCAGCTGCTGTTAATTTAGGAAATGCCTGCCATAAACAAGCTACTAGACCACACAGGGTTGGACTTGCAAATGATGTACCGGAACTGTTTTTTTGCGCTCCATCAGCTCCGATCACCGACGAATTGCCCCCTTGTGCCATTACATCAGGCTTCATCCGCCCGTCTACTGTAATACCCCACGAAGAAAAATAGCTCAATTCTTTTTTGTAGCTCACAGAGCCAACAGCGAGCACTCCAGGCGCATCAGCAGGTGCGCCCACCCAACTACGGTCATTTCCTGCGCAGTTTAAGATCAGGATTCCTTTACTTGCTGCCATATTTGCACCGCGTGAGGACATGGCCGTTTTGCCATCCATATCTTCAAATTTATAGCGCCCATAATCAAGGCCATACGATGTTGCATAATATAGAGAAGAATTAATCACATCCACCCCCACACTGTCGGCATACTCAGCCGCAGCTACCCAATAATCCTCTTCAACAGGAAATTCTGATGATCCATCTTCCGTCCGGAATAACCAATAATTGGCTTCAGGTGCTGTACCAACATATTTCCCTGGCAGGTTAATGGCCATGCATGAAGTTACTTCTACACCATGACTACCTATGCTATAAGGATCGTCATTTTCGAAAACAAAGGATTTAGCCCCTTTGATGTTGATATTTTTAAACGTACTGTTGTTTTTAAGTCCGATAAACCCTTCATCAATTACTGCAATATCGATCCCTGCGCCCTTAAATCCCTGTTGATGGAGCACCTGTCCATTATTGATTGAAATATTATCGGTAGCACTGCCGTAATCGAATGTGGTTTGCACAGTGTGGTTGGTAGCCGTTTGGGGGGCATCTACATATTTTGCTGCGGTGACCGCACTTTTTTTCCCCTGCCAAACTTTCACCACATCCTTAACAAATGGCAATGCCTTGTATTGATCTATTAAAAACTGATCTTCGCAATGTACACTTACTGTATTTAGCCATTTGCTTTTGGCCACAATTTTTCCGCCAACAGCTTCAATTGCCCGAAGATATGCGGAGGAAATGGGTAAGTCTGTTGCGTCAATAGCGATGTTTTGTTTTCGCCTCCGCTCAATTGCCTTTGCCGAAAGAAATTTCAGCGGCTGGCCAATCGGGTAATCAGAAACACCCTTGTCTTTTAAAATGAGCCTGAATTTATATTCATTTGCATCGGTTACCGCCACCTTGCATTTCGCAGTTGCCTTTCCATTCCATAATGTGGCCACTACATAGGTGGTCCCTGCACCTTCAGGCCAAACAACCCCCAAACTATCTACTCTTGCTATTCTGGGATTTTCCACGCGGAATACAACACTATCTGATGCTCCTGCTGCAAGATTTTGAACGGTATAGATTAATCTCCGGCCGAGGAAAGACTGATCGTTCTTGAGTTCAATAAGCTGCTGTTCAATTAGGATCTGAGTTTCCAAAACTGGTGGAAGCTCATTCTTTTTACAGGAAATAAAAAGGACAATAGAAAGCAAAAAAGCAATGGAGAAATTTGAGAAACGCGAAAGCATAGACGATGAAAATAATGTAATAAGATATTATTCCACAAAGTTAAGCATTTTAGACTAACTACCTCGCACCAACCTGTAGATTAATGATACGAGTTTGATGAATTACGAATGCATTTTATAAGATTCCTGCCCTTCGCGAGAAACGATAGCTATCGGATGACGATGCAAGAAGAGGAATCGATAAATGAGCCTTGCGTTTGGAGCTGGGCGTTTGGCATCAATAAGCCGATTAAAACAACAGGATAGTTTGCAGTTGCGCATGACGAATAAACGAATGATTATTGAGCTAATGGACCCAACTCTGTGCCCTTTGCGCCTTCTCTTTGTGATCTCTGTGGTTAAAGATGGAAGATGTAACATGGACAATGGAATAGTACATCAGCTACTTTGTGATCTCTGTGGTTAAACCTTAAAGGGGATTGACTTGCGTTTAGGGTAATGCATGTGGCGACAGTTAAACCATTAACCGCTCACTAATTTGACACCCGCGATTACCTGCTTCCTAAATCGGGGCATTTCGATTTTTTACAATCTTAGCCATTGATGATGATATAAATTTGCCTAAGTTTAAACCACAACTTATGCAAAAACTGAAACTCATCACCATCATCTGTTTATTACTGGTTGTTCATAGCAAAACCAGCTTTAGCCAGTCGAAAGAAGAACGGCTTACCCAATCTTTGAAGGCTGTTTTTGAAAAGGATAGCCTGCCCGGGATTTCCGTTATTTTAACAAATACCAAAAAGGTGGTATATGAACAAAATTTCGGCTTTGCCAATGTTGAAGAAAATATTAAATATACTTCACACAGTATCCAGAATATCGGTTCTGTTAGCAAAACGTTTATCGCAATAGCGCTGATGAAAGCCATAGAATTGGGCTACTTCAATTTAGAAACCGACATCAACACGATACTCCCTTTTAAAGTAATTAACCCTAATGATCCTGCAGGGGTAATCACGATCAGGCAGCTTACCAATCATACCTCCGGGATAATCGATAACCCCGCAATTTTCCCTAATGTTTACCATTTTAACACCAGCATAGCCCCTTACGATACTGC
Organism: Pedobacter psychrodurus; assembly: GCF_032678585.1. Classification (GTDB taxonomy): domain Bacteria; phylum Bacteroidota; class Bacteroidia; order Sphingobacteriales; family Sphingobacteriaceae; genus Pedobacter; species Pedobacter psychrodurus_A. The sequence goes on along the minus strand of NZ_JAVTSN010000021.1, from coordinate 92,068 downwards.
GGCCTATAAAATATTACAGGATCTTGGCTACCAACAAAAGATTAGTGATACTTCACTAGCCTCGTTTATGCACGACTATTTAGCACAAAAAGGTCAACATTACCATAAGGAAAATTTTGGTACCGGCGCATCGGGCACAACTTCCAGTTATAGTAACATTGCATCGGCTCTTGCTGCTTATTTAATCGAGTTAAAATCTGGCCTGTCTTATGCTGATTTTACGAAAAAATATATTCTAAAGCCGCTCAAGATGAATCAGTCGGGATGGCAATTCGACAGGCATAATTTAAAAAACTACGCCCGGCCATATTATAGCCCGACGGCGGTTTTTCCTTATTACGATTTCATCACCTACCCTGAAGGCGGATTAAGAACAAATACAGCCGACCTCAGTAAGTATATCATGGCGATGCTCCGCGCCTATCACGGCGATCAGTCCTTATTAAAAAAAGCATCAGTTGATAGCATGTTTAGGCCACAGTTTTCTAAAATACATCCACCAAAAGGCATCAGCCTGGTCAACCGCAATAAAGGTATATTCTGGAATCTTTATACCAATGGTACCATCGGTCATGATGGCGATGATCCGGGTGTAAGTTCCTTTCTATTTTTCAACCCTAAAACAGGTTTGGGCGGTATATTTTTATGCAATAAATACCTGGCCGATAAAACAGCGATTATCAATTTGCTGGTTCAGTATACGAATGAAAAATAGCTGCGATAAATGGCGCTTCTTTTTGTTTTAGAAGATTAATGAGGTCTTAGCGAGATGCTAAGACTAGATGAAGTTCGCGTTTAACTGAAAAGCAGTCTATTTGCACTCATTCGCCGATCTCGTGATCAAATTTTAGTTAAATGACTTTCTAAATTCCAGAGGAGAAAGATTGGTTTTTATTTTAAAAAGCTTGTTAAACGACTGCGAATGTTCGAAACCCAACTGGTAGGCGATTTCGCTGACTGTTAAATTGGTAGTCGATAATTTTTGTTTGGCTTTCTCAACAAGTTTATTTTGTATGTGCTGCTGTGTGGTTTGCCCTGTAAGCTGTTTCAACAAGCTGCCCAAATACTTATTGGAAATATGAAGTGTTTCTGCAATATACTGCACTGTGGGAAGTCCTTTTGATAAGAGATCTTCACGGCTAAAATAGCTTTCCAGCAGCTCTTCCAAACGGTTTAATATCTGGTGGTTTGTGACCTTCCGGGTGATAAACTGCCGTTCGTAAAATCTTTTTGAATACGTGAGCATGACCTCCAACTGAACAACAACCACATCCTGACTAAACTTATCAATATTGATTTCGAACTCCTGTTCGATGTTTTTTACGATGCCATTTATTATACCTTCTTCCCTTTCGGAAAGAAATAAGGCTTCTTTAACCGAATAATTAAAAAACTCGTATTGCCTGATTGTTTTTGCGAGGGAAGTGCCCCATAAAAAATCGGGATGGAGGAATAAAATCCAGCCAGAACGCTCGTCAACAGTATTCTCTTCTGCTGCCAGCACCTGATTGGGTGCCATAAAATATAAAACCCCTTCGTCGAAATCGTATACCTGCTGTCCGTAGCTTAATTTATTGGCACCTCTTTTAAGCGAAATGGAATAAAAATCAAACACCGCACTTACCCCTGCCGGTGCTTCAACCTTTGAGTAGTCGACGATACTGATCAACGGATGTAAAGGCGATGGAAGATTAAGCATCCGATGCAGCTCTGTTATTGTGTTTACCCGAACGGGTGTTGTATTGATCATATGTTAAATATGCGATATTTATTTCCTTTTTGCTTTTTCAATTGTCCTGTCCATAAAGTTAAGGAAAAAGTTAGGTGCAATCCGCCCCATCAACTTTAATGCTTTCGACATACCGGGCAAAATCTCAGTGCGGTCTTTAAGTATCCCCTTAATGGCCTGTTCTACCATCTTATCTACTTTCATACTGGGTGCCGATTTTTCGAGATCTACATCCGGAAAACCGTTTAGCAATGGCGTTTCAGTAGATGGAGGTACTACTTCAAATACCTTTACACCGGTATTTTTCAACTGCAGGCGGAGGATACGGGTATAGGCATGAATCCCTGCTTTGGTTGCGCTGTAAACAGGCGATAGCGGAAATGGAATGAAAGCCAGGCCTGAAGAGATATTTACGATTGCAGCAGTCTTTTTTGTTAATAAATGGGGCAGAAATTGATGAACCATCCGTATCGTTCCAGATAAATTGGTGTCAATTTCCATCGTGATGTTATGTAGATCCATACTGGTATCCAGAAGGTTTAAATCGCGCATGATGCCTGCATTATTAACAATGATATTAAGCTCCGGAAACATTGCCGTAACCTGGCGGTACAATTCTTCAATATCACCAGGTTCGCTCACATTGCTCTGCACGGTATGTATAGCCGGATACTGCTTCTTTGTTCTCTCCAGTTTTGCGGCATCACGTCCTGTTATAATCACCTTTGTGGCGCCTTGCTGTATAAACTGTTTCACCATTTCCAATCCAATTCCGCTCGTACCACCTGTAATGAGTATGGTACTGTTTTGTAATTTCATAATTTTTATTTTTTGATGGATCAAAGTTCATCAGTAAATAAGTAACAGATGTATCTCAAGGTCGGAATGTTGTAGTTAAATAGTCTAATTTGGTGGGTAGCCTGGGTTTTGGACATGTAGGTATGGCGAGATCTTAGTCTTAGCGAGATGCTAAGACCAGATAGAACCTTTACCCATTAATTAAACCTCGCGCTTTTAGCGAAAATTAATATCTTGCAGTAAATAAATTAACAAAATATGCTCAGTTTCAATCTTTCCAACTTGAACATTTATAAACGTTCAAACGCTAACAAGGACTACTTAAAAGATGTAACTATAAAATCAGTTTGGAATGCTTGGTTAACTGCATCCACAATGCCCATACATAAGCAGTTTGATTAGTAAGCATAATGAAAGATAAAAGATAGCCTCAGTGAAGAAGAAAAAATACATTGGAAAACTAATCTCTGTAAAATTTACAGACAGAAAAACACCCATTTATGGCTATGTTGTCGACTACAATAACGATTGGACGTTGATGAAGTCCAATCCTATTGACTTTATAATTGATGGTTACATTATTTTTAAGCACAAAAACATAAAAGGTTTTCGCAGGGATATTGAAGAAAAATGGAGAGAAAAGGTACTTAATCTTAAAGGACTTCAAGTAACGGAGAAAGACATTATTCCGCTGACGGACCTTGAAACTATTTTAGCATATTTAACCAACAGCTTTGGTATTTTTCAGATCTATACAAAATCTGAAACAGCTTGTTATTTGGGGCGGCTTAAATCAATCGACAAAAAAGAATTTGTAATGGATACCCTAAATTCAAAGGGGAAATGGAAAGGACAAATGAAATTTAGAAATGAAGACATTCGCATAATTGAGTTTGATACAGACTATATCAACTCACTAAAACTTGTTCTAGCGACTAAAAAGACAAAGAAATAATTATATTATAATTGTAAATAGGAAGATGCAGAGCTGCTAATATCGGCCTGGCAATATGGAAGATGATTGCCTTTACTGAATATACCCGGAAGGGTTTAATATTAGGAATGTTATTGAACTTTGCACTAAAAATCTGCCACATGGCCAAACAGTAAAACATGGCCAGCTATTTTAATAAACAAACTAACAACGATCACAATGTTTGGACTTTTTGGATCAAAAAACAATAAAAAGAAAGACTTTGTATTTGAAGAATTCAAATCTCAAATAGAAAGCAAAGGAATGAAAATAGACAGTGTTGATGCAACGGGGCTTATTTACATTTCGCAAGGCGAGCTGGAACTAAAAGTCAGTTTGGATAATGTGAGAAGAAATTATGAGAGAGATAAAGACGAAAGCTATATTTCGGATTTAGTTCAAACATTACTTTCCTATTCAATAGAGCTTCCATCAAAATGGGAGGATGCAAAAGATGGAATTTTTATTTCATTATTCCCCAACGACCACGACTTTCAAGATTTTTTACAGTTTAAAATAACTGACGAATTTTGCAAAGTATATGTTTTTAGTGTAGAAAACAAACTCATCTGGATTACAAAAGACGACTTGAAGAAATGGAATATAACAGAAACTGAACTTGATAAACAAGCAAATGTAAATGCAGACAAACTCTTAGAAAAGACACCTATAACCTTCGATACAATCGAAAATCGCAAACTCGGGCTAATTGAACTTGAACACACGACATTAAAAGCGGCATTGCTTTTCGCACCAGCAATGAAAGAAAAAGTAAAAGCTGATTTTGGATTTCCATTTTATGCTGTAATTCCGGTTAGGGATTTTTGCTACATTTTTTCTGAAACAGATTTTGAGTTCTTTTCGGGTAGAATCGGTAAAGTGGTTGTTGATGAGTACAAACAATCAGGTTATCCAATAACCACAGAGGTATTGAAATTTACCGACGAAGGAGTTGAAGCAATTGGAAGATACCCTGTGGAATAAGAAAGATTAGAAATCTAAATTATAGATAACAAGATTTTACCGAATTGACCGATTAAAAAATCATTGCAGTATGCCTAATGAACTTTATTTATGATTTCAACAAAAAACATCAGTTTACTTCCAGATAGAAAATCACTGGAAACCATTTGCAAAGCGATTTCAGTGCTGGATGCCATAATGTGCCAGGAGTGGCAATACCGGTATTACTCCTATCAGTCTGAGTGGGACACAAATGAACAATGTTTTCAAATGCGAAACGGATCTGGCGACGAAATGCATATTTTATTTCGTGAGGATGGATGTGCCATAAATGGCTTCGCACATGAGTACGAGCAGCATGATAAGGCTAAATTAACAGCCAATTTGCCAGCAATTTTCGACGACTTCATTTTTGGAGAACCTGTGGCCTCAATCGGCACTACCTTTTGTTTATGGACAACTGAATTGAAAAATTGGCAGGTTGGACAAATTGAAGACTTTGATGATCACTCTGAAGAAATGTTGAACATTTTGGATGGACAACCTCAAACTTATCTTGATTGGGCAACAGACTATTTTGAAGAAAGTTATAATGAAAGCGGTATACCTTTCGATACCGTTTCAAAAATTTATCTTGGCCAAATATTGACAAAAGAAATGGTTTTATCAATTGTTGAAGAAATTGAAGATTGGGAGCAGCTTGAATCTGACCTTAAAGAAATTAGCTATCCATACGATTTTAATTAATTGAGTTGAATCTGCTAAAAAAATAAAACCACGGTTGAAGATAAATTCACCACTATGGAAAAATTTGAAGAAATATTAACTAAATATAAACCTGCTAAACGGACTGGTAAACCAAAGGTCACTTTTGAAGAAGTTGAAAAAATAATAGATTTCGAACTTCCCGACGACTACAAAAGTTTTGCTTTGAACTATTCGGAATTTGAAGATTTTATCGGAGCAGAATATGTTCGCCTTTGGGACTTCGACGAAATTGTTAAAATGAATACTGATTATCAGATTTTTGACTGTTTACCACATACATTAGCAATTGGCGGAAATGGTAGTAGCGAATATATTGCAATAGAAAAATTAAATGATGATCGTTTGAGAATTGTATTGTCCCCTTTCCTAATCGAAGAAGAAGCACATATTGAAATAGGCGTTTCCTTTACCGATTTTTTAACACGATTAGCCAACGGAAAAGAATGGTTTAGCTAGCAACCTTACCAACCATGCAACAATAGGCCAACACTACCCCCCTTTTAAACATCATTTCGAGAAAACCCATAGTTTAGACTGGTAGGTGCCATACCAAACTTTTTCTTAAAAGAATACGAAAAATGCGACAGGCTTTCGAAGCCCAGGTCGAGATAAATGGATGAGGGTTTCTGATGTTTGCTTTCGATCAGGTGTTTGGCTTCATTTAACCGTTTATCCTGTAGCCAATGACGGGGCGGTGCACCAAATATTTTCAGGAAATCACGTTTAAAACCTGCCAGGCTGCGACCGGTAAGCTGTGCAAATTTTTCGATAGGCACATTGAAATGATAGTTGCTCAGCATAAACTTTTCCAGGTCGATTTTATAGGGTTCTGAAAAGTCGAACAAAAAGTTACGGAGGGTCGGGAGGGCCAGTAATAGCAATTTAATGCCTTCCTTCACTTTCAGGATCCCCATTTCGTCGGTCATGGTAGCGCCCGAGCTTCGGGCATAGGGCACAATAGATTGAAAATAGCCCTGCAAGAATTCGTTTGTTGGAATCAGGATATTTGGCGGACCAATATATTTCCGGTCTGCCTCGAGCTTTTCTTCGAGCACGATCTTGCGCAACAGGTCTTCTTGCAGGGATATCACGATGGTTTCATAGTTCCCGCCGGGCAGTGGTGTTTTGGTGAGCGTACCCAGCTGGTTTTTGCCGATCAACAGTACCTCTCCTCCCCTTATCGAAAGGTTTTGTCCGGAGGTTTCCAGGGTCAGCTGACCTGAAACCTGCAGTACCAAAGTATGGTGGTTCCAGAAACACACTTTCTCTTTCCGCTCTGCAGAGAGGTAAGAATAAAAGATTACGCCGGGGAGAATTTCTGCTGGACTGTTCATTTAACGTTGTAAATACGTGCCACCATGTATAGCACCTATTGCAAAAGTAGTGTTTAAAGTATTCATTTCTTCAGGCGTAAATACAATATCCATGGCTTTCGTATTTTCGGGCAGGCGCGTTCTGCGGCTCATGCTTACCAAAGGCATAATGTTAGTACTTTGCTCTTTTACCCAGGCAATGGCCACTTGTGTTGGCGTACAGCCTTTACTTTGGGCCAGTTGTTTTAAAACTTCTACTTTTTCAAGGTTGTGCACCAGGTTTTCGCCCTGGAAACGGGAGAAATGGCTGTGGTAATCGTTTTCGGCAAGAGGAGCTTTCATTTCACCGGTTAATAAACCTTCGGCAGTATTGGCAAAGGCCACTACAGCAATGCCCAATTCGGCTGCAGCTGGTAAAAGATCGGCTTCTATCTGACGGTCGGCCAGCGAATAACCAATCTCAAGCGCACTAATCGGGTGGATACTGTTGGCCTGGCGAAGTTGATCAGCATTAATTTCGGATACCCCAATGTGGCGCACCTTACCTTCTTTAATCAGGTCGGCAATGGTTCCGATAATGTCTTCCACGGGCACACTGCCATCCATCCGGCAAGGCTGATAAAGGTCGATGGTTTCGATACCCAAACGGGTTAAAGAGTAATTGATAAAATTCTTGATGGCCATAGGTCGCAGATCCAAGCCCAGCCATTGCCCGTTGTGAAAAATTGCACCGAATTTTACGCTGATGAAAGCATCATCGCGCCTGTCTTTAATGGCTCTGCCAATCAGCATTTCATTATGTCCGGCACCGTAAAAGTCTCCGGTGTTTAAAAAGTTAATACCGCTATCTAAAGCTTCATGGATGGTGGCGATGCTTTCTGTTTCGCTAGGTGTTGGTCCACCCCAAACAGACGACATGCGCATACAGCCTAAACCAAGTTTAGAAACGAAGGGGCCATTTTGGCCCAACTGAATTTTTGTGATGTTGTTCATAATACAAAGATCAACATTCGCCGCAGCGGAAACTTTCTTCTACGGCTCAAATATTTTGTCTGTACGGCTCAATATGGTGTTAAAAGATTTTAGCCACGGATACACGGATTTTTATATACCCACCTCAACGGCTCAACATGGTGTTAAAGGATTTTAACCACGGATTTTTATATATCCACCTCAACGGCTCAACAGGGTGTTAAAAGATTTTAACCACGGATATACACAGATTAACACGGATTTTCATATCTCTAACTGGACGTATCTAATCTTAATCATGTTGCTACTTAGCTAGATGCTAAGATCAGGTTACTTGAGCATGGAAATTGTAAACAGAGACATAACTTTAAGAGGCTTGTTTCTGTATCAAAGCAATCGCCCTGCTCCACTTTTTATATACCTCAATAGGCTTGGGATAGGCGGTAATGTCGAATTCCCAGGGGACTAGCACCTCAACATCGTTTGCATCTGCAAGCTCAGGAATCCATTGGCGGATAAAATGCTGCGCTTTGTATTTGTTGGATTGATGTACGGGATTGGTGTACCAGATCTCGAATGCTTGCATATGCCAGTTCATCCAATTTGAGCTGACATCATAATCAATCAGTTTAGTTTCGAAATAAGCGGCACCCCATGTCCAATCTATTTTTAAATCATGCACAAGGTAACTTGCGCAGTTTACCCGGCCCCGGTTACTCATGTATCCGGTTTGGTTTAACTGCCGCATATGTGCATCTACAAAAGGTATGCCCGTAGTTCCCTGGCACCATTTCTCAAACTTAGCAGGATCATTTTCCCATTCGATTTCCTTATTTTTATAACCCTTAGTCTGAAAGATCGAATTGCCGAAACGCATTCCTTTAAAGATAAAATAATCTCTCCACACCAATTCAAAAACCAGCCACCAGGTGCTCTGATTTTTTTTCACTTTGGCTTCGTAAACTTTTACCTTTTCATATATTTCACGCGCAGAAATACAGCCCAATGCCAGATATGGCGAAAATTTAGAGCTATAATCCAGCCCGTCTGATTTATTTCTACTCCACCTGTAACCGGTTAAAAGTTCCGACTTAAAGGTATAATATTCCAATCTTTCCAATGCCGCGGTTTCGCCACCCTCAACAAATGGATTTGAATTTTCATATTCCTTTTTAGTAAACCCATAAATGCTGTACGAAGGAAATTCTTGGGTTTTTAGGTGTGCCACGGCTTTTAAATGAGTAGGCTTGCTAAAAGTTTTCCGGGGTTCGGCTTTTGATCCAACAGGAATCCTATAGGCCTTACTCGTAAGTGGAATTTTTGAGATCTCAAAGGGAATATCATCCTTATGGTATAGTGTTTTGCCCCAGAAAAAATGAAAGCTGATTTCTGGCAAAGCATTCATCACCTGATCAACCAAACTCATTTCGTAACTCGCATATTCCTCTTCTGCATACACATCTGTTATCCCATATTCCTCAACCAGCTCGGGTAGGGTAACAAGAGCTGAAACTTCTCCAATGATTAAATGACCACCATGAGATTCCAGGTTTTTTCTAAGATTAAGCACAGATTGCTGCAAAAACTTGAATCTGATTACATTTACCCTGCGAAAACCAAGATTTAGCTTATCGAAGTCTTTCTTCTCGATACAATAACAAAAAACCAGATCGGTACATTCCTTCTGCGCCCTAATCAAAGCTTCGTTATCATGCAATCTCAGATCGTTCTTAAACCAAACCAGCCCCCGTTTCTTCATGTTATAAAATTTTTACACTTAATATTGACCATCGCACGTGAAGTCTTTGAAATAACATAAAAACATTTAAAAAAGTTCGCGCTAAATGAAAAGGCAATCTTCCCGCTGGCACTCACCGAGATTTGCAATTGAACCCATATGACAAAAAATCTCAAGTCATTTAGCCCATGCCCCCTATCGTTCTAACCTCAACACGAGTAGTACCATAGAAAATAAAACTTATCTTTGCATCACCTTAGTAATCAGCCAGAATAATGGAATCATTAATGTCTTTATTTACCGAAAAGTTAGGATTGGACATGAGCCATTTTGAATTGTTCAGGTCCCAACTAAAATTAAAGAATTTAAAGAAGAAAGAGCATTTGATCCGTGAAGGCTCGGTTTGTCATTTTATTGGCTTTGTATCTTCAGGTACGCTCCGGTCGTATGTGATGAACGAAGAAGGCGAATTTAATAATGATTTTTATTTTGATCATGATTTTGTAAGCGCCTATACCAGCTTTTTAACGCAGATGCCCACCAATTGCAATATAGAAGCATTAACGGATAGCACCATTTATACCATTAGCTCCGAGAAGCTCAATACATTAATAACACAGGATAGCGCCTTCCTTAAACTGGGCAAATATATTTCTGATCTGTATTTCATCAGGAAATGCAGACGCGAGACCTCTTTTTTAAAACAAACAGCAGCAGAAAGATTGGAAGGCCTGTCTACCCTATACCCAGGCATACAACAGCGGGTTTCGCAATATCACATCGCTTCCTATTTGGGTATTAAACCCGAATCGCTGAGCAGAATCAAACTCTTAACCTACATCAATAAATAGCGCCCGATTTAAGCTGAATTTTACCCTCAGTAATTCACTTAAATATTGACGTATGCCCATAATTGATTTAAAAGTAAGCGGTAAGGAAAACCCTGCTTTAGCACAAGAACTCGTAAAAGAAATCGGCCGGTTGACCAAAGAGGTTTTAAACAAAAAACCTGAGATTACCGTCGTTACCCTTTCATTCGTACCGGAGCATCTCTGGTTTGTGAATGCGGTATCGCTGGCTGAACTGAAAATAAAAAGCTTTCATCTGAACATTAAAATTTCGGATTCTACCAATCTTAAAACAGATAAGGCCAAATATATTGAGGCGGTACACCAATCGTTAAGCTCTATTCTTGGCAATGTTCATCCGGTAAGTTATACTGCCATCCACGAAATGAAAGCGGATGCCTATGGTTATGAAGGTTTAACGATAGAGTATAAAATCATTACCAATCAAAAGAAATAAACACTTTCTATGAAGCGTAGGCTTAACTGCTCCTGCGCCTTATTTCGTTCTGTTCAAAAAAACTTAATAAAACATCGAAATGAAACCCGTAAAAATAGTATCAATTCTCCTGCTGATCGCTATACAGCAGGGTTTTGCCCAACAGGTGGCCGATAATAAAAGCGCGATAAACGATATCATCAACAAGTACAGTGAAAGCGTTATTGCGAAAGACTCTGTTACATTTTATAGCTTGTTCAATGATGGTCCTGTGGTTTGGTGTGCCGCAGTTAAAGACCGGTCGCATGCCAAAGAGATAGAGAGAGATGGCATAAAAGCAACTGGCAGCAATTATTTTGCGGGAAGTTACAAAGGCTTTTTAAGGGGCTTATTCAAATATAAATCTACCGAAGATAAGTTTGACAATATTCAAATTATCGAGGATGGCACTGTGGCTTCTGTAATCATGGACTATAGTTTCTGGGCAAATCATAAAATGACCAACTGGGGCAGCAAATACCTCGGTCTAATAAAAAAAGATGGGAAATGGAAGATTACCAGTGTAATCTATTCTTTAGAACTTATTGACTATTTTAAGCAACCCTCGCCTAAAGAACGAATGAAGTCTCGGTCGGGGAGCAAATCATAGCAAGCCATCCGCTGCTGTCATTTCAATTATCACAATAAAACAGATGGAAATGTTATATACCGGACAAATAAACCCGGCCTGTGCATTTCCATCTTTACCTGATCAATATGCCTTTAAAAGGCCTTATGCACCAGAAAATTCTTCGAATGCCGCTTTTGCTATCTTCGCTATTATTGCTTCACGTTGTGTATCATCTGCATAAGAGTCTGTAATCATCACCGCAATACAAAGGTGCCTGCCATTGGGTAACGTTATCGTCGCAATATCATTGGTAGCTGGAGAGAGACCCTTTCCATTTGTTCCGGATGTACCCGAGCGGTGTTCTACTATCGTTCCTATGGGTAAAAGGAACCTGATCCGCTTCGGTGTTACATAGGTTTCCCTCATCCATTTCTGGAGAAGAATATTCGATTTTTCCGAAAGTATTTTTTGCGTTAGGGTCATCTCCAGGAGCGCAACCAGAGATGATGGAGTGGTCCAGTTTAAATATTGTCGCTCCCATGATCCGGCCATTTCGTTTTCATTTACTTTCATCTGGAAATCAGAAATGCCAAGGCCATTTATAAACTTCTGTACTACAGCAGGACCTTTTACCAATTTCAAAAGCAGATCACATGCATTGTTATCACTTCGGGTGACCATGTCTTCTAGCATTTCCCGGACGGTGATATCAACATTTCCATCGGGGTATTTCTCATAGAGTGCACTTACCGTTTTGTGGAGATCAGCTTTCCGGACAAATATTTTCTGGTCGAGTTTCAATTTCCCCTCATCAATCTGTTTCAGTACCAGCATCGCAATTGGAAACTTGAATACACTTTGCATCACGTAATGCTCCTGGTTGTGAAAACTAAGGGTATCTCCGGTTTCCGGAATTTTTATAAAAACACCGAGATGCCCTGCTGAATTATCTGATAACTTACTGATCAGCGACCTTAAAGTGAGGTGCTGTGCGTAAATCTGGCAGCTTATAAATGATAGAATAAGTATTGAAACTAAGCTTTTTTTGATCATAAAATTCTTTCTTTTTAGTAGAGGCGCTACCTATTTTTTTAAAATTCCCTTTGCAACACTTTCGTTTAATAAGTCTTCTGCATAATTCCAGATGGCACAAGAACCATCATTTATCGCTTTCTTTTTCTCATACACCTTTTGGAAAGGCACATTAAATTCTGCCCAGGTTCCACCCTTGTTGGATGCATTCTGCAACAATGGCTCAAATCTATCCATGGCTCTTGCAAACCTGGCTTCTTCGGTAATACCTTCCTCAAACTCTTCCCATATTGCGGTAAATTCTTCTGCCTGCAGGACAGGCAGGATTCCAAATATCCTTTTGGCCGCGATAAGTTCTTCATCGGTATTGGTATGGCTCTTTGTGGTATCGTAGATAAACGTATCACCCGCATCAATTTCTACAATATCGTGGATCAATACCATTTTAAGCACCTTTAGCACATCTACCGGTTTGTTCGAATGTTCGGCCAGTATGATCGCCATCATGGCCAGATGCCAACTGTGTTCGGCATCATTTTCACGCCGGTCGCTATCAAATAATTTTGTTTTTCGCTGAATGTATTTCAACTTATCAATCTCTTTTATGAAAGCGACTTGTTTTAATAGATTATCTGAATCCACACTCTTTTTGATTTATTTACCTTTAAAACTTATTATCTCTTTCAAAGATAGTTGTTGCGCTCAACAATGTTAGGTCTGTGGAGCATATTATCACAAAGACATGCGATAAAATCCTTGGAACCGCATACAGGATGTGCCCACATTTGAAGCAAAAACATTTTAAAAGCAAGGACGGTATTACCCCTCGATAATACCTTCCTTAACTCCGCCAAACAATATCTTTCAGATCGTTATTGGGTGAAGTTAAACTATAGCGGTCACTTCTATCTCAATGATCACGTCACTCCGGAATAAACCTTTTACCTCAACAAGTGTACTTGTTGGTGGATGATTTAGATTAATGAATTGATCTCTGGCTTCTCTATAGCCCGCTATCTGGGAAATGTCTGAGATGAAAATCCCCAGTTTTATGATATCCTCCATGCCAGCACCACAGGCTTCCAAAATATCCCTGATATTTTCAAAAATCTGAATGGTCTGTGTTTTTACATCTTTACCAACTAACTCACCTTGTTTATTAAGGGGAATTTGCCCCGACAGAATAATCATTTTCTGATCACCAAATGGGATTTCAATCGCCTGTGACAAGCCCTTTATTGCAAATACTTTTTCTGCGTTTTTAAATTGTAGCATAACTGTTTATGAATTATTTTTTCACAAAATTCTAATAAATATGATACAATGAGATTGCTTAAAACGCCATATTTCATGACTTTTTGTGTCAACAGAAAAAAGATTTTACGATAATTTCAAGGCTATAAATTATATACTTTTGTCAAAACGCATTACCATGGATGTTGTAAAACAAGTAGCAGATCAGAGTTCATTTCAAGGGACGCATATTATTTTAACTTCAAAGGAAATCGGCACAACAGAGATTTGCCGCCAACAACATAAAACCCCGTTTCATAAACAGAATACGTTAAAAGAACATTTTTTGCTATTTGCCGTGGAAGGGATTAATGAGTTGCACATTGGAAACCATTTCTTTCGGTTAGAAAAGGGCGAAATGTTACTAATAAAAAAGGCTACTTATGTAGAGATTGTGAAAGCTGGCAATGCCCTGGATAATTATATGTATGAAAGTGTTTCTTTCTCTTTAAAGAAAGATATCATCATCGATTTTATAAAATTGATTGAAATGGATGATTATCCAAAAGAGACCGTTTTGGATGATGAAATGATTATTCATCCCTATGGAGGCCGTTTGCAATCATTTCTGACATCTATGAAGCCTTATTTCGACGACAATCAAAATGTAAAAACGGGCTTGTTCAAACTCAAAATCCTGGAATTACTTTATAGCCTTTCGCAGGAAAATCCAAAGTTTTTACAGCAATTGATAAACCTTAACCGCTATGAAACTAAAGATTTATTAAAAACTATAGAGGCACATTACCTTCAGCCCTATACGCTGCAGCAATTGGCTCATATTTCGGGAAGAAGTTTATCGACCTTTCGGAGGGAATTTGAATCTTTGTTTCAGATAACACCTGCCAAATGGATACAGGAAAAACGATTGGAAAAAGCCAGGAGCCTATTCTTTTCCACACAACTAACCATTGCCAATGTATGTTATGAAGTGGGTTATGAAAATGTTTCACATTTCTCACGCTTGTATAAAAGTCATTTTGGATACAGCCCAAGCGAAACTAAAAAACATCGTGCGAGCTGATTTACCTTTTATTGCCAGCCCTTAAACTTCGGGTAATTTAAGTAAAATCGGTGTCCCGAACAGTTTCCATACCCGCAAGCTCAAAAGTAAGATTTACGGAACGCCCGCCCAGCGGCCTGGTGCGATGTTTCACATTTGCAGGGATTGTGAACAGCTGACCAGGTTTAAGTTCCACAGTACGGTCTTCAAGGTCGATTAACAAAATCCCTTCGGTTACCAGAAAGGTTTCATCGCTATTGGGGTGGTAATGCCAGTAAAAAGCTTCCGTCATTATCCCAACTCTCACCACATGATCGTTAAAAAATGATAGTGGAATATTTTTGTTGCTATTGAAAGCGTCTGTTTCCTGTTTAATATCGATTACGGTTAGCGGTGTCATCAATGGGGTAATTTAATTAATGAATATTTAAAACAAATATAGTTAGTGAACAGGCATTTCAGCAAAAATAGCCATCTATTCCGAGCACAAAGTCATTCTGATTTTCTATCCGTTTTAAACTTATTGAATATTTAGTCAAGCCATTGTTAAAGAATGAATGAAATTTAAGATGCCGTTGTAGAAGTCACGAGCAAGTCGTTACATTTATGCAATTAATAAAACATTCTATGAAAGCATTTTTGGGTATGGGCCTGTTGGGCGCAAATTTTGTGAAAGCAATGCTCCGCAAGGGCGAGCAAGTTCAGGTGTGGAACAGAACGGCATCAAAGGCGAAAGTACTGGAAGCCGAAGGCGCAAAAGCTTTTGAAAG
Organism: Pedobacter psychrodurus; assembly: GCF_032678585.1. Lineage (GTDB taxonomy): Bacteria > Bacteroidota > Bacteroidia > Sphingobacteriales > Sphingobacteriaceae > Pedobacter > Pedobacter psychrodurus_A. Next base: position 76,822 of record NZ_JAVTSN010000021.1, on the reverse strand, counting down.
CATTATCGATGCCGTAAAAGGCGCTGAAGTGATCCACCTCACACTAAAAGACGATGCCACGGTAAATGAAGTTCTGTTGGCCGCAAGCAGTGGCTTTACACCTGGTGTTACTATTATCGACCATACCACCACTTCAGCACAGGGTGCGATAGAAAGAACAGCAGCGTGGAAAGCCAGGGCATTCACCTACCTGCATGCTCCTGTGTTTATGGGGCCGCCGAATGCGCTCGAAAGTACTGGAAATATGCTGGTATCCGGCGATCAGGTCGTGGTTGAAAGGGTTAAGGACGAACTTTCCAAAATGACCGGAAAGCTGATCAATTTTGGCCCTGAAGAGGGAAAGGCCGCAGGCATCAAACTCATCGGAAATCTTTTTCTAATTTCACTTACCGCAGGACTTTCTGATTGCCTCGGGCTTGCAAAAGCCCTGGGTATTGATACTGCAGATATCTCTTCACTTTTTGCCTCATGGAACCCTGGAGCAGGTGCTCCGGCCAGGTTTGATAAGATCAGGACAGGAGATTTTAGCAAACCCTCCTGGGAACTGGATATGGCACGTAAAGATGCCGGCCTGATGATCAGTGCGGCAAATGAAAAAGGCATTGAACTTACAGTTGCACCAGCTGTAGCGGCCTTAATGGACAGCTGGATCGCAAAGGGACATGGATCGGACGACTGGAGCGTAATTGCTAAGGACAATCTCTAGTGAAGACCATTTCAAGAGGCTTTATTTAAAATAAAAACGGCAAGGGTATCTCTTGAACCTCTTGCTGTTTATACATTAAAAAGATTGAAGCATTTACTTTAAAAAACCATTCAAATAACCTAGTATAGTTTCAGTCTGCATCATCAGGCCTACGTGCGTTTGCCCCGGAACAATGGCCAGATGCGATTTTGGCATTGCACCCATATCTGCAAATTTAACACCGCCCAACAATTGATAGGTTTTGATCAGTTCTATTTTATCCAGGCCATCATTGTCGCCTGCGATGATCAGTACCGGTGCGGTAATTTTTGCAATATTGGCATCACCCATATCGAATGGCACATTGGCATATGCGATCATCTGTTCTAAAAACTTTGTCCATTTAGTTTTGTCGGGTGCAACTGCATCGTAGGCCGTTTTCATTGGGGTGTTTGTTAAAAATTCAGGTTTCATCCCTTTAAAGGCATTATTGACTTCGGGCATCCAGCCAGTGGATTTATAGGTGGAAGAAATAATCACCAGTTTTTTTAGCCGTTTAGGGCTTTGTAAGGCGAACTGGTATGCAATGGTACCACCCATGCTATAACCTACCACATCAGCACTGTCTACTTTTAAATAATTCATCACCGCTTCCACATCACTGGCCAGGGTAGGCTGATCTAATTTACGTTCTGAATAAGGTGTGTGTCCATGTCCCTGCATTTCGATGGCAATTACCTTTCTGGTTTTTGATAATTCGGGTATGAGTTGGCCCCAGTTTCCTGCGATGGTCATAAAAGCACCATGGATTAATACCAGTGGTTTACCCTCGCCGTACACTTCGTAATATACTTTAGTATCTTTAACAGGTGCGTAGCCGCTCTGCGCGGGTTTAACCTGTGCATTTGATTGCGCGGCTGTGATGGTCATGATTGTAATGAGTAATGATTTAACCCGATTACCAGTTTTGAGTAAATTTTTCATATGGCTGTTCGTTTTTGTTGATCTGTATTGACAATACAAATATGGCGCGCATCAAAGAATTTAGTGCGACGTAAAAACGACAACGTTAGATGTGGATTGCGACATATTATATTTAGCAATTTAACCGGCAGACGGCATTGAAGCACAGCGTTGTATCATTCCTGGATTCCTCTTCAATACATACCTCTGATTTTGTCAGTCTGAGCGTAGTCGAAGACCATTATAAATTAAAGGCCATTATTAACCATAGAAGAAATATAAGATCACCTAAGGCTTATATATGCCTTAAATGACTGATATTGTAAAACCACTTCTAGTTCTCTCCTTAGTTAATGTTCCCCGTTTTGTCAGTCTGAGCGTAGTCGAAGACCATTATAAATTAACAGCCATTATTAACCATAGAAGAAATATAAGATCACATAAGGCTTATCTGTTTCTTAAATGACCGATATGGTAAAACCACTTCTAGTTTCTCTCCTTAATAAATGTTCCCCGTTTTGCCAGTCCGAGTTTAGTCGAAGACCTTTATCAGTTAACAACCCTTTTTAACCACAGATGGACACAACTGCCCTACCGTTCAGGTCGGATATAAGAATCCCTGTTTATCTGTGGCATCTGTGGCAAAAAAACATTTAGCTTAATCACATTACCCATATCCTACAATATTTCCTACCCAAACTTAGCTATTGCTTCAGGACTAGCAGGCGTAAACAGGTTTACCAGATTACCATCAGGATCTCTCAGTAACAGCGACTTATTTCCCCAGGGCATCAGGGTGGGTTCCTGAACCACCGGCGCGTTTAAAATGGGGGCCAATCTCCGGAATTCTTCTTCTACGTCGGCAACAAAGAATTCGATAATCGCGCTACGGTTGTGTGCTGCTTCCGCTACCGAATCGCCGCCAAAAAACTGTAAGGTTCTGGTGCTTCCTATAGCAAGTGTGGCCGTTTTGGTTTTCACCTCGGCAAAATCCGGAGTATACTTAATGGCAGGAATGCCTGTTACCCGTTCATAAAAGGTGATCATTTCTCCGATGTTGGCGGTAATGATTCGAATAGATACTAAATTCATCGCTTTAAAATTTTATTTGTAAAGCGAAATTATAATGGCCTTATGACAACTGTTTGTCACTGCTTAAAAAGTTTTTTTCTTTTTCTTCTAAATATTGTTGCAGGCTCAGCTGGTGGGGTGCAAACTTTATCTCCATGGGATAAACCTCGCTGATCCTATCCAGCCGGAACATCCTGAAATCGTTCCGAAGCCTGCAAAAGGCAATCAGCGCCCATTGTTGCTGGCCACTATAATAAAAGGCGAATGGTTCTATCAGTCGCTCGGTATCTCCTTTACCTTCCGCCTGGTAGCGGATGCGTAACAGGGTAAAACTGGTGAGCGCGTTTTGGATCAGGGCCAGCGAACTGCTGGTGGCGGGTTCGATATGCACAGGGCTCACTGCCACCCTTGTAGAAAGGAGTTCCAGTTTCTCTTTGGCCGTATAGTTCAATACGGCTTTAACTTTGTTTACCGCTTGTTCGAAAGCGCTGATTAAGGAACTGTCTTTATTAAGCCTAAGCAATTGTCCGGCGGTAATTAAGGCACTGGCCTCCTCTTCCGAAAACATGATTGGCGGGATTTTATAACCTTCGGCAAGCGAATAACCTTTCCCTTCACTGCTGGCAATGGGAACGCCAATCTGCTCCAGCACCCTGATGTCGCGGTAAATGGTGCGAACGCTGACGTTAAATTTCTCAGCAAGGTCGCCCGAACTTACCACGCGTTTGGTTTGCAGCTGTAATAATATTGCGCTCAGGCGTGTTAGCCTTTTGATATCGTTTGCACTGGCCATGAGGATATTTTATTGCTCAAATATACAATCTGATATTTAAGTGTTTGAAAATAAAATGTACAAGAGAAGAGGAGATATTTCCTTTTTGGATAGACTGCTGTTGTAGATTGTTTGCTGACGAAAATTAATATCTTGGTAGTAAATTAACAATCATAAACTGTCACACCAATCAATGATTTATGGAAAGTAACATGAAGAAATTATGGAGAGAGAAGTGGCTGAACTGCATGAATGAATTAACATCTTTCGATCTTCAAAAGAAATCCTGGCTCGACAGGACGCAGAACAATCCGCATTGGTCATTTGTAGAATTTATGTGCAGTTATTTTGATGACCTGGCTGTTGACAACATTTATAAACCCCCATTAGATAATGGCTGGATAACTTTGCATGAGTACGAAATAATTAAAACCTGGCACGAAGAACTTGCCAAATACTACTCACCCAACCATGATGATTATAACCATGAGGCCATTTTAAATGACCCTAATTGGCTTTACATTTTAAAAATTGGCGTTGATAGCAAGCATACATTAGCAGAATTACTCAATGAAAACGAGAAAGAAATACTGTTAAAAGAAATGGATTATATTTAATTTTGATTGACACCTAAACTTAACAATCTCAAATGGCAGAGTGGTATAGACGAAAAACTTGGGCAAAAATAGATGAAGAAGAATTCTTTGCAAAACTCGGAAGAGCAAGAAAAGACGGGCGGGCCCAATATTTAAAGATACAAGCAATTGAGTTAGTTGAGACCAAAAACAAGGGGCTATTGAATGTCGCCGAAACATTGCTCATTAAAATGTTAACCGATTATCCAGACGACAATTTTAACAGGGGTTCAGCACTCAAGACCCTAGGTGACATTTACAAATTGAATGTAGATTATAAATCAGCAATCGACTTCTACAAACAAGCGCTTGATTTTGAGAAAGTATACCCCAATGTTATAACAGAAGCATATTTAAACTATTCGGAGTTAGTTGTAAAGACAAACCAGTTGGAATTGTTTGATGGGCTTGAAAAAATACTATTAGAGCGTTATTCAAGAATGATGTTTCCAATTGAAAAATATAAAGTAAATTCCATCCTTTCAATAATTAATAATGTAAAAGGGCGACAAGAGAAAGCAAAGCAATATTCAGATTTAGCTGAACAATTTGCATCTGCCAACACTTCAGGACTTAGGTACCATAAATATTTAGGAACAGTTAAAGAGCGGGATAGTTGGCTTGACAAGTTTGTAAGAAAGAAATAAACTGCGTTTATCCATCCTTAAAACAAGTTTGATAAAGAAGAACGTGATTTGGAGGTTGCTCCGATAGCTTGTGGTCACGCCTCAAATCATCTCTCAAACAAAAAATGGAAAAGATTTCACAGAACCAATTGTGCATACCTATGTTTATATCCTATGTATTTTAACGAATCTACTCCCATAACGCTACCTGGCCCCGAAGTGCTCCGCTTTAAATGTGGCAACCTGCGTATTGCTTTTTTAGCTTTCGACATGGTGTTCTGGATGTTTACCTTGGTTTTTCTTTTTGCGATAGCGTCGCATAATGGTTATCCGGCACTTGCCCAGCGTGCCAGGGAAGTAAATAATTATTTCGGAACGCATACAACGGCTTTCATGGCCGGGCCCGCAATCATCGGCATTACCCTATTGTATTTTGCCTATGGCCGCAATACGATCAGCTGGCAAGACGGTCTGCTTATGGATGCGAAGCCAAAACAAATTTTAGGTTATCAGTTTAAATCATTTTTTGGGGGCGTACCCCTCATTTATCTCTCAACGGCTTCCGGAAAATATATCGTATATCCGGCAACTTCGCAGGATGGAAGGAAGTTCCCTGATATCAAAATCATGCAAAAGGAAATGGCAGAGAACCAGGTTAAAGTAGATCTGTTGAGGCAAAAGCTCAGCGAATCTGCTGTACCCGAAAGGCGCTTCTGGTTTTTCAGTTGGGATGTTGGCTTTTCTTTTGCGGTTTTTTTGATCGTAACCGCAACTGCGTTTTTGTTGTAGTATCGCCTTATACTGGCTCCATTAATTATAAATTCTTTTACCTAACGCTTTTTGCCAAATGGCAAATGTTATCTTGTAACGTTCACAGATCTTTGTCTTATTCATTAATTTAATATAAAAATGACAAAGACAGTATTGATTACGGGCGCATCCTCAGGCATTGGTAAAGCCACAGCGATTTACCTGGCGCAAAACAACTATAATGTTTACGGAGCGGCACGCAGAATAGAAAAGTTAAAGGAATTACAGGAATATGGTATAAAACCTATCGCTTTAGATATTACCAATGAAGAAAGTATGGTTTCCTGCTTTGATCTGGTGATGGCGGAGGCCGGAAGTATCGACATCCTGATCAACAGCGCCGGACTTGGCTCCTACGGTGCATTAGAAGATGTACCAGTTACCGAGGCGAAAAATCAGTTAAACATTAACCTGTTTGGCGCCGCGCGACTGATCCAGCTCGTATTACCAGTTATGCGTAAAAACCAGTACGGGAAGATCATCAATATTTCATCGGTAGGTGGTAAAGTGGGTTTACCTATGGGCAGCTGGTACCATGCGAGTAAATTTGCCATTGAAGGCCTGAGTGATGCTTTGAGAAATGAAGTAAAACCATTTGGCATCGATGTGATTGTTATAGAACCAGGCGGAACGCAATCAGAAATGATTGGGATCGGTGCCGAAGATCTGATGCGTTCATCAGGCAATACCGCCTATCAGAAGCTCGCAAAAGCAATGGTAAAAATGTACGGAGAAATGGAGAAAAACGCCGTAAAACCGGTAGTTATTGCTAAATTGATCAAAAAAGGTATTGAGGCCAAATCACCAAAAACGCGGTATGTGGGTGGCGCAATGGCAAAACCAATGTTATTTTTGAGAAAAATATTATCGGATAAACTATTCGATAAAATACTGATGAGCCAGATGAAATAATGCAAATATGGAACAACTGATTAATTACCTGCTGCTGTTCGGACAACTGAACCCACAACAGATCGACCTGATTAGAGGTAAAGTGGTAATGAAGGAAATTAAAAAAGACCAGTACTATCACGAAGCCGGACAGATTGCCCGCGAAGTCATCTTTCTTACGGAAGGTGTTATGCGGGTATGTTATTATAACCATAAAGGCGACGAAATAACCAAGTACTTTCTGGACGAAAATCATTTTATCGCCGATCTAGACAGTTATAACCTGGCAATACCTTCTGTTGAATATGTTCAGGCCATTACAGATTGCAAGTATATCGCGATATCGAAAACCGTAATGGAAGAACTGTCCATGATCATCATTGGTTGGGATGCCATCATTGCCAAAATTACGGCTAAAGGAATGGCAGAAAAAGTAAACCGCATCAGCACAATGATGCCTAGTGATGCGAAAGAACGCTATTTAAAGTTCCTGACCAATTTCCCTGCCCTGGCCAACAGAATTCCGCTGTCGTACCTCGCTTCCTTTATCGGCATTACCCAGTCGTCTCTAAGCAGGATCCGAAAAAACATTGATCAGTAGCGATTTACACAAGCTTAGTTTAGCATGAGATTTTTTCACAGTTTGGATTTAGTAAATGTCATTAATACATATATTTGTTATTACGCTTTGATTAGGATAAAACCTGGCAACGAACGACTATTTTAAAAATCTAGAAAAATGACTCCACAAGAATTAGCGCAATTAACAGACGAAGCATTATTACAGGAAGCAAAAAAGATGAAATCCAGTAAACTTACCGATGGGCTTTTTATTGGCTTACTGCTCGGAATCGCGGTTTACAGCACCGTTAGAAACGGCTTTGGTTTTTTAACTTTTCTCCCCTTTATTTATTTACCAATGGCCGGCAGGAATAAGGTGAAAAATAAAGCCCTGGAAGATCTTTTAAAAGAAAGAAAACTGAAATAAGTAAGTGTTTGTTTTAACCTAAGGTATAAAGCGGGCGATAGGAATTAAAGAATACAATATGGAATCCAATATACAGATCACCGATAAAAGTGAAGGAGAATTTCTCGGCATAGCTGGCGGCAATTACAGAATTATCATTTCAGGAAAACAGACCAATGGCAATTATGCGGTGATCGAAATGACGGTTCCGCCCGGTGGTGGTCCGCCACCGCATGCCCACCCCGATACCCAGGAAATGTTTCATGTGCTGGAGGGCGAGGTGGAATTTAAAACCGAGGCGGACAAACAAACCGTTACGAAAGATGGCTTTGTAAACATTCCTTTTGGTGGTGCCATACATTGTTTTAAAAATAACTCCGATAAAGACGCGCGATTGCTGTGCACGGTAGTTCCGGCCGGTTTGGAAGCATTATTTCAGGAAATCGGCGTACCAGTACTCCCAGGTCAGCGGGCACCAATCCCCGAACTAACCGAAGAGCGGAAACAGCTTTTAAAGGAGATGGATCTGAAATACAATCAAAAAACATATCCTATGGATTTTTTGGGATAGGATGAGGTTTAAATGCTGCGGCTATATACTTATTTAAAGCGTAAGGTTTGATCAGTGATTAGTATAGATAAAAGAGTCTATACTATAATTTATAGTTTCATTCGGATTTGTCTCGCTATGCCCCCGAGAAGTCGGTACGGGTGGTCGAAACCCCTTGTATGACATTTAATTAGGCCCTTCTACAAGCTACCATTTACAGGCTCCAGTGAAGCGGCCGTCATCCGATAGCTATCGGTGCAAGGTACTAAGCCTGCCTGCTGCAGGCAGGAAATCCTAAAGCGCATGCTAGTAGCGATCGTTGTAAGATCGCTTCGCCGGCTGAAAAAGCCTTCTCGCAATGACGATACTTTGAGGCGATTTACCCCCCATTCTCTCCTGTCAATCATATTGATTTTTATCCAATAAATTATCCCTCAGAATGACAATTTATAATTAGTTATAGTTTCTTTATTGTTAATTAAACGATGCCCGGAACGCCAAAGGCGAAACCTGTGTTTTTGCCTTGAATAATTTGCTGAAGGATTGTGGATGTTCAAAACCCAATTGATACGCAATTTCGCTTACGGACAAACTGGAGGTAGACAATTTCTCTTTTGCCTTTTCAATTAACTTGTTGTGGATATGCTGCTGGGTACTTTGCCCGGTTAATATATTGAGCAAACCGCTGAGATATTTTACCGATACCGCTAAGCTATCGGCAATGAGCTGAACAGTGGGCAAGCCCTTGGTTACCAAGCTTTCGCTATTAAAACAATCATCGAGTAACGTTTCTAACCGATCGAGAATTTGGTGGTTGGTAATTTTCCTGGTAATAAACTGTCTCTCATAAAACCGTTCCGAATAGTTTAGCAAGGTTTCAATATGCGAAATAATGATGCTCTGGCTAAACCGATCAATGTTTGCATGATATTCCTGCTGAATGTTGGCAATAATATCATTAATGGTTACTTCTTCTTTGGCAGAAAGGAACAGGGCTTCATTTACCGAATAATCAAAAAAATGATATTGTTTGATGTTTTTGGCAAGTGAGGTATTCCAAAAAAAATCAGGATGGATCAACAGCATATAACCCGACTGTTCGGCTGTTGGATTGGCATCCGCTTCTATCCTGAACACCTGATTGGGCGAAATAAAAAACATAATGCCTTCGTCAAAATCGTATACCTGTTGCCCATATTTGATTTTGGCATTCATACCGCGTTTGATAGAAACTAGATAAAAGTCGAGCACCCAGTTTACTTCACTAATATCTGCCGGGCGTTTCATCGTACTGTAATCGATCACACTGATTAAAGGGTGCTCGGCTGCAGGTAAGTTTCTCAGTTTATGGTATTCGCTGATTGTTTTTATCCTTTGTGTACGTTTCTGTTCCATGCTGTAATTTAAAATTAGCTTTTTTAATTTAATGTTAAAACACAGTTCGTTTTTTTCAAACTGCTTATACCCCATTTTCAATTTACCCAGAAGCTGAATTGAGAGAAATTAACCACTACTTGTGCCGACTTTAGGAGATAAAAAGCCTGCCCAGCCATTCAGGCGGGGATAAACACATATGCAATATTAAATCTGTGTTTATCTGCGAAATCTGTGGCAAAAAAAACTTATTTAAAGGCATTGGCCTATCCCTGGTTTTTAGTCTTCAGCTTGATAAACCGTGGCAAAATCCTTTGCAAAATCTTTAAGTTTTACTTTACCCAGAACCGGTTGATTGCGATAATAATCTTCATACAGTACACCACTGCCCTGACTGGCCTGCATTTCTACAAAACCCCTGGCAACCTGTTCGTTGAAACCAATGCTCAGCCAATTCGTTAAAAGCTGTTCGTCTGGAATGACTTTCCACTGCAGATCAGGTTTACCAATGGCCTCGCCCAGGGCTTTTGCAATTTCGTTTGGCGAAACCTCATCACTTGCTACATAACGGACGGTTCGGCCGGCAAAAGGTTTATCCATTTCTTCAGCGATTACATCTGCGATATCTAAAGGCGAAACCCATGGCTCTTTGGTATCGCCACCATAATTGGAAATGATTGTACCTTTATATTTGATACTTTGCACAAAGGAGAACATGTTGATGTAAAAACCAACCGGACGAATAAATTTAATGGCGACATCGGCAGGAAGTTGCTTCAACATGTTTTCTACGTTGTAGTGAAAAATTAAAATACCCGTTCCCTTATTGGTATGTGCACCAATGCTGCTCAGGTGCACAACTTTTTTTACGCCCGATTGTTCAATGGCTGTTTTATAGCTGTTACCAATTTTGTTGATGGTTCCGATAAAATCGATTTCTTTGTCAAACATATCGCCCGCGGCTTCCATGGTTTCCATGAGGTAAACAATATCCGCACCCTTGAATGTCAGGCTTAAAAAATCAGCATCGAACATGCTGCCAATAGCGGCTTTTGCCCCCAATGCTTCAATATCTGCTTGCCTTTCAGCACTACTGCTGATTACGGTTACCTGATGCCCTTTTTCTACCAGTTCCTGCGTGAGTGGTTTTCCGATGTTCCCTAAGGAACCTGTTAATACGATATTCATTTTTTGTTCTTTTTATTTGTTGATACAAAATTGCGCAACAATCGAAAAGCAGCTGTAGCCAAATGTCAGCATCTTGTAGCCAAAATCATAGTTTTCAACCTTATCATTTAAAACCAAATTCATCTTCATTTTCTTGAACGCCGCTCTGGTGAAAAGGAGTTTCAGCAACAATTTTATTAAGCACGACCTGGCATTTGGATTTTGCCACGAAATATCTAATTATCAAGATCAAAATACTACAAATCAACGCAAAAAGAAATGGATCTGCTTTAAAAATGCTCATTACGATTAATAGTGATATCCAAAACAATTCAAATGTTAATGTTAAATAGTAGCTGAACCATATTATTCTTTCTTCACCAGATTCAATTATATCAAATGTTCCTCTGTTTATTTTGTCAAATTGTTTACCGTTTGGTCCCCAAGGAAATGCTATCATCGTTTTGCGCAATTAAATTATAATCAGCTTTATTTAACCATAAAAGTATTTTTTCTTTTAAAGCTTTCGCTTCCAATTTTGATGTGCGTTATATTTTAAAATGAATTTTCATTTTTATTGATTTCAAAGACTTTAAAATACTCAGTTAGGGATTAATTTTAAAATGCCGTACAATAGTCCTAAGCCTCCCTCAAAATCTTCTCCATCTTCCTGCCCTTGGCCAGTTCATCAACCAATTTATCCAGATACCGCACTTGCTTGGTTAAATGATTTTCGATATCTTCTATCCGGTAGCCACAGATTAGTCCGGTGATGAGGGAAGCATTGTGGTTTAAAGTAGCTTGCTGGAAGAATTCCTCAAAAGTAACTTTTTTGTCGATGAGCTCTTTTAGTTTACTGTCATTAAAACCTGTTAACCAGATAATTACCTGATGCAATTCTGCAATTGTTCTGCCTTTCTTTTCTACCTTGGCCACATACATGGGATAAACCGAGGCAAAGGTCATTTTTGCCATGCGCTCGTTGTGTGTTTTAGAAGTATTCATGCCTTTGTATTTAATCTTAATCTCCTTATTGTTTTAATGGATACCAAATTAACATTTATTTGGAAGATGACCGAGTGAAGGAGAAATAATCCGGATCCCAAGTTTATGGTTCTGCTTGAGGAGATCGGGAAACGAATCGAGGTTTAACATAGCGTAAAAATAGCTAAATCATGGCTGGATTGATTGATGATCCTGCACTTGTAATTCGGCTATCGGTCTAAAATATTTCAATAAAAATTAAACAAGCGAAGCAGTCATTTCCTTTGACCTAACAAGCATAACATTGAGGGCGATTAAGAAATTGTGCCTGTAAAATCCTAATATTTCAACAAAACATCAATTAAAAAGCCCAAAAACATTACTGAAAGACCGAAAGTAATCATCCCTAAACCATAGGCCGCTAGCGCTTTGAAATAGTTCATCACTTTCTTCTGGTTAAAAAACTGTGTAATGGCCCAGATGCAGTAAGTTACCCCTATGATGCCTGCAATCTTCATCATTCCGAATTTTGTCAAACCTTCTACAACAGCGAAAGCAGCAAAAATCAGCATACCCATGCCCATTACAAAACACAATAGAATTAGAATTTCGAAAAAATTGTAACCGTATTGCCTAAAAAACAATTTCAGCCAAAAGGCAATATATACCCCCATAATCATGTTTCCATAACCATAGTGGTTTTGTACCCAGCCGAATATTAAACCTGCGGTTGACACTTTACTATTGCTATAACTCACATATCCTTGTTCGATATGAAAGAAATGATCGATTATCGTATAGATTAAGGAAGTGATGATAATAAAGATAATCGGCTTTACCAGTCTACTCCGGTTATCGGCAATAAATTCCCTGATGTTATGTCCGGGCTTTACCAGTAATTCTTTTATCGTGTACAATATGCCTTTTTCAAAATGCAGCACATGCTGAATTTCGTGCAGCATATAATGCCAGTCTACCCTTTTAACCTGCACGGGCTGGCCACAATGGCCACAGTAATCTGTATCAATGGCATGGTTACAGTTTCTACATTTTATTAAATCAGGGAGCATATCATTTATTGATTAACATTTTCTTTTGATGTAATTCTATTCCTCACCTATCGAATTAAGACGCTACATATGAATAATTTATGTAAGTTAAAGTACCATAACCAGGTTAAATAGCATGAATTTTGCTTTAAGGAAAAATAATGCAAAACCAATGATCAAAGCCAATACCACGCACGCAATTAAAGCCAACCTTAACATTGGTCCAATTTGTTTTAACTCCACTAAGCCAAATTCAGACCTTCTTTTCATTTCAAAATTATTTCCTGTAAAAGTGGACACAAAAATATTTTCAAAGGCTACACTTTAGTGTAAATTTGCAGTTAAGCCTTCCTAGTAAATGACAAACCACCTTCACTCGAGCCTGTTTACCAAGAATAAGGTCGGGAAAATAGTAGCAGAAGACCACCTTCAGCAGCAGGATTACCTCGAAGCCATAAAAGCTTTTGCCAGGTTAACCTACGAGAGTATGTATGTGATTGATTATGAAAAGATGGCTTTTGAGTATGTTTCGGATAACCCTTTGTTTTTATCTGGTTATTCGGCAGAAGAGGTACTCAACCTGGGTTACGGATTCTATTTTAAAAATGTACCCGAAAAAGATTTAGCCCTGTTAAACCTGATCAATGAAGCTGGTTTTGATTTCTTTGCCAAACTGCCAGGTAAGGAGAAAAAGCAATACAGTATCTCCTATGATTTCCATTTGCTCAATCAGGAGGGCAAACCTATGCTGATTAACCACAAGCTTACGCCACTGTTTTTAACCAGCGAAGAAAAGATGTGGAAAGCGATGTGTGTTGTTTCCATATCGCATCACCAGCAGGCGGGTAATATTTGCATATACAAACAGGGAACCGAAGACTTCTGGGAGCTGGATATCCAAAGTAAAATCTGGCGAAAATCGGAGAAACCAAAACTCAGCAAAAGGGAAATAGAAATATTGCGTCTGCATGCGCAAGGTTTAACCATTAACCAGATTGCCGATAGAATTTTTGTGGCACCCGATACCGTGAAGTATTACAGACGCCGGATTTTTGAACGTTTGGGGGTAAGCAATATGGTAGAGGCCCTTTCGTTTGCGGTTAATAGTAAGATGATTTGATCAGCCTTTCTTTGTATGCCACGGAGCTCCTCCTCAAACCAATCTTATAGTATTAGCTGCGCATATTTTGCTTCTTCCTCATCTGAACCATCCTTAAACGGTTATATTGTTGCAACATGATGGGATAAATATTATAGATGATATTAAGCAATGTAATCAGTATTGCGATGATATATTGTGTATAGTAAAGTGCGTGCAGGGTAGAAACAGAAAAAACATCATGCCCATCCAATGAAACCGCTCGTACATCTTCGTTGTTTTTAAGAAGTTCAGCCCTTTATTTCTGGTCACGATCTGGTGTGAAGGATGACTTCTTTTATTCATTTTATTGATCCAAACCCCGTTTTGCACAACTTTTTGCACTATCCGCACACCTAAATCTTCATAAAACTTCTTTTTACCGCTTAATTTTAAAAAACATAAGGGAAAGACTGAAATCAACGTGTTAAACAAAAGCGAGATACAAAACCGCATCGTATCCCAAGCGCTGTACCCGTGAACGATTATTACTGAAAAACTCAGTGCAGACCAGAATATGTTGATCAATTGATTAACCGTCTTCATAGGCTACAACTTGCTTATTCGGTTCTGGATTTCAAAAGGCTTGTGAGATAAATGGAGAACTAACGTTTGGTCGCCATAAATCTCTATTATTGCCAATTAAGTTTTTTAAGCTCCATTTCTACGGCGAGCATAGTCTTCAGATCGCCCTGCACAACAATCCGTTCATTTTGCATTAGACTTTTTTTAACCGCATCTAATAATTCGTTTACTTTAATAATCCTGATTTGTTCTACAATTGGCTTCAACTTTTCCGAATTGACGCCAATTTGAAAATCAGGTACAATGGCTCCTCCTTTTAAATATGCCGAGGAAGTGCTTTTCCAGTTGTTAAAATCTAATTCACTACTTTGAATTGGGAAATTGCTAAATGCCAAACGCTGAATGACCGCTTTCCAAAAATCTCCATGGGTATGAAAATTGCTTATGCTAGACTGATTTTTTATTAAGTTATACAGCACGATAGTACTATAAACTTCTTTGTGGGGATAAACCATTTTATCATGTCTACTTATCTTTTCCTTAGTTGATGCAAGCGCATAGTACAAATAACTGAAGTCCCTTTCCCAATTAGTTACCTGAATATTTCCGTCAATCGCAATCTGCCTTAACAAACCCGACTCTCCTACTATTTTATAGGGAGTGAGTGTACTGTTGGCTATATCTCCAAACCCTTCCACAAGAATTTCTCCAGGTTTAAAATCGGTTACCTTTTCTTTTAGAGTAGCATCCATTTTCTTATAACTTTTCCATTGATCATCTGTTCTTCCACAGAATAAAACTTTCTTTTTCCCTAATGCAAGTTCTTTGATGTAAAGCTCCTCCTCTCCTAATTTTGGCATATCACCAAGATTAGACAATGAAGTTATTTCTGCCAATGATTTTAAAGCTACTAGATTATTTAAATATGAGTTGAGTACAATACGCATAGAACCCAGATGTGCTGCGCCACAGATGATAAAAATTTTATCGTGGGTTTTAAGTATCCTTGCAATAACCGCTAGCATATTTTGATCTCTAAGCAATATATAACGGTTATTTATAATATTAAAGATGCCATTTTTGAAAACCTTATGGTAATGCTCCAGATCACTCTCGCTTGGGGCGCTGCTATATGTTTGTGAAAAATGTTTTTTGTATAGCGTCAAGAAATATTCCGACTTTGATTCATCAATGGTTAATGGATAGCCCATATTTGTCATCATCGTAACGATATTACTAAAAAAAACTTCGAATGTAATACCCCTTGGAGTATATGCTTTTGTTAAAAAGGATACGATTGTGATGTACACATCTTCGCGCTTATATTCTCTGAGCAGTTGATTGATAACTGACCCAAACTTAGCATTATCCCAAAGATGTGTTTCAGTGCCTCTTTTAAATGCTTCAAAAACACCGAAACCACTTTCGCCCCCAAAAGCTACTGTTTTTTCAATGTCTGGAAAGACAATGCCATAACTTTCAGTAAGGATTACGCTAGGATTGAGTTTATCAAGCTCAAGTTGTAAACTTTTATACATTGAATCCTCAACATTCGAAACCGCATGATTTGTTCCAAAAATTTCAATTGTTTTGCCATTTACATTAAATATCGAATGTGCGGTTTTTAATTTATTGTAGTCGAGTGTATCGTAATAATGGCTAATTTTTTTGGCGATATTTTTTTCTATGGTGGTTTGCGAACTGCAATGTTCACTCAGGAAAATCAAAAGGCTTACTGAAAAGACAGCATTGATAAAAATTAACTTACTAAGCTGACAAAGATATTTGGCTAGAAACATTGAGGCTAATTTATCGTCTAAGATAGAAAATTCATACCCAAAAGCTGCCAATCCCGACCAATATTAGCTTATTTATAATCTCCTTAAGCATTCAACCCACCATCGATGGTTAAAAACGAACCGGTGATGTATTTCGATTCATCACTTGCAATAAAGTTTACAAATGCGGCGATATCCTCTACAGCACCATAATCAGGCAGTGCTAGTCGGGTCCTCAAGAAATCGGCCAGGGGTGCATTCGCAGGGTTCATATCGGTATCAATCGGCCCTGGCTGAATCAGGTTTACGGTAATTTTTCGTGCGCCAAGATCGCGTGCCAAACCACGTGTAAAACCTTGCAGTGCCGATTTGCTCATGGTATACAAAGTGGTTTCGGGTCCTACGGCATTATCGCCCATGTTACTGCCAATGGTAATAATCCGGCCACCTTCGGGCATTCCTTTTACAGACGCCAAAGCCGCTACAAAAACTGCCTGTACATTAACCGCCATAATTTCATTATAATCTTCAAGCGTATGCTCGGTAAAAGCTTTGCCCACGTAAATGCCTGCATTGTTGATCAGGATGTCAACTTTGCCAAAATCGGCAATCGTTTTGTCTACCGCCGCGGTTACTTCTGCGGGTACAGCACTACTTGCCTTTAGCGCAACGGCCACACCACCTGCAGCTTCAATTTCAGTCACAACTGCTGAAGCCTTTTCTAGCGAATTGGCATAGGTGAATACTACTTTTGCGCCTTCGGCAGCTAATCTTTTTACTATTGCTGCACCTATGCCCCTGCTTCCTCCGGTTACCAGAGCTACTTTATCTTTTAATTTTTTCATGATTTTCCTAAATTTTCTGCTAAAGTAAAAGAGATACTTTACATTTGCAGGTAAGCAGCAAATTGTTAGGTACTAACAAAAAAGTAAGAAATGAGAAAAGAAACTTCTACCAACGCTTTGAACGAAAGAATGATGATCGACAGTTGCGGAATGTCTTCTTCACTGGCCGTAATTGGCGGGCGCTGGAAACCGGCCATATTGTGCCGTTTATCCTATGGTACTATGCGCTATGGCGAACTTAAAAAAGATATTGAAGGCATATCCGAGCGTATGTTGGTGGCGCAATTAAGAGAACTGGAGAAAGACCAGATTATTACACGTGTGGTTTTTCCTGAGGTTCCACCAAGGGTGGAGTATCGACTAACCGATTTGGGCCGTTCAATGAAACCGATGCTGGATGCCATGTCTGACTGGGGGAATATGTATAGAAACAAAATCAATCAGGCAGCAGATCTATCAGTTGAGGTAGCTCCAGAAGGGTAGATAAATAATATCTCTTTTTTTGGAAAGCAATTGCAGAAACATTTCGGTAAATGCAGCCATGCTATCCGCTTTATCTCACTACGTTCGATGCCCGCTCCTATCAGGTTTAAAACGCAGTGCTATTGCCGCTATCGAAGGTTAAATAGCATGATGCCCGATAATTAATTTCATTTTTCAGTGCCCTGCAAACCCTAATAGGACCACCACCCGCGCCACCTAAACCCGATCGAAGCGGGATGCTGATTATCCAATCGGCAGAAGCGTGAGCGGGGCGGACTCACCCAAAAGCGCCTGTTCCTGCTTTCCAAGAATCATTTACAAAGCAGATCGCAATTAAAATGGTATCTCTTTTTTTGCCAGGTCTACCTTAAAGGTTATCATCCCTTTTCACCACAGCCGCCGTAACCATCAGCTGACCAACATGTCGCATGGTATGTTCTGCTGCATGGAACAACAAGCCAATAACGGTTGATGGAAGTCCTGCGCGGCCTACACCTCTATAATCAGGCAGCGTAGCTATATCAGTAATTTTAAGCTGTACTAATGCGAGGTCTACCTGTTTATTGAAACGGTTGACCAGATCGGCCACGGTATAACCATCTATAGCGTCGCTGCCTTCTTCTGCCAATTGTGCAAACTGAAATTGGGATAGCCCCTGTGCTTTGGCATAGGTAAATACCCGATCGAGTACACCACTTAAATGCTGGAGGTGAAAACCTGTAGAGGCCATTCCGGCAGGGCGTACCCACAATAAAGCTACAGGAAAATCCTGCATGTATTCCACAATTTCTTCCCTGGCTTGTAAAAGCGCATGTGCGACCGGCTGGAGTAAGGGATCAATATCGGGCAGTGGACCTCTTTGCCAGACTTCTAATTTTTGCGACATCGTTTTAAATATATGCGATGGTTACAATCACGATCCAGATCACACTAAACACACCACCAAAATAAACCATCGGCATATTTTGTTTCAGGTTTTTCTTTACAAAAGCGGCATACAAAATCCAACCAAAAAAGGCAATAAAATATAAGGGAACTGCGAATAACAACATAGCTTAAAAATTGATACTCAAATATAAACAAAACGCGGTAGATTCCTTTAATAACAGCCTGAATTGATCAGTAGCGTAACCCAAAGAATTTGTTACACAAGCATCAATGCTTCCATGGGTATTAAATTTATATTTGATCTCTTACCGAAGCCAAATAACCAACCCACCATGAAAGGAAACCAATATCTTAAGCTCCTGTTTTTAACCTGCAACCTTCTTTTAACAAACATTACGTTTGCACAAACCAAAACGGCGGCAACTAAAAGGCCTTACGATGTAGCTGCTTTTCTCTACCCTGCTTATGCAAGTGATGACCCCAGGTTACGTCCGTTCTGGCCAGCAGGAAATGGGGAGTGGGAAACGGTGCTGAACATGCAGGAACGCTTTCCAGGTCATTACTGGAACAGGAAACCATTATGGGGGCCGGTTAACGAGGCAGATCCTGCTGTAATGTCGATGGAAATTAACCAGGCGGTAACACATGGTGTAAACGTATTTATTTTCGACTGGTACTGGTATGATGGCAGGCCGTTTATGGAAACCACGCTGGATAACGGTTTCTTAAAAGCCGATAATAAGGATCAGATGAAATTTTACCTGATGTGGGCTAATCATGATGTGGTAAACACCTGGGATACCCGTTTAAATAAATACAATGAAAACAATGTGATCTGGACGGGAAAAGTGAGTCGTGCAGAATTTGAAAAAATCTGTAAGCGGAATATCGAAAAGTATTTCAAACTGCCTCAATACTATAAAATAGATGGCAAACCAGTTTTTATGATTTACGATATGCCGCAGTTAATTGAGGGGCTGGGTGGAGTAGAACAGGCAGAAGATGCATTAAAATGGTTCAAAAGCGAAACAAAAAAAGCAGGCTTTCCGGGACTGGAACTGCAGTTAACCATGTGGTCGATAAACATGAACCACAGTGGTTTTGATGGCAGTAAAACACAAAATCCAGAGAATGCCTTTGTGAAGAAACTGGGTTTCACCAGCGCTACGCATTATCAGTTCTGCCATTTCGCCAATGTAAATGATGATTACCTGAACATTCTTGAAGGCGTAAAAAAAGAATGGGCACGGATCGACACCACTTTCGAATTTGTTTATTACCCGCACATCAGCGTAGGCTGGGACAATAGTCCGCGTACAGGGAAAAGTGCGGTGGTAAGAAACAATACCCCCGAAAACTTTGAAAAAGGATTACGCATGGCGAAAGCTTACGCCGATGCACATCCAAAACAGACGCCTTTAATTACCATTAACAGCTGGAACGAATGGACAGAAACCAGTTACCTCCAGCCTGATAACGTTTTTGGCTATGGATACCTGAATGCGGTAAAAAAGGTATTTGTAGACGAAAAGCGGTAACTGATGTTATAGCGAAACCGTTACGCCAAAGTTCCAGCCCAACCAACCTTGCGCACCATTACTAAAGTTATGGTGGCGGTTAGGCGCAAATTCCTTTTTATAGCGATTGGCAGAAGTACCATCTGCCATTCCAATTACATAATAAGAATAAGCTGGGCCGCCGAAAACGGTCAATCGCGACAATACATTCACCTGAAAATGGCTTTGCAGCCTGAACAGATTGTTCACCTCCTCAAAACTACCCAGATATATCGATTGTATAGTGCCTTCAGCTGCGATGGAGAAACGTTTATTCAATACGAAATCATGGCCAAGACCCAAACCAAATGTAAGTACCTGAGCGGTATCTGAAAAGTTTTTACCCACGATGAGTAAACTATACAGATTGGCATTTCCGGTTTTAAAGGCAATATTGGTATTGATCACTTCATTGGTATAGGCACTTACTTTCCGATAGCCATTGCTGGATAGATTAATTAAACCAATACTCACACCCGATGACGAATCGGCCAGATTAACCACACCCAATTGAAAGCCATCCATCTTTTTGGCATAATTAACAAGTCCGGCAATTTGTGCCCCTTTTAAACGGCCAGTAGTTTTATTGAGCACACCTGCCAGCTGAACACCATCAACATTTTTACCCATATTAATCAACCCTGCAACCTGGCCCCCTTTTACATCTTTTGCAGCATTACCTGCTCCAGCCAATTGAACACCCCTAACCTGATCTTGTACCCTATTGAGCAGACCCGCGATCTGCACACCATCCATATTGAGGTTTACATCGTTATAGGCGCCCGAAAGTTGTATACCCTTCACCGATCCCCCCACCACGTTGAACAAACCTGCCATTTGGATTTTTTTAATATCCCCCTTGGTTAGGTTAAAAACACCAGCCACCTCAACGCCATCTGTTCCGGCAGTATAACCGCCAAGGATATTTAAAGATGCCTTATTGATCACGCTCGAACTCATACTACCATGCGAACTCAGGCCAGGTGTAAACGATGCCTGGAAAGGTGTTTGCGCAAAAAAATCGGGGATATTCAGGTTTTGGATGCGCTGTTTTGAAGAGAGCAGAAAACGCCAGATTCCCCGTCCACCAAAGGTGTTCGAAAAGAAGGCACCTCGCTCTTTATTGGGATCTTCATATTTCCCAGGTTTGATGTTGATATCGGCCAAAAAAACCAATGCGGTATCCCGATAGGTTTCTTTACTGGCGGTTAAAACAACCCCGCTGTGCTCACCACGAAAGCGTAATGTAAAATACCCACTGTTGTCGGTAAGTGCTGCCTGAAGCAATCTTTTTTCATACACACTGGCCTGTTTCACTTTATTTCCTGTTCGGGTATCGATTACATAACCACTTATTGCATATTCATTGTCGCCATTTGCAATATGTTCTGCCTCGATGGTAAAATGATTCACGGCGTAACGCAAGATAATGTATTCTGCATTTTCTTTATAATCTACCTTACCCTCAAATATCTGATCTAAAACATCACGGACGGGAACATTTTTAACGTTCAGACTCACCAGACTGTCTTGTTTAAACAAAACCCCATTATAAGAAAAATAGAACCCACCGGCTTTGCTCATCATCTGCAAAACAGTACTTACCCGCTCCTGTTTGACATTTAGGGTAACCCCTTTTGATAAATTTCTGCGATAATCAACCGTGGTAACCTGCGCCGTACAGTAACTAGAAATAAAGAGCAATAAAATAACCAGTTTATTCTTCATCAATGTTTATCAGACAACAAAATGTTATCGCCGTTACGGGTTAGTTGTAAATTTAAAGTTTCACAGATAATATTCAGATTCTCGTTTATTGAGCCCATCCTTAACACGGTACTGATCGTTAAGCCCTTTGCCTTTTGATCTAAAGTGATATTAGTTCCATAAGCTTCATTTAACGTGTTTACCAGTTTTGATAAGGGGATATTATTTGCCTGGAATATTCGGGTCCTGTAATAGTTATACAGCTGATCGGTACTTTTTTCTTTTGCCAGTTTACGTGTATTGCTGGTAATAAGGATTTTTTCGCCTTTGTAAAGTTTGATTTCATTATTAGCAAAGCGGACCTTAACAATTCCACTTTCTACGTTAATTTCGGTATCTTTTTGGAGGTGTTTGATGTTGAAGGAGGTACCCACCACCTCTACGCTTACCCGATCGATATCGATTACAAAGGGATGTTTTTTATCTTTGGCCACATCAAAATACACTTCACCCTGTGCCAGTTTCAGGTTTCTGTTGTTCTTAAAATTACCGGCGTAACTGATTTTGGTGTGCTTGTTTAAAGTCAACGCAGATCCATCGGGCAAAGTATCTGTACGAACCTGCTGGTTAGCGGTTAGTTCGGTGTAATTTCCTGGGCCGTAAAAACTGTATACAAGCCATCCACCTACGGCAATAAACAATACTGCCGCCACCCTAAACCAGACGTTACGGGTATTTAAGCTTTTTATTTTCCCATTTTGTGCTGCTGAATTTTCCCGTCTCACTTTAAAGCTTGTCCAGGCCAGCTCTTCGTCTCTTTTGCTTTCATTTTTTAGCGTGTTGCTTAACTTCCAGATGGTTTCCAGCTGTGTAAAATGTTTTGTATTGGCCTCAGCAGCATTTAGCCACTTTTCTACCTTTTCATTTTCTTCTACAGTACTTTCTTTTAGAAGAAATTTCATCAATAATTCATCAGTCATGCGCTTTCTCCTTTCTAATTAAAAAAATCTTTATAGTACCATAGGCCAAGTAAAACAAATACCAGGAAATCGGCCAGTTTAAGTCTTAAAATCCTTAAAGCTTTACCCATCTGGTTTTCTACCGTTTTGATAGACAGCCCCAAATGTTCAGCGATTTCGCGGTATTTTAATTCCTCGAACCTGCTCATCTGAAAAATGGTACGGCATTGTTCGGGTAGATGATTTAAAGCTTCCTTTAAATGTTGTTGCAGTTCGCTTAATTCTACTTTTAATGAGGCTGGTTCATGTTCTGTGTTCATGGTGTGTACGGTAAAATCCTGGTATTTACTTTTGGTTTTTTCCTGCTTAAGGTAATTTAAGCTGTCGTTGTAAACGCATTTGTAGAGATATGCCTTTATCGACTGGATGTTCAAACTAGTCCTTTTCTCCCAAAACTTCAGAAACATGCCCTGTACAATTTCTTCGGCAAGATCCTCGTCTTTTAAAATCACCTGTGCATAAGCATGCAGGGCATTATAATGCGTTTTGAATAAAGTTTCAAATGCTGTTTCATCATCGTACTGATGTGCAATTCCGGAAGCTACTGCTGTTAATCCCACTGATCTATTTGTAATCAAATATATGCTTATTAATTATTGAATGAGTGATTGAGAGAATGACTGAAGGATGGAATGAGTGATTGAGTGAATGTTGGATGATATACGAACTCAATCATTCTCTCATTCAAAATTCAATCATTTCCTAAAAGCTTATCGCTAAACCACCTGTATAACCTAAGAATAAACCATGCAAACTATTGTCTTTTCTATCCCAGGTTTTTACATAGTGTTTTTGTAAGTTTTTGCCTTCTTCGGTATTGGTGGATACAAAATTGAATGATGGCCCGGCGAATATTTCCAGATTTGGACCTATCCTAAGTGAAGGCATCAGTTGGAAGGTAGATTTAAAATAATTGCCGTGTTTAAAATTCTGTAATGAACCCCCGGTAAGTTCGGCATTTAACCTAAAATGTTCTGATTGGAAAAAATGCGCACCCAAACCCGCTTCGAAAGCATAAACATCATCTTTATTTTTAAAGTTATAACCTGCTCCGATAATGCCATACAGTACTTTACCACCCGACCTGAAAGTAGCCATAGTGGTTAAATTCTGATTGGTGCTTAAAGCAATACTCTTTTCTCCATTTTTAACGATATTGATGATCCCGATCGGGTAGTCGCTGCTATCGGCAATATTAATAAAGCCAGACAGCTGAACGCCTTTCACTTTTTTCGCGATGTTGATGAATCCTGCAATCTGCGATCCCTTTACATCCGCAGCTTTATTCATAAAACCGCCAACTTGTATCGCAGAAACATTCTTAGCCGTCCAGTTCATAAAACCAGCAATCTGAGCGCCGCTTCCTCCTGTAGAGATATTGGTAAAACCAGCTATTGCCGCGCCTTTGCCCCCGCCATAAGTATTGATAAAACCCGCAAATTGTACACCCTGTGCCTGGCCGCCAATGTGATTGGAAAAACCCGCTATCTGTGTACCACTTGCGTTTTTACGGATGATATTGGAAAGCCCGGCAAAAGAAATTCCCTTTTCTGCTGCCGAAATACCTGCCAACAGGTTTAAAGAAAATACATTCGTATCCAGCGCTGCGCGTGTCCCGTTTGTACTGATTGGATATACCAAACCGATATTTACCCTATCTTTTTTGCCTTCCTGTGCAAAACCATTTAAGCTGGTACTGATCAATATCGCCAAACCCAATACCTTAACCCCTGATATGTTTTTCAGGTTGGTATTTGTGGCTAATCTGTTTTTAATTTTTGTCAAAGTCGTGTTCATTTCTGTCTATTTTTAAAATGAGACAACGAACTACATACTTACCCCTAAGTGGGAGGGAAAAATATTTTTGCATGGAAGATGTACGATGGGAAATGGAAGGGTATCTATTAGCGCTACCCCCAATCCAAACTATGGATTAAACCTTTTTCACATTTACAGCTACCATTCCTTTTTTACCTTGTTCAACATCGTACTCAACCACATCACCTGCTCTCAGTTCTCTAACCAATAAGCCGGTTACATGCACAAACAAATCATCTGAGTTACTATCGGGAGTGATAAAACCGAAACCCTTTTCGCTGTTGTACATTTTTACTTTTCCTTGTTCCATATTATTTTACATGATCGTAATCTGCCCCAAATTCATTTTCGGGCAGGTATTTTATTATTTCAATCTGTTATCGCTTTATCAAGACATAGATGAAACACCGAACCGCCGGTATGGTTGCTTTCGGCCCATATTTTACCTTTATGCTGATCAATAATCCGTTTTACAATCGCCAGGCCCACTCCCGAACCTTCTATTTCGCCAACGTTAGACATGCGCGAAAAAAGGTCGAATATCTTTGGTAAATCTATCGGTTTTATCCCAATGCCATTGTCGCGGATGGTGAACCGCACCTGATGATCTTCCATTACCGATCCGATTTCGATCTTTGGGGAATGATTTTGCTGACTATATTTTACCGCATTGCCTATCAGGTTAGCGAAAACCCTGATCATCATCGTCTCATCGCCGTACAGATGATGCAGTTCGCCCAAAACAATATCTGGCTGGTTTACATGGTAGATTATCTTTAGCTCTTCGGCGATTTCTTTTATGATCAGCGAACTATTTATCACCTTATATTGGGGTTTGGAGCGGCCTATTCGCGAATATTCCAATACTTCTTCTATCATCCTGTTCATCTTGTCGGCGCCCAACTCCATTTTTAACGCAATTTGCCTCGAACGCCCCCCAAGCGAAAGATCGCGCTGTAGCAACTGCGCGTATACTTTCATAGAAGTTACAGGGTTTTTAAGATCGTGAGAAATGGTATAACTGAAGGTATCTAATTCCTCATAAGCAAGAGACAGTTTCTCGTTTAAGGAGCGGATGGCGTTTGCCCGGATATTGATGGCATAGGTAATTTCCTGCTTTAACCTGGTTGCCGATTGAATTTCTTCTCCTGTCCAGGGCAAGGATTTTCCGGTTACGATTTCGGCCCACGATTCGAAAGAATGGCGTGGAGAGATGTGCAGAAGGCCGTCGACTATTTTACCTGGCTCCTTTTCAGGATTGCCCACCCAGGAAATGGAAGATAGCTGCTCGGGTTTAAAGAAAATAATGTACTCGTTAAGTTCCTTCGAAATGATGAGTAACATCATCCCGCTGCCAATGGCTTTAAAATCTTTCGCCCGAGGATAAACAGCTGCCAGATGATCGGTATGGAAAAGCTGATTTTTAATATTCATCTGAAGCCATACCAGAAGCGGTTCCAATTGTGTTTTTTCAGGAACGTTGCCCATAACGGTAACTGTTTTCTCAAAAACCAATACCGCACCACTGGCTTCGAGCACCGAAAGCAGGTTTGTATCGTGAGTGGTTAAGGCATCTACCAGGCTTTCATCTTTCATCATCTGCCGTGAAAGCTTATCAATCTGAACATTAAAATTTTCGTGTATCTGGTAGTTCAGTTCATCTTGCCTAAACTCTAAGGCAGAAGACAGGATCTGTCCGATAAGCTTTGCCGATTCGCGGGTGCTAAACTCGATAAATTTTGGGCTATAATGGTGACAGGCAATTAATCCCCAAAGTTCTTTTTTATAGATTAACGAAATACTAAAACTCGAAGCCACACCCATATTTTTCAGGTATTGGATATGGATTGGCGAAACAGCCCTAAGCTGACCATTGGTAAGATCTAAAGCTTCAAGTCCCGAAAGTGCGAGCAAGCCAGAAGGGACATCATTAACATTGGCAATAAGCCGGGTAAGATTAAGTTTATATAAGGCCCGTGCCTGTTGCGGAATATCGGAGGCTGGAAAATGTTGTCCGATCCAACTGGGCAATTCCTCAGTTTTTGATTCGGCAACCACCTCACCATGTCCATCTGCGGCAAACTTATAGATCATTACCCGATCAAAACCAATTACCGAACGGATCTGCTCGGCGGTATTGGAAATAAGATGATCCAGATTCTTGTCGACCATCATTCGCGAAAGCGAATGGCCGATCATTTTTTGCAAAATCCCCTGTTCTTTCAGTAGAGCTGGCTCAATTTCCAGCAACAGATAATTACCACTTTCAGAAATAATCAGGTTATAATCTTTTCCGAGTATAGTTAAAGCACCGGGATTAAGCTGCCCGGTTTCGTGCCCGGCACGAAAAAGAGATACCATGGCAAGGATGGGAGAAGCGCTTGTTTCCCGGTTAATCGCATTCACAAAAATAGAAAGATGACTGCCCAAAAGTGTATTTGCCCTGATGCCTGCCAATGCAAAAATATTGTCGCTACAGTACGAAATAATCCCTGCTGTATCTATGGCCAAAATAAATCCATGCGGTTGGATGTTCCCCGGAATGTGGATCGCTTCGCGGTCGCAATTGGTTAAATCTATCTTGAGCTCTGACATGATTTTGGATTAGGGAAGAGATGGTAAAGGTGGACTATTAAATCGGGCTTTGCTTATTTTAATATCTGACCTGTTTCCTATCTGATTGGCTCAAGACCACCATCCAATGGTATAACTTCACCAAACCAAAACACAATGCGTTAAAACTCTGCTCAAGAAACATAAATAATTGACTACCCGCTTGCGCTCGTTTGGAAACGAGCGCATCAATAGCTAAAAGATTTTATCGTTTACAATATCGACCTCACCAAACCCGCTTGCGCTCGTTTCCAAATGAGTGCATCAATAACTAAACGATTTTATCGTTTACAATATCGACCTCACCAAACCCGCTTGCGCTCGTTTCCAAACGAGCGCATCGACAACTAAACGATTTTATCGTTTACAATATCGATCTCACCAAACCACCTTCTACCCTTATCGCTGCGCCATTGGTACCCGAAGCTAACGGACTCACGTAAAAAGTAACGGCATTTGCAATTTCACTCACATCCAAAAAGCGTTGCAGCAATGAAGTTGGACGCATATTTTTAAAGAAATCGGTCTCCACTTCTGCAATGCTAATGTTTCCTTTTTTGGCCAGATCTTCGATGAAACCACCCACACCTTTTGATTTGGTTGGGCCGGGCAGAATTGAATTTACGGTTACTCCGGTACCTTTGGTTAATTCTGACAAACCGCGGCTAACCGCCAGCTGTGCAGTTTTGGTCATCCCATAATGGATCATTTCATCGGGTATAAACACGGCCGATTCGCTGGAGATAAAGATAATCCTGCCCCAGTTTTTCTTTAACATTTTTGGGAATAGCTCGCGCGATAACCTGATGCCGCTCATTACATTCACTTCGAAAAACCTAAACCAATCTTCGTCACTGATTTCTTCAAAAGCTTTAGGCTCGAAAATCCCAGCATTATTGATGAGGATATCGATTTCAGGCAGTTTTGCAATCAGCTTGCTTACGTCTTCGGCTTTAGAAAAATCGGCGGCAATGCCCGAAATAAATTCATTTCCAGCAATACCTGCTAATGTTTTAACCGCATCATCTACACTCTCCTGCGATCGGCCATTGATAATTACTTTTACACCTTCCTTTAACAAACTCTCGGCAATTGCGAATCCAATACCAGCTGTAGAGCCGCTGATAAAAGCTGTTTTATTCTTTAATTGTAAATCCATTTTTTGTTCTTTTAAATCATGTTGATGAAGAAATGACGATTGCCCTGTGGCTTATACAAACTGAACAATTTTCTGGTTAAAATGTGTCATAGAAATATGCTAAAAATAAACAGTAAGCATATGGCAATCTGGGCATCATTTTTGAACAGGCAGAGGTCGTGACGCAAAAAAATCCCTAACCGATAACATAACCATTATAAAAACTCATGAAAAAAACAGCCATCGCCCTTTTACTTGGAGTAGCCCTCGTTTCTTGTAAAAACAACGGAAAGAAAGCAGCAGAAAATCCTAAAGACAGTACTTCAACCAGCCAGGTTGAACCGCCTAAAGTGAACGGAAGTGTTGGCACCACCGCTATCGACTGGGAAAGCATTCCCGAAGCTAAAGAAATCGGCAATTTTCCTTTTTTTAAGCCCTCAAGAGAGTTTAAAATTTTAGATGAAAAAGCGGGTTTATCAGAAGTTTTTGAAAATGAAAAGCTCGAAAACTATACCGGTAAAGATATTTATACCACAGAAGGAAAACTTGGTGTATTGGTTTTTGAAAACGTGGATGGACAAAGGTTTAGCCAAAGGTTTTTTGATCAAAACATTAGCGATTTCCTAACGAGTATAGATGCAAAGCAACTATACAATGGTGATTATCCTGCCAATGAAACTGCTAATGAGGCTATCAGAAAGAAGCTGAAAGAGAACCAGTGGAATGGTAAGCACCGTACAATTGGCTTATCAGATGATGAGCCTTTTACAGTATATGCTTTCAGAAACAACGGCAAAAATTATATTGTTAATATACAAACCAATTCTGCCCAAGGCTATATTTTTATTATGGAGCTGAAAGCTTAATCTCCATTACAAACAAAAACAGACCTTGCTGGTGCAAAGTCTGTTTTGTTAATGTTTTACGGTAGATGTAATAATAAAACATCTACTTGCTTATATTGTTTTAAAAAATATAAATAAATCGATAAAACCTTAAACTGTTTCCAGTTTGATGATGCGCCTGATCCTCCCAAATCGCTTTTCAAGTTTTACAGCTTTTTCTTGCATGCTTGGTTTGGTTACTAATTTCCCTCCCTTAAGTGTAGCGCCGATTAAAATTCCGCCAGAAATCAACACAAAGTTTTTGATAATATATTGTCCCAGTAGCGTTGGTACCAGTACAGAATGATGAAAGGTTTCGTGAGGAAAGAAAACCAGCGGAAGAAAGGTACCCGCCATTTGCAAATACAAAAGGATTAGAACCAACCTAAGCCAGGCTTTTGTAATTAAGCCAATGCCAATAATACATTCCCAAATGGCAAGTGCAGGCATAGAGAACGATGGTTTTACCCATCCGAAAGTTAGTTTGAGTATGGTACGACCTGCAATTTCTTCTGCTGAGCTCATGCCAGGAAAAAACTTAAGCATACCAAACCAAATGAATATAATTCCCAAACAGATACGCAAAATATTCATACCGTTGCGTGCCTTCCAGGCCACAATCCTTGCTTCTGTTATACCGCTGATACTGAACATGTTTTTAGGTTTTGGTATCTTCATATACGTGTATAAACCTATTGCAGTTTACTTCTAAAAGGGGTTACTTACACTTATACGATGTTAAGCTGATTATCCAGCCACAAATAATGTTCTTGAACAAAACAATATATGACTTATAATATAGGCTATATTATTGTAGCGGTTAAACAAGGTGAGTTGAAAGTGGTATATTGAAGCTGAAAATAGTTATAAAGGCAAACTAAAACAAAAAGTAGAGCCTACTCCGAGTTCACTTTCTACCCAAATTTTTCCACAATGACCCTGGATAATCTCATCACAGAGATAAAGACCGATACCAAAACCACTGATGTTGGCCATCTGTTTGCTGTCAACCCGATAAAACCGATGGAATAACTTTTCCTGATCAGCAGGTAGGATTCCCATGCCTTCATCTTTAACACTTACCTGGGCAGTTTGATTTACGGTGATGCAGGCTACATTAATGGTAGAACCCGGTGCAGAATATTTTACGGCATTATTAATCAGATTGGTAATCACCTGCCCTATTTTATCCCTATCGGCTTTAACGGGCGTATGTTCTACAGGTGCAAAAATAATACGGTGCGACGATATAGTAGCCAACGATTCTACCTCTGCCTCCCTTACCAGATCGGCCATATCAAATAACTGAAAGTTGATGGGAATTTTCCCCGTTTCAGCCCTTTTCATGTTCAGAAAACCATCAATTAAGGTGCTCATTTTTCTGGTTTGGATATAAGCCCTATCCAGAATATTACTACTAAAAGCATCCTTAATTTTATGGGCCCGCATCTGTAATACCTGAATATAACCACCCATCGAGGTAAGGGGTGTTTTCAATTCGTGACTTACCATACTGATAAAATCATTTTTCCGCTGATCGTTTTCTTTTTGTTCGGTAATATCCATCACGGTACCAGAATAATAAGATTTTCTTCCTTTTTCAGCAGGATTAAGTTTTCCTGTTGATCTTACCCAACGCTGCCGCTTGGTTCTGAGTTCGATAATCGGATATTCAAGATCATAAGATTCATTATTTAGGAAAGCACTGTTAATCTCGTCAATTATATTTGCCCTGCAGTCGTCTCTAATCTGTTCGGCAGCAGCTTCGTATGGCATGGTTTCATGTTCCTGATAACCAAAAAACTGCTTCAACCGTAATGAGGGAATAAATGCCCGTGTTTCGGCATCAATATACCATATACCCAGATCCGCCTGTTCTATGGCCATATTTTTTAGGTTTTCACTTTCCGCCAATTTTGCGTTAAGCAACAGCAAACTGTTCTGGCTAACATTTAATGCATGGTTTGTCGATAAAAGTGCTTCATTGGCAACCGTAATTTCTTCGTTGGTTTCGGATAACTCCACATTAAGGGCTTCTACTTCCCTTTGACTGCGCATCAGCTCTTCGTTACCTACCAACAATTCCTCGTTCGCGGCCGCAAATTCTTCCATTAACTCGTGCTGTTTTTCTATTTCACTAATCGAAGAGAGACGGAGCTCAATTTCATCCATCACTATTTTGGCCATACGCTCCATAATGGCCCTGCCCTGCGCATCGAATTTCCGTGGTGTTTTATCTATAATGCATAAGGTACCTATCCTGAAACCATCGCTAGTGATTAAGGGGGCGCCAGCATAAAATTTTAAGCCAAAACTACCGGCTACATTCGGGTTGGTAAGCAAACATGGTTCCTCCGGCGCATTTTCAAAAACCGTTACTTCCTGATCCAAAACAGCAAGCGAACATAAACTTACCCCCCTTTGGGCAGTTCTCGTATTACCCATGCCCACATTGGCCTTAAAATAAACCTGCTCTGCATCAACCAGAGAGATTAACGAAATGGGCACGTTAAATATTTGAGTGGCCAACTTCGCGATATTATCAAAGGCATTTTCGGGTGGTGTATCCAGTATTTTGTACCTTTTGAGGGCTCCAATACGCTCGATATCATTATCGGGAATAATATTCTTTCCGAACGTATTTTCCATGGTTGTTATTCGATTTACGGTGTTGACAGACGTTAATATGATGAGTATCTATATGTAGAAAGAGCGCTTTAATGTTCAGTCTACATTTTGTAACAGCCAGGCTACACAAATGTTTGACAGCCGTGTAGCATTATTCCAATAAAGAGTATTAAGATCAGTGATTAAGCCCTTTTGTTAACTGGTGATCTACTTTTTTTAGCAGATCGAAAATATCGAAGGGTTTAGCGATAAAATCCTCAGCCTTGCAACTGCGGCGCATTTCATGTAAGCCTGCATGTGCGCTCATCATCATTACGGGGATGCCTTTGGTGATATCATCATCTTTTAATGTTTGGCAAACATTAAAGCCGTCGCCATCGGGCAACCTTACATCGAGCAGATATAAATCCTGTGAAGCCTTATCCTCAAAGGCCATAAAATCTTTCACATTAGAGAAGCCGTATACCTCATATTGTTCATCGGTCAATATCATTTCGATAATCTCACGTATACCCTCATCATCTTCCAATAAACAAATTTTCTTTCCCATAAATATAAAGCCCTGACCTATTAGCTGATTAGCATAAAATTTTAACACCGAATATCTGATAATGTTTTAAATTATTCATGATTTGCCAAATCAACAGGGATACATTGGTCGAATTAAATCTGCCGTCTGATCCTGGATAAGGATTGAGGAGTGATCCCAAGATAAGAAGCAGCATCACTTAACGATACACGAAGGGCAATATCGGCCTGTTTATTCAGAAATAGGCGATACCTATTTGTAGAATCTTGTCCTAAATAAGCATTACGGATATTGATTTTATCGATTAAAGCTTGCTGCGTAATCTGGTCAATGAGTGCCTTAAGATAGGGTATTTGTTCATAGAGCGCTACAAGTGCCGTTCTGCTGATCGCAAATACCGCACAATTACACGCACTTTGTATACATTCTTCTGCTGGCACCTGATTATGAAAACTATTTAAAATGGTACAGAACTGGTTTTCCTTTAAAAAATAATGGGTTACTTCATTTCCTTTTTTATTCCTGATAACGATCCTAAGCACACCATCTACAATAAAAAAGAGTTCTTTACAGATACTGCCCGGTTGCGAGAGGTCTTCTCCTTCCTTAAAGGTTTTGGCTTTAAAAGCTTTCATGATGTATTGCCCCTCTGTTGCCGAAATTGGGTGGTGCAGGTTCAGGTAGCTAATGAGTGTATTCGACATGGGTATTAATACGTGGAAGTGGATTGCACAAAAATAGAAGTCCCGATCGATTTTACCAATTGGTAAGTGGATTGAGGCCTGATATCTTAAAATTTGCATTTCAATTTACAACATCATGAAAATAAAAGCAAATGAATTTACACTGGAAGGAAAAACAGTGATCGTATTGGGAGGCAGCTCAGGTTTAGGTTTTGCAACCGCACAGGCCGCAGCACAAGATGGCGCTAATGTGGTGATCGTATCCGGAAATCAAAACAGGATCGATGAAGCCTTAACATTTTTACCCGAAAATTGCAGCGGATCCGCAGTTGATCTAAGCAAGGAAGAAAACATTAAAGATTTTTTCGCTTCAGTAACACCATTCGATCATCTGGTATATACCGCAGGCGAAAATCTGACTTTGCATACCATCAACGAAACCAATATTGATGAAGCCCGCACATTTTTTAACCTAAGGTATTGGGGCGCCTTTGCAGCAGTTAAGTATGCAGTAAGGAAAATAAAAGCGGGTGGTTCTATCAATTTAACCGGAGGAACCGCCAGTCCAAGGCCAGGTGCAGGTTGGGGCATTGCAGCCAGTATCTGCGCCGCAATGGAAGGTTTTACCCGTGCAATGGCAGTAGAGCTAGCGCCTGTACGTGTAAATCTGGTTGCACCAGGAGTAGTGAAAACCAATTTATGGAACAGCTTGAGTGAAGAAGACAGAAATAACCTTTACACAGGTCTGGGCGAAAGTTTGCCTGTAAAACGTGTTGGCGTAGCCAGCGATATTGCACAAGCATTTTTGTATACCATGAAACAACAATACGGCACCGGACAGGTAATTTATGTAGATGGCGGCTCAGTGTTGGTGTAATCGATAAAAAAATCGTCATTTCGATCCGATAGCTATCGGATAGAGAGCAATGGAATGGAGAGATCTATCGTAAAAAATTAAATCTCTCCACTCTCAAATATTCGCGACAGGCCATTGTCGAGAAAAATTACATTGCACTAGAAAATTAAATAATTTGCCGCTTCACTCCCTTAAGCTGCGTGGCCAACAATACGCCCCCAAGTGCAGCAGTTAGAAAAACCCCTTCTAAAATCCATAAGCGTTTTTTCTTTTTAAAACCACGGTAAAAAGTATGCGCTGCCATAACCCCCAGGCCAACAAACTCTATATTCCGCTGTACCCTTTTCGACGAGTCTTTACTCTTAATTAAGACAATCCGTAAAAGTTCGTCTATTAAACTGATATTTTTGGAAATACCTCTCCTAACCTGTTTTTTACTTGCCGAAGCACCTAATTTTCGGGCTGCAGTTTGTAATCCTGCAGTGGTAATTTCATTAATTAAATGTGTTTTAGTATCTTTTTTTTCCATATCACTTTCCATAAGTCCTATTATCTCAACCCTTCTTATCAGATATAGTTTTGGATAATTTGAGAAATTACAGGCCTATCCTATAGGTTAGTGCCTTACCCAATGTCATCGAGTTAAGCATTTTAGCCACAGATGTACTCAGATAAACAGAGATTCTTTTGCTATCGGTTTGGCGTCCCACCAACCAAAATTATAACTAAAGCAGCGGCATGATAAACTTTTTAAGATCAGAAAATGAACGTGTTTAGTGCTTGGCAGTCTGCAGTTCCGCTTTACGCTTTATACCGATGAAGGATCGGTATGTTCGCTCCAATCAGGTTTAGAAACAAAGGCTCTGCAGCCTGCAATCGTCAAAATAAAATACAACTGTGGCCACCTAGCCCCGGTTGAAGCGTTTACCCTGCAGCAACGATGAACGAGGAAGCAAAGCGTATAAGCGGAAGACGGGAAGAAACTAATTTGTTGCGCACAGGCCTATCGCTCCAAATGAAAATAAGGCTTTAAATTTAGGAAATGAATGGTTTGTAGTTCTTGGCAGTCTGCAGTCCCGCTTTACGCTTTATACCGATGAAGGATCGGTATGTTCGCTCCAATCAGGTTTAGGAACAAAGGTCCTGCTCCCTGCAACCCCACAAATGAAATACAACTGTGGCCACCTAGCCCCGGTTGAAGCGCTTACCCTGCAGCAACGAGGAACGAGGAAGCGAAGCGTAAAAGCGGAAGACGGGAAGAATCCTGGTGTTGTGTACAAGCACTGTGCTCCAATCAAAATCAATATCTGCGTTTCGATTGTTAAGACACAAATACCGTTAGGTTAAGCGTTTTTAACCACAGATGGACACACCTGTCCGACTGGTCAGGCGGGGATAAACACGGATCTATATATCCCCGCCTGAATGGCTGGGCAGGTGTTTACTTCCTTTTTATCTCCCGAAAATCGGGACAAGTTGTGGTTCAATTATGTTTGCCTGTAACCAGGGCTTAACTTAATGACATTGAGCGCTACCGTGAAGAAACGAGGTATCCCAAACTTTTTGTGTTTCGCCAGGTAAGACACGGACCGACAGATTATATGCACTTATCCTCCGCCCTTTATCCGGTTCTGAATATCGTCGTTCCCCGTTTTGCGTTCTTTTACACTGAAAGGATTACCAAAACGGTAAGTGAATGAAAGTATTACCCTTCGCCCATCTACATTTACATGGCTGTACATATCAATGTTCTGGTATCGGGTAGTCTGTTTATACTGGCTCGATTGGAAAATATCGTTCACCAAAAGCTTCAAACTCGCTTTATCTTTCAACAGATTTTTTTGAAATGCAGCTGATACCGAATGATAGGCTTTTTCGGTTGAGATGCCATAAACCGATTTCGAATTGTAATAGGCATTTAACTCTGCACTGTAACCACTACCTAATTTAAACGCGTTTTGAGTATTGATGGTAAAACTAAGCTGACTGTTTTTAAATTCTTCCGAATCCTCGCCGCCACGGTAGATATTATTATAAATATTGGCAAAATTGGTTGCCGTCCACCAGCTGAAATAATTCGTTTGTCCGGTAAAACTGATGCCATAATTTACCAGGCTTTTCAGGTTCTGCGGACGTTCGTACGTGGTATTCAGTTGATCAATCTGACCAGATACCCAGGTAATTACATCGGTGGTTCTGCTATAATTTAAAGTTGTGGTATATTTCCCCTTAAATATATGGCTCAGTACCATATTCTGTGTGAGTTCGGGCATCAAATATGGATTACCTTCATAATATAAAAGAGGATCTCTAAATACCCTAAAGGGGTTTAAATCGCCATAATCTGGTCTTTGTACCCTGCGGCTATAAGCCAGTTGAAACTGGTTATTTTCTCCTGCAGTTTTGTTCAATGCCAAATTTGGAAACAATTGAAAATAATTTCTTTTTAATACCGATCCGGTGGTCACCTGGTTGCCAAGCGTATGGGTATATTCTCCTCTAAAGCCCAATTGTACTGTAAAGCTTTGAAATTCGCGGTTAAGATTGAGATAAGCGGCATGGATCTGCTCTTCATACTTAAAATAGTTGCTGCTTGCAGGATCGTACACCCAGGCCCCATCGGTTAGATTTTGATATACCAGGTTATTATCAGAAGTGATGAAAGCGCTTTTTAAGCCGCCATCTATTTTTATGGCCTTCCCCAACTGATCGGTATAATCTACTTTCGCCACATATATATCGGTTTTAGCAGGCACATAACCTCTTCTATTATTAGTTTGCGCAGGACTTGAAGCATTTGGAGCAGTATAGGTATCTAAATTTAAACTCGAAGTAAAACTATTGCTGGCAAAATCGAAATCGGCACTTAACGTTCTGGCTTCCTTTTTAAATTTGCGCAGGTAGTTAAGGTTATAGGTTAAATTGCTCCAACTTTGCTGATCGTAATTGCTGGTGGCCATATCCGATTGGATGTTTCCGGCCTGACTCTGTAAAATATTACCCGTTTTGCTATCATGCAGGTATTTACCCACATTTCCATTGATCAAAAATCCGATGGTATTTTTTTGATCTAAATCCATATCCATTCCTACACGGAAATTATTGGTATTTAATGGTTCGTTTGTTTCGGTATGCTGATTGGAAATACGGTCGTAATGGCCACTAACGACACCATTGTTATAAAAGCGTCGGCTAAAATCCAGGTATTCGGTTTCGCCGCGGTAAGCATAATTGTAACTTCCGTACACATTAAAACCTGCATTTTTATAATTAAGGTTAAAGCCCGATCCATACCGTGCTTTTCTGCCCGCTCCGCCATTAACCGAAACCGAACCGTTAAAGCCCCTCATCTGGTTTTTCTTCATCACAATATTGATGATGCCCGCATTACCAGCGGCATCGTATTTAGCAGATGGATTGGCCATAATCTCTATTTTAGAAACCGATGATGAGTTTGTGCCCTTTAACAATACGCTTAGTTCTGCCGGCGAAAGATAAGTGAGCTTTCCATTGATCATCACATTTACCCCAGCCCTGCCCTTTAACGAAATCTTACCTTCGTCATCAACCTTAATGCCAGGTGCTCTTTGCAACAATTCCAATGCGGTATTCCCGTCTGACAGGATGCTGTTTTCTACATTGATGGTCATTTTGTCGATACTTTGTTCGATCACCTTTTTCTGCACAGAAATATTTACGGCATTTAAGGTCTGGGCATCTTCCATTAATTTCAACTTACCCAAAACCACAATTTTATGCAGTACAGTAACCTGAATAATATCGGTATGATGCGTAATAAACCCCATATTAGAGATTTTAACGCGGTATTTACCATGTTGCAATGCGGGGAAAGAGAAACGGCCTAATGAATCGGTTAACGTCCCCTTGAGGCCCTTGCCTGCTGCATCTTGAAGTGCAACGGAAGCAAATTCTACAGGACTGCCATTTTCCATCACCACAATACCATTAATTACAGGTTGAGATTGTGCCAGAACAGTTTTACTGGTAAAGAAACTGAGCAACATAAAAATATATGGCAATAGTTTACTAACATCAGGTTTTTTACCTGAAGCAAAGGATAGAGATCTGTACATAAATTATGCTTTTAAGGGTACTGGAATATTTTTGTTCTTTTTAGGCTTCTTCTTTTTACCCCACCAGATGTAGAATCCGGTAATGGGTAAGCTTGCACAGATTAAACTGGCGAAGAAGAAAACAATCTTGCTCGGCAGGCCTGCGAATGCACCAACATGCAAACTATAGTTTAACTTTCTCACCTGATCGGCAAAAGCAAGCTCTGATAATCTTTTCCCAGCCGATTGCGTTAATTGTAGTGTAGATGGATTAAAATATAAATCCCGCCAATAGCCGTTAACCATATCGGTACAGGCATAAATTGCTTCGTCTGCCTCATCAGGGAATGAAACAATAATTTGATCTTTATTGTAAAGTGCAATGGTATTTTTAACTTTTAACCAAACCCGGTCTACATTGCGAAGCATGGTATTTGGGGTCGCATTAAACACTTCGGTAGTTTGTTTACGGGGGTTACCCTCACCACCCGTTAACCAATATACACTTTTATTAAACCAGCTAAAGCTCATGATTAATCCGGTAATGGCCATGACCAGCGTAAGTAATAAGGCATAAAACCCCAATACATTATGCAGATCGTAATTAACCCTTTTAAATCTGGCTTTCCACTTTATTTTAAAACTTTGGTCTTTCCCGGCTTTGTTCCATTTTTTTGGCCACCACAATACCAGCCCGGTAATTAATAAAACAAAGAAGGTAAAGGTAGACCAACCGATTACCTGTTTACCAATTTTATCGGGCAGCCAAAGCCTCCGGTGCCCTTCATCTATAAATTCGAAAAAATCTTCATGATGTACCATCGCAATCACCTCTGCCGTATATGGATTTACATAAACAGTAGAATCAGAATTTGTACTTACTATAGCAGACTTGTTTTCGCCGTGATACCAAACGGAATGGATTTCCTTACCAGGCAATTGTTTTTTAACTGACTGAAAAATTTTAGATGGTGCCAGTATAGCTCCCCCTGCCGGCTTTTCAGCAAACAACCAGGGAGAGCTTAAACTTTTAATTTCCTGCTCAAAAACCAATATGCAACCCGTAATTCCCAAAATCACGACCACAATACCTGAGGCCAAACCAAGCCAAAGGTGAAGCCATGCATTTAATTTTTTGAGTGGTTTTATAAGCATTTAAACAGACTATTTAAATTTCACCAACTTGCTTAATCCACTCACTCCTTCTAGTTTAACACCTTTGGCAACAGTTCCTGAACTTAGGTTATATGTGTAAACATAATAGCCTTCGGCGGTTAATGCCCCAATATAGGCTACATCGCCATCGATCAATACGTTTGCTGCATAAGGATTTGGGATACTCTTAGGAATATTAAGTTTTGCCTTCGTTTTATTCACTACGTCGATTAAATAGTAGTCAGCAATATACTTTCCACTATAATCTTGCCAGGTAGAAATTTGCGATTTATCAAAAATCTTAACAATTGCTTTTCCGTTTCCTACGTAAAATAAATCAGTTGCTTCTTCTTTGGTCCTATCCGTAAATTCGTACTGATAAGTTGCATCAATGGCTGTTGCGCCATTAGCCACACGATAAATTGAAAATGAACCTCCTGTTTCTCCAGCAATCCAGATCGTTGGTGCATTGATAAAATAAGCATAATTACCATCAACAAATGTTCCCGGAGAATTTAAAGTATAATGTGCCGGTTGATTGAAACGGGTATCCTTGGTAATTGTAACTGTATTCACATTTGGAAAGTCCATTGATGCCAGGTAAACCTCGTTTAGTGGAAGATTGGTATTCTCATTGGTAAGGTTATAACTGATGTAAAGTTTGTTACCCTGAAACACTGCAGAATTTCCCCAATAATAATAGCCTGTTATTGGCTTTGGAATATTAATATTCCCTGAAGCGGTAATGGTCATTGTTTCTACATTAAGCGTAGCATATTCGAACTGTAATGCTTCTTTCATGCTAAATAACACCAAAGTTTTATCATCTTTCCATGCATAAAAACTGGAATAATACGCCCAGCTGATTTGAGTGAATGGGATTTCTTTTATGATACTATTAACCTTGTTACTTGACGTAAATTTGATCAGATTTCCGGCATCATTTGTTCCATAAAAATATTCGCCACGTTGTGTAATAATACTTGTAGTGGTTTCTGCGCCATTACCTGTTGTGGTTAATGTTCCTGAACCAAGTTGTGTGGTATTTAAGATATAGCTTGCTGCCGGCGTACCCGCACGAACCACTAATCCATAATTTTTTTCGATGGGTTCCTCTGTTGGAGTGGAACTTTTCTTACATGCTGAAAAGGCAATTATCGCAATAGCGGCAAAAGATAATAAAGATTGTTTTTTAAGTGTTGTAAACATGATTGAAGATTTATTTAATAAAATATCGAAGTTTGATAAAGGCTGAACGTCCCGGTTTTTGTAACCTGAAATTGTCGTATAAGAGCTCATTGGTAAAGTTATTTACCTCTGCAGAAATGTTATACCGGCCATTTGCCATACTATAGGCTAACGCTACATTATGAGAAAACTGGGTTGGAATCTGATTTTTGGATTCGATGCTACCTCTACTTTCCCAGTTAAGATAAAACCAGTTTACAAATTGGCTGGAAAGACTAAGCTGTAAACGTGTTCCGGGTGCCCAAATATCATTTTGACCGATTTCAAGATTTGCGTTGGCATATAACCAGGGCTGGTTTGGTACCCTGTCGCCATAAGTTAGATCCAGTACGGTAGTGTTTGGTTCGTAAAGTTGTTTGCTGATCGCTTTTTGATAAGTACCATTAATACTGAAGTTCAATAATGTGGAATAACGGTACTTAAATTCTAGTTCTACACCGTTAATCTCTGCTCCGGCCAGATTATCATAAACTGAATAAACACCACCGCTTGGAATAAAGTAAATAAAGTCCTTCGCATTTCTGTAAAAATAGGATCCTTCAATACCAACATGATGTTTTTCGTTGATGTGGAAGTTATAATAAGCGCCAAAATTGATGTTGTCGCTACTTTCTGGCTTAAGATTGATATTGGATGTTACATCTATTCCGTTCCCGAATAATTCATCTCCTTCTTGCAAGCGGTAAGCATGCTCGTACGACAATTTTACACCAGCATTGTTGCTTATGCGGTACCTGCTTGCTATACCATATCCAAAATAGTTGTTGGAAATTTCTGAATCGGTTTTAATATAAGTTTGATTTTGTGAAAACACAGCATTCCGTACCAACGCATTCAATACATAAAACTTGCCAAATACAGATGTTGTTAACTGTTTATTAAATGCATTGTTCTGATAAGCAAATCCTGCTACTTGTTTAGCTACGGTATTGGGCTCATCAAAGGTATTGGTTTTTACTAGTCCCAAATCTTCAGTTGCTTGTCTGGCGAAGTGGCTATAGTTGTAATTCAGGTTTAAGCTGTTGTTCTCATTAATTTCATAGCTAAAATTTGCCCTGGCAAGGCTAGCTGTATTTCGGTAGTGGTAAATGCTTTTAATACCATAAAGTTCTCCGGAAATAGGTTCGGCCCGGCCCCTTCCACTCCAGGAATATACATAATTTGCCGTATCAGGCACTGTAGATCTATTGATGGATGTTGAGGCAAAAAAAGTTGCGGTTAAACCATTTGTTAAAAAATTACTTTTTTTGTATTTGATTGAAGGCATAAAAAATTTTTCGCGGTTTGTTACCTCTCCTATCACCTTATTCTGGTTTGCTCCGGTTTGGATTTCTTTGTACATATCCGAATAAAGGAAGTTGATCTCGAATTGATCGGCCCATGATTTATTGGCAACGCCAATACCAACTTGCCCCATAGTAGAACGATAAGCGCTGTGGAACCGCTTAACATCTTTTTCTACAAGCTCGTTATTTTCGACCACTTTTATTGCGGCATCATATTTTGGGTTACTCCGCATCAGATAATCATTATCTGATGCATTATGAAAGCCATTAAACGTAAAAATCAGACCTGTTTTTTTGTCTTTGTATTTACCCGAAAGCGCAGCCCTTAAGGTATTGAACGAACCGTAACTCACACTGGCATCGAGATACTTTGATACCGATTGATTGGTAACAATATTGACTGCACCACCTAGTGCATCGGCTCCAAGTTCTACCGGAACCACACCTTTATAAACCTCAATCCGTTCGGCAAGATTAACCGGAATATTGTTGAGTCCAATTGAACTTCCAAAAGATTCCATCGGTACGCCATCGATAAAAAAACGGATCTGGCGGCCCGATAAGCCATTTAATGTGAAATTGAAATCAGATCCTAAACCACCTTGTTCCCGCACTTTAACGCCTGTACTCTTGTTTAGGATTTGATTAAGATCGGCACTGCTGTTTTGAAATGCCTTAAGATCAATCACATTTACAGTGAAACCAGATTGTTTAAGTTCCGTTACAGCGGTTCTGCCATTTACTTCTACATTCTGTAAGTTACTGTAATCAGGCTTCAGTGAGAATTTTAAAATTAAGGGCTTTGTGGAAGTCAATTTAATTTCCTGACTCACTTTTTGGTAACCTACAAAAGAGACCACGATGGTATAACTTCCTGGCTTAATACCAGACAGTTTAAAAAATCCGTTTATATCGGTAGTTGCGCCCGCCTTTGTGCCTTTTAAAGAAATTGAGGCACCACTTATGGCGGCTGTGCTATCTGCTATGTAACCTTCTACCGTGGCATTTTGTTGTGCGAAAACGGAAGTTGAAAAAAGCAGGAATAAGGATAAAATTTTTAAGCGATACATGATTTTATTATAGTGCATTTATAGGGTAGTAGCACAATCCGCATTTTCCCGAAGGTGGGAAATGAAAAAAAATAAAATAATCACTTTATGTCGTCCTGAACATAGTGAAGGATCTTTAAAGATGGAAAATCCATGATGTAAAATGGGGGCTCCCACAGATTTGAGCGGATAAAAGCAGAAAAATATTTTAGTCAGTATCAGTCTAAGCGTAGTCGAAAACTTTTCCCATGGCTGGTGGCGCACCAGCCACAATTTATTACATAAGTTGGTGTGTCACCAACCTTGGGATTGGCAAAGAATTCTTCACTTCACACTAAGTTATTGGATCAGAATTATAGGCTAAAAAACTCCTCGCCCTCTGTGCTTTTTGTGGTTAAAAGAGCCTAATTTTTCTTCG
Organism: Pedobacter psychrodurus; assembly: GCF_032678585.1. Classification (GTDB taxonomy): domain Bacteria; phylum Bacteroidota; class Bacteroidia; order Sphingobacteriales; family Sphingobacteriaceae; genus Pedobacter; species Pedobacter psychrodurus_A. The sequence goes on along the minus strand of NZ_JAVTSN010000021.1, from coordinate 33,961 downwards.
AACTTTGCGGTTAAAAAGTTATTAACTTTTCAAACGGTCTATCCGCATGATAAAATCGGTATCACCCCCTAGTTGTAGTCCTTTTCTCAATTCGCCGGTTTTGATGTTGTACAGCCAGATGTAATTTCCTTCTTTGGTAGAATTTACCGAAATATAAGCGGTATCCCCTTCAACGATCACACATTCCCTTCTGGTTCCCTTATCCAATGGAAGATTAAGTTTCGTAACCGATTGAGTGATTAGGTTGAGTACATAAAATTCAAAATGGGCAGTGCTGTAATGGTCGCCCAAACCTTTAAACAGATCTTTTCTTTCCGAACGGATAATGGCTTTATTCCCACCCAGGTACCACATTCCATAGGCATGGTTTTGTATTTTTGAATCCGAAATATTAAAGAAATATTTCGGATCAATCTTTTTCTCATTCGCCTTTATCCTGAATATACCGGTAGGCAGATCGGGGTGATTACCCAAGGCAATGCCCGGGCACGACTGAAAATAATAGTTGCCTTGATTATCCTTAAAATTATAGGATTGAATGGTATTAATTCCACCTGGATAGGTAGAACGCGTATCTTTCTGTGTACTAATCAGTTTCATTTGCGGGTAACTCAGTTCGGAAACGTATAACGTATCGCTGGTTAAATAACTGGATACACCCTGCGCCGCATGATACGTATAGCCAACCAAAAGTACATTCTCTTTTTTCTCCACAAAACCAATAGAAAGTGTGGTATACTTTCCGAACGGAGCTGGAATTTTCATATCTCCCTGAGCAAGGACCTCCATCTTAACGGTATTGATGAAAGTGTATTTGCTATGGTTATAGCCAGAGATATTTAATCCGCTAAGCAACAAACTGTCTTTCCCAATCCAGTTAAAGTTGTCGATGCTAAAATCTTTAATGTCTAAAAATCCTGCTGTGACTAACTTCCCATTTTCGAGTTTGAATTTAGAAAAACGATTGGTTTTCCGATTGAGGTGGTAAAAGAAACCATCTTTCACAAAAACATCCCTGTCCATATCCTTAGGATCTAAATATGCACCTTCTGTTTCAGGCTTTAACACACCACTAGCTAACGTATTGCTGGTGAGCATATATTCCTTTCCATCTTTGGCCAGAATATACAAACTGTATTTAGTCTCCTTTTGATCCGAATTGTTTCCTTGTCTGCAACTGAGCAAACAAAAAGCAAAAATAACAGGGAAGAAAAATCTGGTGATACCTTGGAGATTCATTGTATAGATGGAAGCGGTTAAATATCAAACTGGGCCGAAAGCTGTTTCTGCATTACCGGAGGTAGATCCATTAAATTCCGCTCGCTAATTACGATAATACTTTTTATACCTGTTTTATTTTTAAGGATAATGTAAGTCTGCCCTTTTAACAAGGTCACTTTCTTCGATGTACCTTCAAAAACAAGGTCAATATCTTTTTTGGGGGAGATGAGCATGCTCCCTGTCAAATCGATCATCCCATCACTGTTATTTATTTTAGCAATGGTATTTGGCCCAACGGCCACATCATAACCCGCAGCATCAATGTGTTTAACATGAAATGCAGAGGGATTATTCAATTGTACAAAATCGGCCTGACCTATAGATCTGTTTGCAAACACAAAATAAGCAACTGCAACTGCCACTGCAATACATACGCAAGCTGCAACAGCACCTTTCCACATGAAATAAATATGGCTTCTTTTTGGCAAGGACTTAATTACTTGCGGCATAGCCGTTTCAATGTCCTGCCACATTGCTTGCTTCAGGATATTCTTATCTTCAGCTAAATCAATGGTATCCAGTTCATCTACATCAGTATTAAATAGCCATTCTTCTACCATCTTGCGCTCTTCCGCAGTGCAGGTATTCAAATGATATTTTTCTAAAAGTTCGTTACTCATGCTGGATAATTTGCCACTAACAAGAATGCACTATCTGCAAACTTAATAAATTATTGCTTTTAATTAGAAGTAGCCTAACCACCGGTTTACCGTAAGTGTATAAATAAAAAAATTAATAGCTGGCCAAACCGACTTTAAGTCTGCTCATGGCTTTGGTGATATGATACTCTACGGCACGCTCGGAAATATAAAGCAAATCCGCAATCTCTTTATTGCTCATTCCCTGTTCGCGGCTCATTTTGTATACCCTTTTGCATTGGCAGGGCAAAGTATCGACCAAAACATTTACTTTTTCCTTTAAATCATTAAAAAGTACCTGCTCTTCGGTGCAATTGCTGGACACCGAGCAATCCATCACCTGAAATTCGTTGTGTTTCTGCCTGTTTACCTTATTGCGGATGTATTCGAAAGTTTTAAATTTAGCCGACCGGATGAGATAATGCTCCATTTTTTCGATTTCCAATTCAGCCCTGCGCTCCCAGAGAGATTTGAAGATTTCCTGAACCATGCCTTTTGCGGGTTCGACTTCTTTAATGTTGTTGTAACAAACGGCAAATACTTTTTCCCAGTACAGCTCATAGGCCATTTCGAACGATTCTTTATCGATCTTAATTAACCTGCCCGGGAAAGGATGACCTGTTGTTTCCAAATATCTTATTTTATGCCTTGGCCGCAAAGATAGTTATTTAGATCAATTAAAAATAAGAGCTTTTTCAAATAGATGTACAAATATGAATTGGCCTCTTTTCCTACCAGGTGGTGTTCCACCGACCGAAATAGATGTAAGGTTTAGGAACAAAAGTTCTGCACCCTGCAACCCCACAAATAAAATACAACTGTGGCCACCTAGCCCCGGTTGAAGCGTTTACCCTGCAGCAACGAGGAACGAGGAAGCAAAGCGTATAAGCGGAAGACGGGAAGAAACTAATTGTTGCGCACAGGCCTATCGCTCCAAATGAAAATAAGGCTTTAAATTTAGGAAATGAATGGTTTGTAGTTCCTGGCAGTCTGCAGTCCCGCTTTACGCTTTATACCGATGAAGGATCGGTATGTTCGCTCCAATCAGGTTTAGGAACAAAGGTTCTGCACCCTGCAACCCCACAAATGAATACAACTGTGGCCACCTAGCCCCGGTTGAAGCGCTTACCCTGCAGCAACGAGGAACGAGGAAGCGTAAAAGCGGAAGACGGGAAGAAACTAATTGTTGCGTACAGGCCTATCGCTCCAAATGAAAATAAGCGCTTTAAAATTAGGAAATGAATGGTTTGTAGTTCCTGGCAGTCTGCAGTCCCGCCATCCGCTAATTTCGATGAAGGATCCGAACCGCTGCTCTCGGGTTTAGGAACAAAGCCTCTGCACCCTGCACATGCATACTTATAACATGTTATCCCTGAGCGTAATCGATGGACATATTATCCTGATGTTTTTTTACGATAAAATAACCAGATCAATATCTTTCATTGCCAGGTTTTTCAACAGGCCATTAAAAACTGCTGTGCGGAGGATCACCTGAAAAATATTGAGATGGGGTTTGCCAATACAAATGGTCGTAATTTCTTTTTCGGTAGCCACATCGATAATGGTTTTAGTGATGGCATTGCTCTTTACTTTGATCACTTCGGCACCCAGTTCGGTAGCCAGTTTAAAATGGTTAATCAGGTGGCGCTGTTTGTCGAGTTTAATGCGCTCCATGCTTTCATTATCACTTTGCACATACAATACAATCCATGGTGAGCGGTAATAAGAAGCCAATCTTGCTGTTTTCCGGATCACTACACCTGCCGTTTCTGCATTGGAAGAAATACAAGCCAAAAAACGCTCTGGCCTGAGTTTTATCGATTTGGGGATTTCGGTCTGGATTTTCCGTTCTACCTGATGCACCACCTCCTTTAAGGCAAGTTCGCGCAATTGAAGAATTTTATCAGATTGGAAAAAATTACCAAGTGCCCTTTCAATCTTCGATTGATCGTAGATTTTCCCCTCTTTAAGCCTGGTCACCAGTTCATCGGCGGTAAGGTCGATATTGACAATCTCATCGGCGATCTCCAATATTTTATCAGGAATACGTTCGGTAACGGCTATTCCGGTAATCTGTTCAATCTCCTCATTGATGCTTTCTAAATGCTGGATATTTACCGCAGAAATTACGCTGATCCCAGCTTCGAGCAGATCGAAAACATCCTGCCAGCGTTTGGTATTTTTACTACCCTCGGCATTGGTATGGGCAAGTTCGTCTATGATCACAATCTCAGGGTGGCGGTTCATGATCCCTTTCAGGTCCATTTCGGCTATTTCTTTACCCCTGTAGAATATTTTTCTTCGTGGGATCATCGGAAGGCCTGCAACAAGGGCTTCTGTTTCTACCCTTTTATGGGTTTCAACATAGCCAATACAAATATCTACCCCATTGCGCAACAGTGCATGAGATTCCTGGAGCATACGGTAAGTTTTGCCTACCCCGGCACTCATGCCAATGTAGATCTTGAGCTTTCCGCGTCGGGATTTTTTGACGAGATCTAAAAAGTGCCTGACCGATTCTTCTTTTTGTTCTTCTTCCATAATCTTTTTTTACCAGGTAACGCTCATGATTCCTTTTTCTATCAATATGGTGATGGCAATAATCATCACCAGCGTGAACAATACGATCATAAATCTAAAAGAAATCTTTCTAGAAAGCAGTTTGATGTGTTTTTCTGCTGCATAACTTCTTTTGATGGAGGATGCCCTACCCTTTTTTAATGAACTTAGTTTCCTGATCATTAGCGTTCCTGAAATCGCTAAAAACAGGCTGAACAGGATTTCTATATAAGGATGCATTGTTATAATTGGTTATTACATAATTCATTTCTAAAATAGTCGTCATCTCGATCCAATAGCTATTGGATCGAGTGCAACGGAATGCCGCCCGTACAGGCGGGGGAGAGAGATCTATAATAGAATTCCCGACTACGCTGCTCTCCGCTCGAAATGACGACCGCTGCTAAGTTCTAAAACGAAACCGCGATACTTGCAGTTATGGTTGCATTGGCATTAACCGCAGCGCTCTCCCTTGCAAATATTTTGTCTTTGCTATCATAAGCCTTTCCTTCCAACCTGATTACTGCATTGGTTATTGGCGCATAATCAAGGTTTAGGGAATAACCCTTCGTTTTAAAACCATTTGCAGTTCCTGTAGCAATGAAAATTCCGTTTTTATCCTCGTAATATTCGAACCTTCCGGCAACTGCCCATTTAGGTGCAAATTTGTATTGGAGAATTGCCACTGGCGAGATCACTTCGTTTTTATCGTTGCTGCCTTTTTCTTTCTGTTGCGTTCCGTAATCAAATCCAACCGTTATACCAAATTTATCAGTTAGCTGGAAAATGCCATAAACGTTATGGTAAAACCTGTTTACCCTAACCGAATCGGCACCCTCAGTTCCAAGATAGTTGCTGTAGTTCACCGTGATTTTATCAGTTGGTTTCCAGCTGAGTTGAAGTCCGCCGGCAGGTTTATCATTTCCATTCACACGGGTAATGCGTTGCCATCCATTGAGGTAAAGCGCCGTAGCGGTAAATTTGCCATCTTTGGTAACATAGGTAATTTTCGCACCCGACTCATAATATGGCGTGTTCTCCGAAGAAATATTCCTGGTGAGTACCCAGCAGTCTTTTGAAACCGCACTTTCGAAGCCGATATGTGAAGAAAAGATTCCGGCATCAACCCAAAGGTTTTCTGATTTGGATAATTTCACACCTGCATTGGCCTCGAAAATATTTTTTAATACACCTGGCTCTGCAGCAAGGTTTGCATTGGCATAAGTTCCTGCCATTAACGCTAAGTTAGCACGGATATTTCCGCTATCGTATGCGGCCTTGATCAAACCAAGGTTCAGGTTCACTTCGTTTGCACGGTTATGCGAATAAATAAAGCCAGGACGGTTATGATCGGCTGGTTTATTAAAATCATAACCATAATAGGCTTCAAGATAACCTGTTACTTTAATTTTTGGTTCTTCCTGTGCTTTCGCAAAGAATCCAACAGTGAGTGTAGCGGCTAGTAATAGTAGTTTTTTCATTTGTATTATATTTATTTATCTGATTTTTTATTGGCTGAGGTATAGCGCGATCGTCATCTCGATCCGATAGCTATCGGATGGAACGCGACCTGTACCGATTTTCATCGGTAGTGGAATGGAGAGATCTTTAAACTGGTTTAATTAGTTCTCTCCACTACGGTCGAGATGACGATTTAGCACAAAACCATGGTACTAAAGCTCATCAAGCGCAAGGTTTAATTTCAATACATTTACTGATGAAGGGCCAAAAACACCCATGAATGGCTTAAGGGTGTTCATGGCAATCAGTTCTCTTACTTTTTTCTCATCTACTTTTCTTGCTTTGGCCACTCTTGCCACCTGAATGGCTGCACCCCGCTCAGAAATATTTGGGTCGAGCCCGCTTCCCGAGGCAGTTACCATATCGGCTGGGATATCTGATTTTTTGATACCAGGATTGTATTTCAATAAAGTATCAATGCGCGACTGTACCTCTTTTAAATAATCGGGGTTAGATGGACCTTTATTAGAGCCTGCAGAACCTGCGGCATTATAAGCCACTGCTGATGGTCTTCCCCAGAAATATTCTGGTTTGGTAAAGGACTGGCCGAGCAATGCATAACCAACTGTTTTACCATTTTTGGTGATTTTTTCTCCTCCCCCGTTTCCTTTAGACATTTTACCGATAAAGGCCACAGTGATTGGATATACTACGCATAACAGTACCAATAGTACAAGGGTTAAGCGGATAGATTGAATGATGTACTTTTTCATGATGTTTTTATTTTATGTGCTGTCATGCTGAGGTACGAAGCATCTCTGACCTATTAGGCAGTGCCAGATTTCAGGAACTTTCCTTTTGCTCACAGATTCTTCACTGCGCTCAGAATGACATTTTTTTTATACAAATAGTCCTACCAATAAATCAATTATTTTAATACCTATAAATGGCGCTACTACCCCACCAATACCATATATAAACAGGTTACGGCGTAATAATGCAGTTGCACCAATGGGTTTATAAGCCACCCCTTTTAATGCCAGTGGGATCAGGATCGGAATAATGATCGCATTAAAAATCACTGCCGACATGATGGCTGATTCTGGCGAGTGCAAGCCCATAATGTTCAGGCTTTGCAAAGCAGGAATTGATGCAATAAACAATGCCGGAACGATTGCAAAATATTTCGCCACATCATTGGCGATGGAGAAAGTTGTCAAGGTACCACGGGTAATCAACAGTTGTTTCCCGATTTCTACGATTTCGATCAGTTTTGTAGGGTCGTTATCTAAATCGACCATGTTACCAGCTTCTTTTGCAGCCTGTGTTCCACTGTTCATCGCAACGCCAACATCGGCCTGGGCTAAAGCAGGTGCATCATTGGTACCATCACCCATCATCGCTACCAGTTTACCCAATGCCTGTTCGTCTTTGATGTAGTTCATTTTATCCTCAGGTTTAGCCTCGGCGATAAAGTCATCTACTCCGGCTTTCTCAGCGATATATTTAGCGGTCAATGGATTATCACCGGTAACCATTACGGTTTTTACACCCATTTTTCTTAGACGTTCGAAACGTTCGCTGATGCCCGGTTTAATGATATCCTGCAATTCGATTACCCCAAGGGCTTTCTCATTTTCAGAAACTACTAATGGTGTTCCGCCGTTAGTAGCGATAGCTTTCACGTGGTTTTCGATATCCGATGGAAAAATATTCCCGGCTTTCTCAACAATATTCCTAATCGAATCGAAAGCACCTTTTCTAATTCTTCTACCATCGGCAGTATCTAATCCGCTTGAGCGGGTTTCGGCGGTAAACTTGATAAAGGTAGATCCCTGTGGTGTTCCAGCTGATTTTAGACCCTGTTCCGCAGCCAGTTCAATGATCGATTTTCCTTCCGGGGTTTCATCAGCCAACGAGCTCAAAACGCAGGCATCGGTAAAAGCTTTAATGTTTACACCTGCGGTTGGATAAAAATTGGTCGCTTTACGGTTACCAATAGTGATCGTTCCTGTTTTATCCAAAAGCAATACATCAATATCGCCTGCTGTTTCTACCGCTTTACCCGATTTGGTAATCACGTTGGCTCTCAACGCCCTGTCCATTCCGGCAATACCAATGGCTGATAAAAGTCCACCGATGGTGGTTGGGATTAAACACACAAATAGGGAAATCAATGCCGCAATTGTAATCGGTGTATTGGCGTAATCGGCAAAAGGTTTTAATGTTACGCACACGATGATAAACACGAGGGTAAAACTCGCCAACAAAATGGTTAAGGCAATTTCATTGGGTGTTTTCTGACGTGATGCACCTTCAACCAGGGCAATCATTTTATCTAAAAAGCTTTCTCCAGGTGCTGTACTTACCTGAACTTTAATCTCATCAGATAAAACTTTTGTACCACCGGTAACCGAAGATTTATCACCTCCCGATTCGCGTATTACAGGAGCAGATTCACCTGTAATTGCCGATTCGTCGATAGTGGCAATACCTTCGATAATCTCTCCATCTGTTGGGATGGTATCGCCAGTTTCGCAAACAAATACATCTCCTTTTTTCAACTGGTTGGATGAACGGATTTCGATGGTTCCGTTTGCCAAAAGCACTTTGGCTGGTGTTTCTTCCCTTGTTTTACGAAGGCTATCGGCCTGTGCTTTACCTCTTGCCTCGGCAATGGCTTCGGCGAAGTTTGCAAACAGCACAGTAAGCAATAAGACTAAAAAGATGAAGAAATTGTATAGGGGCGATCCTTGTCCGCTATGGCTAAAAGAATATACCGTAACGTAAGCCATCACCAATGTTCCGATTTCAACCGTAAACATCACCGGATTACGCACCATTACCCTTGGATCGAGTTTGATGAAAGATTGTTTTAGTGCGGTCTGCACCAAGGCAGGTTCGAACAATTTATTATTGGGTTTCATATTGAATTTATTTATCGTTTTGTCATCCTGAGCTTGTCGAAGGATATTTGACAACTGCATTTCGACAGGCTCAATGTGACAACTCTCATTTATTTAAGCATGGTAAAATATTCTGCCAATGGGCCTAATGCCAATGCAGGGAAATAAGAAAGTGCATTTAACACGATGATCACAGCAAAAGTCATCAGCGCAAAAGTTTTGGTATCTGTTTTAAGTGTACCGGCAGATTCAGGAATGAATTTTTTGGCACCCAATAATCCGGCAATGGCAACAGGGCCAATAATCGGTAAGAAACGGCCAAGAAAAATCACAATACCAGTTGATAAATTCCAGAAGATATTGTTATCACCCAGTCCTTCAAAGCCCGAACCGTTGTTGGCGTTGGATGAAGTCATTTCATAAAGCATCTCAGAGAATCCATGGAAACTTGGGTTATTAAGCCAGTTTTTTGGCTGAACGGCCCAGGCGGCATCGCCATGACTGGTAAAGATGTAACTCGCGATGGCTGTTCCGGCAAGGATTAAAAATGGACTTAACAACGTGATAATGGCCGCAATCTTGATCTCTCTGGCTTCTACCTTATGGCCAAGAAACTCGGGCGTTCTGCCCACCATCAGCCCGGAAATAAACACTGCAACAATGAGGTAGATGAAATAGTTCAATAAACCTACACCACAACCGCCATAAAAGGAGTTGATCATCATTCCAAGCAACTGCCAGGTACCCGACATCGGCATGGTACTATCGTGCATACTGTTTACCGAACCGGTAGAAATAATGGTAGTTACCGTTGCCCAGTAAGCAGAAGCAGCCGGGCCAAAGCGGACTTCCTTTCCTTCCATTGCCCCCGTAGTTTGAGAAATACCCATTTTCGCCAGGGCCGGACTTCCACCTAACTCTGAGCTTAGCATAGGGAGCAGCAGCATAAACAAACCAATGGTCATTACCCCAAAGATGGTCCAGGCCAGTTTTTTCCTGCGGATAAAATAACCGAAGGCAATGACCATAGCGATCGGAATAATGACCTGCGCGATGAGTTCAACCATATTGGTAAAGTAACTTGGGTTTTCGAATGGATGTGCCGAGTTGGCGCCAAAATAGCCGCCACCATTTGTACCTAAATGTTTAATGGCAATCATTTGGGCAGCTGGCCCTCTCGAAACATTTACGGTATCGCCCTGTAAAGAAATGAACTGATCTTTACCATCATAACTCGCAGGTGTACCATTAAAAGTTAAGATTAAGGCCATTATAAATGATAAAGGCAACAATAAACGGGTAATTGATTTTATAAAGAATTCCCAAAAGTTGCCCAGTTCAGTCGTTGTTTTATCTCTAAAAGCTTTAAATAGGACTACTGCAGCTGCGATACCGGTTGCAGCACTTACAAACTGAAGAAACATCAGTACATATTGCTGGGTGAGGTAACTTACGCCACTCTCGCCTGAGTAATGCTGAAGATTACAGTTGGCAACAAAGCTGATAATGGTGTTAAAGGCTAAGTCTGGAGTCATCCCAGGGTTTCCATCCGGATTGAAGGGAAGTTTATCCTGAAAGATGAGTACAAAAAAACCGTAAAACAACCAGAGTATATTAATGGTAAGCAGTGCTTTTAACTGCTGTTTCCAGTTCATCTGTTCTTTAATGTTAATTCCGGAAAGCTTGTAAATACCAGTTTCCAATGGTTTTAAAAAATCTGTCCAGACTTTTTCTCCTGCAAAAACCTTTGCCAGGTATTTACCCAGTGGTATTGCAATCACCAGGGTGAGCAGGAATGTGGCGATAATGCCTGTTAATTCAGTGTTCATTTTTTGATTTGTTAATTGTCCCCCTAAAGGAGAAAGGATTAAAATTTTTCGGGTTTGATCAGCACGTAGATCATATAGATAAATACGGCGATGGCGATAATAAATAATGCGATCATAGTGTTAGATTTTTTCGAACCAGTCGATTGATTTGTAAGTAGCCCAGCAGAGCAGAATTAGGATTAAAAAAATAAGTATTGTCATGATTGTATTGCTTTTGCATGCCATTAGCCAAACTTATACCACAAAAGACAAAAACATCATAATTGATTGATTAACAATACATTAAACACAATATATTTTTCTTAATTTAAATCAGGCATAAAAAAACCCTTCCATTTTGGAAAGGTTTTTTTCATTTGGGAAAAATTTTAACTAGTTATATTCTTGTCATTCTGAGCACAGCGAAGATTCTCTGACATATGAAATACGGAAACCCAAGCTAGTCCAAGAAACCTTTAGTAAGCTTATGGCTAGTAAAAGAAAAATCCCTTATTGCATCCGATAGTTACAGGATCATAATGACAAAAGAATAGATCCTTCGACTACGCTCAGGATGACAACCGTGATTGGGATTACTAGTTATAATTTGTGAGTCTAATCTCCAATACGCCCGGTTGATCCGATAGCTATCGAATTTGTTTCAGCATCTATAATGCTAAAGCAATTTAATTCCATGTTTCTGAGTCTCCGTGGCAAAAAAATAAGGCGGGCAAAAAATTAAAGTCTTAGCGGGACGCTAAGACCAGGATATAGGTGCTGTGTTTCATCGCATTGGGATTCTTCACTGCTTCAGAATGACAGCGATTCAAGCAAACTGATGTAAATATCAATCCCTTCTTCAATTTCTTCGATGCCGATAAATTCATCAGCAGTGTGCGAACGTGCAGAATTGCCTGGCCCCATTTTTATCGATGGCATATCCAGCCAGCCTTGGTCGGAGCTTGTTGGAGAAAGGTATGTTTTTCTACCCAACACAAGCCCAGCCACAACCAGGGGATGAAGGATATCGATAAAAGATGGTCTTAACACGTTCGGGCGCAATGTAAAATGGCATGAGGTATGGTTGATGATCGTGTTTACAATCTCTCTTTCGGTATAATTATGATCGAAACGGATATCTACCGTAAAGCTACATTCAGCCGGAACAATATTATGCTGAATCCCAGCCTTAATTTCGGTAATTGACATTTTTACGGGCTGTGGTTCACCATCCATGATCGGAAACAAATAACTCCTAAACCATTCGATATCTTTAAGGGCATGGTAAATGGCATTATCGCCCTCTTCTCTTGCCGCATGTCCCGCACGCCCTTTCGAAACACAGTCGATCACCATCGAACCTTTTTCGGCAATGGCCATCTGCATGCCCGTTGGCTCACCAACAATGGCAAAAGAAATTTCTTTAAGATCGTCCAGTATACTTCGGATACCCAATTCGCCCGAGGTTTCTTCTTCAGCAGTTGCGGCCAAACAGAGATTGAATGGGAGGTCTTTCCGGTTAAAAAAATACAAAAAAGTGGCGGTTAAGGCCACCAATGGCCCTCCGGCATCGTTACTGCCCAAGCCATGTATTTTTTCATCCTCAATAGCTGGATCAAAGGGATCCCGTGAGTACTGCCCGTTAGGTTTTACCGTATCGTGATGGGAATTTAAAAGGATGGTGGGTTTTGATCCCTCCATATATTTATTGTAACACCAGATATTATTGTGTTTCCTAAAAGTGTTTATGCCATGCTGGTTTAAAAAAGATTCAATATGATCGGCAGTAAGCATCTCCTCACCGCTAAAAGAAGGAATAGAGATTAAGGTAGAAAGGAGTTCGAGCGATTCCTGATAAAGGTGGTTAAGATCGGGACCTTCGGTAAGATGTATTTTACTTATGGTATTCATGATGATATAATAAGCTGATTAAGAATGTGCTATTTCCTGATAGATTTCGGTTTGCTGATACACAACAGGCTGTGCATCTATAAAATATTCCGGGTCGAAGAGCATGGCCGTACAGAGACAGTTGCATTTTTTCTTGCCTTCCAGAATATCATAGTTCACGCAGCTTTTGCAACCTTCCCAAAAACCTTCATCATGGGTGATCTCAGCAAAACTGACCGGAAGAAAACCAAGTTTCGCGTTCATCCGCATAATGGCAGGACCGGAGGTAATACTAAAGATTTTTGAATTGGGGTATAATCTTCTCGACATGTTGAAGATCTTGTTCTTGATGGATCTGGCTACGCCAGAGTTCCTGAATTTTGGTACTACAATAAGCCCCGAGTTGGAAACAAAGCGGTCGTTTTCCCAGGTTTCGAGGTAAGAAAAACCAACCCATTCTCCGGTATTGGTTAAAGCAATAACCGCTTTGCCAGCTGCCATCTTCTCTATTACCGACGGTACCGTTCTTTTGGCAATCCCCGAACCTCTTGCAAGGGCAGATTTTTCTGTTTCCTGTATAATTTCTTCTGCGTAATGCGCATCGCTCTGATTGGCAATGCGGACAAAAATGATCTGGTTATCCATGATAATTAAATTTCATGCCAGGCCTATCACAAAGTGGATGCCTTAAAGGTGTTGTAATGGCCAAATATTGGTTTAAACAATGTTGTAAGCGGCTATTTTTTTTCTCAGAACATATTATTCTATCGGAACCTTACCAAAATGGAAAGGTTAATTTCATTATGACAAGGCATTCGTTACCTGAATTAACTTTGATGACAAAGCAAAAAAATTACAGATATTATCTGGCATTCACCATTCTTCAAAAAAACATGCTTCAGCCATAAATGGAAGAAGATTTCTCTGATCTAATCGACCAACTAAAGTCTTCTAAATAATTTAAAGTAGTTATTTGGCACATCAATGGTAGATCAGCAAAAAAAAACTAGTATGTTAACGGTAGAAAAAATAGGGGGTACTTCTATGTCGGCCCTCGACGTGGTAATTAAAAATATTATTCTTTATGGAAGAAAACCAGAGGAACTTTATAATAGGGTATTTGTAGTATCTGCATTTGCCGGGGTAACAGATCTGTTGCTCGAAAACAAAAAAAACGGTGCCCCTGGCATTTACCACAAAATCTGTAAACACCAGGATTTCCGTGTACCCATGCAGGGACTGATCGGTGAACTTAAGTTGATCAACATCAGGTATGTCCCATTGGGATTAAATCTTGCAGAAGCAGATCTGTTTGTAGAAAAACATGTAAAAAAAGCACTCGAATATCTGGAGAACCTTGTCAATATTCTATCATCGGGTTATGTAAACAAAAGTGGAATCCTTCTTGCTGCGAGAGAAATATTAGCCTCCATTGGCGAAAGCCATTCTGCATTTGTGCTCAGCAATATCTTAGAAAACCAGCATATTAGTATAAAAAGGATAGACCTGGGTGGTTTTGATGATCATGATTCATTAACAATAGACCAAAGGATAAAACGGGCATTTAAGGAAGTACCGCTTGCCAGAACCATCTGCATTGTAACCGGATATACCAAAGGAACAGAAGGCATCATGCGCGAATTTGACCGTGGGTATTCTGAAGTAACCTTTAGCAAAATCGCCGAAATCCTTCGCCCTGATGAAGCCATCATCCACAAGGAATATCACCTATCAACTGCCGATCCAGCGATTGTTGGCCAGGAAAACTGCATTCCGGTTGGCTATACCAATTACGATATCGCCGATCAGTTGGCTGATGTGGGTATGGAAGCCATCCATCCTTCGGCATCCAAACCACTCGAAATGAAAGGGATCAGTCTGCGCATCAAAAACACTTTTGATCCCGCACACAGCGGAACCCTGATTACGAAATCCTATCTCTGCGAGCAAAAAAGGATAGAGATGATTACCGGAACGGATAAGTTAATCATGATCGATGTTTACGATGCGCTAATGGTTGGCAGTGTGGGCAGCGACCTAAAGGCGATGCAGATTTTCGCCAACCACAACATCTCTTACACCTTTAAAACTACCAGTGCAAACAGCATTTCCACTTTGATCTGGGAAAAAGATTTTCATAAAAGCCTGATTTCCGATCTTGAAAAAGAATTTGAAAAAGTGATGTTCGAAAAAGTGGCTATTGTGTGTTTATTGGGTTCCAATATCGATCAGCCAGGCCTATTGGCAAAAAGTGCTGCCGCGCTTACCACAAACGGAATTAACATCAAGAGTGCGGGTTTCGCACTTAGGAAAGTGAATATCCAGTTTATTTTGGATAGAGATGATTACAAAGCAGCTATTGTTGCCTTAAATAAATCAATGAGGTAAAATTGTATCCTCAGCATATCAATCGTCATGCTGAGGATGCTTATTAAGCCGAAAAATTAATTGATACCTTCTCATTTGTTGTATTTATACGTAAAATACTGATCAGCAGACAAAATTAAAACTTTGTGCGCATTTAAAACGTATATTCATCGAAGCCAAACAGGAATACAATGAGAAAAGGAATGGTAATGCGTATCGATCAATTAATTGGCTGCGGATTTATACAGGATGAAAACGAGCAGGAAATTGCATTTTGTTTAAAAAACACAGATGGCCACATTAAAATCGGTAATACTGTTGGATTTGAGATTGAACTCACCCAGCACGGGCTTATCGCCATCAATATTAAGCTACCAATACTCAGCTAAATGCAAAAAAGCAATTATTTTGATTGATTACCCCTGAAGATCATTATATTTCTTGAACCGTCGCTATCATTAACCTAAAGTTTATAACATGATGTTGAATCCCAACAAAATTTCTTTTGTATTGCCACTTATTCAGTATATGGAGCAATATCATCAGGTTTCGACCAAACTTATGGCTGAATATGAAAAACATTGTACATTGGTATATGTAAAAAAAAACAAATACATCCTGTCTCCTATCGATAACAATGCGGCACTTTATTTTGTAAAAAGTGGCATTGTACGTGGTTTTATAAAAGATGATAGCAAAGATATTACCACATGGTTCTGTTTCGGCAACAATATAGTAGGCGCAATCCGTCATCCAGATGGGGAAACCAAACATTCGCTCGAATATTTGCAGGCACTGGAGGATTGTGAACTGATACGGGTACCCTATACCTTGATTGAATATGCATACGCCAATTTTGAAGAAGCAAATGTGATTGGCCGAAAACTTTTGGCGCTTCATTATTATGCAGCATCAGAAAGATCTATCCTTGCACGGATACCTAATGCATTACGCAGGTACAGGCGACTAAAAGAAAGTAAAAAAATAGATCTGAACCGCATACCGCTCCGCTACCTGGCCAGTTATTTAGGCATGAGAATAGAAACCTTAAGTAGGATCAGAAGCAAGGAATTGCATAAAAAAGCCGATCATGATGTTGCAGTTTAAATGAGCGCATAAAGCCATAAATGTTTACCTTTGGGCCGCATCACAATATAGGTTAAATTGCCTGGGAGTATTAAATATCAGTACATCATGATAAAAGAAATTCTTCATGCAAAGTTGGAGAAAGAGATAAAAGATTCTTTTTCCATTGCCAACTTTAAGGATTATTTTAGCCTGGAGCCGATTGCATATCGGTTAAGCTATAACCGGATTTTATTAATCGCAAACGGAACTGGCGAAATTAATATCGATGATCAGGTTTTTCAGATTACCAATCACCAAATCTTTTTAATCGCAAAAGGACAGGTCATCAGATTGAATGCTGGAACGAATTTTTCGGGATTTGAGCTGAGTTTTGGCGATTGCTTTTGGGAACGAAGTCCGTCGAGTGCAAATAACTGTAAGGCTGTATTGTTCAACAATGCGGCAAACAATCAACAGTTATCTTTAACCGTTAAAGATCATGCTCATTTAAGTGTGCTTTTTGAAAGTTTATATACCGAGTTTAGCTCAGCAGATTATGTCAATAAATTAGATGCGATGGCGGCCTATCTAAAAATCATCATGATCAAAATTGCGAATGTAAACGCTGCACTCACAACCGGAATGGATAGTTATGAAAGTAAACTCTACCGGAATTTTATCGAATTGATCAGTGTACATTATCAAAGCTCGCATGAAGTTGCAGATTATGCCGGGCTGATGGGCATATCTGCAAGAAAATTAACCGAGCTTACCAAAAAATGCTGTGGCAAAGGCGCCAAAGATTTAATTAACGGACAACTTATCGCAGAAGCCAAGCGTGATCTACAATTTTCTTCGAGGCCTGTTAAAGAAATCGCCTACCAACTTAATTTCAGTTCACCTGATCAATTCAGCCATTTTTTTAAAAAGAATACCACCATTTCCCCTCAGGAATATAGAATGCGCTTTGTAAATATTGGCTTTTAGATTAAAATGGTAAGCATCGATCTGATTACAACACTTACCATTTCAACTATTATTCACTCCATGGAGAATGTAAGATACAATCGCAAAAGTTTTTACGGTGGAAATTAGGGATCATATAGGCACAAACATCTGCTTTGATGTTGCCAAAAGTGGTTTCGGTTTTATGTTCGAAACCACTAAAAAATGTTGGGATGATCTGTTTCTTAAAATCATTACGCGGAAAAGCGTCTACAATGGCCAAGCGATCGGATTCGGAAAGGTTTTCGTAACCCTCGCCCATTACATCAAGCCCTACACCACTGTACATGAGTGCCACTTCGTTTTCTTTGTGTTCGGCAATACCAATGGTGGTGTGTAAAGCAATGGTATCCCATACCAATTGTAATGAGGCTGCAGGCAGTCCATGACTTTTCAAAAAATCCCTAGCAGCATTTGCACCATCAACCTCAAAACGAAGGTCGGCACTGCTGTATTTTTTGGTTAGGCCCAGGTCATGAAATACCGAACTTACATAAAGCAATTCTGCATCATATTCAAGATTGTTTCTTTTTCCATTTAGCGAGGAGAAAAGGAAAACCCGCAGGGAATGGTTATAAATAAATTCTGTTCCATGTTCCAACAAAAGTTCGGTTGCCTGCTTGGCAATGGTACTATCGGGAATGGCAATCCCAGCGACTGATTTTGGCTTAATAACTGACATATCTTTAAATTTTATAGGCAAAGTTAGCCCCATAAAAGAGTCTGTTATTGTTAAAAACCGACAAGCGCATGTTAATTTATGCGGCACAAAACATTCAATTTTAATTTTCATTCAAATTGGTCCGTTTTCTTTCTTCTTCTGCGGCATTGCCCTTTTTGATGTTTTTAACCGTTCCACCAAAGCTATAGCTCATGTTTAGTTTAACCATTCTTGTTTCGAACTGATTCTGCCACAATTGCATTACGGGACCACTATTTTGTTGATATATGTTTTTATAAGATTTAAAAATATCGACGAAATTTAGCTGAACATATGCTTTTTTAGAAAGAAAACTATAACGTGTGCCTGCTGTTAGGTAGGTATATGGGTTATTGACAATATTACGTTCCATACTTTTACCCCTGTAGTTAAACAATACCGATATTGAAAAATTCTTTGTTAGCGAAAAACTATTGTAAGAAGTAGCGGATAAAGCTGTAATTCCATAATTCTGCAATAGCGCTCCATTTAATTCACCTTTAAACGATCTTCTGGATAAGGTAAGGACGGTAGATGTAAATAAGTATGGCAATACCTGTTTGTTGTATGCCATCTGGGCTGATTTATAACCTGAATAATCAGCATTACCCGGCTTTACCGATACCACTCCATTTCCAAGTGGAACACTTATAGAAGTAAAATCATCCAGGCTTAAACTATAGGTAAGGCCAAACCAAAAATCGTTTTTATAGCTATAATAAAATTCGGCATTATAAGCTTGCACCGGTAATAGATTAGGATTACCCTGCTGCAGATTACTCGAGCTGACAATACGCTCCAGTGGATTTAGATTTTCATATCCTGGCCGCTCAATCCTTTTATTAAGACCTAATGATAAACTGTGGTTTTTCGAGATTTTGTAATCGCCATGAAATGAAGGAAAAATATTAAAATAATTCCTACCGATTGCTCCCATGCCATTTTGCTGATTGCCCTTGCCCCACGTATGTTCGCCACGAAGCCCAAGTTGATAAGAAAACTTCTTCGCGTTTCGGGCATAGGTGATGTAGGCAGCCGAAATATTTTCGCGGTAAAGAAATGTATCTGATTGATCTATACCTGAAGAATTAGATCCGGATAATGCAATAAGCGATTTATTTGAATTATCAGATACCACATAACTGGTCTTTACCCCCATCGTTACCTCTTTACCTTTTGCCATAGGATGTGTATAATCCATTTTTAAAGCATATACATCAAATACCCTATCCTGTTTAAGTATACTGGGTATCTCAGAAATAATATTTCCGTTTTCGTATAAGTCGATTGTTCTATTATCCTGGGCATTAATGTTACTGTACCGATAATAATCAAAGTCTGTGCTAAATTGTCTTCCCGCAGTATCAATCTGCCGTTGGAGACGAACTCCTGAAGAAAAGTTTGTAGATCGGGTATCGGCAAGATTAAGGAAATTTGATCCAGCAGTAAAATTACCGGAGGGGCCAACAGAACGGATATCGGCTTTAGCATCCTTTTCAAAAAGCTGGTAACCTGGCTTAATGGAGGCAGATAAAGTCGTTTTCTCCGAGAGATAAAGATCTAATCCTAAATTGGGTGTATAATTGGTACTCTTCCTTACACTAGTAAGCTTAGAAACAGAGATTCCCGTAACACTCGCAGCGGGATCAAGGAAAGTAGAGGTAATATCACTGTTGTTAAAATAGCGGTTATCATTATAATCCATAGTAAGCAACACGTTATAAGCTTTGCCTTTGTAATTCAGATTCAGTCCCCCATTAACTTTACCATATTGGCCTTTACCCACGCCACTATACACATTTCCATTTAAACCTGCTTTGTAATTCTTTTTACGGATAATATTGATGATGCCTCCATTTCCTGCTGCATCATATTTGGCCGATGGTTGCGCTATAAGCTCTACTTTTTGGACGGATGAAGATGAAATTCCCCTTAGCATGCCAACAAGGGCATCTGCAGAAAGTGTAGTGGCTTTCCCATCTATATAAATCTGCACATTTCTGCCATTCAAACTTAAACGGTCATCTGGCGTAACAGTAACGCCTGGCAATTGGTTCATCACGTCCATAATTGGCGCACCAGCACCAAGACCATTAAGATTGATTACGATTTTATCTGCCTTGCGTTCTACAAAAGGAAGTGCAGAAATAACATTAAGAGTGCCGAGCTGTTTGGCTTCGGGTTTTAACTGTACAAGGCCCAGGTCGATCGTTTCATTATTTAAAACTTCAAAAACTTTTGAATTTCCAATACTATAACCCATCATTTTTGCTTCTACGAAATACTTTCCTGTCGAATGTATTGTAAACAAAAAATTCCCTTTTTCATCTGAAAGCAGGTGCTGTACGGTAACTGAATCTGTACTTCGCTTTAAACTTAACTGCGAAAAAGGAAGTGGCAAACGGCTTTCATCAATTACGGTACCTTTTAGCTGTACATGAAGTGGTTGTCCAAAAGTAACAACAGGGTTTAATAGCAAAAGAAAAACCAGAAAACTCAGACCGTTTCTTAAAAAGTTTGATTTTGAAAATAGCATGGTGATGTCAGGATTAAAATTTAATCCAAACATAAAACTAATTTATTAGTCAAACAACTAATAATTTAGATATTTCAACTAATAAATTAAATATACAGACAATAAACTATATAACAATTTGATTATCAGCTTAAAAATTAATTCCAATATGATATGATGACCTTATTTTTTTTCCATTTTGTATTGCAGGCTCCCATCTAGGGCTTTGGTGGATCATGCGGATAGCTTCATCATTACTTAACTGATCTAATCCCTCAACAATATTTTCGCCTGTAATACTCCCGTCTGTTTCTACAATAAAACCGACAATTACTTTTCTTTTTTTCCCGTTGGTTTTCTTAGCTGTGTGGATCAGATAAGATCTAAATGCAGGAAAGCCTCCAGGGAGACTGGCCAGTCGATCCAGTTTATTGGAAATGGAGAAATCTGTTGCTCCAAACGAAGAGCATAACATCAGCATACCAATCAGAGGTAGGCACAATGCATATTTCCATAAAGCACTTTTTGCAGATCTTTTTTTCTGTAACATGGCAATTCTTGCCTTCAGCTCTGAAGGTGTAAAAAAAGTATTGGCCAGTTTAGCGTTTGCTTTAAAATTCTGGCAGAAGAGGATCATGGCATATTGCTTTTTACTTCCTGCAAGTTTGGCGGCGTGTTCATCTGCCAGATACTCATGAATAAATTTTATACTTATTTTGTAAAGGTAAATTACCGGATTAAACCAGAAAAAAACGGCGACCACGTTCATTAACAATACATCAATGGTGTGTAACTGTTTTACGTGGATAGATTCATGACCATCTATTACCTCTACTCCACTAAGTGTTAGGTCGATTACCTTCGTTTTCCAAAAAGAAAACGCGACACCATTTTCAGGCCTTTTAAGTGCTTTCTGTACCCTGCCCAATTTGATCACAAGCATTACGCCACTAAACAGTGTTCCAGCCCAATAGATGAGCAAAAACCCATTCACTTTTTGGTCAGAAACGGATGAGATGTATCCTTTTGCCGCTATAGAAATATCGGCCAGTGCAATATCGATCATCGGTAATCTAAATATGCTTGAGAGATCTATCAACGGAATCAATAGCGATAAAACTACCGCCGAAAGCAGATAGATCCTGTTAAATACAAAGAATGTTTCTCTTTTGAAAAGCACCAGATAAAAAAGGTAAAATACAATGAGCGATACATTGGCCCACAATAAATAAAATGATGCTGCCATACCCTAATCTTTAATCTGATCGATCATTTTAAGTATTTCCCCTGCATCTTTCATATCAATTTTCTTTTCACGGATGAAAAATGAAAACATATCCTGTACAGAGTTTGAAAAATAATTGCCTAGAAACTTATCCGCTTCGTGGCGCATATATTCTTCACGGCTGATCAAAGGATAATAACGGTGGGTTTTACCGAAAGCTTCAAAACCAATAACGCCTTTAGTCTCCAATATCCGGATAATAGTTGAAACGGTACTGTAAGCCGGTTTTGGATCGGGAAGTTCGTGAATAATCTCTTTTACAAATGCGCGCTCCAGCTTCCAAAGTACCTGCATCAGCTGGCTTTCTACTTTGGTTAAATCTTTAATGTCCATAGCAATAATTGATATTCAAATATCAGCTAAACTTTTAGCTATCACAACTAAATTACCTCTTAATATTTACTAAATACTATAAAACAAACGGCACACCCAATTGGATGTGCCGCCATGACCTGAACCAATAAATCAAAAATGGTTTAGGATTAGAAATTTGTGTTTACAATTAATTGACTACGGCTTGCGTCAACAAAATCAAGCGGAATTACCCCAAATCTGCCATGGGTATTATTGGTAAAAAATGTCGTGATTTTTGGATTAACAGAATTTGATACCGTGGTAATGCTTGGGATACTGAATATACCTGCTTTATAACCGCTTGCATAATTAAGATAAAGTTTGTTCGAAGTATCGTTTTTTGCTTCATTTAACAAGGTTTCTATTCTGGTCCATTTGGTATTTACGTCGTTAACGTTATAAAAATCCTGTACTTTTAAGTTGGCAGCAGCATTGTTGATGTCGAATGTGGTATTATCAGCCCAGGCAGTTGCATCGATCCCCTTGGGCGAAGCGCCAGAAAATCTTCTCAATAGTCTTATTTTTCCGCGGATACTGCCCAGGGTAGGAATGTTATTTCCTAAATCCCATTTACCAGGATTTTGTTGTACATAAGCATCAAAAGTTTGCTCAAAAGAACGGGTATTGTTCGATGGTGTATGCTCTTCTTTAACACTCATAATAATGGCTTCGGTTGGATGACTGTTTAAAAAGTTGATACAGGCATTCAATACGTCATTAAAATTAAGGTTTTGATAAATGGCACCGTGGTGAATGGCAAAAGCATTATCGATGTGCCTGCAACGGATATCCAGATAGCGTACACCAGCATTTAACTGATCGGCAATGCTCAAATTCTGACATTTGGCCGTACCTGCAACAGGCTCTATCATGGCTCCAGAATCGTGTGTACCAGGGATGGAAATCGCTGCGATACTGTTCTGATCGGCAAGTACGCTCATCCAGTTATTGAGCGAAAAGTTTGCTAATACCGAATTTGGATTTACATTCTCTTTTAATTTTGGACCTGAAAATTTTTCAGTCTGTTTTTCTTCTTTTTTACAGGCACTAATGGTTAATACCAGGGCCACAAAAAGTGATAGTTGTAATTTTCTCATAGTTTTAGGAAGATTGGTGATCTATTTGGTTCAGTGTCTTAAAGTTAGTAAAAGGTTTTACTAAATCGTTATACTTAACCATATAATAATGATTACTTAATTTCCTGACCATCAGAAACCATCATAGGTTGATAATTGGTTTAAAACCATCCAGCGAAGGCCAAAATACTGAACATCTGAGCCAACTTAGCACATCTAATAAAACCCTACCCTTTTCACTATCAGCTAAGCTGATGTTAGCTGCCTCTGGTGGCAAGTAAACTGATCCGAAAATAGGTGGTAAAAAATGTTTTAATATGAAAGAGGTTGTATAGTAAAAGAAATTTTTCCTTCAATTAGATTATATCATGTTAAGCCTTTTCGGAACACTTTAAAACATATTTTAAGGAAGTCCTTCGACTACATGTCCCGATTTCTCGACAAGCTTAAAGCGCATGGCTAGTAGCGATCGTTGTAAAGATTGCTTCGTCGGCTGAAAATGCCTTCTCGCAATGACGATTCGTCGTAGCTTATCACCGCAAAAAATATCCTCTATAATGATGAGTCATACTGTAGATGTAGGGTAACCGGATATATTAAAATAAAATACAAGGGCAGAAGCCCTTGTATTAATCGCGCAGAGTATCCCTAAACTTCGCTCCTAGATATTAATCATATCCAATTGAACTACAATAATACTTGCTATTGGAAGTAGATGATCATTTAAGCCCATCCATTTGCCATCCAAAAATATGAACGGCTAAAAAACTCGGAGTCAATGATATATTCCTTAATTAGTTTAGCAATGAAAGACCATTTTAGAAATATGTAAACGTTACTGTCGATCGGCAATCTTTATTTGCTACCGCTCTTATCCAATGGGCACTAAAACCATTTGGAAAATCATAATTTACAGTTTGACCGGCTTTGATTGAAAATGTTTTGTACGGATGGAAACCTGTTAAATCGAAATCAACTTCTAAGGTGATATCCACATCTTTATCGGCAGTAAGGCTTACTTTTTTACGATCATAGCCCGTCATTAAATAAGGCAGCGATGGTTCGTTGGCTTTTACAGTTGTATTTTTCCAAACGCCTCCCTCTCCAACTGGTTTACCCATTTTCCATAGGTCATCAATGCCACCATACCATAATCCATTGGTTTGATTGCCAAAATATTGTCCGTCAGGTTTAGCATCTTTTTTAGTTCCACTTAATACCAATAAACCCCTCCAGGTGCAAAAATCTATTATTTTTTTATTGTGAGTAGTAATGGGACGGATTGCATTAAAACCAGATTCGCGGCCAACCTCGTAAAAGGTACCCTGAACGTTCAACATAAAACGCTCCGATTCTACTTCCCGTTTATCGCGGTAGGGAAAAAGCTCATAATCTGCCGATCCTTTTGGCAAACGAAAAGTACCCGTTTTATCTTTGATGATCACGGAGGCATCGTCAACACTGTAGCTTTTATTCAAGCCCAATAATTTTTCCATTTGTGCAGTGCTATCTGCAGTATTGGTTAAAAACGATAATTTTTCGTCAATTTCCTGATATTGTTTTTGACCATTTGAAATATTTAGTACCTGAAGATTTTTGTTATAACCCGACGGGCGGATCAGATTCTCATGAATTGGATTTTTCTCTTTAATTCCAGCTAAAGCATTAAACATTTTATCCTGCCCCTCGTGCATTTTACCTGTAAAATGAAAAAATGCAGATGCTTTGCAGTCTTTGTTGGTTTTAAAACGAACCCAGGTTGCTTTAAAATCGGCAGGGAATATGAAATATTGGTAGGCATTAGCTGCAACGCTTATCTTTTTATAATCTTCCCATTTGTTATTACCCATTTTATCAATCTGGACTGTAAAAATTACTTGTTGATCTGACTTTTGAGCAAGATGTAATACCTTTTTACCAAAACCATTGACCAAGAATGGATCGGAAGGTACATTTGCCTTAACATCATCATTATCCCAGGGCCCTCCCCAACCCGTTGCGCCGCCCCAGTTTTTTAAATCATTCCATTGCCCAAACCAAAGGTTAGATTGTGCCCTCCCGGCCATAGGGTTTTCTAAAACGGTGGTTTCATCGGTAGAAACGACGATCTGATTGTTCCAGCTGCAAAAATCAGGGATGTAGCGTAGGTGACTATTTACAGCAGCGATGCCGCTACTGTTGGCTCTAGAAAAGGTTTTTGGAAAATCGTACATCATGCCATGCATATCCATCAACATCTTGCCATTACCAACCTCACGGATACGTGGCCACTCGGTATACCAGCCACCTCTATGGTCGTAGGTATGTGCCGCTTTAGGTAAACGGTAGGTATACCACTGTCCACCATCTAATAATTTTAACATCACCGAGCGTTTGTCCCAACCAATGCTCCACAATGGGCTTTTATCTGTCGGTGAACCATAAATACCACCAGGACCAGTAACATCTGTAAATTGCTTCCGTTCAATGATTTTCCAGGTTTTACCATCCCAGCTGGCCAAAACACCTTTTTCTTCATCGTTTTGAGGCACGTCGCCTACTTCAAGCATATTTTTCGTAAGCTTAAAAACGGCCTCTTCGCCATTATTGGCAACCACCAATTGTTTTTGTGCGGTATACGCCCCTTTACCATGCCAACCGGGAACAGGTTTGTTGAAGAGTTTTTTTACGGCTAGTGTATGTACATTCGTCTCGTATAACATCCCCTCCATATCATAAAAATAAACCATGTTAGCTGGGTCGGTAAGGTGGCGGGTGGTAGCGGTCATCCTGCCGGGCATCACCGAAAAAGGGATAACCCTAATCTTGCCTTTGTCATCAATAAAATAATTACTGGTAATAAGCTGGTTCGATTCTTTGTGGATCATCCTGTTTGCAGGAGTACCGCCAATACTTTCTGGATGGATGGTCACATTCAGGTTATTATCGATACTATATAACTTATCAGAACTCCCCTTTGGCATGTGTGGTGAATAAGTGACCATCCAAAGTTTGCCCGCCCAAGGGGTAATGGCGCCGATGCCATTTTCTCCTCCATCGCCATAACTTTTTGTTGCACCCGGTTTTAACCAGTTCTGTTTGTCCCAGCTTTCGTTAAATGTGGCTAAGTGCGGGTAAATCCCACTTACCTGTAAGGGTTTTGTTTGTGCACAGGTTAATTGTGCGGTAAAAATGGCACAACTGACGAATGCACCACATTTTAATATCAAGTTTCTTTTCATGTGTATAGTTTAAACAACCGAAAGCCTTCCTTCCGGCTATTAGATGTTAATAATTTGGGTTCTGTGTAAGTTTTGGATTTAATCTCACCTCGACAGCCGGTAAAGGCCATAGGTATTGTTTGTTCTTATCGAAACTTCGGGTAAACAAAATTTTCACATCGTTACCAAAGCCCGAATAATCGGCAATGCCATCATCATCTATTGGCGTTGTACCTGGAAACGGCCATTTTGCTCTGTTTTGATTTGCAGGATCTGGCAAACCAATTACAGGTTTGGTGAGTGCCTTTTCGGCCAGCTTCCATCTAATCAGGTCCATATAACGTAAGCCTTCAAATGCAAATTCTATCCTTCGTTCCCGTCTTACGATTTTTTTCAACTCGGTTAAATCTAGTGTTGTAACTGCCGGGTAGGAAGCCACCTGACTTGCTGGAACACCATAGGCCCTTGCCCGAACCATATTTAAGGCATTTAATACCGTTGCATCAGCCTGCCCAAGTTCAACTTTCGCTTCAGCATAGGTGATCAACATTTCTGCAAAACGCACAATAATAGCATCATTGTCTTCACTATGCGTATCAGACCAAGTCTGCTCCACGCCTTTTCGCCAAACAAAACCAGTAAAAGTGGCGAACGGCGCTACAGCACGGGTATCGTTATTGGCTACTTTTCGCCCCAGTTTATTACTCCAAACCTGAGTAGAATCGGGATGCGGGTTAAAATTATAGCCTAGCCAATAAGTATTAAAAGGAACAACAGTAGCAGCCAAACGTGGATCCCGGTTATCGAAAGGTTTTAGCGGATTGTATAAGGGCGATTCGTCGATCGGTTTACCATCTGTACATTCATAAGCATCAACCAGTTCTCTGGTTGGCATAGTGGCGGCAAAACCACCAGCATTACGGGTTAAAATATCATCGGGCACGCTTGATACTTTTTGAGTCTGATCGCGTGGTATACTCAGAATAATTTCAGCACTTTGCTCGCCACCACGTGCATAACAAGTGCATAAAAAGAACGCAATCAGGAGTAGTTTTTTTTTCATTAAATTTGGTTAGTTTTATAAAAAATAGTTTGTTTTGCAGCGGGTGATTTTTTTTCATCCCGTTTGCTTTTATAAACTTAGGCAATGATCTATAACTCAAAACACTAACCATTTGTACAAATATTTGCCAATATTATTGACAAGTCAACAAATTAAAAATCAGCCAGTTAAAACAAATGAATAACGAGTTTGTACAAGCCGAAAATTCTGTTTTTTTTAAACAGCTAGACATTTGCTGTAAAAAAGTTGCCAGGGAGATCAGTGAAAAAAGCATTTCGGAATGGAAAAATAGCGATTACATCAAACTCAGTGGTTTACTCCATCGCAAAACAAAAATTCATTTGAGTGAAAATACGCTCAAGCGCATTTTTGGAAAGCTTAAAACCTCTACCCGTTATTACCCTCAAAAAGCGACAAGAGATGCCCTTGCACAATTTATAGGTTTTAGAGATTGGTACGAATTTGAGCTGTTACATCCTGTAAATGAAAAGGAGACTTTCGCCACATTTACCGCTGAGCCAGATACAAAACCAATCGAACTAAAGGCCAAAAATAAAAAATTCGTCTATTTTGCAT
Organism: Pedobacter psychrodurus; assembly: GCF_032678585.1. GTDB lineage: Bacteria > Bacteroidota > Bacteroidia > Sphingobacteriales > Sphingobacteriaceae > Pedobacter > Pedobacter psychrodurus_A. Next base: position 6,209 of record NZ_JAVTSN010000021.1, on the reverse strand, counting down.
CCGCCTTTATCCTTGTTGTAATCGCTTTTGGCTTTTGCTATCTCTTCATCAACAAAGATGAAATAACCAATGTTAAATTAACCTGTTTAAATCCTGAAGGCAAAAGCCCGCATTCTGCTATTTTTAAGCTTAATGTTAGCGGCAATTTGCCCGACGATCCATCAACTTTTATCATAGATTTCGGGGACGATAAAACTAAACGTTCAGCTGCTGCAAACGAGGTTGTTAACCATTATTATGAAACCCCTGGAAGATACTTCCCGATATTATACCACAAAAACACGCCAATAGATACCACTTATGTGTATCTCCAAAGTAAGGGATGGGATATTATTACCACCATGCAAAATGATACCACTAGAGTATATCCCATACCAAGGAAAATTTCTATTGTACCCGATTATCATGTCAGCACCAAAGAATTAATAAATGCCGGTGTTGATACGAACAAGACCTTTTTCGTATCCTTTGCCAATGTACGGCCAACACACATCAGTGCCGATAATTTTGAATTTAGTGCCGATATTAAAACTTCGGCAGAAAGGCCGGGTGTTCGCTGTTCGCAAACAGATATCATCATATATGGCGAAAGAGCTTATCATTCGCTAAGCATTATCAAACCCGAATGTATTGCATGGAGCTTCTATCAATTTTCGGAAATGATTAAAAAAGGGGATAAGAGTGATTTGAGGGAATTTGGCCATGATCTTACCAATGGCGGCAAGGTCAAATTGAGGATAGAAAATCAACACGTCGTTCTTTTTATTGATGAAAAGGAAATTTTTAAAACCACTTACCGTCAGGCCATCGGGAAATTAATGGGTGTCAAGATCCGTTTTGCCGGAATTGGTTCTTTCAAAAACTTTAGCTTGGCAGATTTAAAAACTGGAGAAAAATTTTAACTAACCATTGTTAGAAATCAAACTTTAAACCATAAAAAGAATAGTTCATTCTGCGAACTGTTAAAATAGTTATATTAGCGGCACTAATCATAATGAACACTTCCGCAAAAACTAGTCTAACTAAGCTATACGCGTTTCTTTTAAAAAAGCAATGTGTGTTTGCCATTTACCTCATTTTGGCCATTATAGCAGGATATAAACAGTATCATCACCACTCCTATAACAATTATCTGATTTTTAAATATGTGTATTGGCATACCACAGATTTACAGAATTTATACCATAATTACCCAGAATATTTTGACAGCAACCACTATGGACCAGTATTTTCAATTTTTATAGCGCCTTTTGCCCTATTGCCTGATGGATTCGGCTGTATCCTTTGGAACATGGCCAATGTATGCATATTGCTTTGGGGAATTTATAGCCTGCCCATTTCAATTAACAAACGCACGATTATTGCCTGGATCTGTGCGCACGAAACCTTAACCGCACTTTTCAGCTTTCAGTTTAATATTGCCTTAACTGGGATTATATTACTCAGTTTTGCTTATCTCATCAAAAAGAAAGAAATACAATCGGCATTTTTCATCGCTTTTGGCACATTGGTTAAACTATATGGCATTGTTGGCCTGGCATTTTTCTTTTTCAGCAAGAACAAGTTAAAATTCATTTTAGGCTGTTTTATTGCTTTTGGCGTGCTCTTTGCGCTGCCCATGGCCATTTCATCCCCCGCGTTTGTTATTCAGTCTTATGGAGATTGGTACCATTCCCTCGCCCATAAAAATGATTTAAATGCCTCATTAACTTCCTTTCAGGACATTTCTTTAATGGGGATTGTGAGAAGGGTATCAGGCGATGTAAGTATCCCGAATACACCATTTTTATTGGGTGGATTGGTGTTGTTCGGTTTACCTTATTTACGGATTGATCAATATAAACATTTAGGTTTTAGATTAATGCTGTTGGCATCTACACTGATATTTACAGTGATATTTAGCAGTGGATCAGAATCGCCAACCTATATTATTGCATTTGCAGGTGTTGCCATTTGGTTTATCGTTCAACAGAAACCCAAAAAAGGATGGATAATTGCCCTGTTTATTTTTGCTTTTATCATAACCAGTTTATCGCCAACTGATATTTTCCCAAGGCCTGTTAAAGAATTTATTCGTCTATATTCGCTTAAAGCCCTACCTTGCGTGATCATTTGGCTAACCATAATCTATCAAATGATGAAAGCGGATTTTGAATCTTATCTGATTGCCGAAAATGAATAAATTAGTTTCTATAGTAATCCCTGCCTACAACGAAGCCGATAATATTTTTGTAATAGCCGAAAGTATTAAAAACGTTTTTTCGACAATCAATTACGATTATGAAATTATCCTGGTTGATGATGGAAGTGCCGATCATACCCTCAAGAAAATAAAAGATTACGCTTCAACAGCAGAAAATATATTTTTCCTCGAATTTTCTAAGAACTTTGGTCACCAATTGGCTGTAAAAGCGGGTATGGACCATGCTTTCGGCGACTGTGTAATTTCTATGGATTGCGATATGCAACATCCTCCAGAACTGATTCCGGAAATGTTACAAAAATGGCAGGAAGGTTTCGAAGTTGTGTATACTATTCGTGAGGAGGATAAAAGTTTATCAAAGGGTAAAAGAAATTCCTCTAGCCTATTTTATAAAACCTTAAACTGGTTATCTGACATTGATCTGGAACCAGGGGCAGCCGATTTCCGTTTGCTCGATCAGAAAGTAGTTACAGTATTTAGGAATTTCCATGAAAACGAACCCTTTCTGCGTGGTTTGGTAAAATGGCTTGGTTTTAAACAGTTTGCCATCAGGTATAATCCGGCTGCACGTTTCTCAGGAAAAAGCAAATATACCCTTAAAAAAATGCTGAGACTGGCGCTTCATGGTGTTACTTCTTTTAGCATAAAACCATTGTATACCGCCGTTTATTTAGGTTTTATTCTTTCTTTTGCTTCTGTGCTGTATGTACCATACATTATCTACGCTTTTGTAAACCACGTAGAAGTATCTGGCTGGGCTTCGGTAATTATGACCATTGTGTTTTTTGGAGGGCTACAGCTTATTATTTTGGGCATTATAGGCATTTATGTAGGTAAAATGTTTATGCAGTCTAAAAACCGTCCTAATTATATCATCCGTTCAACAAATATTCAACAAAAATAAAATGGTACTGTTAAGTTTTGATATTGAAGAGTTTGATATGCCTTTCGAGTATGGAAAAGACATTGCTTTCGAAGATCAGATTGCCATTTCGAGGACTGGAACCATCGCCATTTTAGACATTCTGGATAAGTATTCGGTGAAAGCTACCTTTTTCTGCACCGTTACCTTTGCAGAAAATATTCCTGATCTGATTAAACGGATTACCGAAACAGGCCACGAACTCGCTTCGCATGGTTATTATCATTCTGATTTCAAACCCGAACATTTACTGCAATCTAAACTAAAGCTCGAAGAACTTTCTGGCAGACAAATTACCGGTTACCGCATGGCCAGAATGATGCCTGTGGATGAAAAGGAGATTGAAAAGGCTGGATATACATATAATACCTCCATTAACCCAACCTATTTACCTGGCCGGTATAATAATTTTAATATTTCGCGAACCCATTTTATTAAAGATAACGTTTTACAGATTCCTGCATCTGTGAGTCCGTTAGTTCGTTTTCCATTATTCTGGTTATCCTTTCATAATTTACCCTTAAGCATTTATAAAACTTTAGCCAGCTGGACCTATAAAAAAGACAATTACCTGAATATCTATTTCCATCCATGGGAATTTACCGATTTAGATGACTTTGAAAGGTTTGGCTTTCCGGCTTATGTAAGAAAAAATACAGGTACAAAAATGATCGAACGCATGGAAGTGCTCATTTCGTGGATGAAGGCTAAAAATTATCCCTTTGGTACCTTTCAGGACTTTATTAAGAACCTAGTTTCTTAGGATTTAGTAAATTCATTTTTCGTATGCCATTCAGGGCACTTACTGGAGTGTTTAGCCCTGGGCGAAGCGGTCCCGATTTTTCATCGGGATAGCGAAGCACCGGAACAAACTCTAATAGTTTTAATGATTCTGCGCTTCTTAAAAATAGCTTAAAAGTTTATTTATAACTTTCTGCCAACTTAAGTGCATTATAGGCATTTACTATTCCCCCACTAACACATATTTCGCTAAAAAGCACACGGGTGTTATCGCCCTTTTCATTTTTATATTTTATCTTGTGTGCAACTTTCGAAACAGATTTGATGATAATATCCCTTACCTGAGCTGGTTTTAGTTCTGGATAATAGCTCAAAATCAGCCCCGCTAAACCCGCAACAACGGGCGAGGCCATACTCGTACCATCAGCTTCTTCGTATTTATTGTCGGGCACTGTAGATTTGATCAAAAAGCCTGGGGCAAAAACATCAACGTTGTATTTACCATAATTAGAGAAGTCAGCTTTTAAGTTATCGTCATCTTTATAGGCACTTGCACCAACTTCGATCCAGTTAGTTGCGTGTGGCAAATTAAATTTAGCAGTATCTATCGGAACAGGCTTGCTTAAAGTAGAACGGTCGAAAGGTGGTCTCATGCCCATTCCGTTATTTTGTGCCATCGGTTTAGGTGGAGTAAAATCTGGTTTAGTAGGCTTTTTATTTGCCTCCTTGTAAACTTCAGCTTCTTTACTGTCATAAAACTTATTGGGATAATTTTCTTCGATGTCGTTATTCTGGTTATCGTTTCCGGCAGCGTGCACCAGCAATACGCCTTTTTGTTCCGCATATTTAACGGCAGAGTCTACCGCTTTTTTATTCCATTTATAACTTTTACCAAAACTCATGTTAATTACTTTGGCGCCATTATCTACGGCGTAACGGATACCATTGGCTACATCTTTATCGCGTTCATCTCCAGTAGGCACTACACGAATGGCCATAATACTCACGTTATTGGCTACACCCAAGATCCCTAACGAATTTGTACGGTCGGCACCGATAATACCTGATACATGCGTACCATGGAAAGCATCAGGTCCTTTTACATCATTATTGCCATAGTCTTTTTGATAAGCATTGTTATAATCGTCGCCCACCAGTTCTGCACGCATATCGTATTTAGGATTTAAGTTGTACTTTAGCATGGCATCGTACTGCTTATAGCCTTCTTTAATATTCTTATAGAATTTCTCGAAACTACCATCCTCTTTAGCGCCTCTTCTGATTATTGTTTTTACCTGTTCTTCAGTTTCGTCATCGGCTTTGTAGCGGTCAAGATCTTCCAGAGTAGGCATCTCCTTTTTATTGATCTTAGCAACAGAATCCAACACTTTATTAATGGCAATCAACACAGAAAAAGTATTACTGGCATCCTCATATTTCTTACCGAAATCGCCAACCATTTTTTTATACAGTTTGAATTCTTCTTTTTGCGCGCTATCTAAAGGTGTTAAATTGGTTGTGGATTGATATTTTGGTGTATAAATTCTCAGTAAACGAACCAATTCCAAATTATCGAACTCAAAATTACCTTTTTTAGATCCTATAAAATTCCAGCCATGAATATCATCGATATAGCCATTACCATCGTCATCAATTCCATTTCCGGGGATTTCTTTTTTGTTTGTCCATAAAACATGCTGAAGGTCTGGGTGATTGGTATCTACTCCGCCATCAATTACGGCTACGATAATGTTCTGTTTAGGTTTTTTATCTTTCAGCAGCTCACGGTAAGCTTTCTCCGTACTGATGCCAAAATATCCGTTTTCCAATAAATCGAGATTAAACCAATTTGCAGGAAGTTGTACATTTTTACTTTGAGCAAAAACGCTGAAGTTTATGCAAAAAATAAAAGCAAAAAAGGTCCATTTCTTTAGATTCACATTCATCATTATAATATGTACGTAATACTACAATAATACGGTTTTATTGCCTTGAGGATGAAAGATTTTACATTTTTTAACAAGAGAATTTAATCCTTTTTATTGGAGCGCGATACCTGTATGCCATAGGTTTGGTCCCGTCCTGCTGTCCGTTTTACTCTGCCAATAAAGAATTGGCTCCGTGCCACTTTCATCAGGGCTATTAAACCTGGCTTGGGGTGATGGAAGAAGGCAAATGTAAAATGGACGATGGAAAATCCTTGCGGAAATCAGTGTAATCTGCTGCTATAAGGTTCTGATATGCTAATTGGTAATCCTTTAAGTCCCTTAACTCTCAACTCTCTTAATCCCTTAATGGTGGAGAAATGGTAAAGATTATTAATAACGCGCTATAGCCCCTATT
>NZ_JAVTSN010000020.1:0-123821 GCF_032678585.1 Pedobacter psychrodurus | reverse complement strand
GTTTTGGGTGAGTTTCGCATTTAAGTCTCTCTGTTGTTGTGGAATTGGATATAAATTCCTGAATGCTGAGGATGGGCTATGGTCCCACCACTGAGTAGTAGTAAATTTACCGAAACGGATCAGATCATCTCTTCTAAACCCTTCGAAAATAAATTCTCTTCCTCTTTCTGCCAAAAGCTCATCTAAAGTTAAGGTAGAGGTTGTATAAGCATGACTTGGCCAGGTTGCGGCAGTATAGGCTCTCTTTTTAACATCGTTAATTAAAGTAACAGCCTCAGCAGTAGCTACCCCCCCGTTTTTGCGCATTATTGCTTCTGCTTTGGCAAAATAAATCCAGGTCAAGCGATAAATGTTCCAATCGGTATTGTTATAATTTGGATCAGGCTGAACCCTAACAGTGTCGGTTCCGTTAAGCGCAAAGCCTGCAATCGAATTCCCTAATCTGTATTTGTTAAAACGCACACCACTATTTTCTTCCCCTTCGCTCATAGTAGAAACAACAGAGTTTTTTGAATTTTTTTGGATATTATCAACAAAAACCAGCGGTTTACCTGCATATTCTACCGTTCCTAATACCGGCTCTTTAAGATTTGCAAATTTAAATTGTGGGCCAATCAGCAACCATTGTTTCTTTCTTTGATCATCATTATCATATTTGTTATAAACATTCGGAATCACTACTACACCATCATTGCCGTTTCTACCACCACCATAAATGTCCTTTTGTGCAAAGTGGAAAAAATCTGCGGCAAAACCAGGCTCAAAATTAGCACGTTTATAATCATAAGCGACTGAAAAAATCACTTCTTTTGATAGATCGTTAGTGGTATTAAACTGACTTAGAATATCATTATCTAAAGCCATAGCGCCATTCTGGCCTCCGCCCTGGTTAGTGATCAGTTTATCGGCAGCGGCAATACAGTCGTCCCAACGTGGAGTACCTGTCCAGGCTTCAGCATTAAGATACAGCTCTACCAACATGGCATAACCACCTGCCTGACTCATCCTACCAAGCATCTCTCTTGAAAGTTTTGGTGTTTTCTCAATATTCTCTTTGATCTCTTTTTCAATAAAATCAAACACTTCTTTTCTGCTTGATGTTGCAGGATAATCTGAAGTTGGCACAGTACCTATTGGTACGCTGAGGCTAATAGGGATATTACCAAATAAATCCATCAGCTTTAAATAATGGAACGCCCTAAGGAGCTTCAATTCCGCAATATAGGAGTCTTTCTCTGCCTGGGTAATTCCCATTTGCGAAATACTTCTGTTTTCTAGATTTTGTATTGGGCTATTGCACAATCCCATCCCCCAGTACATCAGGTTCCAGGCATTATTATAACCATCTTCATCAACAGTCCAACTATGATAGTGTAATCTTTTCCATTGGCCTCCATCTTCACCGTGCGGGCCTTTGGTTGGCCAGGCCAGCTGATCGGCAGAAAGTTCCGCCATGCGCCACCAACCATTTTGGCCGGATGGGGTAACCCAGGCATTGGCATGCGTATAGGGACGTAATACTGCAGATAAAACCTCATTTTTATTGGTATAGAATACATCTGCAGGAATCTGATCGTAGGCATTTTCATCTAGTTTAGTACAGGAGAAGCCTAGTCCTACAAGTACAAACAATACTATATATTTTAAATTCTTTTTCATGATATTATGTTTAAAAGCCAAGATTTAGACCGAACAAGAATGACCTTGTACTTGGGTAAGCATTTCGATTATCAACACCTGGACCTAAGCCAGAATCGAGTACGAAATCCGGATCATTTCCGGTATAACCTGTAAGCGTAACTAAATTTTGCCCGGTAGCATAAACCCTTAAATTACGGATCAGCTTGGTTTTGAGCTTAAAGTTATATCCAATTGTAATCTCATCGATTTTAAGGTTTGTTCCATCTTCAAGATAGTAATCAGAATACTGATAGGTATCGTTGATCTGGCTAAACTTGTCGAATGCAGAACGCAAATAGTTACTTCCTTTGATAGATGGATTACCGTATGAGAGTGCGGTGGTATTTAAGATCTGATAATCGAATTTTCCTCTTACAAACATTCTGAAATCCCAGTTTTTATAAGCTAAATTCGCCGTAAAGGATGCGTAGTATTTTGGTATGGCATTACCGATATGTGCCAAATCGGTTAGATTTGGGTCTTTTGAATAATTGATCTGGTCGTTGTGCACGGCGACACCATTTCTATTATAGAATAACCATTTTCCTGCTGCATCGAAGCCTGCAAAACGTTTGCCCCAAAATTCGCCTAGTGGTGCACCCTCATAAGTGGTGATTGCACTGCCCAAAGCACCTGCGCCACCTATATCACCAAACGTTTTATATTTAACATCAAAAACATCGTTTGAGTAACTCACCAATTTATTGCTTAGTGTGCTTCCTGTAAAATCCATGCTAAAAGTCAAATCCTTTGTTTTGATGGCTTCGTAACTCAATGCCAACTCGATACCCTTTGACGAAATTGTACCTACATTCGCATTAATACCAGCTAAAACATAAGGTGGCTGAGGCGTAGTATATAGGTCTAACAAATCTTTAGTTGTACGATCGAATACATCTAGGGCACCTTTAAGTTTGCTGTTAAACAAGGTAAAATCAGCACCAATGTTCAATTCTCTTTTGGTTTCCCATTTCAGATCAGGATTAACATTGGTTGTTGGACCATAAGTTTCGCGATATGATCCATCTGGATAGATATATCTACCACCACCACCTAGAACTACTCTTGAGGCATTATTTGAGAAACCAGAGTTACCTGTTACTCCATAACCCGCACGTAATTTTAAGTAGTTAACCCATTTAATATCCTTCATGAAATTTTCGTCAGAAATGTTCCATCCAACCGAAACCGCTGGAAAATCTCCCCATTTATTGTTTATACCAAAACGGGATGAGCCTTCATGTCTTAAAATCAGCTGTAATAAGTATTTATTATCGAAAGCATAATTGATCCTTCCAAAAAAAGCGATCAAGGTATTGTCGTTTTTAAAACTGGTTGCTGTTGCTCTGCCGTCTGTTAACGCAATACCAGTGGTTAAGTTATCCTCATGGAACTGATCATTGATAAAACCCCTGTTACTCGCCGATTGGCCTTCTTCTACATTATACCGATAACTATAACCTGCTACGGCAGAAATTGAATGTTTTTCTTTAATAATGGTATTGTATTGCAAGGTAGGTTCGAAAGCAAAAGCCTGCGATAAGAAATTCCCTTTACTCGCATAACCACCTCCAGGATAATCTGCATCTTCTACCGAACGTTCGGAAAAAATAGATGCCCATGCCCCATCGGTGTAGCTATCGCGTTGAACAGATCCAAAAACTGATCCCTTTAAACCTTTAGCTAAGTCGATATCCGCTTTAATATCTGCCGAGCTTGTTTGTTGCTGTCTTTTACTGCGTTCTTGCTGTAATCTGGCATATTGGTTCGTACTTTGGTTATCAAAATAATAGGTACCGTTTTCATTATAGATCCGCTTGGTTGGATTTTTTACCAGTTCTTCTTCCCAACCGCTGCCACCTAATGTATTTGCATTGTTAAAGTTCGAAGCTAGGTTCATTTGAATATTCAGCTTATCGTTAAAGCCTTTCTGGTTAACATTTAACCTAACAGTGTATTCTTTCCTTCCATTCTCTAAACCAATACCCTGTAAATCGCGGTAGTTTAAACTTGCACGGTAATTCGTATTATTGGTACCGCCTGATAATGAAAGGTTATGGTTTTGTGATAAGTTATCCTTATTGACCAAACTTCCGTATAAATCTTCACTTCCACCATAATCTTGTGCATCTAAAGCTCCGGAAGTAATTTTTTGTCTAAATTCATCTGCCGTTAAAAAATCTAACCTGTTTTGGATGTATTCTTTTCGGAAATAAGAGGAGTAATTAAATTGTGGTGCTCCTGGTTTTCCTTTTTTAGTGGTAATCAAAATTACACCAGCATTTGCACTGGTACCATAAATGGCGGCACCAGAACCATCTTTTAACACATCGACTGATAAGATATCATCTTGTTGCAACAAATCTGGGTTTCCGCCCGGGATACCATCAATTACAAATAGCGGACTGGAACTTCCTGTTACGGTTACCGCCCCCCTAAGTTGTACGTTTACTCCAGAATTGGGATTTGATCCGCTCGTTCGGGTGAGGTTTAAACCTGCTACTTTACCTTGTATCAGATCAAGCGGACTACGGGCACCACTTTGCCGAAATTGGGCGGTATCTACGTGTGCCACAGAAGACGTAACCTCTTTAGTCTTCAATGTTCCATAACCCACCACCACTACATCACTTAAATTTTGTGCTCCTGATGGCACCAAACTTACCGTTAAAGGTGTGACTCCATTACCCGCGGGAAGAGACTTGGATTGATAGCCGATATAGCTGAATACCAGTACATCGGTTGGCGAAGTTACATTGATGCTGAACTTACCGTTTTCCTGGGTTACACTTCCACCAGTTTTGCCTTGTATTTTAATCCCAACACCGGGTAAACCTATTTTTTTTTCATCTACAACAGTACCGGTAATCGTTTTTTGACCTGCTGTTGCAGGAGCAGCCGTAGCCGAAGGTGCTGGAGTTCCAGCTGCTGGCACAGGCGCCGGAGTAGTAACCGGACGTGCGCCACCCAAAGGATTCGCAGGAGCTTTAACCGTATCGGCAGGTTTTGCAACTGGTACTTTTTTGGTGGTGTCTTGTTTTTTAGTTGTGTCTTGCTGAAAATAATAGCGGTTAAAATTGATTTTTTCGCTCTTAATTTTTGCAAACAACTGGGGGCTTGAAAGTAGGACCAGGCATAGAAATCCTGATATCCTGAGTAAAATGTTTCTCATGGGCACTCACTAGTTTAGTTTATAATTAGTTACGCAATGCGGCCAACCTTTTTACCAAATTAATAAGAGCAAGGAGATTAATCAGTTAGAGTTAGGATTTCCGCAAAACGATTTAGTAACGCCTTAAACAGCATATTGTTTTAAAAAAAACAAAAAAAACTTAAATTGTTACGTTAGCAGATAAAATAAACCTTTACTAATAAATCAGGAAAATGAGCAATTCCATATCAATGTAATCATGCTAGATGAGAAAAAATGATGGCTTGAATGCCTTACATTATTATAAATCGTCAGCTTTTTATGAGGACTAAATAAACCAAAACTATTATGCTTTTACAAGCCGGGCAAACTCTTATACCCAAGTGCTTAGACCTTTAATTTTTCGACAATGAGTTTGGCCGTTTTTGCAGAAGCTCCTGGTTTTCCCATGAGTAAAAGCAGCTCATCGTACTGATTTAACATCTCATCCCTACCCGCTCCTGCCAGGATCATTTTAAGTTCTTCGTTTACTTTTTGGGTATTGCAATCCTCCTGAATCAGTTCGGTTACAATCTTCTTATTTACGATGAGGTTAACCAGTGAAATAAACTTAATTTTCACCAACATCCTGGCAATGGCGATTGAGATTGTTCCACCTTTATACACCACCACCTGTGGTACTTTAAACAAAGCAGTTTCTAATGTAGCTGTTCCTGAAGCTACAATTGCAGCATGGGCATGGTGCAATAAATTATAGGTATTGTTAAAAAGAAGCTGAACATTTTTATCTCCTGTAAACTGGCGGTAATAACTTTCGGAAAAAGTTGGCGCCGCCGCAATGGCAAACACATCATCAGGATAATTTTCGGTAATGCTTAACATTACCGGGAGCAGGCGTTCTATTTCCTGTTTGCGGCTACCGGGCAATAAGGCAATGATTTTTTGATCACCCAATTGATTTCTCTCACGAAAGTTTACATCTGGTGTAAATTGGGCAATTTCATCCAATAATGGGTTACCCACATAATCAACTTGCATGCCCCACTCTTTATAGAAATCTACTTCGAAAGGCAAAATGCAAAACATATGATCGACTACCTTTTTTATTTTCAGTACCCGTTTCTGGTTCCAGGCCCAAACTTTAGGCGAAATATAATAACAAACTTTTATACCGTTCGCTTTTGCAAATTCAGCAATTTTTAAGTTAAAGCCTGGGAAATCGATCAGGATCAGCACATCGGGTTTCCATTGTAAAATATCTTCTTTACAGGCTTTAAGATTTCTAAAAATGGTCCGCAAATTTAAAATCACCTCAGTAAAACCCATAAAAGCCATATCGGCATAGTGTTTAACCAGCTCGCCTCCCTCAGCTTGCATTTTATCACCTCCGAAATACCGAAATACAGCTTCGCCATCCTCAGTTTTTAAGGCTTTCATCAAGTTGGCGCCGTGTAAATCGCCTGAGGCTTCTCCGGCTACGAGGTAATATTTCATATTTTTTGATGTTATAATTAAACCGTCATTGCGAGGAGGAACGACGAAGCAATCTTTTATTAATATTTTATTTCTTAATTCTTCGTTGTTCAAAGATTGCTTCACGCCATCTCACAATCCTCTTCTTCAGTTCGCAATGACGCCTAAGAATTAAAAGACTTTATATGCAAAAAACACAAAAGCGCATACAAATGTTGCAGCCAATATGCCTCTTCCGATATTTTCTTTATTGCATTTAAAAAAGTATTGCATGGTATAAGCGTTTATCGCAATACCACCGATATATAACAAATCGGCTTTCGCAAGGTAAGTAACATGGTGAATAATATACCAGGCAATTGAACAACAAATTGCGGGCACAAGCAAACCAATACCCAAACCAAGCCATACCGAATTGTTTAATCTTTTTAACCGATCATTCATAACAACAATCAATTAACCTAAATTAATGCCGTCTGGTGCCGAAACTTTAGTAGTTGCAGACTTCGAATCAGTGTCGCCAATAAAATCCCAACTATTTAATGTTTGTATGGCATGATGTGCCGTTAAATCGAACTGGACCGGAACGATAGAAATATAATTATGCTCCAATGCCCAAACATCAGTATCTTCACCTTTATCGAAATTTTCAAAAACACCTGTTAACCAATAATACGGACGTTTATAAGGATCTGTTCTTTCATCAAATTCTTCCATCCACTTGGCATTGGCCTGACGGCATATTTTAACACCTTTTAAATGATCGCCTTTTGGGAAATTAACATTCAATAAAGTTCCTTCGGGCAAACCATTGGCTAAAACCTGCTCACAGATATTTTTAATATATTTTTTGGTATGGCTAAAATCGGCATCTGCAGCAAAATCATCTAAAGAGAAACCAATAGAAGGAATTTTTTCTATTGCGCCCTCTACCGCAGCAGACATGGTACCCGAATACAACACATTGATTGAATTATTTAATCCATGGTTAATTCCGGATACACAGAGATCAGGTTTTTTACCCTTAAAAATCTTATTCACAGCGATTTTCACACAGTCGACCGGAGTTCCGCTGCATTTATACATTTCAACACCATCATAAAGCTCCACTTTATCAAAACGGATCGGTTTACCTATGGTAATGGCATGTCCCATCCCACTCTGTGGACTGTCTGGTGCAACAACTACCACATTACCCAACTCCTGCATTACTTCCATTAAATTTTTAATACCTGTAGCTGTAATGCCGTCGTCGTTTACCACTAAAATATTCGGTTTTGTGCCCTGCTTTGTCATGCCGGTAAAAATACAGATTATAAATTCAAGGCACAATAAAGCACGATTTATGTGCAAAAATCATTTATTCCTAGATTTTTAGTTTCTAAATAAAAAATATTTTCATTCGGTCGCAGAAAGCATATATATTTGAATAAATAACTTATTAAAAATGAAAGCTGTATTTGGATTTTTTCTATAACTACCAGATACCCACTCATTACCATAAAACCAAACCCAATTCAATGAAATTCAAACTATTTACTTTGGCTTGTTTTCTGATTACAGGTTCTTTAGCAAAAGCGCAAACAACCTATCAATGGAAAACAGGAACTTCAGGTGGCTTTACGTACAAATATGTAACCAACGACCCGACCAAAACACGTTTTTATACCTTAAAAAACGGTTTAACAGTAATTTTATCGCAAAATAACAAAGAGCCTAATATTACCTATAAAATGGCCGTAAGAGCAGGTAGCAATACCGATCCGCGCACCAATACAGGTTTGGCACATTATTTAGAGCATCTTTTATTTAAAGGCACAGACAAATTCGGAACCTTAAATTACGCAAAAGAAAAGCCATTGTTGGATAAAATCGAGGCGCTTTACGAAACCTACAACAAAACCACCGATCCGGCAAAACGTAAAGAAATCTACAAAGAAATCGATAAAACTTCGGGCGATGCATCTAATTATTCTATCGCAAACGAATACGATAAAATGATGAAATCGATCGGAAGTAACTCTACAAACGCACATACTTCAGTAGAAGAAACCGTTTATGAGGAAGATCTTCCATCTAATGCCATCGATAAATTTTTAGCCGTACAGGCCGAACGTTTCCGCGCACCTGTTTTCCGTATCTTCCACACCGAACTAGAGGCTGTATACGAAGAGAAAAATATCGGTATGGATAACGATGGACGTAAAATGTACGAGAAAATGTTATATGCTTTGTTTCCAACACACAACTACGGACAACAAACTACCATTGGTACCATTGAACATTTAAAAAACCCATCGTTAGTTGAGATCAGAAAATATTACAACAAATATTATGTGCCGAACAATATGGCCTTAATTATGAGTGGCGATATTAACTATGACGACCTGATCAAAAAAATCGATAAAGATTTTGCCTATATGGTTTCAAAACCATTGTCGCTTTACAACCCTGCTCCAGAAAAACCTTTAACTCAGGTTCAAACAGTTGATATTTACGGTCCGAGTGCCGAAAACCTATATGTAGCTTACAGAGGTTTTGCACAAAATACCCACCAAAGTTTATTGCTGGATTTAATCGGAAGCATTTTGGCCAACGGTAAAGCGGGTTTAATGGACATCAACATCAACAAACAACAAAAAATGTTGCGTGCCGGTGCAGGTTATAACTCCATGAAAGATTATGGAATCTTTATTTTATCTGGTTCGCCTAAAGCCGGACAAAGCCTGGAAGAAGCACAGAAATTATTGTTAGAACAAATAGAACTGCTTAAAAAAGGCGAGTTCGACGAAAGCCTGATTAAAGCAACTGTTGCAAACATCAAATTGGCCGAGTTGCAAAGTTTTGATAATAACGATGTTCGCGCAGATTTCGCCATGAATGCCTTTATCCAAAACCGCGGTACGGAGTGGGATAAAACCTTAGCTTCGACCGATGCAATGGGCAAAGTAACCAAAAAGGAAATCGTAGATTTTGCCAATAAATTTTTCATCAATGATTATGTTTCCATCTTAAAACATAAAGGTGAAGACAAAAGCATTGTTAAAGTGGAAAAACCAGCTATCACAGCTGTAAAAACCAACGTTAATGAGGTTTCTCCATTTACAAAAGACATTATTGCTGCTCCGGTAAAACCGATCGCTCCGAAGTTTTTAGACTATACCAAAGACCTTAATTTTGGTAAAGCAGGTATTGCTGATGTAATTGCGGTTCAAAACACGGAGAACGGAATTTTCCGTCTGGGTTACCGTTTCGACATGGGTTCTTACAATTATAAGTTATTGCCATATGCAGCTCAATACCTGTCTTTCTTAAGTACGGATAAATATTCTGCTGAGGATATCAGCAAGGCTTTTTACAACATTGCCTGCAGTTATAGTGTTAACGTGGGTACTGATGTAACCACGGTGTCGATCAGTGGTTTACAGGAAAACTTCGATAAGGCCGTTGCACTTCTTGAAGACGTACTGGCACACTGCAAACCAAACGAAAAAGCTTTGGAAGATTTAAAAGGCCGTTTGTTAAAATCTAGAGATAATGCGAAATTAAATAAATCATCAATTTTAGGCGGTTTAATGAGTTATGCACAGTTTGGTGCCGATAATCCTTTCAATTATGGATTAACCAATGATGAGATCAAGAATATGAAATCAGCTGATCTGATTTATATCTTACATAACCTCACCAATTACAAACACACCATTACTTATTACGGGCCTAAAACTTTAGCAGCGTTTTCTGCTGATATTGTTAAAGCACACCCATTGGCAAAAGAATTTACCGATGCTGCGCCGATCAAGAAATTTGTATACACCAAAACCGATTCGAACAAAGTTTACTTTGCCGATTACGATATGGTGCAGGCAGAAATCCGTTGGGTACGCAATGGCGGCTTATACGATCCAACTAATGCGGCAAAAATCGCTTTATTCAACAATTATTTTGGTGGTGGCATGGGTTCTGTGGTATTCCAGACCATCCGCGAATCTAAGGCGCTTGCCTACTCTACTTTTGCCGTATATTCTTCTCCAAATACCAAAGAGAAAGAGAATTCGATTATCGCTTATGTAGGTACACAGGCCGATAAAATGAACGAGGCCGTTGCTGGAATGAATGAGTTGCTAACTACGCTACCAGAATCGGATAAATCGTTCGATTTGTCTAAAGCCAATTCATTAAATGGTATCGAAACCAGCCGCATCACTAAGGATGGAATTATCTATACCTATCTGGCTGATAAAAAATTAGGTTTCGACCACGATTCAAGAATTGATGAGTACGCCAACTTAAAACCATTAACTTTTAACGATGTAAAATCTTTCCACCAGACCAATCTTTCGGGCAAACCTTACAGCTATTGTATCGTTGCTTCTGAAAAGAAAATCAACATGGCTGATTTAGCAAAATTTGGTCCGGTGACTAAATTGAGTTTAGAGCAGATTTTTGGATACTAATAAGGTTGAGGGCAGGAAGGTAACCCTGATCCCTTAAAATCAAAATTACAAGCGATTCTCGGAAACGGGGGTCGCTTTTTTATTTAGTTCATTAGCCATTGGTTCATTGGTCATTAGTAACAACGTGATCCAGAAACAAATTGTGCTCTTCGTGTCTTAGTGGTAAAAAAGCAAACATCTTCTGTGCTAATCCGTGCTTCCCTGTCTGAATGACAAGGCAGGCGTAGCAGTAAGTTCATTAGCCATTCTTTCATTGATAGCAGGGCGTAGAAACAAATCCTGATTTGGATTGGGAAAGCAGGGTTCCGTAGATTTTTTTAGTGTTTCTTCCGGCTTTCTGTTGCGATCTTTTTTGCCCAACACTTATGCTTAGCCGCAAAAAGGATCTCCACTTCAATCCGGTTTAAAAACGAGATTTTGTGGTATTATTTGGGGCTGTAAAGTGATAAAAACCACTCCGGACTATTTAATCGGTTAACTGACTCCAAACTCTCAACTCCAAACTCCCATCTTAGACCGGTTCATTTGTTGCATCATGTAGAAAAAACAAATTGTGCCTTTGTGTCTTAGTGGTAAAAAACCAGTGCCCCCAAAATTTCCTTTATCGAAAACCTGGCTCCACAAACAAATTCATCGGCGGCGCCATAATAAATGGTTAACTCATCCCCTTTAACAATATGGCCATTTGTAAACACCACCTCACCGAAGAAACCATGCAACTCATAATCAGTGCTTGGCACCATAATAGGCGCTTCGGTTCTGGCCAGTACTTTCGATGGATCATCCAAATCCATTAAAAAAGCGCCCAGACAATACTGGTGTTTTTCGTTTGCACCATGGTATATTTCGAGCCAACCACCTGCAGTTTTTATGGGTGCAGCACCTGCGCCAACACGGGCACTATCCCAAAGGCCCGGTCTGGTTTTAACAATACATTTGTGTTTACCCCAATGGATCCCATCAGGAGATTCGGCCAGCCAGATGTAGTTGCCGCCCAAAGCAACACTACTCGGACGATGAAGCGCATAAAATTTGCCCTTGATGCGTTCCTCAAATAAAGCACAATCTTTATTATGCGGTGGAATAATCATTCCATGATTCTGAAAAGTTTTCCAATCCTTCGTGGTACGCATGCCTACGCCAACGCCATGCTCAGATACTGCAGTAAAAGTTAAATAATAAGTGCCGTCAATCAAGGACACGCGACAGTCTTCGATACCAAAAGTTTCATCCTCTCCCTCACCTTGTAACAAAGAATAGCCATCAGGCTGATAAAAATGTATACCATCATCACTACAAACCAATCGTAAATGCGATAAGGTGGTTAAGTAGTCGGCTCCTTTATAATTGATCACTCTTGGATCGGTTGCATCCAGATGCGGATCGTTTTCTGCGATTGCCATAATTTCTATCCCACTGCCCTTTAATACCGGAAACGAGATTAAACCTTCTTTTTGTTGAGGTCTTTCCGCCACGCGGATGAGCAACCAGATTTTACCGTCAAAGGTAAAAACACCTGGATTTAACAGGCACTCGATTTCCAGTCCGGCCCTGCTGGGGATTAAATCTTTAGGAGAAAGTATAGGGTTTTGGGGAAATCTTTGGGCAATATCGGGCATAAAAATTGTTTTAAAGCAAACAGGCGGCCAAATTGACCGCCTGTTTTTTTTTATAGAATTGATCTTATAATGAGTTGATCCATTTTACGAGTTCATCTCTTCCCTTGCCTGTTTTCTGTTGCAATTTCCCCAACAGCTCATCGTCTTGCCCCTCTTCGTGTTTTAAATCATCATCAGTTAAATCGGCGTAAGCTTGTTTAACCTTTCCTTTTATTTCATTCCACTTTCCTTTTAATTCTAACTTATCCATGCCCGTATTTTTTGGTAATAAATCATATAATTCTTACATCTATCAACACTTTTAGCCACTTTTTGTTTTGATGTAAGCCTCACTAACCAAATAACAAGCAGATTATTTCCTATTTATCAAGGTTTTAAATAAATTTTTAAGTATATTAATGTATTATTTTACAAAAATCAAACATTACTAACTAAACTATCCATTTGATGAAAAAATTACTACTCAGTATGCTTTTGTTTCTCGGTTTAATTTCATTTGCTTTCGCACAAGGCAAAGTAATTACCGGGAAAGTAACATCAGCCTCCGTACCAATTCCAGGCGTTAGCGTATTCGTAAAAGGTTCACCAGCCAACGGTACACAGAGCGATGCCTCCGGTGCTTTTAAATTAACCGTTGCAGATGATGCCAAAACACTCGTTTTTAGCTTTATCGGTTACAAAACCAAAGAAGTGCCCATTACCGGGCAAACCATTAACATCAGTTTAGACGAGGAAAACAATACCTTATCGGATGTGATTGTGGTGGGTTATGGTACACAGAGTAAAAGAGATGTAACGGGATCTATTGCCAGGGTAACTGCAGAAGATTTTAAAGATAAACCGATAACAACTGTTGAAAGCGCATTACAAGGTAAAGCACCAGGTGTTTTTATAAACTCTAGTAGTGGAAAACTTGGTCAGGCCTTGCAGATTCGGGTGAGGGGTATTTCTTCTATATCTGCAAGTAATCAACCTTTATTTGTTATTGATGGGGTACCTATCGTGAGTGAGGCATTGGGAACATATACCGAAGCTGATAATCCGCTTGCGGCCATTAGTCCTGATGATATCGAATCGATGGAAGTGTTAAAAGATGCCGCATCTGCGGCAATTTATGGCGCAAGAGGATCGAACGGAGTCGTATTGATCACTACAAAAAAAGGTAAGCAGGGTAGAACCAACATTGATTTTGGCTATTATGCCGGATTTAGTGACCCAACCAAAAAAGGCGAGTTTTTAAATGCCGATCAATACCGTCAATTATTGGACGCCTCATTTAAATACAATAACTATGATGACGGCGATTATGCCAATGCAGCCGAAATGTGGAAAGATTATACCGGTACTGATGATTGGACCAGTAATAACAACACCAATTGGGTTAATGAAGCTTTTAGGAGAGGCCATACACAACAGTATAGCTTAAACATTAATGGAGGTGATGCAAAAACCAGGTTTATGCTATCAGGAAACTACAATAACAATGACGGAATTATTGTTAATAACCGTTATGTACGTACTGGTGGCCGATTAAGCTTAGACCATACCGTTTCGAAAATTTTAGAGGTTGGAGGTGCTGTAAATATATCCAAAGTAGATAATTACCGTATTCCTACAGATAATGCCTTTTCTAACCCTTTACAGTTAAATGCCTTACCTCCAATTCAACCTGTACGAGATGCATCAGGCGAATTAAATGGTTCTACCGTTTACTATAACAGCTTAATCGATTATGAAAATGGTAAGAATCTATCAACCACGTATAGAACTTTCGCCAATGCTTATGCAAGTTTAAAAATCACACCCGATTTGGTTTTTAGAAGTGAATACGGATTTGATTTCAACAATTTGGAAGAAGAGCAGTTTTTAGGCTCGAAAACACAGGACGGTGGGAGTACAGGAGGTTCTTCTTCAGATTACATGGCCAAATCCATAAACTTTAACACAAACAACACCCTAAACTATACCAAAACTTTTAACGAGAAACATAACCTAAATGTATTGGCGGGTTTTGCATTCCAGGACACAAAATTCCGCTATTCATCGGTAACGGGAACTACCCTTCCATCAGATAATTTTACCAAGATTGCAAGTGCAGCGGTAATTTCTGCTGGTGCATCTTCAGAAACAAGACACACTTTTGTGTCATATCTGGCCAGGGTAAACTACAAATATGAAGATAAGTATTTGCTAAGTGCTTCAATCAGAACAGATGGTTCGTCAAGGTTTGGCGTAAACAATAGATACGGAACTTTTCCTGCAGTTTCTGCTGGCTGGATTATCAACCAGGAAGAGTTTTTAAAATCCAGCAATTGGTTAAGCTTATTAAAACTTAGAGGAAGTTATGGTTTAACAGGTAATGCAGAAATCGGCGATTTCGCTTCTCGCAATCTGTACCGTGGTGTTAATTACGCGGGCATTGGTGGGACTCGTCCAGACCAGTTGGGAGATCCTAATTTAAGCTGGGAAAACACAACCAATTATAATGTAGGTTTAGATTTTGGATTTTTATCCGATCGGATTTCGGGTACCGTCGAATATTATAAAAAGAAAACAACCGATTTATTATTAAATGCGCCAATTGCTGCAACAAATGGTTTTTCTTCCATTACGAGGAATATTGGCGATATGCAAAACAAGGGATTTGAATTCTCATTAAATACCAGAAATTTTGTTGGGGAGTTTAAGTGGTCTACCTCCTTCAATATTTCCTTTAACAGAAATAAGGTTTTACGTTTGGTTGATGACCAACCGATTTATCCTGGAGGAAGATTTTTAGGTAGAATTGCCGTTGGAGAGCCATTGGGTTATTTTTATGGAAAAGCATACGCCGGCGTAGATGCGGCGAATGGCGACGCCATTTATTATGTTGATGCATCAAGAACAACAACGACCAGTGATTATGCTGCTGCTCAAAACCAAAAACTTGGTGATCCAAACCCTAAATTCTTCGGCGGTTTTGGAAATCATTTCTCTTTTAAAAATTTCGATCTGGATATTCAGGCGCAATTTGTTAGTGGTAATGATATTTATAATATGGCAGGTGTTTTTCAATCAGCAAATGGCGATTATTTTGATAACCAAACCATTGATCAGTTAAATTATTGGACACCGACCAACACGATAACCAATATTCCACAGCCAAGGTTTGGTGAAGGAAATGGAACAGATCCATCATCCAGATGGATACAGGATGGGTCATACCTCAGGATAAAAAGTGTAGTTTTTAGCTACAATATACCCAAAGCAT
The DNA here is from genome assembly GCF_032678585.1 of Pedobacter psychrodurus. Taxonomy (GTDB): domain Bacteria; phylum Bacteroidota; class Bacteroidia; order Sphingobacteriales; family Sphingobacteriaceae; genus Pedobacter; species Pedobacter psychrodurus_A. The sequence goes on along the minus strand of NZ_JAVTSN010000020.1, from coordinate 108,194 downwards.
TTGCCAACAAATATAAACTTCAAAATGTAAAACTCTTCGCCTCGGCACTAAACCTATTTACCATAACAGGCTATAATGGCTACGATCCTGAAGTAAATACACCCAGTGGTGGTTCTCTCCAGTCTGATAACATTCAACTCGGTCACGATTTCTATACCCCGCCACAAGCAAGAACCATTACTTTCGGCGTAAACATTGGCTTATAAAAACATTGACATATGAAAAATTATAAAAATATATTAGCTGCAATTCTTCTTGTTTTAAGCGTATCCAGCTGTAAAAAACAATTAGAAATAGATCCTAAGCAGAATATAGATGCCAGCGTGGCACTAAACACAACAGCAGATGTTCAAAATGCATTAACCGGCGCTTATACCTTTTTGGCTACAGGCGACTTATACGGAACAAATCTTGTCTTTTTACCAGACCTTTATGCAGACAATAATTATTTAAACTGGCGGGGGACTTTTTCTACTTACGATGATATTGCAAACAAAACCATTGTATCGAATAATGGCGATGTAACCCGGACCTGGATAACCGCTTATAGCGCAATTAACACCGCCAACATTGTACTTTCGGCATTAAATGTGGTAAGTGATGCAGATACCAAAAATGTAATAGAAGGCAAAGCTTTATTTATAAGGGGCATTATGCACTTTGAATTGGTGAGGTTATATGCTCTACCTTACGATGCATCTGGCGCCAATATAAATTTAGGTGTACCCATCATTACAAAGGCCGTTAAAACGATAAATGATGTAAACAATTCAGTTGCGAGAAATACGGTGATAGAAGTATATACAGCAGTAGAAAATGACTTGAAATCTGCCATTACTAAATTGGCTTCTGTTGATGATCAATATGCTGCTAAAGCATTTTTAGCAAGGGTATATCTACAGGAGGGTAAATATAATTTAGCAAGGGATATCGCTAACGATATTATCACTAATAGCCCATATACATTGATTACAAATTCGCTTGAAGCACCTTTTAGAACAAAAAATTCAAGTGAGGGAATTTTCGAAATTAGGCAGAATGAACAAAGTAATGCAGGAACATCTAACGACGGCTTAGCCACTTTTTATGCCAGTTACCAAAACAGTACAGGTGGAGATGTAGGAAGAGCAGACGTTCAGGTAAATACAACTTTTTACAATTCGTTCGAAACTGGTGATAAAAGACAAACTGAATTGATTTATGAGGGTACTGGATCAGGAACTGGTTTTTATACTAAAAAATGGTACAGCTTTTATGATAATATTCCTGTTTGTAGAATTACTGAACAATATTTAATTCGGGCCGAGTGTAATTTTAGATTGGGTACAAGCATTGGTGCTAGCCCGGCTAGCGACATCAATACGTTAAGAACCAGGGCTGGATTAGGAGATGTTGTTCCAACACTGGCCATCATTTTAAACGAACGTGAAAAGGAATTAGATTATGAAGGTTTTAGGCTTCATGACTATAAACGTACAAAGCGATCAATCGGAACTCTTGCCTATAACGACCCTAAATTGGTTTTCCCAATTCCAGACCGCGAAATAAATGTGAATAAAGCTTTGAAACAAAATCCAGGTTATTAAAATAATTCAATAAAGAAAATGCCCCCGAAAAATTTCGGGGGCATTGCTTTTATGCTAAAAATTATGATTACAGCTTCTTTGCTGCTTCAATAATTTCCTCTACAACTCCCGGATCCAATAAAGTAGAAGTATCTCCCAGGTTCGCAGTATCTCCTTCGGCAATCTTGCGTAAAATCCTACGCATAATTTTGCCTGAGCGGGTTTTTGGTAAACCAGAAACAAACAATATTTTATCAGGCTTTGCAATGGCGCCAATTACGCGGGTAACCGTTTGTAAAATATCTTTTTTAGATAATTCTGCCTCGCCATGCATTTCAGGATAAATTACAAAAGCATAAATCCCCTGCCCTTTTACATCATGCGGATACCCTACAACTGCACTTTCTACCACGCCCGCATGCATGTTAATGGCATTTTCTACCTCAGCGGTACCAATTCTATGCCCCGAAACATTTAATACATCATCTACCCTGCCAGTTATTCTATAATAACCATCTTCATCACGCAAACAGCCATCACCGGTAAAATATAAATTTTCGTAAGTAGAGAAGTAGGTCTGTTTACAACGCTCATGATCGCCATAAGTAGTACGCAACATGCCTGGCCAAGGGAATTTAATACAAAGGTTTCCCATTACCCCATTTCCTTCAATCTCCTTACCGTTTTCATCAACCAAAATTGGCTGGATGCCCGGTAAAGGCAAAGTAGCGAAGCTAGGTTTGGTTGGTGTTACCGTTGCAATAGGCGAAATCATAATGCCCCCGGTTTCCGTTTGCCACCAGGTATCTACAATAGGCGCCTTGCCATGACCGATTTTTTCATCGAACCAATGCCAGGCCTCTTCATTAATCGGCTCTCCTACAGATCCTAAAACGCGAATGGTGCTTAAATCCTTGCCATTCAAAGGATCCTCACCAAAACTCATCAAAGAGCGGATGGCTGTAGGCGCAGTGTATAAAGTATTTACCTTGTGTTTTTCTACAATATCCCAAAAACGGGATGGTGTTGGGTAAGTGGGTATGCCTTCGAAAAGAACTGACGTTGCACCTTGCGAAAGCGGTCCGTAAACAATGTATGAGTGACCGGTAATCCAGCCGATATCAGCGGTACAGAAATATACTTCACCTGGCTGATAGTTAAATACGTTCGAAAAAGTATAACCTGCATAAACCATATAACCACCACAGGTATGCACCACACCTTTGGGTTTACCAGTAGAGCCTGATGTATAGAGAATAAAGAGCATATCCTCCGCATCCATTTCTTCAGCCTCGCAGATATCGTTAACGTGTTTCACTTCATCTTCCCACCAAACATCCCTTCCTTTCAACATCGAAACAGGTGTACGGATATGGGTGAGTACAATACATTTTTCAACCGTTGGGCAACCGATCAATGCATCATCAATTACATCTTTTAAAGGAATCTGTTTGTTGCCACGGTAAGAACCATCGGCAGTAATCACGACTTTACATTGCGAATCGTTAATGCGGTCGGCGATTGATTTTGCCGAAAATCCACCGAAAATAACCGAATGAACAGCGCCAATTCTGGCGCAGGCCAAAACAGCGATGGCCAGCTCGGGTACCATTGGCATATAAATACAGATGCGATCGCCTTTTTTAGCGCCGTTACGTTTTAATACGTTTGCAAAGCGACAAACACGCTCGTGCAACATTTTATACGTATAAGTAACACTTTCTTCTTCAGGATTATTCGGTTCCCAAATAATGGCGGGTTTATCACCATTGGTAGCGAGATGACGGTCTAAACAATTTTCAGTAATATTAAGTTTAGCCCCCTCGAACCATTTAATATTGGGTTCGTTAAAGTTCCAGGATAAAACTTTGAACCAAGGTTTACGCCATTGAAAGTTTTGCGCTACCTCACCCCAAAACTGCTCCGGGTTTTCGACGCTTTTTTTATAATCTTCTTCGTACTGCTTAAAAGATGTAATTTGCATTGCTCTGTTTTATATTTTGGATTAGTTGCGGCTAATTTAAATAAATAATATCAACGAAAAATAGTCTAATCGTATCAAAATGAATATCAAACGTTTGATCAAAAAAAATTATATTTGATTTATGAAAAATTTAATGTTATCACTCGCCTTAATGTTAGTTGCGTTCAGCAGCAAATCATTCACCACTATCGAATACAAGAACCTATCTTCTATCGATTCCACCCAAACCTATATTATTCTGGGTAAATCACCTGCAATTGAGTCGGTTATAGTCAGAAAAAGCAAAAAAAAAGGAAATATTTTATATGTATCTGTTGGAAATAAAAAACTTAACGCAACAGATAATAATATGACAGGACTTGGTTTACAAGGAAAATCAGAATCAAAGGAAGCCAGAAATGCATCTGGTCCGGTTTTCGACCAGATAGAAGTTTTAAATGGCGGCTATGACGAAATCAAAGTCGACAAAATATCTACAACGCAGAATATCTACACCATTAAAAACATTAATTTCCCTTTAAGGTTAAAAATGCATTCGGGAAAAGATTATGTAGAATTTGAGTTAAAGGATGCAGGCCGTTGGGATGTGAATGTAAATTATAAAAATAATTAGCTCCGCTATTGTCATTTACAATTATTATTCAGATATTTGCACACTCTTAAAAAAATTAAGCGGACGTATTAAACAACTATATTTACAAGTCATGTCAAGAGTTTGTGATTTAACAGGAAAAAAAGCAATGGTAGGTAACAACGTTTCTCACTCGAACGTTAAAACCAAACGCAAATTTTACCCAAACCTACAACTTCAGAAATTTTATATTCCTGAAGAAAACCGTTGGATTACGTTGAAAGTTTCTACTTCAGCGATTAAAACCATCAATAAAGTGGGTATTAGCGAAGCAATTAACCGTTTCGTAAAAAAAGGATTTTTGTAAAAAACATTAACTGTTGAGATTAACAGTTTTCAATTTATATTAAAATGGCAAAAAAAGGTAACAGAGTTCAGGTTATTTTAGAATGTACTGAACATAAAGAAAGTGGCATGCCGGGTATGTCTAGATATATTTCTACCAAAAACCGTAAAAACACTACTGAGAGATTAGAATTGAAAAAATTCAATCCAGTATTGAGAAAAGTAACCGTACATAAAGAAATTAAATAGGTTAAGAATAAAAGACCAAAGCTTAAAGACTAAAGCATTTGCAAGTCTCAAATCTAATGTCTGATATCTCAAATCTAATAATTAAAATTATAAGAACATGGCAAAGAAAGTAGTTGCAACCCTTAAAACAGGTACAGGTAAAGAATATTCGAAAGTAATTACAATGGTAAAATCACCAAAAACTGGTGCTTACTCATTCAAAGAACTTATCGTACACAACGACCACGTAAAAGATGCTATCGCATCTAAATAAGGTTAATATTTTTTAATATTAAAAGATATTAAAGGCCGTTCCGTTTTAACCGGAAGGGCTTTTTTTGTTATATAAAAATTTAGATATGGGTTTATTCGATTTTTTCAAAAAGAAAGAAACTGCACCTGAGGCTCAGGAAGCACTGGATAAAGGTTTAGAGAAAACCAAAGACGGTTTCTTTAATAAAATCACCAAAGCTGTAGCAGGAAAATCTTCCGTTGATGATGAAGTACTCGATAATCTGGAAGAAGTTTTGGTTACTTCTGATGTTGGCGTAAGCACTACGTTAAAAATTATCAAACGTATCGAAGAACGTGTAGCCAAAGACAAATACCTCAATACTTCTGAACTAAATTTTATTCTCCGTGATGAGATCCAGCTGCTTTTGTCAGAGAACAATAGCAACGATTTCCGCCAGTTCGAATACGGCGACCATAAACCATATGTAATTATGGTGGTTGGCGTAAACGGGGTGGGCAAAACCACGACGATCGGAAAGCTGGCACATAAATTAAAAGAATCAGGACTTAAAGTTGTTTTGGGTGCTGCCGATACTTTTAGGGCCGCAGCTGTTGACCAGATTAAACTTTGGGGCGAACGTGTTGGTGTAAGGGTAGTAGCGCAGGCCATGGGTTCTGACCCTGCTTCTGTAGCTTTTGATACTTTACAATCGGCAGTTGCCAATGGCGAAGATGTTGTCATTATCGATACTGCCGGACGTTTACATAACAAAATCGGTTTAATGAACGAGCTGGGCAAAATCAAACAGGTGATGCAAAAGGTTGTACCTAATGCACCGCACGAAATTTTACTGGTATTGGATGCTTCAACCGGACAGAATGCTTTTGAGCAGTGTAAACAGTTTACCGAAGCTACCGATGTAAATGCATTGGCCATTACAAAATTAGATGGAACCGCTAAAGGTGGTGTAGTAATCGGAATTTCAGATCAGTTTAGAATCCCGGTTAAATACATTGGTGTTGGAGAAAAAATTGGCGACTTACAGCTTTTTGACAAAAAAGAGTTTGTGAACAGTTTGTTTAAATAATACTTTGTAGTTGATTCCATAGAGGGCTCGCTTCGTGGTTGATTTCACAGATAATTGGATGACACAGATTTTTATTAATTTCAGTAATGGAAGAGTATGAAAATCATGAACTTACAGGAATTATAATTGGTTGTTGCTGTAATGTCCATACGCAGTTGGGATTAGGCTTTTTAGAGAAAATTTATGTTAATGCGCTAAAAATAAAACTTAGCCAGGCTGGATTAAAATTTGATATTAAGAAGGAGTTTGTGGTAGTATTCGAAGATCAAATGATTGGCAAATTTAGATGTGACCTGGTAGTAGAAGGAAAAGTAATTGTCGAGTTAAAATCGGTGACTGGATATCAGCCTAGAGTATTTCAGAACCAGCTTATCTCTTATTTGAAAGCAAGTAAAATTAAGACAGGATTATTGATTAATTTTGGCAACACTAGCTGTGAGGTCAAAGAATATCTGTATAAATCTTTTAAATATCCACACCAAAATCAGTGGAATCACCAAATCTGTGGAATCAGGCCGCAAGGAAGGTGTAAATAACAATAATATGAATACCAAAATAGCAAGAAGTAAAAGCGCAGTAAAGCAACCAAAAATTAATGTCATTACATTGGGTTGTTCTAAAAACATATACGATTCGGAAGTATTGATGGGGCAGTTACGTGGCAATAATTTAAACGTTGTACACGAATCTGACAAGATGGGCAAAGATGATATCGTTGTGATCAATACATGCGGTTTTATCGACAATGCCAAACAGGAATCAATTGATACCATTCTACAGTTCAGCGAACTGAAAGAAGCCGGTAAAATTGGCAAAGTAGTGGTTACGGGTTGTTTATCTGAACGTTACAAACCCGAACTGGAATCAGAAATTACAAACGTTGATGCTTTTTTCGGCACGAACGATCTACAGAATATATTACATGAACTGGGTGCGAATTACAAACACGAACTGATTGGTGAGCGTTTATTGACCACGCCTTCTCACTTTGCTTATTTTAAAATTGCTGAGGGCTGTAACCGCCCCTGCTCTTTCTGCGCCATTCCATTAATGCGTGGCAAACACTTAAGCAAGCCAATGGAAGAATTGGTTAACGAGGCTAAAATATTGGCCAAAAATGGCACAAAAGAACTGATCTTAATCGCTCAGGATCTTACTTATTATGGTTTAGATCTTTATGGTGTGCGTAAATTAGATGAATTGATGCGTCGTATTTCAGATGTTCCTGGTATCGAATGGATCCGTTTGCAATACGCCTACCCTTCTGGTTTTCCAATGGAAATTTTAGATGCCATGAACGAGCGCGATAACATCTGCAAATATCTGGACATGCCATTACAGCACATTACAGATAACATGCTAAAATCAATGCGCCGTGGTACAACCAAACAAAAAACTATTGATCTGGTTAACCAAATCAGGGATAAAGTACCTAACATTGCCATGCGCACCACATTAATCTGCGGTTACCCAGGCGAAACAGAACATGACTTTGGAGAAATGAAAGAATGGGTTGCCGAAACAAAATTCGACCGTTTAGGCTGCTTTACCTACTCACATGAAGAAAAAACACATGCCCATACGCTAGTTGATGATATTCCTGATGAAGTAAAACAACAACGTGTAGATGATATCATGGAAATTCAACAAGGTATTTCCTTAGATATCAACCAGGAAAAAGTGGGTAAAACCTTTAAAGTGTTGGTGGATAAAAAAGAAGGCGATTTCTTTGTAGGCAGAACCGAATTTGATTCGCCAGAAGTTGATAACGAAGTTTTAATTGATGCAGCCACAGGTTATGCTGCTAACGGAAGTTTTGTGAACGTGAAAATTGACCGGGCTGAAGATTTCGATCTGTACGGAACGATAGTTTAAAAAATCTATAAATAATATTAAAGCCCGGAAACATCGTTTTCGGGCTTTTATGTTTGCGGTCTGCCAGGATTTAAGTTATTTTAACTGTAGCGAATGCCATACCTTATTCGTTTAAGCTAAAAACCAGATATAAAGCGGTTATAATTAATCATTTATAATCGCTTCATCGTCTCTAAAATAAACATTATTCAGATGAAAAAAATTCTAATTGTGCTTATGGTGATTTTTATCGCCAACTTAGGTTGCAAAAAAGCAGGTGTTGGCGGTGGCGGTTTATGCGCCTGCTCACCAATTACAAATAATCCATTAATTTTAGTAATTAAAAATAGTACCGACGTTGATTTACTGAATCCGAAAACGACGGGCTATTTCGATAAAAACCAGATTCAGCTGTATTCGAAGGATAACAATAACGCAATTAAACAGATCAATTTTGATATCCGTCAACCCTTTAATTATAACAATACCCAGAAAATAGATTATTATCAGCTTACATCCGGAGAAATAACTTATCTAGCTACAAGTATGGAGCATACTTTTTATCTTAAACTTGGTGATAGCAAACCTTACGAACTTAATTTAAAGGTAAATAATAATCTTGTAGAGAAATTATTGATCGATAAAACTGAGGCGCCTAGAGAAATTCAGCAAGTAACCAATTCGTATATAGATAGTATTTACAGGTTAAAGCTTTAGGCCATCTTATCGCTTATCTATTCAATAAAAAAACCCGATGAACATCATCGGGTTTTTTATATTATTTTTTAGGGTCAGGTCTGTTTTTAATCTGACTAGGTTTTAACCAGATTTTAGCACCTTTTGAGTTTACATAATATTTTTCATTTTTTGAATTAATGTAAACATCAGTTCCATCTGGTGCCATTTTACCTTTCCAGGTTTTATCTGCTACTTTCGAACCACCTTTTACAGCTACTTCGGCGGTTTTATTACCGACAGATTTAGCACCTTTACCAATCGCTTTTCCTGTATGATCTAATGCTTTACCCACCTCAGTTTTTTTCTTCTCTTGAGCATTTACATTTAAGGCTACACCGCCAAATAGGGCAAGCGTTAATAAACCCATTACTAATTTCTTTTTCATGACAGCTATATTTTTATTTAAACTATAACAGCCAGCCAAGCAATTTGTTTTTAATTCGATATACATAAATCCCAATATTTCTTTCTTACAGTTATCGGCATGATTTAATCTTTTGAGAAATGCAATATGGTATACGAAAAAGGCAGGAATTTATAACTAGGGCTATTGGCTGGCAATGCTATTTTCGAATATTGGGTTACATATTCTTTTTGATTTTTCACCGTATTATATGCATTCGGGTTTCCTGATAATGTTGAAACCGCGACTTTATTATTTCTATTTTCAAAACCTGTAAATTCAAGATTGACATCTATCGCATCTGCCGTAGTATTCACTACATACAACATCAATGTTTTTCCATTTTCGCTTTTTGCAGCGCTTACATCTAGCGTTCCATTAACCGATGTATTGATCCGTAAGGGCAAATGACTTTCTGCCTGCATTTTTTGGGCATAATACGGTGGCATGCCCCAAACCTGATCTGATGTAAAAAAAATCTGCCCCTGATCCCAATCATTATCGTTTTGCCGGTCGGGCTGTAAGGCATTTGCCGGACTCGAGGTTAATACATCTTCGCTATGTTTCCTGATCGCATTCATATTTGTAGCATGTCCGAGGGCGCGCCCGATACCGTGTTTGCTTCCATTCTCTTCAAAAACGGCAATTTTCATTTTGGTATCAGGATCCCATTTCCTAAAACTGGCCAACATTTTTGTCAATTGTTTATCGGTTTCCGAGCCTGCTGAAGGATCGTCGCCGCCAACATGAAGATCCCAATAATCAGCCTTTCCGTTTAATTCCTTAAAAACATATTCCATATTTGGCGAATCGGGGCGCCACCAGGCGGCACTTACAAATTTCAGCGAAGCATCCTTCTGGAGCATTACATTAGATAATACCTTAAAGCGCTGAACATATTCTTCGTAAGCAGATTTGCTATCGCCATTAAATATCACCTCTTCGTTGCCAATCTCGATGTATTTAACGCCATAAGGTTTAGGATGCCCATTGCTGGCCCGCTTCGCGCCCCATAGGGTTTGCACATCGCCATTTAGATATTCTACCATATCGGCCATATCTTCTGGTGTTTCATAAATATTAACCGCAAAGCAAGGTGTTATTTTCGTCTGCTCACAGAATTTGAGAAATTCTTCTATTCCAAATCCACTTGAGGTATACCAGTTCCAATGACCGCGATAGGGTGCCCTTTTATCAGGATCACCAATCATATTCTTGAACTTATAGTCTGGCGCATTTACCATTGTTCCGGCATAACGCAAAAAAGTTAGGCCTTGCGAAACCAGCATTTTCCCGATGTCGGCCCGTATAGGCAATCCATTAAACTGTTCTGCTCCAGTACCCATTAATACCACCTGATCGATCCACAATTTCCCTTTAGCACTGAGATAAATGGCTAAGCGGGCATGCGCATCTGTTGTACTTGCTTTAAGATTGAATGTGAATTTCTTCCAGTCTTTACCAACACCGTTAAGCTTATGCTGGGCATAGGTTTTGCTTCCAGCGCTATTTTCTAATGCTATGGTAACTGGTCCTTCAGTAGCTCCTTTAAGATATACTCTTCCCTGAAATAACTGATTCTGTTTTACGGCAATGCCCCAGCGGTTTAAACTTCGGTTGGCTATACCAACTTTGCCGATCCCACTGATAAAATTGATGACCTGCGATTTTTTGCCATTGTAAGCCGCAGTGCTATCGAGCTTAAAACTGGCCTTAGCATTTTTGCTATTAATCAGATCCCAGTTATAGCTAATTTCCTCGGCTGTTTGGTTAACCAGTTTTAGCCGCGCGCTTTTATCTTGATCTGATAGATCGATATTTCTGAATTCCATATCCGATTTCCAGGTGCGCAAGCCAATCATCCCCGACAGGATAGGCTTATCTTCATCGATAAATGAAAGCACCCTTTTTCCATTTAGCGAAACATCGATCTGTTTCCCCATTAAAAGCACCTGTACCTGGTTCCAATCCTGTGGCGAGAAACTAACCTCGGTTTCTTTTAATAAAGTAAAGTTTTGCTGGTGTTTACCGAGTGTTATTTTTTTACCATCCGCAGCCAAACTCACTTCATAACCATCAAAGGCATCATCTCCAACCCCTTCGTTCGAAACACGAAAAATTAATCCACCAGCATCACCTTTATTGCGAAACCTGATTTCTGCCGATATCGTGCCATTAAAAATGCTTTTAGCCTCATAGATAAGCTTTGCACTATGATCGGGTTCAACGCCAATATGGTGCACGCCATTCATCATTACGATACTTTGTGTATGCCTACCCGGCGATATATTAACGATACCATCTTTCCCCGTCCAAAAACCGGAATACTTGCGCCACTGATTAAAGTTTATACCTGTGTTTGGTTCTTCAAAACTTTCGCCAAAAATGCGTTGGTTGTAGAAACCCCCATAAATCTCATGGTTTACATCTTCGATATTTGAACCGTAAATAAGCGGACTAATTTTATTTTCCACCTTATCGGCATTGATCCTGATCGTGGCATTTTGCGAAAATAATTTTGCCGGGGCCCAAAATCCCAATACTGCAATTGCAAAAACGGTTTTTAGTACCGCATGACTATTAAATTTATTCATTATAAATTTTTGTTGTGAAGGTTGTAGTAGCGGATTATTTGGCTATCCAAACTTTATAGGGATAAACTCCCCGGTTACCAATGGCATAAAATGGGATAGCGGTAAAATTTACTTCTTTACGATTATCGGTCATCTTACCAGAGATTACATTTACCCCATTGGCAATATCAGATTTATATTGAGCCATTAATTTTGGATCACCCGTTAAATGAATGGCATCGATTCCGGCATTGTCTACACCTTCTAAGGCATAAACTATGGGGCCAGCTGCAATTGCTGTTTTCCCATTAATAGTTTTTACCAGATCATTGGGCACCACCAATCTTGGCTCCACAGGAAGATTAAGTTCGATAATATCGCCTTTTTTCCATTTGCGGTTTATGGATATGTAACCATTCACAGGTTTTACTTCAACCGCATGACCATTAACTTTCAAACTTACCTGTTCCTTAACATGCGAATGGTATAAATCAAATGGATTTTCATTGCCCATTGCCCAGCCCGGAATTCTCACTGCAATATTAAACGCTGTAGACTTCGCTGGATCAATATTTATTTTTATTCCACCTTTCCAGGGATATGCGGTAACTTGTTTAATTACCACATCTGTATTTTTCAGATTTACTTTTGCATCGCTACCGACAAATAGATTTACAAAGATTGTACTTTCATCTTGCCCATAGATGTATTTTGGCAACGCTCCAATCATTTTAAGGAACATTGGTGGGCAGCAAGGGCAGCCATGCCAGTTCCAGCGTTTTCGATCTTTAGAAATCAAAGGATTTTCATAGTGGTAATGCTGGCCATCGGCAGCAACACTCGATAGCATATTGTTATAAATTACGCGTTCAAATTCATCCATATATTTACCATCGGCGAATACAGCATTCATTTGCTGGCTAAAAAAAGCAGAGCCGATAGAAGCGCAGGTTTCGAGGTAGGCCGATTCGGGCAGAAAATAATCTGCTCCAAATTTCTCATCATCGGCAATCGCGCCTTCACCTCCGGTAATGAACATACGTTTACTGATCATATTGTCCCAATAGTGATTGGCAGTATTTAAATATCTTTGATCGTTTTTATATCCCCCAACTTCTGCAATTGCCGTTCCCAGCAACGTTGCGCGTACCGCATGCCCTTCAATTGTTTTCTGTTCAAAAACCGGGATATGGTCTTGATTGTAGCTGCCAAAACTTTGCCTTTTACGGCTTCCGTCAGCATCGGCAAAAACGCCGCGTTTTTCAATCCAATATTTTACAATGGCATCATAGTCGTCTTCCTTTATCGGAATACCCAATTTCTTTTTTAGTTTAGGCTGTGTTTTAAACAATACATAAAGTTTAAAAAATGCTTCTTCAGGTCCGGCGTGTGCCGGTATCACGTTAAGTTTAGGTGCATCACCCATCACTTTGGTTACATAATTTGCCATTTTTACCGCAACTCCTAAAAGTTTTGTTTTTCCGGTAGCATTATAATAGTGGATGCCCGCCTCAACCAACATTCCGGCATTGTATACGTCGTGTTGCCACCGGTCATCTCCGCCGTTTAATCCCCAACGCTGTGTTGGCCTGTTTAGCGTAGTATAGGTATTGATATATCCTTCAGGATCGGCATTTTGAGCCGCCGCAATGCGGTCGATATAGGCATCCATCTTTTTTTCGAGTGTAGCATCAGGATAAGAAACCAATAAATCGGCCCCGCCCCTAAGGGTTTCATACACCAGACCATCGTACCATGGCGGACCATCACTCGACCCAATTGCTTTTTTTCCCTGGGCAACAAGATCAAAATTTAAAAAAGCATTGCGGGTTCTGCCACGCTCGGCCTTTTCTTTGATCATATCATCCAGATCTGGCTCATATTTCCCCTCTAACTTATCCAAAACATCATAAATCGTTTTACTATGCCAAACCTTTAATTTAGGCGACCAAAAGCCATCGTTTATTTTTACGGCACTTAATGGAACAGGTTTGATTTGCCGGGTATTTATAACCTCTTTATTCTGTGCAAAACACAATAGTCCGGTAAAAACCAGTGCAGGGGTGAAAAGTCTTGTTATAATTCGGGTATGGATGCGCATCGTTTATTTTGTGGTTTATCAAATATTAGTAATTTAGTCAAAAATACAGGCCATTATCGTAAAATAATTGCGCGCATTTGATCTATTTTGATACTAAATTGATTTTATCAGAGATATGAAGCTTTATTTACGCAACAAGACTATGGATACGATATACAACAAATGAAATTATTTACCGAAACGATTATTACGGGCGATAAACTCTTTGTATTAAAGGAAGAAACCTTTCCATACAATGATTTTCCGCTACACATCCATCCCGAATACGAATTGATACTGGTTTTAAAAAGCAGTGGTAAAAGATATGTTGGCGATAATATAAATACATTTTCATCCGGAGATCTTTGCCTCTTCGGACCTCATTTACCGCATACTTTTTACAATAAACACCTGCCCGACAACAGAGACGTGCATCAGGTAGTGATTCAGTTCAATGAGGATATGTTTGGCGCAGGATTTTTCGACAAACCCCAGTTTAGTGCGATTAAAGGACTTTTTGAGCGTTCGTTACACGGTATCTGTTTCAAGGGAACTGTTCGCGATAAAGCTACCCAGAAGATCAAAGAGATGTTGACTGCCGATGAAGCAGAATCTGCGTCAAATCTGATATCTATTCTGAATATGCTTGGCAGATCCAGTGAGTACGAACTGCTTTCTCATTATGATTATAAATCGCATGCCATCCATCGTGATACGGAAAGGATGAGCAGGGTTTATCACTATCTGCTTGATAACTTTAAGCGGGATATCCCACTTGGCGAAATTGCGTCAATTGCGAATCTTTCGGAAGAGGCCTTTTGCCGTTACTTTAAAAAGCATACCCGAAAAACACATTCTGAATTTATGAATGAGCTGCGGATCAGTTATGCCTGTAGATTATTGCAGCAGAAACACCTCAGCATCCTCGATGTTTGCTTTGAAAGCGGTTATAAAAACATCTCTTATTTTAACCGTCAGTTTAAGTTACAAATGGAAACTTCACCCCTCCAATATCAAAAAAGAAAGTTTCCTGACGAAATTAGTACACGTTAAAAATCAATTCAGCCTTTCTGCGAGTAATTTCATTTCGATGTGCGGTGAACGGTTTTCGTAAAGGATACCATAAACAGCCTTACAAATTGGCATATCGACGTTGCATGCCTGGTTTTTGATATGCATACATTTTACTGCATAATAACCTTCGGCAATCATGTTCATTTCCAATTGGGCCGATTTTACCGTGTATCCCTTTCCTACCATGTTGCCAAAAGTACGGTTGCGGCTAAACTGTGAATAAGCCGTTACCAATAAATCGCCGAGGTATGCTGATTCTTTAATATCGCGGTTAATGGGGTGTACCGCATCAACAAAACGTTTAATTTCACGGATGGCGTTACTGATCAATACGGCCTGAAAGTTATCACCATAACCTATTCCATGGCAAATGCCGCTGGCTACAGCATAGATGTTTTTTAAAACCGCAGCGTATTCTGTACCGAAAATATCGTCGGATACATTTGTTTTAATATAACGCGTATTCAAAAAAGAAGCGAATGTGCTGGCTTGTGCCACATCGGTGCAGGCAATGGTTAAGTACGACAGTTTTTCTAAAGCCACTTCTTCAGCATGGCATGGTCCACTTACCACTAAAATATCATGGTATGGGATGCCATAATTTTCGTGCATAAATTCGCCAATAATCAGGTTATCTTCGGGAACAATCCCTTTTATCGCAGAAACAATTTTTTTACCTTTTAAATCGTCTGCATTTACAGAAGATAAAGTGCTTTTTAAAAATGCCGCCGGAACATTCAGAATGACGAAATCAGCAGATTTGATGATGAAATTAATGTCTGAAGAGATATGATCTTCCTGGCTGAGCTTAATCTCAACAGAACTGATATAATTGGGGTTATGTTTAAATTTTTTAATATGTTCTATCGCTGCCTCATTGCGCATCCACCAAAAAATTTCCTTTTCAGCTAAATTATCTGCAAGCATTTTTACAATGGCAGTCGCCCAGCTCCCGCCCCCTATCATTGCTATTTTAGGTACCATGATTATAAAAAAGGTTTAAGGTAAAAGGTGTAAGGTTTAGGGTTCAGACCATTTGCCTTAAACCCTAAACCTTACACCTTAAACAACGCAAGTTACTATTTCTTGCGGGTAATTATAAACTACTTCTTGCCGTCTTTGCTAAACAATTGGTCTTTAGATGTTTTTTCTACCAGCATTCCGTCTTTTAATTTGTTTTGGATCGCAGAATATGGACCGGTTACGATTTCTTCGCCTGCTTTCACACCAGATTTCACAATAATGAACTGGTCATTCTGGATACCTGTGGTTACCTCTGTCTTTTTAACTTTTTTGGTTTTAGCATCGTAAGCATAAATATATTGTTTCACCTTTTTATCGGTCAATTTGGACTTCTGCTTGTCGGTATTTTCCTGGTTACCCTGGTTTTGACCTGCATCAGCAGATTTCGCGTTATCGGTAAATACGGCCTGTATTGGAATAGCCAAACCTGTTAACGATTCGCTTTCAATATCAACTGTTGCAGACATCCCCGGGCGGAAAATAGATTGTTGTTTACCTGCCAGTTCTTCCGTAATTCTGATTTTTACTGAGAAATTGGTTACCTGATCTACGGAAGTTGACACTGCAGTACCTACAGCAGTTGATGAACTTGCAATTTCAGTTACTACCCCTCTAAATTTTTTGTCAGAGAAAGCATCAACCTCAATCGAAGCTTTATCGCCTACTTTAACACGGGTAATATCGTTTTCGTTCACATCAACGTTAACCTCCATTGATGATAGGTTAGAAATACGCATAATCTCTGTACCCGCCATTTGCGACGTTCCTAAAATACGGTCTCCCAATTCGATTGATAATTTTGAAACCACACCATCAACTGGCGCATAAATGGTTGTTTTAGCTAAATTTGCTCCAGCTTCTTTAACGTTTGCACCAGTTTGGTCTAAGGTAAATTTTGCACCGGTTACATTTTCTTTTGCACTGGCCAAATTAGCTTTTGCAGTTAAAAATGCCGCTTTAGCCGCATCAAATTCTGATGCAGAAATTACTTTTTTATTAAACAGTTCTACATTACGTTTGTAGGTTGCATCTGCATTTACAAAGTTCGCCTGGTTTTGTATCAATTGTTGTTGCGCAGCAGCTACACTCGCTTTTTGGGCATTAAAACTAGCCACTGTTCTTTCGTAACCCGATTGTAAAACATCCGGACGTACTTTACAAAGCAATTGACCAGCCTTAACAATGTCACCTTCCTTTACCTTTAATTCTACTACCTCTCCCGATACCTCAGAACTTAATTTCACCTCGGTTTCTGGTTGGATTTTACCACTCGCGGTTACTGTTTCTACAACAGTTTTATCTGATGCTTTTTCTGTAGTTACTTTTTCGGTTTTATCACCACCAATCACTCCAGTTAGCTTAAGTATAACTAGCAGAGCCACGATAGCAACTACGGTAATAATAATATGCTTCAGTTTCATAATTTATTGTATTTCGTTTGTTTGTATTAAGGTTGTAATGTTTAAAAGTTAAGCCCTATTCCTCAAGTTTTTAGTCCTAAAAAGTAATCTGTTTGCCTAAATAATAATCGATCACTTTTGCTCTGAACAAAAGATCGTATTTAGCTTGAATAAAATCTATTTCTGCTTTATTTCTATTGGTTTGTGCAGTGCTATAATCCAATGAATTAACCAGGCCTACATTATAGCGTTGCTCAATTACATAAAAAGCATCTTTTTGAGCCTGAAAAGCATTCTGTGTTGATGAATAGCGGCTTTCGGCTGCTTTTAAATCGTAAACAGCTTGTGAGATCACTTTACTTAAATTATTCTTGGTCAATTGTTCTTGCACCTGGGTATTTTGATAGTTGATTTTTGCTTTTCTAACATTAGTTCTGGCTTGAAAACCATTAAAAATCGGAATAGAAAGATTTAGACCAACGTATTGGTTAAAGTTATCTTCTATCTGCGAACCAAAGGCCTGTTTACCCAATACGGTTACAAAATCAGGAGCCACTACAGATTCATTCGTACCTAAAGTCCGTCCTATTTCTGAAAAACCATTAGGAGTAATAGAAAGCACCTTACTTCTACCGCTCGAAAAATTTGATCCCAAACCCGCACCGAATGAAAGTCGTGGATAATAAGATGATTTTGCAACACTAATACCCCTCAATGCGGCTTCTGTTCTTAATGATGCCATCTTAATATCCGGGAAAGTAGTTACCGCACTGGTAAAAATGGTATTAATATCGTAACTGTTCTGTAAAGAATAGTTTTCGGCAATGGCTGGAGCTTTTACTTCAAATCTATTTTCTGGTTGCATTTCCATTAATTGATTTAAAGTTAAATAAGACACCGACAATGTATTTTGAGCGTTTGTTGTATTCAGTTCGGCAGTTGCCACCTGCGATTTGGCCTGAGAAATATCGGCAAGGGTTTTATTACCCGCATCCAATAAAGCCTGCTCTCTTTTTAAGGTCTGTTTAGCAACCTCTAATTGTTGCTGCGACGCAGCCAATAAATCTTTATTGTATAAAATCTGCATGTACGAGGTTACCACCTGCAGAATCAGATCATTTTTGATTTTATCTACATTGGTTTGATCGGCAGCAAGCAAAAGTTTGTTCTGTCTGATCTGATTTATTTTCTGAAAACCCTGAAAAAGATCGGCACTTGCACTTAAGCTACCATTTGCCGATGAAAACTGCTGTGAAATAAACTGATTGGTTGATGGATCGATACTACGTCCAAAGTTTTTATTATAACTTGCTGATCCGTTAAGCGTTGGTAAAAGCGCGTTTTTCGATTGACTGAGCGTTTCATTACTTAAAGCAGCACTAAAAGCCGCCTGTTTGATCTGTAAATTATTTCTAAGGGTATTATCTACTGCTTGCTGGATAGTTAAAACCTCCTGGGCATTAACATTACTAACAAAACCGAGCGCAACAGCAAAAGCAAAACCGGTAATTAACTTCTTCTTGGTAAACATCTTCATAATTTGTTTCAAATCTATATAAACAACTTTAATAATTTCAATCTGTACAGGCATTTAGTAACTTTGTTGCTAAAATGTACCTGATCAAATCACCGCTTCTGCTAAAATGGTATTATCCATCGCTATTATGGAATAAATCCCGCACCGAAAAAGTTATTTATTTGACCTTTGACGATGGACCCATACCCAATGTTACAGATTTTGTATTAAAAACTTTGAAAGCTTTCAATGCTAAAGCTACATTTTTTTGCATTGGCGATAATATTGTAAAACACCCCGATGTTTTTGAACGTGTAAAAACCGCCGGACATGCCATTGGCAACCATACTTTTAACCATTTAAAAGGCTGGAAAACCGATGATGAAACCTATCTCGAAAATACACTAAAATGCCAGGAACTCACACAATCTAATCTCTTTCGCCCTCCTTACGGAAGGATTAAAAAGAGCCAGATCAAAAGTTTGGAGTCGTTAGTTTGGAGTTCGGAGTCTAAAGCGCCAAACAACTCCCAACTCCCAGCTCCCAGCTCCCAGCTCAACATCGTGATGTGGGATGTACTCAGTGGCGATTTCGACATCAAACTCTCACCCGAAAAATGCTATCAGAACGTGATCAAACACAGCGAAAATGGTTCTATCATTGTTTTTCACGATAGTTTAAAAGCATTTGATCGTTTATCCTACACACTGCCTAAAGCATTAGCGTATTTTGCTGAAAAGGGTTTCACTTTTTCAACACTTTAGTCTTAAGCCAATCTTATGCCAAGGCTATATACAGCATTCAATAATTTGAATATCAAATAATTAACGTATATAAAAATAATTAACTGTTCAAAATCGCACAAATCTGTCCGATAACGAACGCTTGTGGAAAGGTGGATCACTGCAATCTTCTTTAAAAGCCGGTATACGATTGATACCCCCTTTGATAAAGCCCTATCAATGATATTGCTATCCTTCAAGAGGAATGATTTAAAATCCTCCCCCAGCACCTTTAGTTTAGAACCATTCCAAATTATCTAATCACCTGCTTAAATTACATTTAAAGATTGCTTTTTGTTATTTTTGCTTTGACCATAAAACCGATTTTTTACGGTCAATAACCACAAATTAACATGTAAATAACAGTATTCTTCTTGTAAAAAGCAGGTGCATTTTTGTATTGCACGAACTATAGCAAAAAGAATAAAATAGCTAAGATGAGTATTTATAACGATTATATCCAGGAGATTGAAGAAAGAAAAACACAAGGTCTTCACCCTAAACCTATTGATGGAGCTGAATTATTAAGCGAAATCATCGATCAAATCAAAAATGTAAATAATTTTAACAGAGCAGAAGCTGTTATTTTTTTCATATACAACACCTTGCCGGGTACTACCGCAGCAGCTGGTGTAAAAGCAGAGTTTTTAAAAGAAATTATTCTAGGCGGAACCATCGTTGCAGAAATTACACCTGATTTTGCTTTTGAGTTGTTATCGCACATGAAAGGCGGGGCGTCTATTAAAGTTTTATTAGACATTGCTTTGGCCGATAATGGTGATAAAGCCCACAAAGCTGCAGATGTACTTAAAACACAGGTTTTCTTGTACGATGCCGATACCGACCGTTTAAAAGAAGCTTACAACAACGGCAATGATATTGCTAAAGAAATTTTAGAAAGTTACGCTCAGGCTGAATTCTTTACCAAACTCCCTGAAGTGGCAGAAGAAATCAAAGTGATCACCTTTATTGCGGGCATTGGCGATATTTCTACAGATTTATTGTCTCCGGGTAACCAGGCCCACTCGCGTTCAGATCGCGAGCTGCACGGTAAATGCATGATTACGCCAGAGGCTCAAGAGGAAATCCAGGCATTGCAGGCACAACATCCGGATAAAAGCGTGATGCTCGTTGCCGAAAGAGGCACCATGGGTGTAGGTTCTTCACGTATGTCGGGCGTAAACAATGTGGCACTTTGGACGGGTAAAAAATCCAGCCCTTATATCCCGTTTGTAAACATCGCCCCAATTGTTGGGGGTACCAATGGTATTTCGCCAATTTTCTTAACCACAGTTGATGTAACTGGTGGTATTGGAATCGACCTTAAAAACTGGGTGAAGAAAACAGATGAAAATGGCAATGTGCTTCGCAATGAAAACGACGAGCCGATTTTAGAGCAGGTTTACGCCATAGAAACTGGTACGGTACTTACAATCAATACCAAAACTAAAAAATTATATAACGGCGACCAGGAGCTGATTGACATTTCAAAAGCTTTGACTCCGCAAAAAGTAGAATTTATCAAAGCAGGTGGTTCTTACGCCATCGTATTTGGTAAAAAAATCCAAACATTTGCCGCTAAAACTTTAGGTATCGAAGCACCGCTGGTATTCGCTCCGGCTAAAGAAGTATCTATCGAAGGTCAGGGTTTAACCGCGGTAGAAAAAATATTCAACAGAAATGCAGTTGGTTTAACACAGGGCAAAGTTTTACATGCGGGTTCCGATGTTCGCGTAGAAGTAAACATTGTAGGCTCACAGGATACAACAGGCTTGATGACCGCTCAGGAATTAGAGGCAATGGCTGCTACAGTGATTTCTCCAATTGTTGATGGCGCTTATCAATCAGGTTGCCATACCGCATCTGTTTGGGATAAAAAAGCACAGGCAAATATTCCTAAACTGATGAAGTTTATGAATGACTTCGGTGTGATTACTGCCCGCGATCCTAAAGGCGAATATCATGCAATGACCGATGTTATCCACAAGGTATTAAACGATATCACCATTGACGAGTGGGCAATTATTATCGGTGGCGACTCGCACACACGTATGTCGAAAGGTGTAGCTTTCGGTGCCGATTCGGGTACCGTGGCCCTGGCATTGGCAACAGGCGAGGCTTCTATGCCGATTCCTGAATCGGTAAAAGTAACCTTCAAAGGTCAGATGAAAGAACACATGGATTTCCGTGATGTGGTTCATGCGACACAATTGCAGATGTTGCAACAGTTTGATGGCGAAAACGTATTCCAGGGGCGTATCATTGAGGTACACATTGGTACGCTATTAGCCGATCAGGCTTTTACTTTTACAGACTGGACGGCAGAGATGAAAGCAAAAGCATCGATCTGTATTTCACAGGACGATACTTTGATCCAATCTTTAGAAATTGCTAAAAGCCGTATTCAAATCATGATAGACAAAGGTATGGACAACCATAACCAGGTTTTACAGGGCTTGATCAACAAAGCAAACAAAAGAATCGAAGAAATTAAAACCGGTATCAAACCAGCTTTAATGCCGGATGACAATGCGAAATATTATGCGGAAGTAGTTATTGATCTGGATATCATCAATGAGCCAATGATTGCCGATCCGGATGTAAATAATGCAGATGTTTCTAAACGTTATACGCACGATACCATCAGAGATTTAACGTTCTACGGAGGCGATAAAAAAGTAGATCTTGGTTTCGTAGGTTCTTGCATGGTACACAAAGACGACCTGAAAATCGTTTCTCAGATGTTGAGGAATGTAGAGAGCAAAACGGGTACAGTATCATTCAAGGCGCCATTGGTAGTTGCGGCCCCTACTTACAATATCATTGATGAATTGAAAGCAGAAGGCGACTGGGAATATTTACAAAAATACTCAGGATTTGAGTTTAGCGATGCCCTACCAAAAAGCTCGGCACGTACCGAATATGAGAACATCATGTATTTGGAACGTCCGGGTTGTAACCTTTGTATGGGTAACCAGGAGAAAGCGGCTAAAGGCGACACCGTAATGGCTACATCTACCCGCTTATTTCAGGGCCGTGTGGTAGAAGATAAAGATGGTAAAAAAGGCGAGTCCTTATTGGCATCTACGCCGGTAGTGGTTCTTTCTGCCATCTTAGGTCGCATTCCAAATATTGAAGAATATAAATTAGCAGTAGAAGGCATTAACTTAACCAAGTTTACCCCTATTTCTACCAAACTATAAGAAACAAATAAACATCTGGTTTGTTAATCAATAACAAGGCTATCTGGTAAAGCGGATAGCCTTTTTGTTTGATGTAAAAATTGGATTAGAATGTTTTTAAATAACACAATTTGACAATTCACAAAAACAAGTCTCTTAAAAATTGTTTAATTTAGTCAGTGTTGTTATTGACAATAAAATAAAATAAAAAAAGTATGGCTTTTGATATAGACATGATCAAAAAGGTGTATGCAAACTTTGGTAGCCGTGTAGAGGCTGCACGTAAAGTAGTTGGCAGACCTTTAACATTATCTGAAAAAATATTATATGCTCACCTTTGGGATGGAGATCCTAAAACGGCATTTAAACGTGGTTCTGATTACGTAGATTTTGCACCAGATCGCGTTGCGATGCAGGATGCAACTGCACAAATGGCTTTATTGCAATTTATGCAGGCGGGCCGGCCACAAGTGGCTGTTCCTTCTACAGTTCACTGTGATCACTTAATTACGGCTAAAGAAGGTGCTGCAATAGATTTACCTCATGCTAAAACAGAAAGTGCAGAAGTTTTTGATTTCCTGTCTTCTGTATCAAACAAATATGGTATCGGTTTCTGGAAACCGGGAGCTGGTATTATCCACCAGGTAGTTTTAGAAAATTATGCTTTTCCGGGCGGAATGATGATCGGAACCGACTCGCACACTGTAAATGCAGGTGGCTTGGGCATGGTTGCGATTGGTGTTGGTGGTGCCGATGCCTGTGATGTAATGGCTGGTTTACCCTGGGAGCTTAAATTCCCTAAATTAATCGGTGTTAAATTAACAGGAAAATTAAACGGCTGGACTGCTGCGAAAGATGTAATCCTTAAAGTGGCTGGTATCCTTACCGTAAAAGGTGGTACTGGTGCAATTGTAGAATATTTTGGCGACGGCGCCATTAACTTAAGCTGTACAGGTAAAGGTACCATCTGTAACATGGGGGCCGAAATTGGTGCAACCACCTCTACCTTCGGTTACGACCAAAGCATGGAACGTTATTTACGTGCCACCGGCCGAAATGAAGTTGCTGATGAAGCCAACAAAATTGCTGCTTATTTAACTGGTGATGATGAAGTTTATGCTGATCCTGAAAACTATTTCGATCAGGTGATTGAGATTGATCTTGATACTTTAGAACCTTATTTAAACGGTCCGTTTACACCAGATTTGGCTACCCCGGTTTCACAGATGAAAGTGGAGGCAGAGAAAAACGGCTGGCCGTTAAAAGTAGAGTGGGGTTTAATCGGTTCTTGTACCAACTCTTCTTATGAAGATTTATCAAGAGCGGCTTCTATCGCCAACCAGGCCATTGCAAAAGGTTTAGTAACCAAATCGGCTTTCGGTATCAATCCAGGTTCTGAGCAGGTACGTTATACTGCAGACCGTGATGGATTTTTGAAAACTTTCGAAGATTTAGATGCTACGATCTTTACCAACGCCTGCGGACCATGTATTGGTATGTGGGACCGTACTGGTGCAGAGAAAGCAGAAAAAAATACAATCGTACACTCGTTTAACAGAAACTTTGCTAAACGCGCCGATGGTAACCCGAATACTTTTGCTTTCGTAGCATCGCCCGAAATGGTTGCTGCAATTGCGATTTCAGGTAATTTAGGTTTCAATCCTTTAACAGATACCTTAACAAACGATAAAGGCGAACAGGTTAAATTAGATCCACCTACAGGCGATGAATTGCCAACCAAAGGTTTTGCTGTAGATGATGCAGGTTTCCAGGCACCGGCAGCTGATGGTTCATCCGTTCAGGTTTTGGTTTCTCCAACTTCACACCGTTTACAATTGTTGGATCCATTTACCCCTTGGGAAGGTACCGACTTAAAAGGTTTGAAACTGTTAATCAAAGCAAAAGGTAAATGTACAACGGATCACATTTCTATGGCCGGTCCATGGTTAAAATTCCGTGGTCACCTCGATAACATTTCCAACAACATGCTGATTGGTGCAGTAAACTACTTCAACGATAAAACAGATAATGTTAAAAATGAATTAACAGGTGAGTACGGTCCTGTTCCTGCAACCCAACGCGATTACAAAGCCGCTGGTTTAGGCTCTATCGTAGTAGGTGATGAAAACTATGGCGAAGGTTCATCACGTGAGCATGCAGCCATGGAGCCCCGTCACTTAGGTGTTCGTGCCGTATTGGTAAAATCTTTTGCCCGTATCCACGAAACCAACCTGAAGAAACAAGGCATGCTGGGTTTAACTTTTGCGGATAAAGATGATTACGACAAAATCTTGGAAGACGATACCATCGATATTTTAGGATTAACGGAATTTGCTCCAGATAAAGCATTAACATTGGTATTACACCATGCTGATGGCACAGAAGAGCAGTTCCCGGTTAACCACAGTTACAACGCGCAGCAGATTGAGTGGTTTGTTGCTGGTGGTGCATTAAATATCATTAGAAGAGACGCGGCTGCTAAAGCGGGGCTTTAAAATAGTCCGAAGTCTTTAGTCCTAAGTCTAGAGTCTATATATCGAATAATCCCATTCTGTTAATTCAGGATGGGATTTTTTGTTGCGAAAATGTATTCTCTAATGAAGGGGCCTTACCCCGATTGCGCTAACCTCCATTCGAAACGTCTTAAAATCGCATTGAAAGTCCTTCGACAGGCTCAGGATGACACCTATGATGTGAAATTTGCCTTCCTTGCAGGAAACGAATTTTCTAGCCCCGGGCGCAGCGGCATCCCTGAAGTGCAGCGCAAGGATACAGCGGAGAACGGGAACAAACTTTAATAGTGGCTTCTGGCCTTGCGCTTCAAAAAACAAAACAAATAATTGCCTTATTTTTTTGGAAAGCAGTTGCAGTGGTTCTTAGGCTGGGTCTGGCCCCGCTAATGCTGCTGCTGGTTAGAAAAAAAACCAGCATTCGCGTATATCGGGTTTAGATGGCAGAGACAATCGCTTTTCGCACGAAAATCCCCTAAGACTATCATGAGGGGAGACTTCGACCTCGTTGCAGGAAATTAACTTTCCAGCCCCGGGCGTAGCGGCATCCCTTAAGCGCAGTTTAAGGATACAGCGGAGAACGGGAACAAACTTTAATAGTGGCTTCTGGCCTTGCGCTTCAAAAAACAAAACAAATAATTGCCTTATTTTTTTGGAAAGCAGTTGCAGTGGTTCTTAGGCTGGGTTTGGCCCCGCTAATGCTGCTGCTGGTTAGAAAAAAACCAGCATTCGCGTATATCGGGTTTTAGATGGCAGAGACAATCGCTTTTAGCACAAAGACTCTCTGGACCACCGTGAGGGGAGACTTTGCCCTCGTTGCAGGAAATTAACTTTCCAGCCCCGGGCGCAGCAGCATCCCTGAAGCGCAGCGCAAGGATTCAGCGTAGAACGGGAACAAACTTTAATAGTGGCTCCGGGCCTTGCGCTTCAAAAGATAAAACAAATAATTGCCTTGTTTTTTTTGGAAAGTAGTATTAAAATATTTCCCAAAGAACAGATCATTTTAAATAGGGTATGAAGCGATATTTTGTTGTATAAATATGCATTGGAAAACTTTTATAATCAATCATAAGGGAGGTTAAAAAGAAATGATTTCCGCTTTTCAATTGAATTTTAACATAGTGGTAATTTGTCCACAGCGTGATTCGGCGGTTTGCAAAATCACGATTATTTTCTTGATAGATCCCGATATGCTGTTCAATAACGTCGATATCTCTTTGTTTAAATTCAAATCGCTGGTTATTATCTATATAAGTATACGAATCGGAATCGTCAGATATTGTAAAACTAACGTTTCGATTTTTGATATAATAGGTGATGTGTAAATAAAAAACTGGTAGTAAAAAGATGAATACAACTAATAATATGTACCAAAAGAAGCGGAAATTTACAAATGGCCACCAGCCAAGCGCATCAATGGTCAGGGGAGTTATAATTAAAACACCTGGTAACCAGCAATACTTCAAAGATCTAAGCTGATGTTTAAGATCAATTTTAAAGGTCATGCCGGCTTTAAAACTCGTGACCACAATCGTAACAATGGTAGCATTTATTGGCCTTAACGGGAGTAGTAACCGTTAGAAAGGCCAATATGGTGGCCCAAACACTATATTTTTTATCGGTTGCCATACCATAACCCACATTTTTAGACCCACATTTTTCACAAGGCACTGGGCCTTCTTCTGCTTCTTCGCCAGGAACCGTATCATCTGAAGTTTCGAGCGCCAAACTATTGTCTTCGGCCAATAAGGTATCAATGGCTTCTACATCGCGTTCAAAAACGATGAGTTTTACCCCTCCAATTGCCTGGTTGTATAATGGCTGGATCGTAGACACATTTTCATCTGCCAGGAAACAGGAGAAACCACTGTCTTCCAATCTGGCTTTGATAATGTTGGCCTCAATAGGATTATAATACGTGCTATAAACAACGGTTCTATCATTCATAAATCAAACATAATAATTTGTTTAATAAAAGAAAGACAAAACCACGATTTATCAACTAGCTTTTTAGGAACTCCTGCCACCAATAACCAGAATCTTTAATATTACGTTCTTGTGTTTTAAAGTCGTTGTAAATTAATCCGAACCTGGCGGTAAAACCTTCGGCCCATTCAAAGTTGTCCATTAATGTCCAGGCCATGTAACCGCTAACATTTACACCTTCGTTTTTAAGTTTTAACAGGGCATCGAGGTAAAGTTTAAAATATTCGATCCGCTCAGGGTCTTCTATCCTTCCATCGGTTAATTTATCGTGGTAAGCTGCACCGTTTTCGGTGATGATGATATTTTTGATATTCGGATAAGCCGCAAACTGTTTTATAATATTATAAAAGCTATCGGCATTGATCTCCCAGCCCATCGCTGTATGTGGTTTTTTCCTGCTTTTGGCTTTCACTTCCCAGGCTTGGATTACCGGAATAAAGGCATTGTACTTTACCGTTAACGGGAAATAGTTTTGAAGTCCGACAAAATCAAAATCGAATTTCATCCGTTCCTGAAGCCGCCAGGTACCATACTCAATCTGAAATTTTTCCAGTACATCCCAATTGGCGGTAGGAAAACCCATACCCTGGGTAGGCTCTACAAACAGGCGGTTCATTAAACAATCTACACGTTTGGCCGTAAGCAGATCATTGTCGCTTTGCGTGTTTGGGATCACTTCCGAACAGGAGAAGGTAGTACCGATATTGGCTTTGCTGATCTCGGCGCGCAAAATCTTTCCTCCATCAGCCTGCGCTAAGGCCGTATGCAATACTGCCGGAAAGAAATTACTCAGACCCGTTTTACCAGGCGCATGTACACCCAGCATATAACCCAAAGAGGTATAACCGAAGGGCTCATTTAAGACAATCCAGTTTTTCACCTTATCGCCATATTCTAAAGCGCAGATGCTTACAAAAGCATTAAAGGCTGCATTGATGCTGAAACTTGTCCAGCCACCCTCATCTTCTAAAGCTTGTGGCAGATCCCAATGATAGAGCGTCACATAGGGCGTAATTCCCTGTGTTAAACATTCGTCGATAAGGTTGTGATAAAAGCGGATACCTTCCTGGTTGATCTCTCCCCTGCCTGCAGGCAAAATCCGCGACCAGGCAATAGAAAATCTAAAAACTTTAAATCCCAAAAGTTTAACCAGGGCAACATCTTCAGTGTATCGATGGTAAAAATCGCAGGCAGGGTCTAATTTATGGTTCTTCTTTATTTTTCCGTTTTTCGCCGTAAAGGTATCCCAAATGGAAGGCCCTTTACCATATTGGGTTGCGGTACCCTCTATCTGCGCTGCAGCTGTAGCTACTCCCCACAAAAAATCTGAACCAAAATCGCTTGCCTTAACCATTGTTATCCATTAATTGCCATAAGTTGCAAGTTTAATATTAACAAATCATTAACAAAGAATAGAAAAGACTTTTTGTATACCATTATATAACCCTTTATGAATGAACACTAACTCTTTTAACACGAAGCCTACCTCTTGTATATCTGGGGGGCTGCCAAACACCTAAAAGTTTGAATTAAGCACTAAAAAGCTCCGCGAACGAAGCTAATTGCTCCAACAACAGACTAAAAAGTCTCAGCGAGGGACCGAATTGCTCCAATGTACCGCTCAAAATCATCAATTCGCCACTCAAAAGCTCCGATGCACCGCTCAAAAGCATCAATTCGCCACTCAAAAGCTCCGATGCACCACTTAAAAGCTCCGATCAGCCACCTAAAAGCTTCAGCGACGGACCTAATTGCTCCGATGTACCGCTCAAAAGCATCAACTCGCCACTCAAAAGCTCCGATGCACCACTTAAAAGCTCCGATCGCCCACCTAAAAGCTTCAGCGACGGACCTAATTGCTCCGATGTACCACTTAAAAGCATCAATTCGCCACTCAAAAGCTCCGATCAGCCACCTAAAAGCTTCAGCGGCGGACCTAATTGCTCCGATGTACCTCTCAAAAGCATCAACTCGCCACTCAAAAGCTCCGATGCACCACTTAAAAGCTCCGATCAGCCACCAAAAAGCTT
Source organism: Pedobacter psychrodurus (assembly GCF_032678585.1). Taxonomy (GTDB): domain Bacteria; phylum Bacteroidota; class Bacteroidia; order Sphingobacteriales; family Sphingobacteriaceae; genus Pedobacter; species Pedobacter psychrodurus_A. The sequence goes on along the minus strand of NZ_JAVTSN010000020.1, from coordinate 79,028 downwards.
CAGCGGCGGACCTAATTGCTCCGATGTACCTCTCAAAAGCATCAACTCGCCACTCAAAAGCTCCGATGCACCACTTAAAAGCTCCGATCAGCCACCTAAAAGCTTCAGCGGCGGACCTAATTGCTCCGATGTACCGCTCAAAAACATCAATTCGCCACTCAAAAGCTTCGATGCACCACTTAAAAGCTCCGATCAGCCACCTAAAAGCCTCAGCGACGGACCTAATTGCTCCGATGTACCGCTCAAAAGCATCAATTCACCACTCAAAAGCTTCGATGCACCACCTAAAAGCTCAGATCAGCCACCTAAAAGCCTCAGCGACGGACCTAATTGCTCCGACAATGGGCTTAAAAGCTCCGTCAACAGGCTTGAGTCATGATTACTATGGTGCCTTAACTACAACAGTATCCTGTGCGAGCATGGGTACTTTATAATTTCCGGTATCTAAACTTACTTTCGGTAATAGTTTTTTTATACTGGCCAGATCGGTTTTACTTACTCCTGTTTGGTAGATGTACAGAAACTTGAGGTTTTGAAGTTTCTTTAACTGATTAATCCCCTTAGCCGTAACTTTTGTGCCCACTAAACTCAATGACTGTAGCTGATCTAAATCTTTTAAAGCCATTAAACCCGCATCGGTGATTTGGGTATTGTTCAAACTCAATCTCGTTAAGTTTTTACAATTTTTGAGCGCCGTTAATGTTTGATCATTTACCTTGTTATTTTCCAACTTAAGCCAAAGCAACTGTTTATCGATGGATTTAATCAGATCTAAAACATCTTTACCCATCGATTGTGCATTGATAAAGTTTGCCGAAAGGTAATTTGTATTCTGTGCGATTGGGATCACTGTGATACCTGCATCTGTAAATTTCTTCAATACAGTATTGTCAACAGCGCTTACCTCTTCTGTCGGGATATCGCTGTTTTTTATTTCTCCACCTGCTGCCTCGCCTTTTTGCAAACTGGCCAATACCGGTTTGATCTCGTCGGTTTGGGGCAGCTCTTTAAATTTCTTTTTAAAATCGGCACCATTGTTTATCCACCACTTTAACAAGGTAATTTCGTTGGCGGTAAGCTGAGGTTTTTCTTTGGGCGCCATGTGGTCTTCATCACTTAACGGCAACAGAATCCGTTTGATCAGCTCACTTTCGTCGGCTTTGCCTTTTACAAGGGTATGCCCATCTTCTCCGCCTTTTAAAATATAAACTTCTTCATCTAATCGCAGTTTACCTTTCTGTTTTTCGCTGCCATGACAACTGTAACACCTGCTTTTGAAGAGTGGCTGAATGGCATTTTGATAAACAAAGGCTTCTTGCACATTGGCAATAGCCGGAATGGCTGGTCCTCCTGCTTTACCACCTGTTTTAAGTGGTGCAGTTAAATAATCAGAACCATGGGTTAAAGAACCGCCCATGTGGCCAGTAATGGATATGAGCACAACAAGAATAGTAGCAACTGTTCCAAGTATCCCGTTAGATTTAACTTTTTTATAAATAACCAATAGCGCCAGCGATAAAATGGCAACACTAATGCCCATCCATTGGTGATAACTTACCAATTTACCATCATAATCACCTCCATTGGCCAAAAGATAGCCGGTAACGCAAGAAACAATAGCACTAAGCGCCCCTAAAAACAACATAAGGGGAATTGCAGGCTTCAGGTTGGTAAAGCTGGCTTTAAAGGACAATAGGATACAGATACAGGCCAACAATAAAATCCCAATGGGAAGGTGGACAAATACAGGGTGAAAACGGCCAAAAAACTCAAGCATCTTTTATTGATATCTCTTTCTTAATAAATTCATCATATACACATTAATGCCCCATTGATCGGCAACAGGCTGACGGGTATAAGGTAAGGTAGGCATATAATCTGCCGGACCAAATTCGGTAAGGATAGTCATCCGTTCTCCGTTTTGCTTTTTCCGTGCGATGACCTTGTCCCACCAGGCCAGATGTGCCTCCACCACTCTCGCCCATTCTGGTGCCCGCGGATCGTTTACCTGTGGCCCTTCGGGGTGCCCAACACGCGAATGGATGTGATCTGTTTTTTCTAAAATAAAATCAATGGTCTGTTTTTGATCACTCAATAAACTTTCGTGTACATTACACCAATGCGAAATATCGAGGGTGAATCTTACTTCAGGGTTTTTCTCCGCAAAATTCCTGGCAACAGGCGCGGCAAACATCATCCTGCTGCGGTGTGTTTCGTGATAAATCGGTATGCCCGACGATTTTCGTTTTGCCGTTACATAATCGATAATCTGTTTGTTTTCTTCGTAACTGAAATAGTCTTTTCCCGAATGGCAATTGATGTAAACGGGTTTTTGGTAGGTATTGGCACAAATGGCATCTAAACTCTTTTTAAAAACAGCTAAATGCTCACCTATATTTGATGCCGATCCTGCACATAAGAACCCAATCTCTAATTTATGCTTTTTAACGGCTTCAAAAAGTTCTTTTACCGCCTGATCTTCTCCTGGCCACCACACTTCTATCCCCTCATAACCTTCCTTTTTAGCAGCTGCACAAAATTCATCCCTGCTACCGTCAAAACCCCAATCGGTTTGCATAAATAAAAGTTCGTATCCAGCCTTTGCTTTTACACTTTTAAATGCATTTACATTTTGTATCGGGGCCAAAAATGAGGCCGCGGTTACCACCGCTGTATTTTGTAAAAATTTTCTCCTGGTTTGAGACATAATAATTGAATGTGTGAATTATTGAATGAGAGAATGGTTTGTTAGTTTATTGGTCATTGGTTTACTGGTCATTGGTTCATTGGTCATTGGTCATTGTTTTATTGGGTTAATCGGTTAATTGTTTAAATCGGTTAACTGTCAACCGAAAACTGGCAACTGCTTCACTGGTCAATAGTTGATAGTCTAATCGTTCATTAATTCACTGATAATTGGTTATTGAATATTAGTGATTTGTTTAATCGGTTAACTGTGCGCTAACCGCTAAACCCTAAACTAAAAAAGCTAACTGTGCGTCAAGCGCCTGGTTCCAACCTCAAGAGGTTAATCGACTTTCGACTCAAGACTTCGGACTCCGGACTCATTAAGCCACCACTTCGCTGATCACCTTCCCCGCTACATCGGTTAACCTGAACGGGCGGCCCTGAAATGGGTAGGTAAATTGTTCATGATTAAAACCCAACTGATTTAAAATAGTAGCCTGAATATCAAAAGCATCAACTTTTCCACTGATCGCACTGTAACCTATTTCGTCGGTTTCGCCATGTGTAAAACCTTTTTTAACGCCTCCGCCGGCCATCCAAATGGTAAATGCTTCTGTATGGTGATCGCGCCCTTTAAACGGATTTTGTATGCCATTCCGGTTTTCCATCATCGGTGTACGGCCAAATTCGCCACCCCATACCACTAAGGTTTCTTCCAACAAACCACGTTGTTTTAAATCGAGCAGTAAGGCCGTGATCGGTCTGTCGATGCTTCTGCATTTATTTTTCAATCCGATATTGAGTGAGTTGTTTGGATTGTCTCCGTGTGCATCCCATCCCCAATCGAATAACTGAATATAGCGTACTCCTTTTTCCACCAGTTTTCGGGCAAGCAATACATTATTGGCAAAACAGGCTTTACCAGGTTGTGTGCCATACATTTCATGAATATAGGCGGGTTCATCATTGATGTTCATCACCTCTGGTGCCGATATCTGCATCCGGTAGGCCATTTCATATTGTGCAATCCGCGATAAGATTTCCGGATCATTATACTCCTGGTATTGTTGCTCATTGGCTTTGTTAATCGCTTCGATAGAGGCTTTCCGCAAATCGCGGTTCATGCCATCGGGATCTTTGATAAATAACACCGGATCTCCTTCACTGCGGCATTGCACACCCTGGTATACCGATGGTAAGAAACCACTGCCCCAAACACTTTTCCCGGCATCGGGGAAACTTCCCCCACTGGTAAGTACCACATAACCTGGCAGATTTTGATTTTCTGAACCCAAACCATAAGTTACCCAACTACCCATACTTGGCCTGCCTAAACGGGGCGAGCCAGTATGCACCAGCAACTGTGCCGGAGCATGGTTAAACTGATCTGTTTTCACCGCTTTTAAAAAGGTTACCTCATCTACCATAGTCGAAAAATGCGGTAAATTATCGCTCACTAAAGCACCAGACTGACCGTGTTTGGCAAAAGTAGCCTGCGGTCCCAACATTTTGGGTACACCGGTGATAAAAGCAAATTTTTTCCCGGCCAGTAAAGATGGCGGACAATCTTGCCCATCCATTTTCATCAGTTCAGGTTTAAAATCAAATAACTCCAATTGAGAGGGCGCACCAGCCATGTGTAAATAAATTACACTTTTGGCCTTCCCTACCAAAGGTGGCGATTTGGGCAATAATGGATGTGCGGGATCGTAGGCAATTTTGGTTTGTGGACTCGAAAAAAGGTTTCCACAGCCACCCAGCAAAGAACCCATTGCCAAAGCACCCAGTCCCATGGCACTTTCTTTTAAAAAATGTCGCCGCGAGTGGAGGCGTGCATTGGCCTCATGCGCTTCTTTAATTAATCTATGTGCATTTAACTCATCTCTTGTCATAATAGATCAACTTAATTTTTGGTAATTACTTCATCCAGGTTAAGCATTGCATTGGCCACTAAAACCATTGCCGCATCTTCTGGCCTAAATTTCTTTTGTTTATCGCCCATAAATGCCGATACATTGGCCGCATTTTTTCTAAATTCATCAAATGCCTTTGCATATAAATCCTCGAATACCTTTAATCTGTTTTGCGGAATGGTTTTATACAGGATGAGTTCGTAGCCTTTCGAAATTTTAGATTTACTGGTGTTCCCCCCAACTTTGCCCATACGTACTGCCAGTTTTCTGGCCAGATCGATATACACACTATCATTTAAAGTAACCAAGGCCTGTAAAGGGGTATTGGTACGGATGCGCCGAGGGCTACAAACTACCCGCGAAGCACCATCAAAGGCAATGGCCGATGGATATGGAGCCGTTCTTTTCCAATAGGTATAAATCCCTCTGCGGTACTGTTCGCCTCCATCGCTAGTGACCCATTTGGCACCATTGTAAGGTGAAAACCAAATGCCTTCAGGCTGCCAGGGCATTACCGGCGGTCCGTACATCTTATTACTTAACACACCACAAACAGCTAAACTCTGGTCTCTCACCTGCTCAGCACTCAACCTGATACGTGAGCCGCGGGCATAAAATTTGTTAAACAAGTCTTTTTCCTTCAATTCTTCCGATACTTTACTGTCTTGCCGGTAAGTAGCCATCATTACCAGTTCTTTCAGCATCTTTTTAACACTCCAGTTGTATTTGTACATAAACTGATAGGCCATAAAATCCAATAGCTCCTGATGGGTTGGCGCCATGCCCTGCGTACCCATATCTTCAAGCGTTTCTACCAAACCTGCCCCGTACAATTGCTCCCATAAGCGGTTAACCATTGTTCTGGATACCAGCGGATTTCTTTTATCAGTAAGCCACATGGCCAAACCCATCCGGTTATCGGGGGCATTTTTAGGCATCGCAAAACCCAAAGAATTAGGCACACCCACTTTTACCTCTTTACCTTTTGATGTCCATGCGCCACGCTCAAATACATAGTTTTTGCGCTGCATGCTTAATGGATTTTCGACCATAATCGGCGTGGTAGGCACTTGCGCATTCATTAAATCTGCAAATGTTTTTTTCATGGCCGCGTATTCGGGCTTACCCTTACCAGGAAACTGTTTGGTAAAGTAAAACCAATCGAAATACACTATAAACTGATCCGGATTTTTGACTGAAGGATTGGTATATTTTAGGTACACATCCTGTTGGCCACGTTGTTTGGGAAAATCGACCTCCACGTTTTGATAACCCTGGGTTTGGGCTACTTTCCACGATTTAATCACTGGTCCGTTTGGTGAACCCAGATGCAGACTCATCGTACCATTTGGCTGACTGCAGTTGAACCGCAGAATCAATTGATCTACATTTTCGAGGTTTACAGATTTTAACCTGGCCGATGAACTATTTTTAAAATAAAGTGCAATGTTATTGTTGCCAATTACCGAATTCACCAATTCATCAGCCGTTGTTGAATTGATGGTGGGCTCTCCTGTTTTCAAAAACAGGCTCATCTGATCAGCTCTTTCTTTGCCTGCAACCGTTTTAACCCAACTGGTTAAATGATTGAGTTCATTTTTTAAACTGTCGTTAAAATTCCTGAGCAAAGGGTACTCTGCTGATACATCTTCATCTCTGGTATTGTTAAAATACGACATGAATTTGTAGTATTCATCATGTTTAAAGGGATCGTAGGGATGGCTATGGCACTGAACACAAGAAAAAGTGGTGCTCATTAATCCTTCCCAGGTGGCATTTACCCGATCTAAAACTGCTGCTGTTCTAAACTCTTCGTTATTGGTACCCCCTTCATCATTGGTAGGGGTATTGCGGCTAAAAGCTGTCGCGATGTACTGTGCATCAGTCGGGTTTGGAAATAAGTCGCCAGCGATCTGATCCGTCACAAATTTATTATAGGGCATATCGCTATTAAAAGCTTTAATTACCCAATCGCGATAACTCCAGATATTCCGGTTGGGATCGCTTTCGTAACCTTTTGTATCGGCATAACGGGCAATATCGAGCCACATGGATGCCCAACGCTCACCAAATTTAGGCGAAGCCAATAAACTATCAACAAGAATACGATAAGCTTGGGGCTCATCTTTACTGTTCAGATAAAATTTCGCCAGCTGATCTGATGGATAGGTTCCGATCAGATCCAAACTTACCCTTCTTAGTAAAGTAGCTTTATCAGCCGTTTTAGAAGGTTCGAGTTTGTTTTCTTCGAGTTTTGCAAAAATAAATTTATCCAGGTCGTTGCGCGCCCAATCGTTACCCACATCGGGCACTTCTGTTGGTTTTACACTTACATAGGCCCAGTGCTTGCCCCATTTTGCGCCCTGCTTTATCCAGCCGCTTAAAATATCAATTTCATCATTGTTTAAGGCTGGATGTTTATAAGGCATCCTTTCTTCAGGATCATTAGATTTCAGGCGTTTTATAAACTCGCTATCTTCCGGGTGACCAGGAATAATGGCCGGTTTACCACTTTTGGTGTTGGCCAGGGCTTCTTCCCTAAACAGCACACTAAAACCACCCTGTTGCTTAACGCCTCCATGGCAAGAAATACACTTTTTATTTAAAATAGGTTTAACCTGTGAATTAAAATCAATTGGTTTCTCTGAAGAAAAAAGTGAAAAAGCAATTAAAGCGATTGCCACCAGCACAAAGCCAGAGGCAAATAGTATTTTTTTATTCAATAACATTTGGTTAAAATAAACTTAAGCTAATTTTTATCAGTTTTGTATTTATATACAAAGTTAAATTAAGCTAAACATCAATCCAAGAAACAATGATTAGCCTTATCCACTAAATGATTGTTTCCCTTAACCAAAGATCAAAAAAATATAAAAGATAAAAATGTATTAACTTGCTCAAAAAATGGATTATATTACTTTTTATTAAAAATTGAACATGGAGAAGCTACAGGATAAACCAAAAAATAGTTTTGATTTGCTAAAATCCATCATCATTCCAAAGAATGTACTTCTCAAACAATGTACAGACAATGGAATCATAAATAATATATTCATTACCGACATGGGCTATTACCGTAAGGCATTGAACCACTATATCCAAAGAAAAAATGGTGCGGAGCAACATATTCTAATATATTGTGTAGAGGGAATGGGAACCGTAGAATTTCAAGGTACCGTATACCACATCGAAGCAGGAAATTATATCATCGTCCCTAAAAAAACACCCCATATTTACCAGGCCGACCCAGATTTACCATGGACTATTTATTGGTTCCACTTTTCAGGGATAGGTGCCGACCAGCTTGTGACATCGTTACAGCACTATAAAGCTTATGCAGGTTTTAGTGAGGAACGGACCCTCTTGTTCGATACCATTTATAACCGGTTGGAAAGAGGTTTTAGCAGAGAAAACATCATTTATGCCAATTTATGTTTCCACTATTATATTGCCGAAATCGTTTATTCCGATAAACTGCCCAATAACGATAAAATCATGGATCCTGACAAGGTTGAAGAAGCTATAGATTTTATGCGGAACAACCTCGAGAAGACGCTTACCTTAAAAGAAATGGCTTTGGCAGTGTACCTTTCCCCCTCCTATTTATCGGCTATATTTAAAAAGAAAACGGGCACTTCGCCCATTGATTACTTTAACCAGCTTAAAATTCAGAAAACCACTCAGTATTTGCTTTTCACCAATTTAAGGATCAATGAAATTGCACAGAAAATCGGCATTAACGATCCTTATTATTTTAGCCGGCTGTTCTCCAGCGTGATGGGCATTTCGCCAAAACAATATCGGGATAATCGGTTTAATTAAGATATTTTTGGATTGTGCTCAGATGTAATCATCTTAGAAGATTTAATATTTCAAACCATTCTAGATGAAATATGATGATCAATATCAAAATTTGCCCAAACAATTTCCCGATCCACCATGGTGAAACGTTGGTAGTGATTATATATTGATGCCACCTTAAAATCTGGCTCCATAACCAGCCACCAAGTTTTACTGTCAGATTTTAGATCCACACTGATTAAATTATACATCTCTTTTATCTCATCCAATGATTTTTCAAAGTTGGTATTCTCAAATCTCCTGAAAATTAAATATTGCAAATTGGCAATTATAGCGTCATAATCAGAAGCTAGTTTTTTAACAAGCTCTACTTTATCGTCTATTTGCTGATCCTCGCTTTCTGTACTGATTGATAATTCAATATTATGATCAGGATGAAGATTTGGCACTACCCCATACCAGTTTTTCTCTTTTCTGTTGTAAATCAATCGACCAAAAGGTTCAACAATAATGCTTTTGGAATCATTATATATACTTTCTTCTTCTTTCCGAAGTTGAAAAACCCTCATACAAATAAACGTGATCAAAAAAGACGGCCCGTAGGTAACCAAAAATTCATCAACAGCAAGAGACATTAACTTTCCAAATACCAATAAGTAAAGCATAAACAATGCTATTGAGGTCATAAGCGCATTGCCTGCAATCCTCTTTTTATGATAAACTGACTGGGCGATGCCATTAATTTTACGCATATTAAATAAAAGTGCGCAGAAAGTAAAAGCAATAAATACGGCAGCATCTTTCAGATCCAAATGAACATTAACGCTATAATTTGAAATAATGATTGGCAATATCTTGAGGTACGCCATCATGATTGCAAAGGTGATCGGAAGGCTAAGTAACAGTGTAGTTAATGTCACTTTTAAGCTATAAATAATGGCCTGTTTCATGAGAAATCGTAGTCTAGAGCAGTTTTAGCGTTTTGTTAAAAGTTGAAGTTAAAAATTTAATCTATTAAATAGCAGATTAAAATATCCAACTCCACCAATATTAATCCAACGTCAAACCAATTTCCTTCAATAAAATAGCTGCATTAAAAGTCTTACACGGCCCGTATTTTAGCAAATAATCAAATCTCATTTCGCCCTCGGTAATTTGAATATCGAAATGGAAATTACGTACGGTTTCGGGATGGCCTTTAATCAGATCGGCCAATTGTAAATCGTGGGTGGCAAAAAGTGCAGGTGTTTTTTCGGCAATCAGCTTTTCTACAAAAACTTTCGACCCCAGGTATTTATCCCTGCTGTTTGTGCCCCGCAGCATTTCGTCAATCAACACAAAAGTATCCTTATCTTTTACTACGTTGTCTAAAATCATTTTCAAACGGTTTAGCTCGGCCTTAAAAGTAGAAGTACTTTCATTCAATGAATCCTTGATCCGCATATAGGTATTGATCGAAAAAACAGATAATTGCATTGTTTTGGCACAAACAGGTGCACCAGAATACGCCAACACCATATTAATGCCCAAGGTGCGCAGAAAGGTACTTTTACCAGCCATATTGGAACCGGTTACAATATCAACAGTAGGTTTTGCTTCCAGGTGAAAATCATTACTTACCCTCAATTTTTCGTTAATCAGCGGATGGCCGATATGGGTACCCGTTAAGGCAAATTGATCTGTCACGACCGGAAAAACCCAATCAGGCTGATTATAAGCCGTTGTGGCTAATGAAATGAGTTCTTCGAAATCGCCTAAATGATCAAGTGCAGAAATTACATCCGCTGATGATGACTTGTACCAGCTTGCCAAACTGATACAACACCTCAAGTCCCACAATAAAAGTGCATTTAATATTCCACCTACAATGAGGTTCAACCGGGCATCAAAATTCTGGATAATTTTAGATAAGGCTTTGATTTCTTTACTGACCGGAATTTTAGAATCTAATAAGTTTAATGTGTATGGGCTTTTCCAGTTTTGATTTTCTGTCCACAAAATGGCGCTGGCATAACCGTTAAGCAAGCCTGAGCTTCCACCGAAACTATAAAATACCTTGTTAATCTTTGCACCCAATAACACGTTCCATCCCGTGTGGATCACAAACAGCAAAGCCAATATCTTCCAAAAAACACTACTAACAAACAGCGCGGCCAAAATTAGGCCAATAGAAATATAAGGCAGCAGTTTTACATAAAACCTTAAAAAGCCTCCTTTAACAAATTCCAGTTGTGCGCCTAATTGTTGTTTTAACTGGATTTTAATCTGTTCTATTCTATCCGGATCGTAGCCATGCAGACTAGCCCTAAAACTATAGGTTTCGGCTATCTTTTCAATCACTTCTTTTACGGCTTCCTGACGCAGGCGAATTTTATCCAGGATCGGTTTTTCTGCAAAACTTTTGGCCAATAGCTCATTTCCACTTTTGGTACTGCAACGGTTAACAAGCGCAAATAGAGAAGCATTTCCAAAGATATCAAGATCGGAGCTATATGGATGGAGTTCCGATTCGAAAGTTTTACCCTGATCGTAGCCGTTTTCTAAACCGTTTAAAATATTCCACTCGTTTTGGTACACCCATAAAAGCTGTTTTTTATAATCGATTTCCCGGTCCAGAATGCTTTGCCGGCGTACAATAAACGCAAAAGCAATTACAGGCACCACTAAACCAAACTGTATTAAGGTGCGTAATCCATCATCTGCAGAGCGCAGCAGTAAGACAAACAGTAAAATTTCGGCCAAAAACAAACCGATACGCATGAAAGAAAGCTGATCAATCAGTTTTTTCGTTTGATCGATCTCTCCTGTAACCTGCTTAATTTTCTGATCGTAACCGGCTATTATTTCTGCTTGTTGTTTTAACATGATGGCTTCTGTATATATATTTTCGAAGGCATCAGACTGATAAATTGTATTATTTGTTACAATTTTCTCTAAGTTTGAATCTCGAAAATTCTAAAGATAGGGAAATATTAAATGAAGATTACGCTGATCGCCATTGGCAAAACCGAAGACAAGTATCTGATTGAAGGCATTGACAAATACATCAACCGCCTGAAACATTATATTAACTTTAGTTTTTTGGCCTTGCCAGATGTAAAAAACGTTAAAAACCTCAGTGAAGCACAGCAAAAAACCAAGGAAGCTGAACTGTTGCACAAACAAATCAATAATGGCGATGTTGTTATTTTATTAGATGAAAAGGGGAAAAAATACAGCTCGGTAGCATTTTCCAACTACTTAAATAAACAGATGATCGGCAGTGTGCAGCATTTAATTTTTATTATTGGCGGACCGTATGGCTTTGACGAAAGCATTTACAAAAGGGCAAACGGTTTAATCTCCTTATCCGACATGACCTTTTCGCACCAGATGATCAGGTTGTTTTTTGTAGAGCAGCTTTACCGCGGATTCAGCATTTTAAAGGGCGAACCCTATCATCACGCATAGCCTGATGGAAGATGGCTGAGGTAGGATGGATAATGGGAAAGGTGAGATGGAGGATGGAAATAAAATATGGAAAAGCAAGATAAAAATCATCATTAAATAAAAGAGACGATGTTATTAGATAAATATAAACGGGAATACCGATATAAAAGCAATCAGAACGGCAATAATAAATACCTATGGATCAGCATCATTGCTTCTTTGGTTATCGTTGCATTGCTTTATTATTTCTTCGATTAATTCCACAAAAAAAACACCAGACGAATCGCCTGGTGTTTTCTATTATAAGTAAAATAAAGCTTAAACGCCTTTTTTACTGGTCATGCTCGCTTTTTTAGCTGGCGCTGAAGTTTTAGTAGTAGCTTTAGCACTTGCTGATGCTTTAGATCCTGTAGCTTTTTGTTTTTTATCTGAAGCTGCTTTTTCTTCTGATAATTTAACCTCTGCAGGTGTACCTGGTGTTTCAGGAGTCTCTTCTGTAAACAAAGGAAGATCTTTTAACAAGTTATACCAGGTAATGATTTTCTTCATATCAGAAGCATAAACTTTTTCCTGATCGTGACCTGGTGCTACTTCAAGAAAGTAAGCACGTAAATCGCCTTTCAAATCCGGAGTAGCTCCTTTTGCAGAAATCTTGGCAAAAATATCAGCCAGTTTAATTTCTTCTTCTTCACCATACACGGTAATATCTTCTAATGAAGCTAATTTTGTATTGGTGATATTGGCTACAACTTTAGTTTTCTGAGCATCTAAACCCTCTAAAATGTAACCTACTTTATTTTGTCCAACCAGTTTAAATAAACCTGGTCTGCCAGATACGGCAACAATTCCTCTTAAATTCATATTTTTTGTGAGATATGAGATTCGAGATATGAGATATGAGAAACCACTCAAATCAAATAACTAAAACTCTTTGTTCAATTATTAAATGAGATAGAAGCATCAATCAGAGCAATTAAGTCTCAAATCTAATGTCTCAAATCTCGCCTCTATTTTTTAATCTTCTAAAACTTCAATGTTTAAAATTTTATCGCCCTGGCGGATATCATCCACAAGATCAACATTCTCCACAACTTTACCAAAACAAGTATGGTTACGGTCTAAATGTGCTGTATTTGCTCTGCTGTGGCAGATAAAAAACTGTGAACCACCAGTGTTGCGGCCAGCATGGGCCATTGATAATACACCACGGTCGTGAAACTGATTTTCACCGTCCAGTTCGCAATCAATTTTGTAACCCGGGCCACCAGTACCTGCTAAATGTGCTTTAGCCGGGTCTTTTGAATTTGGGCATCCACCCTGAACCATAAAGTTAGGAATTACACGGTGAAAAGTTACACCATCATAAAAGCCTTCTTTAGCTAATTTTTTAAAGTTTGCAACGGCTTTCGGCGCATCATTGTCGTAGAATTCTACAGTCATTTCGCCTTTTTCTGTTTTTATTATTGCTTTACTCATATCAATATCGGTACTAATTTTAAATTTTATTTACCTCAAAAACTTTCTCGTTTTTTTAGTAGAGGGCAAAAATAACAAAATTGTATAACTTATAACATCATTAAATTTTTCTATACAGTTTAAATGCGGTATTTTAGTGTTTTAAGCGAATTGATTTGACAAAGAAATATTATATCCTGCTGATTTGCCTGCTTTGCTCCCTAGGCTTAAGGGCTTCATCCCTGTTGATTTACATGGACGAGGACCAAAAAAACCACCTTAAAGCTTATGGGATTGCTTATTGGACGATCAGCAAACAGCTGGAGGTGGATTGGCTTTTAAACTACCGTGGCGGAAGCTTTTTAATTAAATATAATAAAACGGTTGAGGATGAACTTAAAATCCGTGGGGTATCTTACGAAGTACTGGCCGACGGGAAGGTGACCAATCTGTTGAACGAGATCAGTGATCCTTCGGTAAACATGGAGATGGTTAAACTGGAGAAAACGCCAAAAATTGCCGTTTACTCACCAAAAAGTAAATTACCCTGGGATGATGCGGTAACACTGGTATTAACCTATGCCGAAATACCTTATGAGGTAATTTATGATGATGATATTTTACAGGACAAGCTGAGCAAATACGACTGGTTACACCTGCACCATGAAGATTTTACCGGACAATATGGGCGTTTCTGGGCCAATTTCAGGTACGCCACCTGGTACCAGGAAGATGTCAAAAACCAGGAAACCCTGGCCAAACGTATGGGTTATAAAAAAGTTTCGGAAATGAAACTGGCAGTAGCTAAACACATTAAAGAGTACTGTGCAGGTGGTGGTTTTCTGTTTGCCATGTGCTCGGGTACCGATAGTTTCGATATTGCGCTGGCTGCCGATGGTGTAGATATCTGTGCGCAGATGTTTGATGGTGATGCTGCTGATCCTAATGCACAGGCCAAATTGGATTTTAATAAAACACTGGCTTTTCAGAATTTCAAACTGGACAACAACCCGATGAATTATGAATTTTCGGATATTGATGCTACTCAGACCCGAACACTGAACCAAAGCAACGATTATTTCACACTATTCGATTTTTCGGCCAAATGGGACCTCGTACCCACGATGCTCACGCAGGATCACGATAAGGTAATCAAAGGTTTTATGGGGCAAACTACGGCCTTTAGAAAAAGCCTGGTTAAAACAAGTGTTACCGTTTTGGGCGAAAACAAAGGTGCTGCAGAGGTAAGGTACTTACACGGCGAAATTGGCAAAGGACAGTTTACTTTTTACGGCGGCCACGATCCTGAAGATTACCAGCATGCTGTTGGTGATCCGCCAACAGATTTAAACCTGCACCCAAATTCGCCAGGCTACCGGTTGATTTTAAATAATGTGCTTTTCCCAGCGGCAAAAAAGAAACCGCAAAAAACTTAATTTCGGTTTCGCTTTGGCATTGTAGATTTAAGCTGGGAATGCTTCATTCTTTTCTCTATTCCTGTTATGTATACAGACAAATGCCCCTGCCACTTGAAGTAATAGGCATGGTAATTATACTGAAATCCATCAAAAAAGAACCTGTAAACCAATAGATTATAGAATTATTTGTAACAGACTTGATACTTTGGCACAGCTTTTGGAATTGAGGCTTGTAATTAACAACAGGTAAAAGCCTGAAATTTTTAAACAAGATTCTTCTAAAAGAAAAATATTATGAAAAAGTTATTATTAAGCGCTTCAGTTTTATTATTGGCAACAGGTGCATTTGCACAGACAAAAATGACTGGTGAAACTTCGCGTTTTGGAATTAAAGCCGGTGTTAACCTCTCAAAATTTCATGCTGGTGGCGATGATGCCGCAGCCAATACTTTTAACGATAATGCAAAAAACAATGTTGGCTTTAATGTGACCGCATTTGGTGATTTTGGTGTAGGAAATAATTTCTTTATCCAGCCAGGTGTATCACTTCAAAACAAGGGCAATAAATTCGAATCTGTGAGCACGAATACCGCTTTGGGTAATACCGTTACCACCACATCTTCTGTTAAAACCAATTTAATGGCCATTGAGGTGCCGATTAATGCAGTATTTAGAATTCCTACAGGTGATGCTGGTTCAGTTCAGATCAGTGCAGGTCCGTATATAGGCTTTAATATTTCAGGTAAAGACAAAGGTGAAACTACCGTTACAACCGTGAACAATTCGAATAATAACAGCGCTACTGTTACCACCTCTAACGATAGAGACTTATCGTTTGGCAGTGCCAGTGATAAAAACTACAACAGTACAGAATTTGGTGCAAACTTTGGATTAGCTTACCGTACCAATTCAGGATTTTTAGTGGGTGCCAACTATGGTTTAGGTTTAACAGATTTAACACCTAAAGACAGACAGGCGAACACCAATAAATTAACTAACCGTGTGTTAGGTTTCTCAGTTGGTTATTCTTTCTAAGAAAAGCCTTAAAATAAAAAAGCTGTGCCGATGTAAAATTGGCACGGCTTTTTTAATGCCTGATGGTTTTAATCGTAAAAGTTCCAGGTTACGCCAAATTTTAATAAGGCATCCTGCATAGGGTATCTGTTTACAGTATAATATCCTGTTTGAAACAAACCTTGATTGATAAAATCGTATTTAACAAACAGATTGGCCCGCTTTAAATTGGCTTTAAAAAACACATCAACAATCGGTTTGGAAACAAAGCTTACCGGATTGGCTTCATCGATATAAAACTGTGCGGTTGCCGGTGAGTACAGATAATTTGCATATTCCGTATTGTACCTTACATCGATACCAATGTTTGCTTTTAACACCTTAAAAAAGGTATTATCAAAATAAATGCTATTATAAGTATAAAATTCGGGTGTTCTTAAAATGGCATTTTTGTCGGTTTTTTGGTAAGCAACATAATTTTCCATCGCAAATCTGCCAAACTTCCACTTCTTCGACACATCAAACCTGATTAAACTGATATCTGCTGTTTCCTGCTTAGGCAAAATGGCTGTTGTACCATTGCTATGGTCGGCAGCAAAATACAGGTAGTTACTGGTTAAGAAATATTTAGCCCCTACATTAAAAGCATATTTATCATTGATGTAGTTGAAAGATAAATTGGCAATTTTGGTGTTTTTAAAATCGTTATTGCTCCATTGGTAGTGGTTGCCATGGTAATAGTTGAAAATGGTAGCTGGCGTTTGGTTCTGCACGTATGCGCCTAATTCGAGCCGGCCTATTGTTTTACCCAAAAGGATTTTACTTTTCGCTTCATAAAGGTAATCGCCGGCATTTTCGCCTTGCAAAATCTGCTGAACATCTAAGTTAAAATCGATATTATTCGAGAACCTGTAACCCGCAGCGCCTAAAATGGTAATGTTTTGATAGGCAAAGCGGCTTTGCTCAAAATATTTACCGTCTTGTTTAATGCCCAGAAACTCATGTTTATAATAATCGTGTCTGACGCCAGCATCAAGTTTTAGCTCATTTTTAATGAGCGAAGAACTTTTAGGCCTTAAGAAGAAACTGTAAATAAATTCATTTTTGATGTGCTGCACATGGGTAGAATCGTTTGTAAAGGTTGTGCTATTGATGCCCGGAGGCAAAACATTGTTCGGATCGGTACCATTTTTATAAAAATCGTAACTTTCGTTATTGTACTCAAAGGTATAGGTAACCTTATTGGTTGGCAAAACAGCATTGTTTGCATTGGCAGATGTATCTATCCGGCCTACATAATAAGTTTGCTTTAAAAACACAGTATTCTTTTTATACATGTTCCGCGCATCCGACAGGTTTACCGCTTCGGCATCCCTCGTGATCTTATTATAACCCGGATCAAAAATATTTTGAGCCACTACCGAACCGTTTTCATAACCACGCATGGTGTTAAAAATGGCCGATGCCCACATATTGTACCGTTTGCTTGGCGATTGATACCAGGAAAATACAGCCACATTCAAATTATCGCCACGTTGCCTGGCATAAAAACCTTTAGAATCTCCACGGTTAAAATTTACGCCCACATTCCAGTTTTTCTTGATATTTTGGGTATGGATGGCTCTAAAAAGCTGTTCCGTTTTTCCACCGCTTATAAAATACAAACTCGTAAAGGGCGTTCGGGCCTGGTAATAAATAATATCTTCAGGTGTTAACGCATAATAATCGAATGAATGGAAGCCTACATCAAAACCGATCCTTTTACTGGGCTCGAACAACAATGGCCGCGCGGCTAAACCCATGTTACCCGTACTGATGGTAGGATGCAAGGGCTGCAAAAGCGGACTATAATTCTGGATATTGGTAGTGGTGGTGTCTAAAGGCAATAATACGATGCTATCTTTACTTAACGATAGCTTGGTAAAACGGATATATTTTGCAGTAAAAACAACTGAATCTTTTCCGCCATCCAATTTTTTCCGAACCGAATCGAGTTCCTTATTGGTACCCACGTTTGTTTTTAAATCCTGTGCAAAGGCCTCATTGATGCCAGCTAGCATGAACAGCAAAAAACAGATTTGAACAACCTTACGCATCTTACAGTTCGGCGATTAAGCGGGTTAAAATTTCAGTCATTTTTGGCTCAGCTTTGGCCGCAGCAGCCAAAATTTCGTCTAAATTAAAGGGCTGCAGATCTTCAGGAAAACCTTCGTCTGTTAACACAGAAATGGCAAAAACAGGCAAACCTGCATGGTTGGCCACAATTACTTCTGGCACAGTGCTCATGCCAACGGCATCGGCACCTATCAACCGCAAATATTTATATTCTGCCTTGGTTTCTAAATTCGGACCTGAAACGGCTACATAAACACCTTTGTGACATTTAATATCAACTTCTTTGGCTATAGTTAAGGCCTTCGCAATGATATCGCGTTTATAAGGCTGGCTCATATCCGGAAAACGTGGCCCCAAGTCACTTTCAATCAAACCTCGCAATGGGTTATCGGGCTGTAGATTAATGTGATCTTCAATAATCATTAAATCGCCTTTTCTGAAGTCGGGGTTTAATGAACCTGCTGCATTGGATACAATCAGGTTTTCGATGCCCAAACCCTTCATTACCCTTACCGGGAAGGTAATCTGTTGCATGCTATAGCCTTCATAATAATGTAAACGCCCTTGCATGGCAATAATTTTCTTGCCGTTTAATGTTCCAAAAATTAATTTACCACTATGAAATTCTAAAGTAGAAATCGGAAAGTTTGGAATATTAGAATACATCAACTGATGCTCAACTTCGATTTCCTTTACCAGGCCACCCAAGCCAGTACCTAAAATAATGCCTATTTCTGGCTTAAAGTTCTCTGTTTTACGTTTTATATATTCAACGGTTTCTTCTATTGCTCTTAACATAGTTTAAAATGAGTTCGTCAAAGGTAATCTTATCTTCTTCAAATAATTCAACCTCGATGGGTAAATAATATACAGGTAAATCTACCAGTAAATCTTCAAATCCGGTAGCTCTTAAACGCTTGCTATCCTTTTCTGTTGTGATGATGATTTTATCTTTTTTATTTCCGGTTAAAAAAGTGCTTTTAAACTTCTGGATATCGGCTTCTTTAAAAGCATAATGATCCGGAAATTCTTCGTGTTTAATTGTTTTGGAATATTTTCCAAGCTCCTCAATGAGTGGATCGGGGTTCGCGATCCCCGTTAATAGGAAAATTTCGAAATCCTTAACCGATTGGAGCGTACGGCTTTCGTTCTGGTATAAATGAATAAGATCACCATATTTCAGGTACGAATGTAATACGGGCTGATCGGCATTGGGCTGTAGCTCGTTTACCGATGCCTGTTGTGCAACATGTAACAAGGGCGCGGGCGATTTGGTCACCAATAATACATCTGCCCTTTTACGTGAGGAGAAAACATCCCTCAAATTACCTGCCGGTAATAAAAACTGTAAGGTGCCCAATTTCCTAAATTCGAAAAGCAGGATGTTAAAACCTGCCCTTACCGCGCGGTGCTGAAAGGCATCATCCAGAATAATCAAATCATGGTTTTCTTTGAGCTGTTTAATCCCATGTACACGGTCTTCGCAAACGGCAACGGTAACACCTGCAAATTTCTGATGGTATTGTAGCGGTTCATCGCCTATGGTTTCGGCAGTCGCATGGGCATCAGCCAGAATAAATCCCTTTGTTTTGCGGCCATAACCCCTACTCAATATCGCAATTTTATAATCGGCCAATAACCTCACCAAGTATTCGGTAGTGGGTGTTTTGCCCGATCCGCCAACAGCCAGATTGCCTACGCAGATTACGGGTAAATCGAATTGTACAGATCGCATCAAGCCCCAATCGTATAATTTTTTGCGGAGTATAATGGCGATTCCATAAATCAACGAAAAAGGAAGCAGTAAAAGACGTAGATAGTTAACTAACATATTGTGGTTTCAAAAATACTGATTATTTAAAAAAGAAAGGCATCAGCCTAATAAAGCAACCGTTAAGGCGATGGAATGGTTTTCATCAGCATGTAAAATGGAAGAGAGATGATGGAATGACCAAGATTAGTTTGGAGTTGAGCGTTTGGAGCTTGGAAAGATGGAAACAGTCCGAAGTCGATCAACCATTCGGGTTGGGGGTTCAGAGCTGGGAGTTTGGCGTGGATGAGCCGATTAATCAGCCTTGCGCTTGGCGTAAAGTTAACCGATTTAAAAAATCACTAATGACCCAGCTCTGCTTCCTCCTCGCCATTTTTTCTGCATACTCTGCGGTTAAACGGCGATAGCATTAGCCGCCCTACAACAGTTAACCGATTTAAACAATTAACCGATTAACCCAATAAACTTAAAACTGTTCCAATATATCTTTATCCGATTTATAGGTTTCGACAATTACCTTTGGAATAGATAGGTTATGTTTTTGATAAAGTGCTGTCCAAAGCTCAACATTGTTCTTTTTAGGGTATAGATAAAAATCCTGTCTGAGTTTTAAGGTAGAATAGTTGTTGTTGTTTTTTTGTTCGGGGTCTATATTTTCCAGAAAAAGCAGTTCCATCTCGGCCGAAGGCTCCCCTTCCGAAAATAATCCGGCTACCACATTACACTTTAAATAAGTGGAAGATAATTTAGCTAAACCATTTTCGATGCTATAGTTTTGCCTGTTTATCCAGATCATACTTTTGTTTATCGTAGCAATATTGCTTTCCATCCCTTTAATCAGATGTTTATCTACGGTGATATAAACCCACCCGTTCTTGCGCTTGTAAACTACATTCCTTGCCCTGGTAAAAGAGATTTTATAACACTTGGTGTCTTCATATTCCACCTGACCTTCAATTTCATAATCGTTATCCTCGCTGAGCATGTTATCGTTAAGATTACTTACAAAATAAGACTTAAGCTCAATTCTTAAATCAACCGCATAATTGATCTTCACACTACCAGTTTTCTTGAGTTCCTTAAGCCTTCGTAGCCCATCCAGTTGCAACTTGATATCATTTTTATATTCATCAGTATGGAGGTTTAACAAACCTTCGGCATAACTGTAGTATTTACCATCCTTTACCATGTATTGCCTGCACAACAGTTTTTCGCTCACCACACCGGTATCGGCAAGGTGCGCGATCGCATTTTTCATTAGGGTAGCAGCAAAATTAGCAGGATAAATATGGACATCATCTAATTTAACGTATTTGTCTTTTAGCTTAACGATGAGGTCACTGGCAATGCTGCGTTCATCAACTTTAACTGAATGGCTTTCATAACCCACCGAACTGAACGAAAGCGATTGGCCTTTATTTAAGGAGTCTATTTTAAAGCTAAAGTTTCCTTCAGGATCGCTAAGGGCAATTAATTTTTGTTTATTATAAATCGATACCGATGCAATGCCTTTATTGGCTTCGTTAACAACCTGCCCTTTAATCATTTGTTGCGCCAAGGCGCGTGGCAAGATGAAAAAACAGCTTATAAAAATGGCTGATATGATTTTTAAGTGGTATGGCATGGGTTTGAGGCGTTATTTATTTAATATTTGGCTATTAAGGGTGTAATTTAATTATTCTTCTTAAATAACGAAAATATAAAGAAGGCCAGGCGTTTAGAGCCAGGCGTTTGGCGTACAGTTAACCGATTTAAACAATTTACCGATTAACCCAAAACCAAACTAAATCCTTAATTATTCTATCTTTTTTTATTATCATTGTTGTTTATCAAAACATAATTTAATGTCTCCAAATAAAAGATTAGTAGTAGGCCAGGGCCAGATTAGCGGATATATCTCTATTTTTTTAGCCGTATTGGCACTTTTAGGTATCTTGTGTTTTCATTATCCCGAAAAACTCACCACCCCCGAGTTCCGCGAAATATATACGAAAGATAGCATGGAAGCTTTAATGCTTGGTGGTGTTATTGCGTGTTTTTTCTTTTCATTGTTAAGCTTAATCCTGAGCAAAAAACTTAAATGGGCATGGCCTGGTTTTACTCTCGGTGCCCTGGCAGTAGTATTAGGTGCATTAAGCGTGGAAGGCCGCGATGTTGCCAAATCGGGCTGGCATTTTGGTTTGGACTGGATGATTCTGGATTTACTTTTAATGGTAGCCATTTTTGTTCCGTTAGAATTGTTCTTCCCAAAAAACAACGATCAGACCAAGTTCCACGAAGAGTGGCGTACCGATTTAACTTATTTTGTAATCAGTCACCTGTTTATCCAGTTTTTCGGTATTGTTACACAAAAACCTGCCGTATTGTTTTTCGGTTGGATGGGTTTAGACAAGCTCCATACCTGGGTGCAAGGCTTGCCTTTTATTGTGGCTTTGTTCCTGGCATTTTTCAGCACCGATTTGTTTCAATACTGGGCACACCGTTTCTTTCATACCCGGGTATCGTTATGGCGTTTCCACTCGATACATCACTCTACTCAGAATATGGATTGGCTGGCTGGAAGTCGCACGCACTTTATCGATATCTTTTTCACCCGTGCCATGACGTTTATCCCGCTGTACGTATTGGGTTTTTCATCAACGGTGTTTAATGTATACATTATTTTTATCGCCATCCATGCGGTACTGATCCATGCCAATACGCGGATTAACTTTGGTCCAATAAAATATATTTTTACAACACCTCAATATCACCACTGGCACCATTGCGAGGACCCTAAATATTACGGACATAATTTTGCCTCTATATTCCCTTTTATCGATATGATTTTCGGCACCTATTATTTACCGGGCAAAGAATGGCCGGCTGGTACGGGTGTACACGAAGCAGCTTATCCGAAAGGTTTTGTTAAACAATCTATTTATCCTTTTACCAAGAGTCCGTTTGATACGGATCTGAATATGGAAGAACGGAGCGATAGATAAAACCTGGCACTAACGCTCATTTAATGTCAGTAGGCTAAGAGCTTTAACCACAGATGGGCACACCTGCCCGACTGTTCAGGCCATGATAAACACAGATCTTTATATTCCCGTCTGAATGACGGAGCTGCAATCCCGTTTAATCAAAAAAAAGAGTTTTAGAACTAAAGCTAACGCTCGTTTCTAACGAGCGTTGAATAGTTTATCGTTTATAAGATAAAATCGTTAAGCTATTGATGCAAACCCAATGCAAATGGCCACAAACAAATATCATTCCTGTCAGATGGTAACATCTGACAGCACATATAGAACGATAAAATCGTTAAGCTACTGATGCATTCGTTTGGAAACAAGCGCAAGCGGTGGAACAATCACATCATTAAAACGTTATATTAGCGTTCCATCTCATCTTATGCAGTCCGAAACAGAAATTATAATTATTGGTGGTGGATTGGCCGGCTTAACTGCCGCACTCCACTTACATAAACTGGGCATACCTGTGGTACTGATTGAGAAGGATATCTACCCCCACCATAAAGTTTGTGGGGAGTACATTTCGAACGAAGTGCTCCCCTATTTTGAATGGCTGGGTTTAGCGATCGAAAATCTGAAACCTACTTTCATCAGCGATTTGCTTTTCACATCCCTTTCGGGCAAAAGTATTCAGACCAAATTGCCACTTGGTGGTTTTGGGCTAAGCCGGTATACCATCGACCATTATCTCTATACCGAACTCATCAAAAGAAATATAAGGGTAATACACGATCGTGCAATGCAAATCAACTTTGCCTATGACCAATTTACGGTAGAAACCGCAAATAACACTTATGTTGCACCTTATGTGATCGGGGCTTATGGAAAAAGATCTGCCATAGATGTTAAACTCAACCGGCAGTTCATTCATAAACAATCGCCCTATCTGGCTGTAAAAGCCCATTACAAATCCGATTTCCCGAATCATATAGTTAGTCTGCATAATTTTGAAGGTGGTTATTGTGGCGTTTCGAAAGTAGAAAACAACCGGTTAAACATCTGTTATCTGGCCGATTACGAAAGTTTCAAAAAACACAAAAACATAGTGGCTTACCAGGAGAACATCCTGTACAAAAACAGCCACTTAAAATCGATTTTAGAAAATGCAGAAAATTTATTCGAGTCGCCTTTAACCATTAGTCAGATTTCTTTTCAAGCCAAAGAACCTGTTTATCAACACATTTTAATGATTGGTGATACTGCAGGGCTTATCCATCCGCTCTGCGGAAACGGCATGGCCATGGCTATTCATGGTGCTCAGCTTGTTTCTGTACTATTACATCAAAAACTCGAAGGTAAAATCACTTCACGTACAGCATTGGAACAAAAATATACTGCACAATGGAACAAGGAATTTAAAACCCGCTTAAAGATGGGCAGGATTTTATCTGCATTGCTCAGAAACAATAAATTTGATGGCTTTGCTATGAATACCTTAAGCAGAATGCCTTTTCTACTCAAGCAAATGATTAAACAAACACACGGAAAACCAATCCATATCTCACAATAAATGTCTGTAGATACCACATATAGAAGCACTGCCCCCGAAATTATGGATGACTTTGCCATGGAGGGTGAAATATTACGTGATGCGCTCGATAAAATCGCCAGTATTAACCAATTGCTTGGCGGTAATAAAGTTACATTGGATGGCATTAAAAGCTTAATCGACAGCAAACCAAAGCAGGAAGTTATACGTATTACTGATATTGGCTGTGGAAATGGCGATATGCTGCGCACTTTGGCCGATTATGCCAAAAGCCAGGGTTTACATTTTATTTTAAAAGGCATTGATGCCAATAGTTTTACCATCAAACACGCGGAAAGTTTATCCACCAGTTATCCAAATATCTCCTACTCATGTAGCGATATTTTTCAGGATTTAAACAAGGATGAACCCTGCGATATTATGCTCTGTACCCTAACGTTACATCATTTTAAAGATGAAGAGATTATTGATTTATTGGAAAACATTAAAAAATCGGCCAAAATGGGCATCGTCATCAACGATCTGCAAAGAAGCGCCCTGGCTTATCGTCTTTTTCAAGCTTTGTGTTATGTATTCCGTTTAAATGATATGTCGCGGGAGGATGGATTAGTTTCTATTCTCCGGGGATTTAAAAGAGCAGACCTGATTAAATACAGCAAACAATTAAACCTGAAATCGGGTTCGATTAAATGGAAATGGGCTTTCCGCTACCAATGGATAATTAAAACAATATGAGCGTAATCGTAAAAGCAGTAAGTAAAGCCTTGCCCGAATTCTGGAGATCAACTGATGAAATTTTACCTTTCCTTGATGTTTGGCTAAAAGATCAGGACGACCGCTTTGTCAGAAAAGTAAAAAAGATTTTCGAAGGTGCGGCGGTTGACAAACGCTATTCGATCATGTCGCCCGAAGAAGTATTTAGCGATTTAAGTTTTGAGGAGCGAAACAACATTTATGTTAGGGAAGGCATCAAACTGGGTGCGCAATGTTTAACATCAGCACTCGAAAAAGCCAGTTGGCAAGCACAGGATTTAGATTACATTATTACCGTGAGCTGCACAGGCATCATGATTCCTTCTTTAGATGCCTATCTGATCAATTTATTAAAACTCCGGCAGGATATTGTGCGTTTACCCGTAACCGAAATGGGCTGTGCCGCTGGGGTATCGGGCATTCTTTACGCTAAAAACTTCCTGAAAGCCAACCCTGGTAAACGTGCGGCAGTGGTAGCAGTAGAATCGCCCACGGCAACTTTTCAACTCAACGATTTTTCGATGGCCAACATTGTAAGTGCGGCCATATTTGGCGATGGTGCAGCCTGTGTGCTGTTAAGTTCGGACGAGGCAGACCATGGTCCGGAAATTTTAGCCGAAGAAATGTACCATTTCTATGATGCCGAAGAGATGATGGGTTTTAAACTCACCAATACCGGGTTGCAAATGGTACTCGATGTAGCCGTGCCCGAAACAATTGCCGGTCATTTCCCCGATATCATCCACCCCTTTCTGGCCAAAAATAATTTGCTTATTAATGATATCGACCACCTGATTTTTCACCCCGGAGGAAAAAAGATTATCCAGATCGTGGAAGAACTGTTTGGCCAGCTCGGTAAAAATATAGATGATACCAAAGAAGTATTAAGACTTTACGGAAATATGAGCAGCGCAACGGTTTTGTATGTTTTAGAAAGGATAATGGATAAAAAACCCGCAGCAGGCGAAAAAGGTTTGATGCTCAGCTTTGGGCCAGGTTTTTCGGCACAGCGTATACTTTTACAATGGTAAACATTCAAAACTAAGTCATTCAATCATTCAAAATTCAATCCTTCTCTCATTTAATACTCAATCACTCATGAAAAAAGAGATCATCGCTCAACTCCCCTATGGCAAATCTTTTCTATTTGTTGATGAGTTGTTGCATATTGATGAAAACGGCGTGACCGGCACCTATACCTACGATGAAAAGCTTCCCTTTTACGAAAGTCATTTTAAAGATCATCCCGTTACACCTGCTGTGATCCTCACCGAAACCATGGCGCAGATTGGATTGGTTTGTTTAGGGATTTACCTGTTAAAAGAGATCAATCAAAATGTATCCATCGCCATGACATCAAACGCTATTGATTTTTTAAAACCTGTTTACCCCGGTGAGCAGGTTACAGTAACGAGTGAGAAAGTGTATTTTAGGTTTAATAAACTAAACTGCAAAGTAATAATGGAAAATACGACAGGCGAAATCGTTTGCAAAGGAAATATTTCGGGTATGTTAATTTCAAAGGGACATGAATAACAGGGTTGTGATTACAGGTTTAGGCGTTTGCGCACCAAATGGCACAACTATTCCAGAATTTTCGGATGCGATAAAAAGAGGGATTTCCGGCATCCGCCATCAGCCCGATCTGGAAGCCTTAAACTTTTCCTGCCAGATAGCCGGAAAACCCGAGTTAAACGACGAACGCATCAGCCAGTATTTTACGCCACTCGAGTTACGTAACCTAAATAGCACAGGCATTGTTTATGGGGTAATCGCAGGCTTAGATGCCTGGAAGGATGCAGGTTTATCAATCGAAAATAACGATGAACCCGATTGGGACAGCGGCACTATTTTCGGTGCCGGAACCTCGGGGATAGATAAGTTTAGGTGGGCGATTAATAAAATTGATGACCTTGAAATCAAGAAACTGGGCAGTTCTGTAGTGATCCAGACCATGGCCAGCGGCGTAAGTGCATTTATCAGTGGTAAACTTGGTTTAGGGAATCAGGTAAGTACCAATTCATCTGCCTGTGCAACCGGAGCCGAAAGCATTTTACTGGCATACGAAAGGATTAAAACCGGGCAGGCTAAACGAATGCTGGCAGGCAGCACCAGCGATAGCGGTCCTTACATTTGGGGCGGTTTTGATGCGATGAAAGTATGCACTTTTAAACATAATGATGCGCCTGAAAAAGGTAGCAGACCAATGAGTGCAACGGCAAGTGGTTTTGTACCCGGAAGTGGGGCTGGCGCTTTGCTTTTAGAATCGCTCGATAGTGCTCTGGCCAGAAAAGCCAAAATATATGGAGAGGTAATGGGTGGACATATCAATTCTGGCGGTCAGCGGGGATTGGGTACCATGACTGCCCCCAACCCAATTGCCGTTCAGCGCTGCATACAGGCTGCCTTGCAAAATGCAGGCATCGAAGCTCACGAAATAGATGTGATTAATGGTCACCTTACGGCTACCACTAAAGACGCCCTTGAAATCGAAAACTGGAAAATAGCATTACAATTACCGACCGATAATTTCCCTTATATCAATTCGTTAAAAGGCATGATCGGTCATTGTATTGCAGCTTCAGGAAGTATCGAATGTGTGGCGTCGGTATTGGAACTTCACGAAGGATTTATTTTTCCCAATATTAACTGTGAAGACCTAAACCCAGAGATCAGTACATTAATCGATGTAAAAAGCATTCCACAAACATTAATTCAACAACCAATTAATATCTTAGCGAAAGCCAGTTTCGGATTTGGCGACATTAATGCCTGCGTTATCTTTAAAAAATACTCCCATGAATAAAGAACAGATCATCGAAGCCTTAAAAACCATTGTTGAACCTTATAGCGAAGAAACATCGGCTTTGACACATATCGACGAAAACACCGATTTCATAAACGACCTGAAAATAAACTCCGCCAACCTGGTTGACATTATTTTAGACATTGAAGAAAAATTCAACATTGAAATAGACAACGATTCGATGGCCAAAATGCTCAATGTAAAAGCCACCACCGAAATTATAGCAGAAAAACTGGAAGCACGTGCTGGGCAATGATATTGTTGATTTAGTACTGGCCAAAACCCAAAGCAACTGGCGGCGTAAAAATTATCTTGATAAAATTTTCACGGCTGAAGAACAGTTACTCATTAGCTCATCAGAAAAACCTGATGAAATGGTGTGGCTATTGTGGAGCATGAAAGAATCGGCCTATAAAATCTATAACCGTAAAACGGGTATACGGAGTTTTGCACCAAAAAGTTTAGAGTGTACGATCCTTTCGAACACCAGCCTAACTTATGGCGAAGTGAATATTGAGGATGATACTTATTTCACAAAAAGCGATATACAAGCGGAGTACTTGCATACCATTGCTTCCCCCGTTTGGCGTGAACTAGAGAAAATTAAGATCAATATTTACGAGTTACCAAACCATTTGTTCGATTATAAAAAGACTAAACCAGGCTGTGTGAGCCATCATGGGCAATATTTGGCATTGGTGTATGAATTCCAGAGTTGACAACTTTAATATAGAGTTGACAACTTTACTAGCAGGGTGGCAATAAAAGTTGTCAACTCTTCTCGTGCGTAATCCTCGTGCAGGCAGGGATCTTCAATGAAGAAAATCACCCTAAATCTGCGGTATTTTCTGCGTAATCTGCGGGAAACAAAGGAAGAGCTAAATGAGTGTCAGTTGGTAACAACCGACACCATTAAAAGAGTTGTCAACTTTACTAGCAGGGTGGCAAGAAAAGTTGTCAACTCTTATTACAAAAGTAAAAACCACTAAATCCCCCCTAAATCTGCGGCATTTTTCTGCGTAATCTGTGGCGAACAAAGGAAGAGCTAAATGAGTGTCAGTTGGTAACAACTGACACCACTATAAAAAAAATCCAACCACCCATATTTTAACCACAATAAACTCAAAATTAACCGCTATCTAATCTAACGGATACAATCAAACGTTTGCCTTCTTTTCTTTACAGAATAATGGAATGGCCTAGCTCAAAAAGCCTTATATTTGCCCAAATCATAAAAAATAAAATATGCTTAAAGGATTTTTTAACGTACCCACTCCGGTAAACGAACCTATATTAAATTATGGCCCAGGCAGCAAAGAACGTGCACTTTTAAAAGAAGCACTGGCCGAAGCCCGCTCATACCAACAAGACATTCCGATGTATATTGGCGGCAAACAAGTTCATACCACAAAAAAAGGTAAAGTTGTTGCACCACACGATCACCAACATATTTTAGCTCAGTTTAGTATTGGCGATAAAACCCACATTACTCAAGCCATTGATGCGGCCTTGGCTGCAAAACAAGATTGGGAAAACCTAACCTGGGAACACCGTGCTGCTATCTTCTTAAAAGCTGCCGACCTGATTGCAGGTAAATACCGTTATAAATTAAATGCTGCCACCATGTTGGGTCAAAGCAAAAACGCCTACCAGGCCGAAATTGATGCAGCTTGCGAGTTAATCGATTTCTTACGTTTTAACGTAAGCTACATGGTAGACATTTACAAACAACAACCTCCTGTTTCTCCACGTGGAAGCTGGAACCGTGTAGAGCAACGCCCTTTAGAAGGTTTTGTTTTCGCCCTTACCCCTTTCAATTTTACGGCCATTGCTGCTAATTTACCAGCATCTGCTGCCATGATGGGTAATGTTGTAGTTTGGAAACCTGCTGATACACAAGTTTACGCGGCTAACCTGTTGATGGAAATTTTCCGTGAAGCAGGTTTACCTGACGGCGTAATCAATCTGGTATATGCTGATGGTCCTGAAACTGGTGAAGTGATTTTTAACCACCCAGATTTTGCAGGCATCCACTTTACAGGCTCAACTAAAGTATTCCAGGAAATCTGGAAAACCATCGGAACAAACATCCATAAATACAGATCATATCCACGTATCGTTGGCGAAACCGGTGGTAAAGATTTTATCCTGGTACATCCATCGGCACAAACAAAAATTGCCAGTACAGCAATTGTTCGTGGTGCTTTCGAATACCAGGGACAAAAATGTTCTGCAGCCAGCCGTGTGTACATTGCTGAAAGTCTTTGGCCAGAGATTAAGGAACAAATGATAGCTGATCTGGCTACTTTTAAAATGGGTGGAACAGAAGATTTCGGCAACTTTATCAATGCCGTAATCGATGAGCGTTCTTTCGATAAATTGGCTAAATATATCGATCAGGCTAAAAAAGATAAAGGTGTAGAAATTATTGCTGGTGGCAACTACGATAAAACTAAAGGTTATTTCATTGAACCAACCATTTTAGTGGTTGATGATCCGAAATATACAACCATGAGTGAAGAATTGTTTGGTCCGGTTTTAACTGTTTACGTTTATGCAGACAAAGATTTCGATCAGATTTTAGAAGTAATTGATACCACTTCTCCATACGCTTTAACCGGAGCTTTAATTGCTCAAGACAGGTATGCGATTGACAAAGCAAGTCATGCTTTACGCAATTCGGCTGGTAACTTCTACATCAACGATAAATGTACTGGTGCCGTTGTAGGTCAGCAGCCATTTGGTGGTGCAAGAGGTTCGGGTACAAATGATAAAGCTGGCTCGATGATCAACTTATTGCGTTGGGTTTCTCCACGTACCATTAAAGAGGTTTTCGAATCGCCAACTGATTACCGTTATCCGTTTTTAGCAGAAGATTAAGATTATTATATATTAGGCCAAACATCATTGTTTGGCCTTTTTTATGTCCATAGTCTTCGTTTGTAACAGGGATTAGTGAGAAAAGCGATTGTATCGCTTAACTGATAAACCACATTAAAAATTTGGCTCTCGGACATCCTCGTTATAAACGAGGACGATTGTATTAATTTAAAAAAAATGCCAATACCTTTCTAACCATGAACCACAAACATTTATTATCGCTACTTGTCTTTCTGACGAGCCTAAACTTTTACGCCACCGCCCAAAAGAAACCCAATGTGATTATCATCTATGCCGATGATCTGGGTTATGGCGATCTGAGTTGTTATGGCGCAACCAAAATCAAAACACCAAATATTGATGCACTGGCCAAACAGGGATTAAGATTTACCAATGGCCATGCCACCGCCTCTACCTGTACGCCTTCACGTTACTCGTTAATGACGGGCAGATATGCCTGGCGAAAAAAGGGAACAGGCGTTTTACCTGGCGATGCGGCATTGATTGTACCAACAGACAATAGTTCACTTCCATCTGTTTTTCAGCAGGCAGGTTATAAAACAGGTTTGGTTGGCAAATGGCATTTAGGCTTGGGTACAGCGGTAGAAAAAGACTGGAACAAAGAAGTAAAGCCGGGTCCGAGAGAAGTTGGTTTTGATTATTCGTTTATTTTTCCGGCAACTGCCGATAGGGTGCCAACCGTTTTTATGGAAAACCAATTGGTGGTAGGCTTAGATGCGAACGATCCGATTACGGTGGATTATAAAAATCCGATAGGAACCGATCCGACAGGGAAAGATCATCCGGAGCTTTTAAAAATGCCTGCGGAAGCAAATCATGGCCACAACATGACGATTGTAAATGGCATTGGCCGTATCGGTTTTATGCAGGGTGGCAAACTGGCACGTTGGACGGATGAAGAACTTCCCTTCACATTTTTAACCAAAGCCAAAAATTTTATCGAAGACCACAAACAAGAGCCATTTTTTCTATACTATGCCTTAACCGAACCACATGTACCCCGTTTACCGGCCACCATGTTTAAAGGTAAAAGTGAACTGGGTTACAGGGGTGATGTAATTTTACAGCTCGACTGGGCTGTCGGCGAAATTACGAAACAGCTGAAATATCTTGGTCTGGATAAAAATACCATGATTATTTTCAGTAGCGATAACGGTCCGGTAATTATGGACGGTTACGAAGATCAGGGTGCCGAAAAACTGAACGGACATAGCCCTGCAGGCGAATTACGTGGCGGCAAATACAGCATTTTAGAAGGGGGTACCCGCGAACCTTTTATTGTTTCGTGGCCGGCTAAAATAAAACCAGGTGTTTCTGGCGCACTGGTATCGCAGATTGATTTCCTGGCCTCTTTTGCCAGCTTCTTCAATATCGAAAGCAAAAACGCAATCGACAGTAAAAATGTGTGGAATGCTCTTATTGGAAAAGATAAAAAAGGCCGCGATTTTTACATCGAACAGAGCAACCAACTGGCCATCGTTAAAGATAACTGGAAATACATCAGGCCATCAAAAGGAGAAGCATATTACAAGCTTACCCATACCGATACCGGCAACTTGCCTACCGCACAATTATACAATTTAGCAGATGATGTAGGCGAGAAAAACAACCTGGCCTCGAAATACCCTGAAAAAATAAAAGAACTGGAAACTTTATTAAGTATGGAAGAGGCGAAGACAAAGTAATTCTCGGATCCATCATACCATAAAGATCTTTCGACTACGCTGCCATTGATGGGCTCCAGTAAAGCGGTCGTCATCCGATAGGTATCGGATGACGATACTTCGAGGCGATTTACCACCATTATCTCCTGTCATTTATAGCGATTTTTATAAAAGAAATTATCCCTCAGGATGACATTATGCCAAAGAACAAATTTCGATTATTCACCCTGAACCTCCTCGAAGCACTAATCTACCACCAACATCTTCTTATACTCCTTCGGCGTAACCCCTTTGGCGAGTTTAAAAAACTTATTAAAATTAGAAAGACTGTTGAACCCGCAGGAATAAGCCAGTTCACTGATCTGCTGATCGGTTTGAGCCATTAATTTACAGGCATGGCCTATCCGCACCTCATTTACAAAGGTTACAAAAGTTTTCTGCGTACGGTTTTTGAAATACCTGCAAAAGGCCTGTTTGTTCATATTTGTCATTTCGGCCGCTGCATGGAGCAGAATCTCCTGATTAAAATTATCAAAAACATATTTTAAAATTTTATCCATCCGATCATTATCTTTCAATTGATAGTTATTGGTATAACCCGGACTGGTTAACAGTTCGTAATTCTTGGTAGAACAGAGCAGGTTTAAAATTTCGAGCACTCCGATTAAACGCCCGATTTCTTCGGTCTGCAGGGCTACTTTTAACATCAGTTCCTTTAACTTCTTTTTAACCTCACTGCCAAATTTCATTCCTCTTTTGGCCAGTTGAAAAAAGTTTTTAATCCGTTGAATATTATCTGGTTCTTTAAAAAGATCAAGAATTTTATCTGGATGTATAAATATGGAAACCGACCGCGCGTGAGCATGTGCATCAACATCGTTAAAATATTGATTACTGTTGTGCCATACGTGCGGCAGATTAGAACCTACAAAAATCAGTTCATCTGAATTAAAATCTTCAATGCTATCGCCAATCATACGTCGTCCTTCGCTTTCGATAGTATAAGTAAGCTGACATTCTTCATGGAAATGAAACTCGGTAGAAAAGTAAGGTGCATCAACCACCTTTAAACCATATACATCGTTTATTTTACCATCCAGTATTTTAGCGAAAATGGGTTTCATCATATTTGGTTAAGGGAAGCAAGTTATGAAAAACTGATATATTATCATAACTCAGCATTAAAATATCAATAATAGCTAATATAGCATCAGTATCAGCGAACCTTATTCCAGTCATTCTTAATTTTCATCAATAAATTAGCGAAGTATTAACCAAATAGTAAAACTAGCATGCTTGAAAATAAAATTATCGTACTTACCGGCGGTGGCGACGGTATAGGCTGGGAATGTGCAAAAGCTTATCTAAAAGCAGGCGCTACCGTTTGTATTTTGGATAAAAACCAGCTCAGCAACGATAAACTGGAAGCACTCAATGGCACCGATACATTAGTTTTAACCTGTAACATCGCCAACGAAGCTGAGGTAGCAATGGCATTTAATACCGTCGTCGAAAAATACAGCCGTATTGATGCCATTCACAATAATGCAGCCATTGCGCACCCATCAAAAACCTTAGATCAAACTAGCAATTCGGAGTGGGATTTATTAATGGACATCAATTTAAAAAGCATTTTATATACGACCCGTTATGGAATAGCCCATTTAAAAAAAACGCAGGGCTGCATTTTAAATACGAGTTCGATGGTGGGTAGTATCGGACAGGATAACCATGCGGCTTATGTAGCCACCAAGGGTGCAATTAATGCCCTCACCAAAGCCATGGCCTTAGATTACGCTTCATTTAAAATCAGGGTGAACGCCGTATCGCCCGCAGCAATAAACACCCCAACATTACAAGCCTGGAGCCAGGAGCAACCTAATGCAGCTGAAATTGAAAAATACCTGAATCACTTACAGCCATTGGGCGATATGCCTGCTGGTGATGTAATTGCCGATGCCTGTACTTTTCTTTTAAGCAATGCTGCCCGTTTTATTACCGGAACAATTTTACCGGTAAGTGGTGGTGCAGAGCTTGGATACAGAACCATTTTATAATCCCGACTATTAAACATGATAAACAAAATTGAAGTTAGCGATAAACGATTTGAACTGGCAACTGGTGCCGGAAGCGATGCCATACACAAAGATCCCCAATATTCATATGCCGTAACACAACTTACCGAAAATGGCAAAACCGGAACAGGACTGGCCTTTACACTGGGCGCAGGTAATGATCTGGTTTGTAATGCTGCAAAATTTTATGCAGATACTTTAAAAGGCATTGGCATTGAAGAGTTGATGGGCAATTTTGGAGAAACTTTTAAAACCTTATCAAACGAACAACAGTTTAGGTGGCTAGGTCCACACAAAGGCGTAGTGCATTTAGGATTGGCTTCTGTTACCAATGCCTGTTACGATTTATGGGCAAAAAAGCGTGGTGTACCCTTATGGAAATTGCTGATTGAGCTTAGTCCGGAAGAAATTGTAAACACCCTAGACCTTTCTTACCTTGAAGATGTACTGACGAGAGCGGAAGCTATAGACATGCTGCAAAGTCAGGCGGATTCAAAAAAATCGAGGGAAGGAATACTCGATGCTGGCTATCCAGGTTACGATACTTCTGTGGGCTGGTTTAATTACGATGACGAAAAAGTACGCGAAAACTGTAAAAAAGCGATTGACAATGGTTTTACGGCCATGAAATTGAAGGTGGGTTCAGCAGATCCAAAGAGAGACATCAGAAGGGCAAATATTGTCCGGGAAGTTGCTGGAGAAAACTCAAAGGTAATGTTAGATGCCAACCAGCAGTGGACTTTACCACAGGCAATATCGATTTGTAATGAATTAAAAGATATGAACCCTTACTGGGTTGAAGAGCCTACCCATCCCGATGATGTTTTGGCCCACCAAACTTTAGCAAAAGCCATTGCACCTGTAAAACTGGCACTCGGCGAACATGTACCCAATCGCATTATTTTTAAAAATTATTTACAAACCGGCTGTACCAGTTTTGCGCAGGTAGATGCCGTACGCGTTGGCGGCGTAAGCGAATTTATTACCATTAGTTTGATGTGCAAAAAATTTGGCGTTCCGGTTGTACCACATGTTGGCGACATGGGCCAGTTGCACCAGCACCTCGTACTGTTTAACCACATTGCCATGGGACATGAGGCTTTATTTTTAGAACATATCCCGCATTTAAAACAACATTTTGTAAACCCGATCAAGATTGAGAAAGGTGTATATATCACACCGCAAGAAGCAGGGAGCAGCTGTGATTTAAAGTAAACATTAACTAACCAAATATGATCAGCACCATAGATATTGTAATTACCATCGCCTATATATTATTTATTGTAACCATAGGGCTGTGGACAGGTACACGAAAGAAAAAGGATCAGGAGACCACAAGCGGCGAATATTTTTTGGCTGGCAAAAGCCTCAAATGGCCCATGATTGGCCTGGCCTTATTCGCTACCAATATTTCATGCCTGCACTTGGTAAGCTTAGCCCAAAGCGGATTCGACTCGGGGCTTTTAAACGGCAATTTCGAATGGATGGCTGCTTTTACGCTCATCTTTTTAGCCCTGCTTTTTATCCCTTTTTATATCCGATCGGGCATCTCTACCCTTCCCGATTTTTTAGAACGCCGTTATAACCGTGCCTGTAGAGATTGGCTGGCATTTATTTCCATCCTTTCGGCCATTATTATCCACATTGCCTTTTCCTTTTTAGCAGGAGGTATCGTGCTCGAAACCTTATTTGGCATTAACATGTACACGAGCATTATTGTAATCGCAACACTAACAGGCTTGTACACCATCATTGGTGGACTAAAGGCTGTAGTGGTTACCGAAACCATACAAAGTTTGGTGCTAATTACCGGCGCAATCATTATTACTGTATTTGCCTGGAACAAAATTGGTGGCTGGGAGCACATGACTGCTATACTGCAAAGGGAAAATACGATGGATAAGCTTAGCATGATCCGCCCAATAGGAGATAAAAGCGGCATGAGCTGGGTTGCGGTATTCTTAGGTTATCCTATTTTGGGCATCTGGTACTGGTGCGCCGATCAAACCATTGTACAACGTGTTTTGGGTGCCAAAGATGAAAACCATGCCCGTGTAGGTGCGCTATTTTGTGGTTTCATTAAAATTTTACCTGTTTTTATATTTGTACTTCCTGGCTTATTTGCCTACGCTTTATACAAATCGGGCTCAATGGATTTATCAAGCTTACAGAGTGTCGGTGCCCATGGCGAAACCGTTTTAAATACCAAAGGGATTTACACCTTAATGATTACCCAGCTTTTACCAAAAGGATTAGTGGGTATATTGGTGGCTGCGCTCCTATCGGGATTGATGAGCCAAATTGCAGGGGCATTAAACTCTATTGCCACCTTAAGCAGTTACGATTTATACAAACGTTTCAAACCCGAAACCACAGATAAACAATTGATAAACGTTGGGCGTTGGTCGGCAGGTATAGCCCTGATCATTTCTATTGCGTTGTTGCCTTTATTAAACAGTTATCAAAGTTTGTTCGAAGGTATAAACGATGTAATTGCTCACATTGCGCCACCTATTACCTGTGTATTTCTATTGGGTGTATTCTGGAAAAAAGCATCAGCTGAAGCGGCACAATACACCTTGCTTATCGGCTCCGTGTTGGGCGTAGCGGTGTTTATTGTAAATAAGGTGTATGGCACGGAAACCTTTATCGGTCAAATCCCATTCATGATGATGGCATTTTACCTCTTTTGCGTATGCGCGGTTACACAAATTGTGTTTTCATATATCTATCCCGTAAAACATACGGCTCAAAGTGAAGTATTGTACTGGAAGTCCATCTGGGAGCCGTTACAAAGTAAAGGATGGAGTGGCATAGGTAATTACAAATTTTTATCGGTGGCACTTCTGGCCCTCATGGGTATTTTATATGTTTATTTTAAATAGAATTGATATGAAAAAAAGTTTCTTGTTTCTGATTGCATTAACGACATTTTTGAGCGTTACTGCACAAACAAAAAAGAGTAAACCATCTCCAGTAAACGATTTCATGGATAAACGCTTTGGCATGTTCATCCATTGGGGGCCGGTAAGTTTACGGGGTACCGAAATTGGCTGGAGCCGTGGCGATCAGGTGGAGGTACAGGATTACGACAACCTGTACAAAGAGTTTAACCCGGTGTTGTTTGATGCCGATGCTGTTGTAAAAACCGCAAAAGATGCGGGCATGAAATACCTCACCATTACCGCACGCCACCATGATGGCTTTTGTTTATGGCCGAGTGCCTATACAGATTTTGATATTGCCCATACACCCTATAAAAAGGATATTGTTGGCGCATTAAACGAAGCCTGCAAAAAACAGGGCATTAAATTCTGTATTTATTATTCTGTATTAGACTGGCACCATCCCGATTATCCGATCCACTCGCCAAAAAACCAAAGTATCGACCCAAAATCGGATATGAACCGCTATATCGTTTATATGAAAAATCAGCTAAAAGAACTGATTACCAAGTACGATCCTTATATGCTCTGGTTTGATGGCCAGTGGGAAAAACCCTGGACAGATGAAATGGGAAAAGATCTGTACGACTACCTCAAAAAATTAAAACCAGATGTGGTGATCAATAACCGGTTGGGAAAAGAATTTGCAGCAATGGAAAATAAAAACATCGATGCTTCCAAAATGGTAGGCGATTACGACACGCCCGAACAGGTAGTTGGGAAACTAAATATGACCACTCCCTGGGAAAGCTGTTTTACTATCTGTAACCAATGGGCCTGGAAACCAAATGACAAGATGAAATCGTTAAAACAGTGTCTAGATATTATTTCGAAAACAGCTGGTGGTAATGGAAATCTTTTGTTAAACGTTGGCCCAATGCCTGATGGACGGATCGAAACCCGCCAGATTGAACGTTTAAAAGAAATCGGCGATTGGTTAAAAATTAATGGTGAAGCCGTTTATAGTACATTAGGAGGCCCGTACCAACCCAACAACGATTATGCAACTACCAGAAAGGGTAACAAAATTTATCTCCATGTGCTCAATACCAGTTTGGCTAAACTCAGTTTAAAAACCATTCCGGGCAGAAAAGTTAAAAAAGCGTACCTATTAAATAATCAGGCAGTTAATATTGAACAAAAAGAAGGCATTTCGGTTCAACTTCCTGCTGGCCAAAGCAATCAATCAGATTATATTGTGGTACTCGAATTAAATGGCGGTGCTGAAGATGTTCCCGTAATTAACTAAATCAATTCTGACCA
Source organism: Pedobacter psychrodurus (assembly GCF_032678585.1). GTDB lineage: Bacteria > Bacteroidota > Bacteroidia > Sphingobacteriales > Sphingobacteriaceae > Pedobacter > Pedobacter psychrodurus_A. The sequence continues at coordinate 40,514 of NZ_JAVTSN010000020.1, read as the reverse complement.
CATGAAAAATTTAAAATCAATCCATGCATGGCTCTTAGTTTTATCGTTTTGCCTATTGGCCTGTAATCCGTCGACAAAAACAGAAGCGACAACATCACAAGAACCAACCAAAGTTGTACGTTATGGAACTGTTACTGGCTTAAAGCCTGAAAAAATTGCCGATTACAAAAAACTACATGCAGCGGCATGGCCAGCAGTACTCAAAAAAATCAGCGACTGCAACATCCGCAACTATTCTATCTATTTAAAAGAAATAGACGGAAAACCCTATCTCTTCAGCTACTTTGAATACACCGGGAAAGACTTTGCTGCCGACATGAAGAAAATGGCTGCCGATACCACTACCCAGCGCTGGTGGAAAGAAACTGCGCCTATGCAAGTTCCCCTACCCGATGCTGCTGCCAAAGGCGAAACCTGGAGCAGTATGGAAGAGGTGTTTCACCAGAACTAAATGGTACCCGTTAATTAATATATAATCTGAAATTATCCCAAATGAACAAAATACGCCTCTTCCTTCTTTTTACTTTAGCCATCTGTACTGTTACGAAAGTTTGGTCGCAGTCGATTCACAATGACAAGGTCTGGTTTACATCCCCAGCAAATGCTGGTATAAAAGACAATCCAGATGGATGGAAAAGTGATCCCGAATGGTTAAAGGCACTTCCTGTGGGCAATGGTTTTTTAGGGGCAATGGTATTTGGTGATGTCAACCGGGAACGGATACAGCTTAACGAAAAATCTTTATGGAGCGGCAGTGTGGATGATAACGACAATCCGGATGCCGCAAAATACATCCCTGAAATACGAAATCTCCTTTTTGCAGGGAAATATAAAGAAGCAGCCGAATTAACGAATAAAACACAGGTGTGTAAAGGTAAGGGCTCTGGTCAGGGCAATGGTTCCAACGCTCCTTTTGGCTGCTACCAAACCCTGGGCGACCTGAGGATAGACTTTTGCAAAAAATCCAGCTTTAAAAACTACTACCGCGAACTCGATCTGATTACCGGAATAGCCGTAACCAGCTACGAACAAGATGGTATTAAATACAAAAGAGAGGTTTTTGCCAGTTTTCCAGATCGGGCATTGGTGATTCGGTTAACTTCCAGCAAGGCAAATGCTTTATCTTTTTCATTATCATTAGATCGGCCCGAACGCTTTAAAACCCATGCCAAAAATGGCCGCTTAGTGATGAGCGGAATCTTAAATAACGGCAAAGGTGGCGATGGCATGCAATATAAAACCTATGCCATACCACAGCTTACAGGCGGAACAATAAAAGTTGATGGAAATTCGCTACAGATCTCAAAAGCCACTTCAGTTACCATTATTTTAACTGCAGCTACAAATTACCGTCTGCATTACCCCGATTATACCAATGCAAATTTTGAGCGCGAATTGGATGGAGTAACTAAAAAAGCAACGGCAAAAACTTACGCATTGTTGCGCCAAAGGCATATAAACGATTTCTCTTCTTTTATGAAGAGGTCGAGCCTCCGGTTAAACAATAGCACCAATAATTTACCCACGAACGAGCTGATGGCTAAAAATGTGCAAAGCCATAACGAATCGGCTTTGTACGGCTTATATTATCAATTTGGCCGTTATCTTTTGTTATCCTCATCTCGTAAAGGGAGTTTACCTGCCAACTTACAAGGCATCTGGGCCAATCAGATCCAAACCCCATGGAATGGAGATTACCATACCAATATTAATGTTCAGATGAATTACTGGCCAGCTGAAGTAACCAATCTATCCGAATGTCAGGATCAGTTTGTTGATTTGGTTTCATCGCTACTAGAACCCGGAAAACGCACTGCGAAAGTACAATACCAAATGAACGGCTGGGTACTCCATACCATTACAAATGTTTGGGGTTACACCTCCCCAGGCGAACATCCAAGCTGGGGTATGCACGTTGGTGGTGGTGGCTGGATGTGCGAACATTTATGGGAACATTATGCCTTTACTAAGGATAAAGATTATTTAGCTAAGGTATTTCCCATTTTAAAAGAAGCCAGTACGTTTTATTTAGATTGGCTGGTAAAAGACCCGAAAACTGGGAAATTGGTGTCAGGACCATCCCCATCGCCCGAAAATTCATTCCTGGCACCCGATGGCGCCAAGGTGCAGATCAGCATGGGGCCAACCCACGATCAGGAGCTGATTTACGAATTGTTCAGCAACACTTTAAAAGCAGCTGCAATTTTAAAAACAAATGATACCGATTTCCTTAAAAAAATCAATAATGCCAGGCAAAATTTAGCCGCTCCAAAAATAGGTTCAGATGGAAGATTGATGGAATGGGCAGGTGAATTTAAGGAACCGGAAATACAACATCGTCATTTAGCACACTTGTACGCTCTCTATCCAGGTAGCCAAATTACAAAAGATAAAACACCCGAACTGGCTGAAGCAGCAAAAAAATCACTGGAAATAAGAGGCGATGGTGGCGTTGGATGGACATACGCCTGGAAAATCGCACTCTGGGCCAGGTTAAATGATGGTAACAGGGCTTTTAAAATATTAAATGCACAATTGCGTCCCACTTCAGATACGGATACAAAATATGATCAGGGCGGAGGAACTTATTATAATCTGTTTGATGCCTGCCCTCCTTTTCAGATCGATGGAAATCTGGGGGTAATTGCTGGCATGACCGAAATGTTATTGCAAAGCCACGAAGATTTTATATCCTTATTACCTGCACCACCAAGTGCCTGGAAAGATGGTTCGGTAAAAGGATTGGTTGCACGGGGTGGTTTTGTAATCGATATGAACTGGAAAAACCATCAATTACAATCGGCGACCATTGTAGCCAAAAAAGGAGGATCTTGTGCCATTCGTTATCAAGGAAAAAAGTTTATATTAGAAACTAAAGCCGGGCAGCATTATCAACTTAGCGCTGCAGATTTTAAATAAACCAGCGACTAATCGCAACCTAAAAAATACACACCACTGATGAAATTGCTAAAAACATTTCTGATAGCCCTGTTCATTTTTCAATTTTTAAGCGTTTCCGCTCAAGAAACCCCTCTAGCCTATTCAACAGGGATAGAAAATTTAAGTGCGTCCGATTGGCTTGTAAAGCAAAACAATCAACAGGCCCAGATTTTTTACTCGGCTGATAAAAATGGTATAATCCTATATAATGGATTGGTGAAACGTGTATTTACACTGTCGCCAGATTTAGCTTGCATCGATTATAAAAACATGAGCAATGGTCAACAGTTGATCCGTTCAATAAAACCAGAAGCTAAAGTTACCATAAATGGTACGGCTTACAATGTTGGCGGACTTTCAGGACAAAAAGAAAACGCATACTTCCTTACCCAATGGATCAATCAACTTGATGCAAAAGCCGACTTTGGTTATAAATCATTCAAAATAGATTCCATAAAACCTTTTCTCAAGTGGAGAAATAGCACCTGGGCTTCGAACAATCGTCAGGCAAAAGGAAAAATGATCACCTTTAATTTTGAAAGTAATCAACCTGTTTTAAAAGGAATCATTATCAACGTACATTATGAACTTTACGATGGCCTTCCATTGATCGTCAAATGGCTGAGTATAGAAAACAAAGGGGGAAAAGAGGTTAAGATTGGCCGTGTGGTCAATGAAATTTTAGGAGTAGTGGAAGAAGAAAGTGCTGTAGTGGGTACAGAGGAGCAAATGAAAAAGCAACATGGCATTTACATCGAATCGAATTATGCCTTTAACAACTCCATGACTTATGAAATCAGCGATCAAACCACACACTGGAAAAAAGATAGCACTTACACTTCGCAGGTTAATTACGACTATAAAACCCCTGCTTTATTGGAAATATATCCTGAAAATGCAGTTGGAATTTCGTTAAAACCTAAAGAAATCTTCAATTCTATCCGTACCCACGAACTATTAATTGATACCTACGACCGGGAAAGAAAGGGATTGATGATCAAAAAAATGTACCGCACCATTGCCCCCTGGACTACACAGAACCCTATTTTTATGCATTTGGTCAGCAAAACCGATGAGGAGGTACTAAATGCAATTGAACAATGCAAAAATACTGGTTATGAAGCGCTAATTATGAGTTTTGGCAGTCACTGTAACATGGAAGACACCTCAGCTAAAAACATAACTCATTGGAAAAATATTGCGGATATAGCGCGTAAAAAGGGCATAGCCATTGGTAGTTATTCGCTTTTTAGCTCCCGTCATATTAGCGAAGAAGATGATGTGGTAAATCCAAAAACGGGCAAAATTGGTGGCGCATTTTTTGGTAATGCACCATGTTTTGGTAGTAAATGGGGTTTAGCCTACCGCGATAAGATTAAATATTTTTTAGCCCAAACCGGTTTTAGCATCTGGGAAAATGATGGCCCTTACCCTGGTGATATCTGTGCTTCAACCACGCACCCCGGTCACCGTGATAAAGAAGATTCACAATGGAAACAAATGGAAATCCAAAAAGAACTTTACCACTGGTGTAATGAAAACGGTATTTATGTAAATGCCCCGGATTGGTATCTTTTGGATGGCACGAACAAAGTTTCGATAGGTTATAGAGAAGTGAACTTTTCGCTGCCGCGCGATCAACAGAAAATTTTAAACAGACAAAACATTTTTGACGGCAACTGGGAAAAAACACCATCAATGAGCTGGGGTTTTGTACCCTTAACTAAATACCAGGGCGGTGGGCTTGAAGCCATTCTTGAGCCACTTTCCGAACACCTCACCGATTATAAACAGTTGATGATGCAATATTACGGAGCGGGTGTACAGGCCTGTTACCGTGGTCCGCGTTTATACGATATCGAAGCCACAAAAGAAACAGTAATTGAAGTAATCAACTGGTATAAGAAATACCGCAACATTTTAAATAGCGATTTACTTCATTTACGCAGACCTGATGGCCGGGATTGGGACGGTTGGCTGCATGTAAATCCATCACTCAAACAAAAAGGACTCACCATGATTTTTAATCCATTAAAAGAAAAAATCACCAGAAAAATCAAAATACCATTGTACTATACAGGCTTAACGCAAACGGCATCTATCCGAATTAATGATGGAAAACCTCAACAATTCAAATTGAATAGGGCTTACGAAGCTGAAATAAGCATTAGCCTTAATCCGGAAGAATATAAATGGATTACGATTGAATAATGTGCGAAAGTATGGAAGCTTATCGTCAAACAATCTAAAACCAATCCTATTCTGTGCTGTTCTATATCAATAGTTTAATATGTTGATCATGGAAAGTACAAAAGACAATAACAAGAATTTAGGCGATAAAAATGCAGACAATGCTGCTGATAAAACCAATATGCCTGATCAGTTGGTGCCCCGCCACCGCAGCAACGACAAAGAAAAGAACAACACTGTAGAAACCGATGCAGGTAATCTGGGCAGAAATTTCGGAAGGGGCGATTTTGGTTCGGAAGAAGCAAGAGAAGATGCCGAAAAAGGGAATAAGGGCCATGCCGGCAATATGCCACACAGTACAGAAAAATAAAAGCCCCCGATGTAAAATCGGGGACTTTCCCTAACAACTAAAAAATAACACCTATGGGGTGTTTTATCCTACTTTAAACGCAGGGGCAACATCATCAAGACAATTACAGGTTACTTTTAAGTCTTTAATGATTCCTGTTTTTAAGCTATATACCCAGGCATGTACCGAAAGCTCCTGGCCATTGGCCCAGGCACTTTGTACAATCGATGTATTGGTCACATTTGCAGCACCTTCAATCGCATTTAATTCAACCAGGCGATCGAAACGCTGATCGGGATCTTTGATGGTTGCCATTTCACGTTCGTGCGTGCGATAAACATCGCGGATATTTCTCAACCAGTTATCAATAATACCAACCTGTTTATTGCCCAATGCAGCTTTAACACCTCCGCAACCATAATGGCCGCAAACAATTACATGTTTTACTTTTAATACATTAATTGAATAATCGAGCACTGAAAGCAGGTTCATATCCGTATGCACTACTACATTGGCAATGTTTCTATGCACGAAAATATCACCAGGTTTAGTATTGGTAATCTGATTGGCCGGTACACGGCTATCAGAACAGCCAATCCACAATACTGGCGGGCTTTGACCTTCAGACAGTTTATCAAAAAAGGTTGGATCACTATCAATCGTATCTTTAACCCAATCTTTATTGCCTTGCAACAAGTTATCGTATGTTATATCTTTCGTTTCTATTGTTTTTGCGCACATAACTATAATTTATTAATTTCTTCTTCTACTTTAATATTTAATTTTGGTACTGTATAATGTTTCTGGATATTCTCCAGAGTTACAATAATACCTTTGGTATAGGCATTATGTTTGTAATTATAAATGGTTTCCAATACATCAGGATCGATATACCTGGCATTCGAACCATCAATAATTACATTTGTTTCTTTCGGGATATTCGTTAAAACTACCTGTATCGCTGCTTTATTTAAAAAGGAAACCTCTTCTGCCAGTTTAATCCTGATATTCTTTTTGTCGCCCTCATTCGAGATTCTGTAAAAAAACGGGTTGCGCATATTGGTACGTAATAAGTAAAAAATCGAAACCAACATCCCTACAGCCACGCCTTTTAACAAATCGGTAAATAAAACCGCTACAACGGTTACCACAAATGGCACAAACTGATCCCAACCTTTATGGTACATGTGTTTAAACAAACTGATACGTGTTAATTTATACCCCGTTACCAAAAGAATGGCGGCCAAACACGACAATGGTATCATATTAATTAAACCTGGAATAAATAACAAGGATAACAACAACCAGGTGCCATGGAAAATAGCCGACATTTTGGTCCTTCCACCTGCATTTACGTTGGCTGAACTCCGTACTATTACAGATGTCATGGGTAAACCACCAACCATTCCGCTGGTAATATTCCCTAAACCCTGGGCAATTAATTCCCTGTTTGTTGGCGACACACGTTTAATCGGATCAATTTTATCGACCGCTTCAAGGCTCAGTAAGGTTTCTAAACTCGCCACAACAGCAATGGTTAAGGCCACAATGTATACGTTCTTATTGGCCAGTTGAGAAAAATCGGGCATGGTAAACAGACCTAAAAATTCACCAAATCCGCTTACTACCGGGATTTTCACCATCTGATCGGCACGTAAAGGATGATCTGTACCTGCGAAAAGTAGAGTTCCTACAACACCTAGTGTTACCACTAACAGTGGGGCTGGTACAACTGCCAATTTAGGGAATCGGGGCCAGATGAGCAGAATGGCTATCGATAATAAACTGATTACTACAGCACCTAAACTAAAATGGCTTACTGCTGCCGTAATCGCTGAAAAAGTATTTTCGTGATCTTGTTGAAAGAATCCTTCATCACCACTAAAATCGGTATCAACACCTAATGCATGTGGCAATTGTTTTAAAATCAAAATCAGTCCGATTGCTGCAAGCATTCCTTCAATTACACTTGAGGGGAAGTAATTACCAATGGTTCCGGCTTTTACCAAACCTAAAACCAGTTGGAATACCCCTGCCAATACAACAGCAAGTAAAAAGGTTGGGTAGCTGCCCAAGGAGGTTATGGCACCTAAAACAATAACGGTTAAACCCGCTGCAGGGCCACTCACACTCAATTGCGATCCGCTAAAAGAGGCAACTACTACCCCTCCAATAATACCTGTAATTAAACCAGCAAATAATGGGGCACCTGAGGCTAGTGCAATACCTAAACATAATGGCAATGCCACTAAAAACACTACAATACTTGCAGGTAAATCTTTCTTTAAATTCTTTTTAAGAATATATTTCTTCACGTCCGAACCTGAAAAGGCCGGGTTAAACTTTTGCATAACGATATAATTATCTAGTAAATTTTAACGAATAAATCGCGGGGGAACTTTAAAACCAGACTGCAAAAAGACCAGGCGTACCATGCGAAATTTTAAACACAACAGTAATGCTCAATTCAATTGAGTAGGCAAAATAGGTTACCCCAAAAAATAAAGACTAGATAAAGTTGGGCGGCGGAGTTGGAACAGTAGGATGATATGGATCTACATATCTCTTGAAGTGTTCGATGAAACTGCTCTTCAATATAAAATGGCTCGAAGAGAATTCGTAAGAAAAGATAGGATGATTGAGTTCAACAAGTTTGAAATCGGTGAATTTTGCAGTGTCTTTGGCGGCATCCTTTCCGCCGTCATGCTCTAACTCAATCTGCATGATTACAGCATTCATGATTTCCTTGTCGATACTCGTACAAAAAACCGGTGCACCAGATATCCCCATCTTCGCCATGAAAATGAACATAAATGCTGTAACGATTAAATACTTGTATTTTCTTAAAAACATCTGCTAATTCTAATGTTGTTCTAATACTAACGGCTACAAAAATAAACGGATAATTGGTTTTTCAATGCTTTAGGCTGTAAAAAAAATGTAATATAACAGATAGGCGATTGCATTTGGTATAAAAAGTTACACTATTCAAGCGCTCTGGAAACAGCGGGTTCAGTTATTATCGGTGAGTTCAGTCCTGCAATACGACAAATCTTTTTGGCAACATTAGTTTAAAAATCAATTAACCTCTTAACCAAAAAGGATATCGCTGCTGTCAGGTTTAATCAACAAAGTGTATGGTTCTTGGGCAAATAACATTCCACAAGCCTTGCATTACCGTTAGTAATTTTTAATTTTAAAATCTCATAGTTTCAGCAATGGATAAAAAAATAGCATTACTTAAAGATAAAATTAACCAGGCCAACCTTGGCGGCGGACAAGCGCGGATCGATAGTCAGCATAAAAAAGGCAAACTTACTGCCCGCGAACGCATCCATTTTTTAATGGATGAGGGCAGCTTTGAAGAAATCGGCATGATGGTTACCCACCGCAGTACTGATTTCGGCATGGAACGTGAAAAATATCTTGGTGATGGTGTAATAACAGGATACGGAACAATAAACGGAAGGTTAACCTACGTTTTCTCTCAGGATTTTACCGTATTCGGTGGCTCACTTTCCGAAACCCACGCAGAAAAAATCTGCAAGTTAATGGATATGGCCATGAAAAATGGCGCACCGTTAATCGGCTTGAACGATAGCGGCGGCGCCCGTATTCAGGAAGGCGTGGTTTCCCTGGGTGGCTATGCCGATATTTTTTATAAAAACGTTCAGGCATCTGGTGTTATCCCGCAGCTATCTGCCATTATGGGCCCTTGTGCCGGAGGCGCTGTTTATTCTCCAGCGATTACCGATTTTATTTTAATGGTCGAAAATACTTCATACATGTTTGTGACCGGCCCAAATGTGGTTAAAACCGTAACACACGAAGAAGTAACTTCAGAAGAATTAGGTGGCGCCAGCACACACGCCACAAAGTCGGGCGTTACCCATTTTGCCTGCGCCAATGAAATTGAAGCCATTAACCACGTAAAAAAGTTATTGAGTTATATGCCTCAAAACTGTGAGGAAATTGCCGAACATTTACCTTACGAAGCAGCTGATGAAAGCCGGCCTGAGCTCAATACATTTATGCCAGAAAATGCTTCGCAGCCATACGATATCCGTGAAGTAATTGCCGCTGTTGCAGATGCTGATAGCTTTTTAGAAGTACACGCCGCTTATGCTGAGAATATTGTAGTAGGTTTTGCCCGCCTTGCAGGCCGAAGCATCGGTATTGTAGCCAATCAACCCGCCTATTTAGCGGGGGTTTTAGATAGCAATTCTTCAACTAAGGCCGCCCGTTTTGTCCGCTTTTGCGATTGCTTTAACATTCCTTTATTGGTATTTGAAGATGTTCCGGGTTTTTTACCAGGAACCGATCAGGAGTGGAATGGCATCATCACCAACGGGGCAAAATTATTATATGCTTTTAGCGAAGCTACCGTGCCCCGTATTACGGTTATAACCCGAAAAGCCTATGGTGGAGCTTACGATGTAATGAACAGCAAACATATTGGCGCAGATATGAACTACGCCTGGCCAAGTGCCGAAATTGCTGTAATGGGTGCCAAGGGTGCTGCAGAAATTATTTTTAAAAGAGAGATCCGCTCGGCAGAAAATCCTGAAGAAAAGTGGCTGGAAAAAGAAAAACTATATTCAGATATCTTCGCCAACCCCTATCGGGCAGCAGAACGTGGTTTTGTTGATGAGGTAATTGAACCCGCTCAAACCCGTATAAAGTTGATAAAAGCTTTTAAGATGTTAGAAAATAAGGTGGTGAATAACCCGAGAAAGAAACACGGAAATATACCTTTGTAGAAAATAGTCCATAGTCATTAGTCCATAGTCTGGGAGTATATCAATCTCGGCCTCCAAGACTCATGACTGGGGACTTCCGACTTAAGACTAACATGCAGATTACCCCAAAATTATCCCGGACAGACATCCTCCTCATGGCTTTTTGCACAGGCCTGATTGTTGCAAACATTTATTATTGCCAACCTTTGGTCATCCTCATCGCGAAAGATTTTAACCTTACCGAAACCGATGCAGGAAGAATTACCTATCTCACACAAATTGGTTATGCTTTAGGGCTTTTCCTTTTAGTCCCGCTTGGGGATATGTTTGAACGCAAAAAACAGATCCTTGTCATTACCGGCCTGGCCATCTTTGCCTTACTGATTGCTGCAGTTTCGCACACCTTCTTTGTACTCGAAGTGGCCTCTGTGCTCATCGGAACCTGCTCTATTGTACCGCAGCTCATTTTGCCGCTGGCCGCCAATTTAAGCAACGACGAAAACCGTGGTGCCAATATCGGCATGATTATGAGCGGTTTGCTGGTTGGCATTTTAGCCTCTCGTGCGGTAAGCGGAAGCATTGGCTTTTGGTTAGGCTGGAGAGCAGTTTATTATATCGCTGCCGGAATTTGTGCATTGCTGATCCTTTTAATGGCGAAACGTTTCCCGCAAAGTTATCCCGCTTTTAAAGGCACCTATAAAGAACTGATGCGATCGATGTTCGGTTATATTAAAACCCAGCCTGCCTTGCGGGAAACATCGATTATCAACTTTTTGGCCTTTGCTATTATCAGTGCATTCTGGACAACGATGGTATTGTTCCTCGCCAACCCACCATTTAACTTTCAAACTTTACAGATCGGATTATTTGGCATTGCAGGTGCCGCAGGTGCATTGGCTGCACCACTGGTGGGTAAGTTGAGCGACGGCAATAATCCACGCAAAAACTTAATGATCGGTTTTATTCTGCAAATTGTGAGTATCGCCCTGTTTTATTTTACAGGCAGCCATTTATACCTGTTTGTAATCGGTATTGTATTGATCGATATCGGTCAACAGGCCATACACGTAACCAATCAGACCCGAATTTATACCTTGATACCAGAAGCAAGAAATCGGCTGAATACCATTTTCATGTCAGTTAGTTTTATTGGTGCCAGCTGTGGCTCTGCTTTGGGTTTATGGCTTTGGGATCAGGGGGGATGGGCACTGTTTTGCTATGGAATGACAGGTATTATCTTACTCAATATTTTAATCTATAAGTTTTACGGCAGAAAATCATAATGGTTCAGATTGAGCAAATATTCCCTTCTTTAACCTGGCGAATCAGACATGAAACCATGTATCCTAATCAACCTTTCGACATAGTAAAATTACCAGATGATTTTGATGGCATACATTTCGGTTTGTATGCTGATCATAAATTAACAGGAGTAGTTTCCTTGTTCCATAAAGAGGATGTTTATCAATTTAGAAAGCTTGCAATATTGCCCGATGCACAAAAAAATGGTTACGGCTCAAAGCTTATCGACTATATATTAGATTTTTGTAAAATTCAAAAAGCGACAAAACTATGGTGCAATGCCCGTGTAAATGCTAAAGAATTTTATTTTAAATTTGGCTTGCACGAAACCGATAAAACCTTTTTTAAAGATGGTTACGATTTTGTAGTTATGGAATTAATATTAAATTACGAAGAACCACAAAGGCACGAAGAACACAAAAAAATATAAGCTTTGTTCATTTTGTACTCTGTTGGTATAATAAATATCATATGGCTAAGAAAAAAGACGACGAAAAAAAGAAACATACACCTGTAGTAACCAAAAAATCGCTACAGTTTCTTGAAGAATACATCAATAACCCTGCGCCTACCGGTTACGAATGGGAAGGTCAAAAACTTTGGTTAAACTATTTAAAACCATATATCGACGAACACTTTATCGATAATTATGGCACTGCAGTAGGCGTAATTAACCCTAAAGCTAACTTCAAAGTAGTTATTGAAGCACATGCTGATGAAATTTCGTGGTATGTCAACTACATCACCAGCGATGGTTTAATTTATGTAATCCGCAACGGCGGTTCAGATCATCAGATTGCGCCTTCAAAACGTGTAAACATCCATACCGAAAAAGGTTTGGTGAAAGCAGTATTCGGCTGGCCGGCAATTCACACCCGTCATGGCGAAAAAGAGCAGGCACCAGAGTTAAAAAACATCTTTTTAGATTGTGGCTGTACGACAAAAGAAGAGGTTGAAAAACTAGGCATTCATGTAGGCTGTGTAATTACTTACGAAGATGAGTTTATGGTTTTAAACGACCGTTATTATGTTGGCCGTGCATTAGATAACCGTGTTGGTGGTTTTATGATTGCCGAAGTTGCCCGTTTATTAAAAGAAAACAAGAAAAAACTTCCATTCGGATTATACATCGTAAACTCTGTACAGGAAGAGATCGGTTTGCGCGGTGCAGAAATGATTGCGCAACGCATTAAACCAAATGTGGCGATCATTACTGACGTAACACACGATACCACCACGCCAATGATTAACAAAAATATTCAGGGCGATTTAGCTGCAGGTAAAGGCCCCGTGGTTTCTTACGCACCAGCTGTTCAAACCAATCTGAATAAATTATTGATCAAAACTGCCGAGAAAAACAATATTCCATTCCAGCGTCAGGCCTCTTCACGTTCCACCGGAACAGATACCGATGCCTTTGCCTACTCAAATGGTGGCGTTCCATCGGCATTAATTTCATTGCCGTTACGCTACATGCACACCACCGTAGAAATGGTGCATAAAGAAGATGTTGACAATGTAATCAGCTTGATTTACGAAAGTTTATTAAACATTACCGATGGTCAGGATTTCAGGGAATTTAAATAATGGAAAAAGTAAACCATAAAAAAATCATCATCAGAACCTTACTGAAGTTTTTACTGATGATTTTGATCATTTTTACGCTAAACTCATGGCCAAGCATTAAACAAAGCCTAAGCGGTAATGTTCCGCCTTTTGCGTATTGGCTCGACCATAGTTTTAAAATAAGCAACATCATCCTGATTTTAGGGTTTACAGCTTATTTCTATTACAAAGATTTAACCGATCAAAGAGAACTGATCGAAAAAACAAATAATTAAAATTCTAAGAAGTCAAGTTTTTTAATGGCCAAATCGCTATAAAACTTGACTTCTTTTTTTTTCATATCCAGAACATTCTACATCTTATTTGTTTAATCATTTATGAAGAAAATTGTACTCATCCGCCATGGCCAAAGTGTTTGGAACCTCGAAAACCGTTTTACCGGATGGACGGATGTAGATTTATCAGAAAATGGTTATCAAGAGGCTAAAAAAGCAGGCGAAATTTTAAAAAAACACGATTATAATTTTGATATCGCTTTTACCTCGCTATTAAAACGGGCCATAAAAACCCTTCATATTATTTTAGAAGATTTAGATCACCTTTGGATTCCAGAATATAAAAGCTGGCATTTAAATGAGCGCTTTTATGGTGCATTACAAGGCTTAAACAAAGCAGAAACAGCAGCGCAATACGGTGCCGATCAGGTTTATAAATGGAGAAGAGATCCGGATGAGGAACCGCCTCAAATTACAAAGGATGACGAACGCTACCCAGGGAATGACCTTCGTTATCAACTTTTAAAACCAGAAGAAGTGCCCTTAACTGAAAATCTGAGCGATACCATTGCCAGAGTATTGCCTTATTGGAACGAAACCATAGTGCCGGCAATAAGCAGAAACGAAAAGGTAATTATTGCTGCACATGGTAATAGTTTAAGGGCGCTGATTAAATACATCGACAATTTATCTAATGAAGAAGTGATCGCTTTAGAAATTCCTACAGGTGTTCCTCTGGTTTACGAACTGGATGATAATCTGCAAAAAATAAGGCATTATTATTTGGAGTAAATTACGCAGGGCAGCATACACTTAACAGATTTGAGAATAAGTTTGCTATCTGCAATGGCATCATTAACAAGATGGCTATCCATCAATATGCCAATCATTAAAGCATCGGGAGAAAAAAACACCAATCCACCTATAGGCTAAAACTTTAAGCATTAAGTTATTGTTATTTATACTCGAAATTATAGCTACATTGTTGCGTTATTTTAACAATTAGTTTATCCTTATTTATGAGATCAAATAATAAAAGCATCGATCTCTCAATTATCTGCGATGATCATTGGGATGTCGTTTTCGATCATGTTGGCATTGGTTTTTGGGTGTTAAGTGTTTCAACTGGCATACTCCGCTCCACAACATCATTTAAAATAAATTTTGGCTATCCTCCGGATGGTGTTTTAAGCTATGAAACTGTTTTAGGTTCAATTCTATCAGAAGATCTTGATCATGTTCAGGATGAAATCGAACATGCCGTTACCGGAGAAAAAAGCAGTTATAATGTAGTATATCGAATCCGCCGCCCTGACGGAGAAATTAGGTGGATTAAAGCAGATGGGATATTATCCCGACAGGATGGCGAAAGTTTAAAATTAATTGGAACAACATTAGATGTGACTGATCTAAAACAAACAATATGCTAATTATAAATCAGTAAGTTCAATCCATACAGGTCCGTGGTCGCTTGTTTTTTCCCAACCCCTAACATCTCTATCCACTCCAGCCGATTTTAAGCGATCGCTAACCTGAGGACTAAGCAAAAAATGATCAATCCTTAACCCCGCATTTCTGCCATAAGCGTTACGGAAATAATCCCAAAAAGTATAAATGGTTTCAGTAGGGTATAGTTTTCTGATCGCATCTGTCCAACCCTGTGCCAGTAAATTTTGAAATGCCAAACGCGTTTCAGGACGGAATAGGGCGTCTTCTACCCACCGTTCTGGTTTGTAAGCGTCAAGTTCGGTAGGGATCACATTGTAATCGCCAGCTAAAACCACAGGTAAATTATATTCCAATAGCTTTGCTGCATGGGCTGTAAAACGCTCAAACCATTGCAATTTATAATCAAACTTTGGCCCTGGCGCAGGATTACCATTTGGAAGGTACAAACAGCCAATAACCACATTATTTACCATAGCTTCTATATAGCGGCTATGCAGATCTTCAGGATCGCCATCCAAACCCCGCTTCAATTCTTTTATCTCCAGGTTTCTGGCCAATATGGCAACGCCATTCCAGCTTTTCTGCCCATGCCAAATGGCATTATAACCTGCATCTTTAATAGCCTGTTCAGGAAATTTTTCTTGAGGTGCCTTTAACTCCTGCAGGCAAACTACATCAGGTTGTGTTTCTTCCAACCAGCGTAATAATACAGGCAAGCGACCATTCACTCCATTTACATTATAAGTTGCTATTTTCATTTTATAAATCTCCGCAATAAAACTCAAAAAATGAAAACAAGTAACCACATTTTATTTGGTAAAAACGGTGTAAAAATACTTGTAAAGGGCAATCTCAAACAGATTTAAACTCATTTTTCAAAACTAAATACTAAATTAAAATGTTTAATTTTGGAGATTCATTCATGTTTGAGCGCATGTTTGAGTTTAGATATAGGGATGGGCCAAAAAGCCTGTCCCTTTTTTTATAGCTAAACATTAATAATCGCACTCAAATAAGTGGATATACACTTAAACGGGCTCAAGATTATGCCGCCAGGCCCGATCTGTAATTTTTAAGCATTTTCTTTAACAAACCTCTGGCCACATGAATTTTGGTTTTTACAGTACCCAGTGGAATATCCAACTCAGCGGCAATTTCATGGTATTTATAACCTTCAAAATAACGACAGAAACAAAAGCGGCAATCTTCTGGCAAGGCATTTAATGATTTCTGGATATCTTCCATCATAAACTTTGCTGTGCCGGCATTGGTTGATGCACTTGGCGCCAGCTGCACAGAAGTTAAATCCTCTTCTTGCTGGATGGTTTCATTTTTGCGCTTTACTTTATAGTAGTGATTGAGAAAAGTATTTTTTAAGATGGTAAAAAGCCAGGCCCTAACATTACTGCCCATTTCAAACTTAGCCGAAAACCTAAAGGCCTTCATAAAGGTATCCTGAACCAGATCTGCCGCGTCGTCTTCATCACGGGTATACGCTAATGCCCGATCGAATAGTGGTTGCCGATATTGGTAAATGTCGCAATTGAAGTTTATAGTTTCCATGTTGGTTTTAGGGTTGATGTAGTTATTCAACAAATAGTGTCAACCCAATGTTATCTGTAGAAATACCCGATTTTTTACGGTTTATTTAAAACGCCAGAAAACACACCCTAAAACGACCAAAAATGCTACACGATATAACCGTTTCGCATCACGAAACGCACCAAAGAAGCCGAGTTATTGGTACCGGTTTTATTAATCAACGCCTCCCTTTGGCTTTCTACCGTACGCCTGCTTAAGTATAATTTATCTGCAATTTCCTGGTTGGTTAAACCATCTGCTATGAGTTTTAATACGTTAATTTCGCGTTCCGAAAAGTTGATTTCACTATTTGTTTTTTGCGAAAGCATATTTAATTGCGTGTTAAAACGCTCTAAAATGGAGATACATAAATTAGAAGACAGATAACGTTTTCCCTTCATTACATGCTTTAAACAAAACAGCAGTTCATCCTCCTCAATGTCTTTCGAGAGGTAAGCAAAAGCTCCTGAAATAAAGGCATTTGAAGCATACTTTTCATCATCCAAAATAGAAAGCACAACAACTTTTGTATCGTATCCCTGCGCTTTTATTGCACTGATTAAACCTATGCCATCGAGGTTTGGCATTACGATATCTGATAAAACAATGTCGGCTTTTACGCCTTTTTCCAGGAGTGCTAAAACAGCCAAACCATCAGATACTTCTGCTACAACTTTAATCCCTTCATGTTTTTCGATAAGTGCTTTAAGTGAGGCACGGATAATATGGTGATCGTCCGCAAGAATAATGTTAATCATAATTCAAATATAACTTACGCTATTTTAAAATTAAAAACGGCTACTTCGGTAGCTCGATATAAAAGGTGGTTCCAACACCAACTTTGCTCTTAAACCAGATTTTTCCCTGATGCAACTCCACAATGGCTTTGATTATGCCCATCCCGAAACCACCAGATTCTTCTCCTTTCAAACCAGGCCTTAAAGTTTCTGGCAAATGATCAAAAAGTCCGGCCTGCAGCTCTTCAGGGATTCCAATCCCATCGTCGGTTACACTGATTAAAACAGTGTTATCCAGTTCTTCGGCATGCAAGCCTATATAACCATGATCGGCCGTAAATTTTAAAGCATTCGAGATTAAGTTATTGATCACCTGCAAAAACTTCATACTGTCTAAACGCAGGTAAATCTGTTCGGCAGAACTGGTGAACTGTATATTTTTAGTTTTACCCAGTTTAGACCGTTTGTAAAAACGAACCACATCTCTAAGCTCCCACACCAGATCGGCCCTTTCCTTTCCGATTTCTACTACCGAAGATTTTAAAAACTCGCGGTTAATCATGCTCCGTACCAAAAGCAGATTACGTTCGCACATATCCTTAATAAAACTTAACGAATTCATCATCTGTTCATCGCCCGTTTGTGCAATGCCATCTTCCATTGATGAAGCCGTTAATTTCATCATGCCAAGCGGTTCTTTTAAATCGTGCGCCAACACTTCTAAGGTTATATTCTTTCTGGCATTAATTTGCTCAATATGGATTTTGTTGTGCCGCATTACCGTGGTATCTTCTATAGTACCAATCAAACGCTGTCCGCTTGTATCTGTAACTGTGAAAATTATGATACGCACATACTTCTCCCGATCAGCAAATAACAGGCGGAATTCATATTTTTTTTCTGTTCCATCCGCTAAACATTCCTCATAACACGAAATTACATGGGCTAAATCTTCAGGATGAATGCGGTTTAACAACATTTGTGGATTACTTAAAACTTCATCCAGATCAAGTTCCCAAATTTCACCTATCGCCCTGTTTAGGTATGAAAAGGTTTCCTGCTGAGGTACAAAAATAAAATAGCCATCAACAGACAAATCGCCAAGTCTACAAAAAAGCTCGTTATTTATTTCAGTCATGATTTAGTTTTTGATAATTTTTAAGGACAATTACGAACATTTGAAGTAATCAAATCACAAACATCAAAGTCCTAAAAAAGTTTTTAATTGAGGAATTTGCGTATAACTACGCGGCATTTTTACAGTATTTTACACAAGCAGGCAAAATATCAGGATGTTTTAATCAAGATATTAACATTTTCCACACGATGTGTAAAATTATTTTGCAGAATAAAACTAACTATTGCCTAAATTGTTAAGCATAAAACAAAGACAAAAAAGTCCTGTGAGCGGGAGATCCGCGGAGGGCAGGCACACCATAGAAAGATGAAAATCTTTTATCAATAGCCATCCTTACGGTGGCTATTTTTGTTGTGCAGGCACGCTATTTTATAATTACTTTTTTGCCCGTTTTAGCAGAAATTTTAGCGGCCTCTAAAATTTTCACCACAATTAAATTATTGGCTAATGATGACAGATCATTTGTCGGGTTAATTTCACCCTTTAGAACGGCAGATAAATAGTTTAAATGATTTGCATACATCGGTGCCAATGTTTTCGCCTGATAAATCTTATAATCTTCCTTACCGCTTATCTTTGCCCTTATATTTTTTTCGTTAATGGCCTGGATATAACCTGTTGCCCCAAACACCTCCATATCTTTGATGCTAAATGGCCAGTTCCAGGAGGCCTCAATAATTCCAGTAGCATTAGGGTATTCCAATAAAATCGTGGCATCATCATCTACATTGGGATAAACATCTTTTTTAATCTGATGTGTAACCGCAGCTACCGAGATTGGCGCTTTTCCATCCATCAGCCAGGTCATTAAATTCGCACCATAACATCCAAAATCCACCAGTGCTCCAGCCCCATTTTTATTTGGATCGGTTAACCAGCTTAAAAATTCCTTACTTACCCCAATTTCTTTCGGACCTTCGTGTCCATCATGAACGATTATTTTTCTTAAGGCACCTACACTGTTGCTTTCCTTCACATCTGTATAAATCTCCTGGTTACTCGGGTACCAGGTGGTTTCGTAATTGGTAAGTACATGTACTTTATACTGTTTGGCCAGTGCTGCCATCCTTTCGGCCTGTTTAACATTTAGTGCCAAGGGCTTTTCTACCATGACCGATATGCCTAGCGGAGCAGCGGCTTCTACAACCGCCAGATGATCGCTAATGGCATTGTAGGCCAGCACAACATCAGGCTTCTTTTTCTTTAATAAATCAGGCAGATTAGTAAATAATACACTGTCAGGAATTTTATAACGGGTTTTAAACTTGTTCACCAGCTCAGGGTTACTTTCTGCTATGCCGATAATATTAACTTCGGCCTTTTGATAACTGTTCATAATCAGATACACATGATCATGATTTAACCCGGCTACTACCACATTTAACTTCTGCTGCGCATTTGCACTCACAAAAGAAAGTATTAAGCAAATAATTAAACAGTTAATGCGCAAAATATAGTTAAATGGATGGGATGCTTTCATATTGATGTTTCTTAAATTGACCGTGACCAAATTAGAAAATTATAAAAGGCTTAGGCTTAATACTTAAAAATATTACAAATGGGATGTTAGATTTTGTAACAGTTCTTGAATAAGCTTATATTCATATTAAAAAATTAATGGCACAGAATAAAACCACCGAAAACGATTTAAGCGTTAGCGACTTTATAAACACAGTAACCGACGAAACCAAACGGAAAGATTGTTTTGAGCTATCCGCAATGATTACCGGAAAAACAGGCTTTACAGCTAAAATGTGGGGAACCGCCATTGTTGGTTTTGGCAGTTACCATTATAAATATGAAAGCGGCAGAGAAGGCGACGCACCATTGGTAGGTTTTTCGCCACGGCAAAATGCCATTGCTTTATACTTTTCTTCACAATTTAAAGACCGGGATGCGCTGCTAGCCAAATTTGGGAAACATAAAACAGCCAAAGCCTGCGTTTACGTAAAAAAATTGAGCGATATCGATGTGGAAGTCTTAAAAGAAATGGTTGTGAATTCTGTCGAAAGGATCAGTAGTTTGTATCCTTAAAATGATGGAAGATGTAAAAGGGAGGATGGAATTGGAGCCCACCGCCGATGATAAGTAATTTTCTTTGCCACGCCCGCCTGAACGGCATAGCAGGGAAGCACAGATGAGCATGGATAGCTTCGCATTCTATTTTTCTTTAACGTATTGTCATCCTGAATGCAATGAAGGATCTTTCTATAAGGGTTAAAGTCTATTTTCATTGCATCCATCATGACTGAAGAATTATCTACCTACCGATGTAAATAAGAAGTTACGCTACAATAAGTTAAATTTTGCAATATTTGATTGTTCCCTATTTCGAACAAAAAACCGGAAATGATTAAAAAACTACACCTCTATTTATTAATAGCTGGCACTTGCGTATCGCTAAATGCGACCGCACAGGATGCCGTAAGCTACCAAAGCCCACCAAAAGAAATTGCAGATTTATTACTTGCAAAACCAACACCTGGCGTAAGTGTAGATGGTAAAGCAGAGTGGATCCTTTTTAGCGAGCGCAATTCTTACCCTTCAGTTGAAGAACTGGCCATGCCCGAATACCGGATTGCAGGTTTGAGATTAAATCCTAACAACTATTCGCAGAGCAGACAGACCTACATTAACAACTTCAGTCTTAAAAATATAAAATCCAACCAAACCTTTCAGGTTGCCGGATTACCAACACCATTGTATGCCAGTAATATCAGCTGGAACCCATCAGAAAATAAAATTGCCTTTACCCATACCACGCAGAAAGGGGTCGATCTTTATATCATCGATCTGGCTACAAAAAAAGCAACTAAAACCAACAAAGCTTTCTTAAATGTTGTTTTAGGCAGTGGCCTTACTTGGTTAAACGATAATACCATTATTTACCGTACCGTAACCAAACCCGCCAGTGCTGCACCTACAAAACCCCTAATGCCAAAAGGGCCAACCATTCAACAAAATTTAGGTAAAGCTGCCCCTAGCGCTACTTATCAGGATTTGATTAAATCACCTTTTGATGAACAGTTGTTTGCGTTTTTTGCAACTTCGCAATTGGTCAAAAATACTGCAGGTGTAGAAACATCAATTGGTAAACCTGAAATTTATGGCTCAACCAGTTTATCACCCGATAAAAACTATATGATGGTAGAAACCATCCGCAAACCTTTTTCGTACCTTGTTTCGGCTTATGGTTTCCCATCAACAGTAACCATAACCGATTTAGCCGGTAAAACTGTAAAAGTAATTGCCGAACTGCCATCTTCAGAAGGTACACCATCTGGTTACGATAATACGCAAAATGTACCACGTGGTTTCGACTGGCGCGATGACGAGCCTGCTACATTGGTCTGGAGTAAACCTTTAGATAGCGGTTTAATTAAAAAAGACGTGCCATTTCATGATGCAGTTTATGCTTTAAGTGCACCTTTTACAGGGGCAGAAAAAGAATTATTCAAAACACAAACCCGTTACCGTGGTATACAATGGGGTGATGCCAACCTTGCCCTTATTACAGAAGGTTTGCGAAGCAAACAAACCAATAAAGTAAGCCGCTATAACCCAACAACAGGCGCAGTAGAAGAATTATACAGCCGCAACCAAACCGATGCTTATGGCAATCCAGGTACTCCGGTGACCACAAAAAACAAATATGGCCGACAGGTAATTAAAACTGTTGATAACGGCACCAAATTATTAATGAACAATATTGTTGGTTCATCAGAAAAAGGAGATTTGCCATTCCTGGCTAAATTCGACTTAGCAACCAAAAAGAACGAAATCATCTGGAGAAGTGCTGAGGGAACTTTTGAATATATAACTGACGTAATTAATCCTGATAAACTGGTTTTACTTACCCGTAAAGAGAGTCAGAAATTGGTTCCCAATTATTTTATTAAAAATCTGATATTGCGCATCGCAGATCAGCCGATTACCAATTTTACCAACCCATACCCATCATTAGAAGGCATTACCAAACAGAAAATTTCTTATAAACGTGCCGATGGTGTCGATTTAACTGGCGATCTTTACTTACCTAAAGGGTACAACAAAGATAAAGACGGACCATTACCTGCACTCATATGGGCTTACCCGCGCGAATTTAACTCCGCAGCAGATGCTGCACAGATCCGTGGCTCGAAAGATAAGTTTACCACCATTAGCTGGGCCTCCCCCATTTTTTGGGTAACCCGTGGTTACGCTGTTTTAGATAATGCCGAGATGCCAATCGTGGCCAAAGACGGAAAAAAACCTAACGATACTTTCGTTGATCAGTTGCAATTAAACGCAGAAGCCGCCATTAATAAACTGGCCGATTTAGGCGTTGGTGATAAAAAACGGATGGCTGTAGGTGGCCATAGTTATGGAGCTTTTATGACGGCGAACTTATTGGCCCACACCAATCTTTTTGCAGCGGGCATTGCACGTAGTGGCGCTTATAACCGTACTTTAACACCATTCGGTTTCCAGAATGAAGAACGTACCTATTGGCAGGCGCCACAGTTGTATTATGAAATGAGTCCGTTTAGCTATGCCGATAAAATCAAAACCCCATTACTTTTAATCCATGGCGATTCTGATGATAACCCAGGTACTTTCCCAATTAACAGCGAACGTTTCTTTAACGCTATAAAAGGAGCTGGCGGCACTACCCGTTTTGTATTTCTACCTTATGAGGCACACAGTTATCGTGGCAAAGAAAACTTACTGCATATGCTCTGGGAGCAAGACCAGTGGTTGGAAAAATATGTAAAAAACAAAAAATAAATCTCTCTCTACCTTTATCGATTAAAGTGCCCCGCTTTGGGGCACTTTTTTTATTTATGATTTCCACGTGGTGTCAGATATTACTATCTGACACTCATAACGAATACTAGTTTAATCGCTTGGTTTCTTACTTTATGATAATTTCATGTGGTGTCGGATATTCCTATCTGACACTGATAGTAAATCGCTTGGTTTCTTACATTTTCATATATACACCTATCCTGTTTTAAATTTGTGGGAAGAGTTAAATGGGAACATCTAACTCCACAATCAATGCTTATCGAGTAAAATACCAGCAAAGTAACTTTGAAAGTTCCCCGCTATGCGCAGCGACAAATCAAAGTAACTTTGAAACCTTCCTGCAGTCAGCTGCTAAGAATCATTATAAATAAGAGAGTTATGCACATAGGTTAGTTTTGACCTTTTTTAATTCATATTTCCGAAAGCCACCATTGGCATTATCCATCAGCTAGAATCGCAACAGCTAACTACATCCCATTCATTTCACGCCCTTTGCTCTATTCTCTTTGCCCATTGCTCTATTTCCTATGCGCTTTGCACCACGCCTTATCCACATTTCCACACTAAATTCTTACATTTACCCCATAAAATTGAACATTCCCTTTACTTATTTGTTAAGCCATTATGGACTACATAGACTATTATAAAATCCTCGATTTAAAGAAAGATGCAACGGCTGAGGATATTAAAAAAGCTTATAGAAAATTAGCCAGAAAACACCATCCCGACCTTAATCCCAATAATGAAGAGGCCAATAAAAAGTTTCAGCAAATTAATGAGGCCAACGAAGTTTTAAGCGACCCTGAGAAAAGGAAGAAATACGATAAGTATGGTAAAGATTGGCAGCATGCCGATCAATTAGATGCACAACAGCAGCAGCAAAGGCAGTATCAATCGCAAGGTAACGGTTACGGCGGGGGCAATAGCTACTCGGGCGGTTTTGGTGGTGATGATTTTTCTGATTTCTTTTCTTCCATGTTTGGTGGCGGAGGTAGAAGCAGCAGAAATTCCCCTTTTAAAGGTCAGGATTACAATGCCGATTTACAGTTAAATCTGCTCGATGCCTATGCAACCCATAAGCAGACCTTAACCGTTAACGGAAAACAGGTACGCATTACCATTCCGGCAGGTGTAGAAAACGGGCAAAAAATTAAATTACCTGGTTATGGTGCACCGGGTGTTAACAACGGCCCTCCGGGAGATTTATTTATCAAATTTAACATTACCGACGATCCTAAATTCAAACGTAAAGGGAACGATATTTATATTCAAGAAGAGATAGATGTATATACGGCCATTTTAGGTGGCGAAAAAATCGTTGAAACCTTAAATGGCAAAGTGAAACTTAAAGTACCTGAAGGTACCCAGCCCGACGCCACTTTACGTTTAAAAGGAAAAGGATTTCCTGTTTATAAAAAAGACAATCAGTTTGGCGACCTGTATATCAAATGGCAGGTAAAATTACCGACCAGTTTAAATGCCGAACAAAAAGAATTATTCGAAAAACTTTCCAAATTCTAACCATTATGGAAACCTATCTAATACCTGTAGAAGATATTTGTGCTTATCACCATGTGGAGATCAATTTTATCCATTCTCTCGAAGATTTTGGCCTGATCCACACCACCGTTAAAAAGCAATCGGTTTTTTTGCCTATTGATGAATTAAGCAAACTGGAGCAATACCTGCGTTTGGCACAGGATCTGGAAATTAATTTAGAGGGTATCCATGCCGTTTCGCATCTGCTCAATCAATTGCAGAATATGCAACAGGAAATAACGGCGCTTCAGAACGAACTAAATTATTATAAGCAGCTTAACCAACACCACTAAACAACCGTTTGTGCATTATTTGGCATTAAAAGTGCTAACAAAAACACAACCTTTTTAAGATATGTTTCTTAAATTGGCAATCTAATTTTAAAAAATGAGCGATCTTTCTTCAAAATTCATCGAAAAAATAAAATCATCTTATGCCCCAACGGGTTCGTACATTTATTTAGGCGCCGGAATTTTAGACGGTCAGGTTTACAGCGAAGCGGAAGTTAATTTGTCGTTAAAAATGATGAATAGGCATGGCTTAATTGCTGGCGCTACAGGTACAGGTAAAACACGTACCCTGCAGTTATTGGCAGAACAGTTATCGGATGCCGGTGTTCCTGTTTTTATGTTAGATGTTAAAGGCGACTTATCCGGACTAAACCAGCCTGGTGCGGTTAATCCAAAAATAGAAGAAAGGGCGCAACAGCTCAACAAACCTTTCTCACCCACTGGCTTTCCAATTGAGATTTATTCGCTTTCTGGCAAAATGGGATCACAAATGCGGGCAACAGTGCTCGAATTTGGCCCTACACTTTTATCAAAAGTATTGGATTTAAACGATACACAATCGGGCGTTATGGCGGTAATATTCAAATATGCCGACGATAACAAAATGCCCATCATCGATTTAAACGATTTAAAGAAACTGGTATCTTACCTATCAGAAGGTGCTGGTGCAACCGAAATAAAAAGCAGTTATGGTACCATATCAACCGCAACATCAGGTACGATTTTAAGAAAAATAGTAGCCATAGAGCAACAGGGATTAGCAGGAATGTTTGGCGAAAAATCTTTCGATATTGAAGATCTTTTTGAACGTGTTGATGGCAAAGGAACCATCAGTTTGTTAAACATTGCAGATGTTCAGAACCAACCTGTTTTGTACTCCACATTTTTATTGAGCTTGTTGGCCGAATTGTTCAATACCATGCCAGAGGTTGGCGATTTGGATAAACCAAAACTGATTTTCTTTTTCGACGAAGCACATTTGTTGTTCAAAAACTCTTCGAAAGCATTTTTAGAGCAGATAGAAACCATTATCAGGCTAATCCGCTCGAAAGGAATTGGTGTTTTCTTTTGTACCCAGGCACCAACCGATGTTCCTGAAAGTGTTTTAGGTCAGTTGGGAAACCGCGTACAGCATGCACTAAGGGCGTTTACCCCGAATGATGTGGATGCTTTAAAGAAAACTGTTAATACTTATCCAAAATCAGATTTTTACGAAATAGACAAAATATTAACTTCCTTAGGCACCGGACAAGCTTTGGTCACCGTACTAAACGAGAAAGGGATACCTACAGAAGTTTCAGCGACTATGCTTACCCCACCTAGGGCTGTTATGGGGCCGCTTACTGCAGCAGATTTCGATCAGGTGGTGCATGCCAGTCCGATGTATACCAAATACAAAGATCCGATCGACCCGGAAAGTGCTTATGAAATATTGACCAAACGCATTAACGACCAAACTGCAGCAGCTGAACAACAAAAACAAGAAGTTGAAGCGCAGAAACAGGCCGAGCAGGAAAGTAAGCCTAAACCTGGTGAAAAGAGTTTAGTAGAGCAGGTAATGGGCGCAACAATAACCCGTCAGATTGGGAAAGAGATTGTACGTGGTATTTTCGGTATGCTTACAGGCAAAAAAACACGTTCAAAAACTGGCGGTGGTTCGTTTGGATTTTAAATAAATGATATAAATACATGATAACATTAAGCTAATGGCCCACAAGGGCCATTAATAACAAACATAGAAATTACTATTTTCGCAACAACAACACGCCAGATTGGTAAAGAGATTGTACCCGGTATCTCGGCATGATTACAGATTTAAAACAATGGGCCCTTTCTGTTAAGATTAAGTGGCTATTATTAATTTCGCAAAGTGAACCCAACCTGATTAAATCATTAAAGGTTCATTTTAAAATAAAAAACAATAAAAAATAGATGAAACCTACCCTATTAATATTGGCTGCAGGTATGGCAAGCCGTTATGGAAGTATGAAACAGATTGATGGCTTTGGCCCTAATGGCGAAACCATTATTGATTATTCCATATATGATGCAATTAATGCTGGCTTTGGCAAAGTTGTATTTATCATTAAAGAAGAATTTGTAAACGAATTCAAAGCCATTTTTGAACCGAAACTTGAAGGAAGAATTGAAACAGATTACGTTTTCCAAAATTTCGATTTAAAACAGTTTGGTATAGAAGAAGAAATATACAGAGAAAAACCCTGGGGTACTGCACATGCAATCCTTTCGGGCAGAAATGTAATTAAAGAACCATTCTGTGTAATTAACGCGGATGATTATTATGGGTATGATGCCTTTAAAAAGATGGCCGATTTCTTAACTACTGAAGTAACCGACAGCAACTATTCTATTATCGGTTATGAGATTGGCAAAACCTTATCAGAATTTGGTGCCGTTTCGCGTGGTGTTTGCAAGGTAGATGAAGCTGGCAATCTTGAAGAAATTGTAGAACGCACAAAAGTTTATCCTAAAGATGGCAGCATTTTTTATGAAGAAAATGGAGAAGAATTTCCGCTGGCATTTGAAACTCCTGTTTCTATGAATTTCTGGGGATTTACGCCAGCAGTTTTCAAAATTACGGAAGAACTTTTCAGGGAATTTGCAGAAGCAAATAAAGACAAACCTAAAGCTGAATTCTTTATCCCATTAATTGGCGAAAACCTGGTAAAAAGCAATACGGCAACTTTTAAAGTAGTACCAACCTCAAACAAATGGTTTGGTGTAACGTATAAAGAAGATAAACCTTATGTTCAGGATAGTATTGACCAATTGGTTAAAAACGGAACATATCCGGAAAAACTATGGAACTAAATTTAGATTCCGAAGTTTTAAAAGCCTACGGATACGCTAAAGAAAATATAAAAATTACACAAATAGGTACGGGTTTAATCAACCGTACTTATTTGCTTTCGCCCTTATCTGAAAAGAAGAAATACAT
The DNA here is from genome assembly GCF_032678585.1 of Pedobacter psychrodurus. Classification (GTDB taxonomy): domain Bacteria; phylum Bacteroidota; class Bacteroidia; order Sphingobacteriales; family Sphingobacteriaceae; genus Pedobacter; species Pedobacter psychrodurus_A. Next base: position 12,672 of record NZ_JAVTSN010000020.1, on the reverse strand, counting down.
TCTTCAGAATATAAATACTTCGGTTTTTAAGTCACCCCAGGCCATTGCAAATAATCTACGGTCAATCGCTGATTATCTTGCCTTTAATTACCCCGAATATCTTTTTATAAAACCTGTTTCTACAACCAATAGTGAAGAAATGGCATACATCCATCATGAATATTGGCGGATGCTTCCTTTCGTACCCAAAACCATCTCACTCGATGTTTTAGCTGATCCTAAGCAAGCCTATGAGGCCGCGAAACAATTTGGCAAGCTGAGCAGATTACTAGATCACTTTGATGCCAAAACGCTTCAACCGACTATCCCTGGTTTTCACGATTTGGCTTTAAGATACGGGCAATTTACCCTAGTACTAAGCCATACAGAAGAAACGCTAAAGAATGAGGCAAAAGCACAAATTGAAGAGGCTTTAGCACATAAATACATTTTAGATTATTACACTTCCTATTCACATAGAAAAGACTTCCCCGATCGGGTAATGCATCATGATACCAAGATCAGTAATGTATTGTTAGATGATGAAACCTTCGAAGGGATTTGCGTAATCGACCTGGATACCATTATGCCAGGGAAATTCATCTCCGACCTGGGCGATATGATGCGTACTTACCTTTGCGCCTTCTCTGAGAATGAAACCGATTTAAGTAAGATCAAGATACGCCTGCCTTATTTCGAGGCCATGATAAAAGGTTATTTATCAGAAATGAAAAGTATTTTAACCCAAACAGAAAAAGAGCTTATCTTATTTTCAGGTAAGTACATCATTTACATGCAGGCTTTACGTTTCCTGACTGATTTTTTAAGCGGCAATAAGTATTATCCGATAAGTTATCCCACACAAAACTTAGATCGTACTAAAAATCAGTTTAAACTGTTGCATGAATTATCTGCAAACGAAAAAGAATTGCAGGATATTATTGAAGAGAATTTGGTTTAGTTCTTATCCAATACAGACCTGTTAGGTTTAAAAATAACATGAACGTGATGAAAAGAAATAGTTGCAAAGTTTTTCCTTTTATTTTTGCGACAATAATTTTCTGTGTCTTCACTTTTACAACGCTTATTGCAGCCGGCGCTGTTGATGAAGGTACAAATGGAAATAGTGCCATAATACAGGCATTAGCTAAACTATTCTATATCTTTCGTTTTCCAACGCATACCCTATTTTTTAACTTTATGGATGGACGTTTCTTCTTTCTCGGATTAGGCATCAATTGTTTATTCTATGGTTTCATAATAGAGAGAATCGTTTCTGTGTTTAGTAAAAGAAATTAAACAACAGGCCATTTTCAACCATGTCAGGTATATAAGGGTCATATAAGCTTACACAATCGCTATTCAAACCATCCCAAAGCATTAACGTCTCCTACATAAACCCCTGCCCATTGCAGGCGGGCGATAGCAGCGAAAATACTTTTTAAAGCATTGGCCTTAATAGGAAACCATTGCAACAGATGGAAAAGATGCTTAGTTCCTCAGCGCAACAGAAGTTTAAAAGGATTGTAGCGAATGGCGGGGCTGTAATATCCGAAAAGTGCAGAACCATTCGTTTTCAAAATCTTTTGAACCAATATAAGCTAAACAATCGCTATAAAATTATTTTAAAGTTCAAACCTCGCAGGTTTCGAAACGGCGAAGCCCTCAATGGGGCAATTAAAAATTTAAACTATCCGAATTAAACCTGCGAGGTTTAAATCGGATACAAAAAAAGCGTTCCTGAACTTAATCAGAAACGCTTTTTTATATACCCAGGACTCTCGACTTGGGACTGAAGACTCCAGACTTATTTCTCTTCTTTTACTTCTTCAAAATCAACATCGGTAACGTTATCGCCACCACCTTGAGGTTGACCATCAGCTTGTGGTTGCTCACCACCTTGAGGCTGACCGCCATCTTTGTACATTTCCTCAGATGCTACGTTCCATGCAGCTTGCAATTCAGCTTGTGCTGCATCGATATCTGCAAAGTTACGTGATAAATGCGCTGCTTTCAATTTCTCTAAACCAGCTTCGATTGGTGCTTTTTTATCAGCAGATAATTTTTCACCAAACTCTTTTAATTGTTTCTCGGTTGAGAAAATTAAAGCATCAGCACCGTTGATTTTATCAGCTTCTTCTTTTTGCTTAGCATCGTCTGCTGCATTAGCTTCAGCTTCTTCTTTCATTTTTTTGATCTCAGCATCAGTTAAACCTGAAGATGCTTCGATACGGATTTTTTGCTCTTTACCAGTGGCTTTATCTTTAGCACTTACGTGTAAGATACCGTTAGCATCAATATCAAAAGATACTTCTACCTGAGGCACACCGCGAGGTGCTGGTGGAATACCATCTAAAATGAAACGGCCAATTGTACGGTTCTGACCAGCCATTGGGCGCTCACCTTGTAAAATGTGGATTTCTACTGACGGCTGGTTATCAGCTGCAGTTGAGAAAGTCTCCGATTTTTTAGTTGGGATAGTTGTGTTCGACTCGATTAATTTAGTCATTACACCACCCATAGTTTCGATACCTAATGATAAAGGCGTAACGTCTAATAACAATACGTCTTTTACATCACCAGTTAACACACCACCTTGAATAGCAGCACCAATCGCTACAACCTCATCAGGGTTAACACCTTTACTTGGCTCTTTACCAAAGAAAGCTTTAACCGCTTCCTGGATAGCAGGGATACGGGTTGAACCACCTACCAAGATAATTTCGTCGATATCGCTTGTGCTTAAACCAGCATTTTTCAAAGCAGATTTACAAGGATCGATAGTACGTTTGATCAAACTATCAGCCAATTGCTCAAATTTAGCACGGGATAATGTACGTACTAAGTGTTTAGGGCCGCTAGCATCAGCAGTAATGTATGGTAAGTTAATTTCAGTAGAAGTTGTGCTTGATAACTCAATTTTAGCTTTCTCAGCAGCTTCTTTTAAACGTTGTAAAGCCATTGGATCTTTTGCAAGGTCCATGCTATTTTCTGATTTAAACTCGTCAGTTAACCAATCGATAATAATGTGGTCAAAGTCATCACCACCTAAGTGTGTATCACCATCAGTAGATTTTACTTCAAAAACACCATCACCCAATTCCAATACAGAAACGTCGTGTGTACCACCACCACAGTCAAAAACAACAATTTTCATGTCTTTGTGTGCTTTATCTAAACCATAAGCTAAAGCAGCTGCAGTAGGCTCGTTAATGATACGTTTTACAGTTAAACCTGCAATCTCGCCTGCTTCTTTAGTCGCCTGACGTTGTGCATCATTAAAATAAGCTGGTACAGTAATTACCGCCTCTGTAACTTCCTGACCCAAGAAATCTTCAGCAGTTTTTTTCATTTTCTGCAAAATCATTGCAGAAATCTCCTGCGGAGTGTATTTTCTGTCGTCGATTTCAACACGTGGAGTGTTGTTATCACCTTTAACAACTTTATAAGGTACACGCCCAGCTTCTTTCGCACTTTCGTCGTAGCTGTTACCCATAAAGCGTTTAATCGAATATATCGTTTTTGTTGGGTTGGTTATAGCCTGACGTTTAGCAGGCTCGCCAACCTTGCGCTCACCGTTTTCTGCAAAAGCAACAATAGACGGTGTAGTACGTTTACCCTCACTGTTTGCGATAACTACAGGCTCGTTGCCTTCCATTACGCTCACGCAAGAGTTTGTTGTTCCTAAGTCTATTCCAATAATTTTTCCCATTGTATTTTTAATTTCTCTTTTTAAAGTATTATAATTTCTACTCCTATTAAACAATGCTTGTGCCAATTGGTTTTTGGCAGATAATATGTGTAAAAGACTGATAAAATGTAAAAAAAGAGGTCTGATCTTACTGACAGCATGACAGAAAGGGGTGGATGATGTGAAATGGAGGATGGATGAGGGGAAGTAAAAAGGATAAAAACCAAAGCGAAGTATATTTTAAAAAGGGTTTGAAAATGAGAGTTAGTAGTACTTCGGGAACACCTGCCCCGCTATCCGCTACTTCCGATGAAGGATCGGAACCGCTTTTATCGCCAGCCTGCAACGGGCAGGGGTTTAGTTAACAGCTGTTAATGCAAAAAATAACCACAAAGTTTCCTATATTTAAATTACAATCAACCTGTGCAATCATTTAAATCTGTGCAATCCTTTTAAAAAACCTGTGTAATCCAATCTACAATGCAATTAGCAGCTCAAATCTTAATCGGCCTCGTGGCCTTCATCCACATCTATATTCTTTGGCTGGAAATGTTCGCCTGGACCACCAGAGGGCCAAAAGTTTTTAAAACCATACCTAAAGATTTATTTGTGCCCACAAAAACGTTAGCTGCCAACCAGGGTTTGTACAATGGGTTTTTAGCCGCAGGTTTAATCTGGTCGTTATGCATCAACGATCATCAATGGAAGTTTTATGTGGCCATATTCTTTTTAACCTGTGTAATCATTGCCGGTATTTATGGCGCGGCAACAGCGAGTAAAAAGATTCTTTATGTGCAATCAATCCCGGCTTTAATTGCATTGATTTTATTACATCTGTAAGGTCGATCCTGTAGGTTGGTATTGCAACCATCCAACGTAGTAAATTTCTATCGGTCGCGTGTCGCACCGACCGAAATAATTAATTCTTTAGAGCCATTCATCATATATGCACAAGCTGTTCGCTCTTCTTATCTTATTTACACTATTCGGTTTTAAACCCACGGCCAATAACAAAATAAGTGAAAAGAGAATTAACGAAGCCTTAGCTTTCTGCAAGAGAAACAAGATGGATACCTCAATCGTCATTATGGTTGATATGAGTATTCATTCAGGTAAAAACAGACTATTCGTTTACGATTTTAAGCAAAAAATAATTACGATTGAAGGATTGTGCGCTCATGGAGTTGGCGGTGGCAGTACGCCAAATAAACCTGTTTTTAGTAACAAGGAAGGTAGTTATTGCACTTCTTTGGGCAAATATAAAGTTAAAGGCCGTGCTTACAGCAACTGGGGCATTAATATCCATTATAAAATGCATGGCTTAGAAAAAACAAATAGCAATGCTTTTAAACGGATTGTGGTTTTACACTCTTATACCCCTGTCCCTAATCAAGAAATTTATCCGCAAACTTTATTCGGACAAAGTGCCGGCTGCCCTGTTTTATCAGATGGTACCATGCGAAAAATAGACGCAATACTCAAAACCAGGAAAAAGCCGGTATTGCTTTGGATTTATGAATAATATTCAAAGTATAAAAAGCGATCGTCACCCTGAACTTGTTTCAGGGTCTATTTTGCAAGGGGATTGATCCTATCAGTCGGTATTTCTCCGACCGAAACGCCATATATGTTTTTATAATTGTGTGATAGATGCTGAAATAAATCCGATAGCTATCGTATCAGCATGACGACGGAACTAGAAAAAACTACAACTCAAACAATCTTTCCAAATGATGGTAACCGATGCCAAAGTATTCCTTGCTCGCTTTAATCTTGAGTAAAATCTCCGCTTTTCGCTCAGCGCCATGCGCCTTGCCCTTTAGCCCCACCACAAGTACATTTTTTGGCGTATGGGCATCCGAAATAAATTCAAATACCTTGGTTTTATATCCAAAATATTCTAAAATAAGCGCCCGTATCCCATCAGTTACCATTTCGGCCTGACGTTCTAAAAAGATGCCATATTTTGTTAAAAAGGAAACATCATTTTTCACTTTATTTTGCTCAATTTCCCTACGGATCTGTTTATGGCAACACGGTGCAACCACAATGAGTTCGGCATTGGCTTTAATTCCTTTAAAAATGGCATCATCTGTTGCCGTATCGCAGGCATGTAACGCAATTAACAGGTTAACATCATCAGCATTATAATCTTCAATCGTTCCCTGAACAAAATTTAATTGATCAAAAGCAGCTTTATCCGCAACCTGATTACACAATTCGACCATATCCTGGCGATACTCTACCCCAACCACTTCAGTTTCCAATTTCAAAACCGAATGCAGGTAATCGTATAATGCAAAAGTTAAATAACCTTTCCCTGAGCCCATGTCGGCTACTTTTTTAATCGTACCCGCAGGCAGCTCTTTAATTAAAGAACTTAAAATTTCAATATAATGGTTAATCTGGCGGAATTTATCCTGAGCGTTTTTAAACACTTTACCATCGGCATCGGTAATTTTTAATTCCGTTAAATAAGATTTTGAATCAGGCTTGATTAATCTCGCTTTTTCTTTGTCGTGACTGGCAGAAGGTGCCGCTTTAGCCGACGCCGCTATTTCTCTCAAAACAACCTTGCCATTGTTCAGCTCTTCCAAAATCAGATCTTTTTCTGTAGTAAACAAAGTGCCGATTTTAAATCCTTTCTCCAGATAATCAGAGATTAAAGATATCGCCTCATCAGGAGCATAATTTTTCACCACATCGCGTGTTTTATAGCGATAGGTAATTGCCAGCTTTTCCTCGCGTTTGATCACAATTTTACGGATCAGCATTTGTTTTAAGGCTTCTTCTTCGCCTTTATAATTCCCTAAAGAAACTTTTACAAAAGTTGCTGCATTCAGGCTTTCTTTTAAAGCTGTGGTGAATTGTTCTCTATATAATAACACTGGCATCGATAAATTTGAATACAAAGATAATCAAGTTTATCTGGAGCAGCACATACAGGGCATAATGTAACAATAGGGCGACTTTATAAATAAATGGAAGATGTAAAATGTAATGTGGACAGCCGTTTTCACCTCAAAAAATCGTTGGCATTGCATTAAACAAATGAATGAGGTAATACGATTTAGAAATACTGGCGGAGTTATTATCTATATTGATTCCAAAGAAGCCGAACACTTTTATTTCAAAAAATTAAGCTTTAGATTAGAGTTTATAAAAAACATCTAACCACAATTCATGAGTGACTTTCAGATAAAAAAATCGCCTACCGTTTATGATGCCATTGTTGTTGGCTCTGGTGCGGGTGGCGGAATGGCTGCATATGTTCTGGCGCATGCAGGTCAAAAGGTTTTAATGCTCGAAGCCGGTCAAAATTTCGATCCACGTTTAGATTCACATCAATTAAAATGGCCTTGGGAATCGCCACGTCGTGGTGCAGGTACTGTTCGGCCATTTGGCGATTTTGATGCTTCTTACGGTGGCTGGGAATTAGAAGGAGAACCTTATACCCAGAAAAACAAAAGTGAGTTCGAATGGTTCCGTTCGCGTATGCTGGGTGGTCGTACCAACCACTGGGGAAGAATTTCGTTACGAATGGGTCCCCAGGATTTTAAGCCTACCGATGGTTTAACCGACGATTGGCCGATTACTTATGCCGATGTTAAACCATTTTATGACAAAGTAGATCGCATGATCGGTATTTATGGAACAGCAGAAGGTTTAGAAAATGAGCCTGATGGGATTTTCATGAAACCACCAAAACCTAGATTAAATGAACTTTTTATCAAAAAAGGGGCAGAAAAAGCAGGTGTAAAAGTAATTACTGGTCGTGGATCTGTATTGACAGAAGCATTACCCAATAATAGCGATCGTGCACCTTGTTTTTACTGCGGTCAATGCGGCAGAAGCTGTAAAGTTTATGGCGATTTCTCTTCTTCATCCTGTTTGGTAAACCCCGCTGTAAAAACCGGAAATCTTACTGTAATTACTGATGCAATGGTGCGTGAAGTGATTACCGATAAAGATGGAACCGCCAAAGGTGTTTCTTATGTAAACCGTAAAGACCTGCAAGAATATCAGGTTACTGGCAAACTGGTTATTTTAGGTGCCAGTGCCTGCGAATCTGCCCGTATACTATTAAATTCAAAATCATCATCACATCCAAACGGTTTGGCCAACAGTAGTGGTGTGGTAGGAAAATACCTGCACGATTCTACAGGCGCAAGCGTTTCGGGTTTTCTTCCGCAGTTAATGGACAGAAAACGTTATAACGAAGATGGTGTGGGTAGTGTGCATATCTACTCGCCCTGGTGGTTAGATAACCGGAAATTAAACTTCCCACGTGGTTACCACATTGAGTATTGGGGCGGAATGGGTATGCCTGCCTACGGCTTTGGTGGCGGCGTAGCACAAATGAACGGAATGGTGCCAGGCCGAGATGGTAAAATGAAAGAAGCCGGAGGTTATGGAAAATCGTTAAAAGATGATTACCGCCGTTTTTATGGAACAGGTGTAGGTATGGCTGGTCGTGGTACCGCAATTGCCAGAGAGAGCAACTATTGCGAAATAGATCCCGATACAGTAGATAAATATGGTATTCCGGTTTTAAGGTTTAATTATAAATGGGACAAAGATGAAGTTCTACAAGCTAAACACATGCAGGAAACTTTCCTTTCCATTATGAAAGAAATGGGCGCAGTAGTAACTTCTGAAATTCAAGGCGCAGATACCAACTATGGTTTACTTAACCCAGGAAAAATTATCCATGAGGTTGGGACGATCCGCATGGGTGACGACCCTAAAAAATCAGCGTTGAATAAATATTGCCAGGCACATGATTGCAAAAACCTGTTTGTGGTAGATGCCGGTCCGTTTGTACAACAAGGTGATAAAAACGCGACCTGGACCATTTTAGCCCTTTCGATGCGTACTGCCGAATATATTTTAGCTCAAAAGAAAAAACAAAACATTTAAAGAATTACTATATGAACAGACGTGATTCCATAAAAGCATTAGGTTTAACAGTTGTGAGTACTACTGTATTATTAGAAGCCTGTAAACAGCCCGATGCCAAAACCGATATTACAGCACCCGAAGAAACAGGAAAGGAAACCGGAAGAGAACCATGGGAAATTGAACGCGATAAAAAACTAAAATCAGAAACCTATTTCACCAAACATGAAATGGCTACGATTACGGTTTTGGCTGACATTATCATTCCTAAAGATGAGGTATCGGGCAGCGCATCCGACGCCAAAGTGCCAGAATTTATCGAGTTTATTGTAAAAGATATCCCCGAACATAAAGTACCCATGCGTGGCGGTCTGAAATGGCTCGATGTGTACAGCTTTAATAAGTTCCAGAAACCCTTTGTGGAAGCATCTGCAGATCAACAAATTTCGATTGTAGATGAAATTGCCTACCCTAAAAAAGCCCGACCAGAAATGCAGGCAGGTGTAACCTTTTTCAATAGAATGAGAAATTTAACAGCGTCAGGTTTTTACACTACAGAGATTGGGGTAAAAGATATTGGTTACGTAGGTAATGCACCGAATCAATGGGCCGGCGTTCCTCAAGATGTACTGAAGCAGTATGGCATGGAGAATGTGAAGGTATAAGCATATACAAAAGAAGTCAAGTTTTTAGTAGCAAATTGGCCATAAAACTTGACTTCTTTGATTCACAATATTGTTCCCCGTTTGCAACGAGGATAAATGAGAAGATCGATTGTATCGATCTTAATTATAAGTACACATTATAAATGTGTTTCTCAATAATCCCGATTGCAAATCGGGATTATAACTTACTCCACGATCAAGATCAAACCTTTTCCTTTTTCTACAAGAACCGATTTTCCTTCAGGGTAACTTCCTGCTATTTGAAATTTGTCGATTGCTGGTGCTGCTATTTTCACTTTACCGGCATCTAAACCCAGTTTAGCCCAATCAATCGTCAGATTAACCCTTACATCGCCCTGTGCCCAACTGGCTAAGGCAATCATCGTTTTACCTTTTTGTTTATAAACTGTTGCCAATACTTTGGCGTTATCGGTTTTAACCGGACAGTTTTCGCTCCAGTAACCGATCATTTGAGATCCTTTTATACCAAAGTTATCCCAGGCCTTCCACAAAGGTTTCGGATCACTTTTGTCAGACCAGCCTAAGCGGCTTGTCATGCCGTAAATCATACCACGCCAAGGGTTTCCATCATCTTGCAACATCTCTCCCATTAAACCGAAAGGAATTCCGCTTACTTCGGTTAAAAAGAAATCAGGATTGTTTTTTTGATAATCGAAATATTCGCCAAACCATAAACGGTTCAGGTAAGGGAAATGCTCCAGATATAAAATGGCGCTATTGTTAAAACCATCGCTTTTATTGTATTGGTTTGCCGAGTGCAGATCAATAATACCAGGATGATTATTTTGGGTCAGTACACGTTTTATGCGTTTCATCGTTACACGATCAAAAGCCACATCATCTAAATATACACCATCTATGCCCACATTATTCACCAACCAGTTCATTCCTTCTACATAATAGTTGTGCCAACGGTTCATTCCACTGTTAATTACTGCGGCATCTTTAATTTCGGGCACAAACCACGCGGCTATATAATTAGAGTCTAAATGTTCCTGTAGCCAGCTAAAACCTCCGCCCTTACCAGGAGAATAAACTTCAGTGCCTAAACTTCTTAAAGCAGGCCACTCGTAGGCATGATTGGATAATTCACGCACGGTATTATAAATTTTTACTTTTAAACCTTTCGCGTGTGCATTATCAATATAACCTTTCATCTTTTTCCATTCTATGAATGGATAATTGATCCAGGGGTTAATTGGTGTAGCATGGTGAATATTCACTACCGTTGCTCCTGTTGATTTAATCGTATCTAAGTCACCATATTTATGATAAAAACGGTTGTCCCACTGAAAATCGGTATCAATTAAGTGAAAAGGCGTGATCAATAAATTGAAATTGTAATACAGCACATCGCCTTTTTTCATACTTCTGGCACCCGTAAAGTTGTCGGCAAGCATCGAACTTCCTTTTACATTGATCTGGATCCCACCTTTATCCCCATTTCCCCACGATTTTGGCAATAATAAGGGCTTCTGAAGATAGAAATTCGTATTCAGCGGGCGAACATAGTTTTCATCTCTTAAGTTGTAATACAGGCCCGCATTTACGTTCCCGATCCAAACAGCATCCTGGTTTTTATTCGCTACATCCCATTTCCATTTTACCGTATCTGGCCTAACGCCGCCTTTTTCACCTAAACCCATCAAATATTTTGTTGAATTCTTTTCAAAAGGGATATGAAAATCAACATTGCTAAATTCTACATCTTTTAAAGCGGTTACCTTAACCACATAATGCACATAACCATCAAATTCTAAGGCTCCTTCCAAATCCATTTTCAGGTTATCGGAAGTATTTGTTGCCATCCATTTCACTGTTCCGGCTTCTTTGCTGGTAATCTGGAAATTATTTGGAACAAATTTCTCCTGCGTTTTTGGTGTATTAAAAAAGTGAAAGTGGATTGGTTCAGCTAAAATATTATTTGGCTTTTCACTATAAGCGGTCATCTCTGCGTTAAAGAAAGTTTGGATTTGTTTAGGAAAACCATCAGCGTTGATTTCGAATTTTCTCCCTAAAAGCGATATTACATTTCCATCAACCGTTAGTGGTGTGTATGGGGCAACTACAGTGTTCGACTGCGCCAAAGTAGAATTTAACCAGGTTAAACGGGTCTGTTTATTTGGCGTTCCTACACCCGCGTCAGCTAACACCTCATTACCAACAGTAATTTTAACATCAATCACTCTAGACTTTCCCTTGGCTTTAACCGTAAATTTACCAGTGTAGGTACCAGCAGCAGTATTCTTGGGAACATTAACGGTAATCCACATCGGTTGAATTTTACCAGTAGCTACATTTACGGTTTCAACCAAAGCTCTATTATCATAACTCGTTCCATTGGTATTTAAACAGTTGATGTATTTAGAAGAAATTACTTTTCCTGTGTTGGTTTTCAAATCTCCAAAGCTCACAGTCAGGTTACTTAACTCTTTCAATGCGAATACACCCAATTGGAAAGCATAATTTTCCCCTTTACTTGCTGAGCCAACAAATGAATTGCTTGCTCCTTTTTGTACCCAGCGGTAAGGCAGATCATGCTGCATTTTGATCGGATACATTCTGTCTTCAGGAAATACGATAAAGGCTTCAGACGGATATTTGGCTTTTATAGCCGATGTTTCTTTTGCTGTAGCAATCACTTCCATCGGATAGAAGGAGTTGAAAGCATCTATAGATTGGATCTCAATCACAACAGTGTTTACTTTAACCTGTTTCGCAGTAGTTAACCAGTCTGGGTCGACTTGCTTAGGTTTGATGTAAACTCCCTTTGGGTAATTGCTCCTGCCTTCGTTTTTATACGCCAGATAATACACATAATATTTTCCAGCGCCAGAAGCCTCGAAATAAATATCAGCACTTTCCCTGGTCAGCTTATCTGTACCAATAACAGAAACCGTTTTACCATTGGCATCCTGAATGATGATGCCTTTTAATTCTGGATGTTCATCCCTCCTGCGCCAATCAATTTTGGCATGCGCTATTTTACCAGTGCCGGCAAATTGAACAACAACCCTGTGGTTACCCAACGAATCAGGGTTCCAGGCATTGTTACCGTTGGTATATTTTAGTGTTTGTGCGTTAAGAGATAGCTGTCCGAAAAGACAGAGCAATAAAAAAAGCCTAAATTTCATTTCAAATTTGTTTGAGGCTAATTTATAGATACCCAGCTGAAATAATGCTATGTAATGAAAAAATGAGACAAACGTTTGTCTATTTGGTTCATTGGTTCATTAGTTCATTTGTTCATTTGTCAATGGTTCAGTGGTTCATTGGTTGAGCGCATTTTGCCTAATGGAGTTCATTCATAGTGGTTTCAGATGTTACCATCTGACACAGAAACTTAATCCCCCTATAATTCCATCCTATTCATAGTTCTGCAACCGTCAGATGATAATATCTGACGCCACAAAACGG
>NZ_JAVTSN010000019.1:0-124637 GCF_032678585.1 Pedobacter psychrodurus | reverse complement strand
ATAAAATCGGCCCCTTTCTCAAAATAAATCACTACTAACTAAAATTTAACAGAATTGAGATTCTTATCTATTAAAATGCCTTCACTAAGTTTAAGTCCGAACTGCAGCTTACGTTTTGCCTTTAACTTTAGGATAAACAGATCTGAAGTTCCGCTTAAAGCCTCCCTTTTACCCAGGTTTACAAAAGTTGGATACAAAACTTTCGCGCCGTTGGTATGCAGGCGATCGTTGGTGAGGTTATCCATCTGTTTGGTATTTAAACTTTGAACGCTGACAAAATCATAATCCTGTGCATTGTACGGAAGCGCAAAACTTAGCGCATTTACCGATTTCAGATTGATTCCTCTTACCTTAATTTCTATAATTTCGTCTTTATTATAACTCTGTTTTACAGTACTGATCTCCAGTTTACCTGAGATTTTATCAATTTTATCATCACTTACACCGCCCTCGAGTTGCGTAGCCACAACCGAAATATCGTAGGCATCAATCAAGTTGTTTTTATTGATATCGCCATTGCTGATATAGCCTTCAAAATCTGCATCACCTTTTCTTAATCCGGTATAATTGATGTAAGAGGTGAAGTCATTTTTATCAATTAAACGGTCGTTATTGATATCGCCTGGAAGATAACTTTCAGTGCTCGGAACTTTAAATACATACAGTTCGCGACCAGAGCCAAAACCGCCAACACCATCGGCAACAGTAATTTTAATGTAACGCGCGGTTGGATGTGCGGTAAAATTGAATATTTTAACATCACCGTTATTTGCCCACTCAAATGCACCTGCATCTGTCCAGTTTTCTTTATTGTTGCTGTAGTAAACTTTACCTTTCAACAATATCCCGTTTCCTCTTCCCGAACGTGGCAGATAATGAAATTTATCAAGCTGATTTACCGATTTCAGATCCAGTATCATATCAAAAGGGACTGCCTTGGCACCCCATTTTGTATGCCACATATTGCCTTCATCAAAATCGAACAGATTAGTGATACCATCGCCGTCCTGGTTCTCTGCTGTGGTTTCGGCCACAATACCCTGTATGGCGAATTCTAGCGGATTAGATTTTGTAGTTGCTTTAATTTCGGTCCAGTCTGAGTAACCATCTTTATTTGCTGCGCGCAATTTAAATGTGTAAGGTGTTTCTGCCGATAGTCCGTCAAATAACAAAGCCGTATCGCGAATGGTAGTATAATGCATATCGTTAAAATCGATTTCATAGAAATCTGCATTATCGACCTTTTTCCATGTTGGTGTTAGCGTATATGCTTCTCTGTTTTTATCACTGATACTGGCATTGAGTGGAGCTGCTAATTTCCCTGTTGAAATGCGTTGTTTATCTGCTGGTTCATATTTAAAGCCATCGATGTTAAGCGTAATCGGGTTTACGGTAATATCAGTAGGCTGGAGTTTTACCAATAACTGTGGATTTTTAACCATCGCTACTTTTTCAAACGCACTGCCTTTTGTGGCAAAACGGTTTAAATTCGGCACAGCCTCGTAGAAATATACGTTTGCCTGCTTTAAGAATTCGTCTTTCGAGTTTACTTCCGTCAACTTAATTTTACTGTTCCCAACTTTTGCAACAAGCCTTTTCGGTTTTTCGGTTAGGTTGATCACAAAGGATGTTGTTTTTTCCTTCACAAAACCTTCGAAATCTCCTGTTGAAGGATGGATAGTAAGGATAACATTATTCTTTTGATCCAGTTCCGATTCGATTAAAGTAGAAACACCTTTACCTAATTTATAGGCTTCAGTTGCGCCATCATCATCATATTCTGTAAATGAAGTTTTTCCGAAAGGATAAATTTCATATGACCTGTTTGATTTATTGATCTCTGCAACATTGTTATTTGGATTCGTCATCGGAATAATCGCGCCGTTTTTCACGAATACGGGCAATTTCCATAGAGGAGCATCAAAACTGTTAAGGATGCTGTTTCCTGCATATTTTTCTCCGGTAAAATAATCGATCCAGCTTCCTTCAGGCAGATAAATACCATTGCGGATATCGTTCCCCTTATCGTCTGATTTAGTGGCCTGATAAATTGGCGCAACCAGGAAAGAAGGGCCATACAGGTATTGATATTGTGTGGAGCTACCTTTGGTATAGGCATTCGGATACGCCAGGAACATAGCCCTGATGATCGGCAAGCCAGTAACAGCTTCTCTTGCTGCGCTATAGGTATACGGAATCAGTTCCGATTTCAATTTTAAATAATTGCGGTTAATCGAAGCAACAGGCTCGCCTAAAGCGTGCGGATATTTTTCATTGGCACCCCAGCCATCCATATTTAATTCCATTGGCGTAAAGGTTTTCCACTGGAAATCGCGGGTATTAATGGTCGGGTTTTTACCTCCAAAAATACCATCCATATCCGAAGTAATGTTGGGTTGACCTGATAAACCAGAACCAATATACGTTGGGATATGAAAGCGGATGTATTCCCAAACACCACCAGTTTGATCGCCCGACCAAACACCTGCATAACGTTGTGTACCTGCCCAACCATCTAACGAAATGATAAAAGGCCTGCTGCTATTGCCATAATAAGGCATAATCTGGGCTACATCGGCAACACCGTTCAATCCGAATGAATAACCGGCGCCAACCCACGCCACATCCGTTTTTAATACACGAACACCGGCATCTCTGGCTTCTTTAATGATATCGCGTTGCAATAATGCACTTACTTCAGGTTTTGGATGAAGATCTGATTGTGTCCACAAACCAATTTCCACCCCATTTTTACGGGCATAATCGCCAAAACTTTTCAAGTTCTCAATGTTTCCGTCTAACGTTTCCGTTTGACCATAACCTGCACCATAACCATCATTTGGCAGTATCCAGCCCAAAGGCATATCATTTTTTTTATAACGATCGATCACTGCACGGGCCGAAAACTGATAATTGTTTTTTTCTCCGTTAAGCGATTCTTTTATACCACCATTATCCTTCTGACTTTCTTTATAATGTTTGCCGTCTTCAAATAGCGTTCCTTTTTCATCTTCTTTCCAAAAATCGCGGTTATAAGCATTTAAATGCCCCTGGTAGAAACCAAACTTTGGAAGCAATATTGGGTTCCCCGTAAGCTGATAAAAATCGTTCAACAAAGGCACTGCACCATCGTTAATCATGAAAAAAGCATCCAGATAATCGGTTTCATGTGCCAGCTTAACCAATCCTTTTTCTTTAGCACCAAAATTGTATTTCCCTTTACTAAAGGTATACCACATTACAGCATAACCATTGGTAGACCAATAATAAGGTGTTGGAGAGGCAACTCCACCATCGGTCCAGCTGTTTTGGTTTTCGATGGCTATGGTTTTTCCTTTATGAGAGAAACGGCCATTCTGCACGCCACCACCATAAAAATATTCCTGCGGATTTTCCTTTAGGGTGAGGGTAACTTTCCCTTTTTCGAACTGAATGGGTGCCAGTTCTTCAACCGCCACCGCTTGTGTAGCGAGGTTAATTATTTTGATCAGCGACGTATTTTTATCGATCAGAACGGTAATCTTACCTGTAGATATAAATAGCTGATTGTTCTCATCTTTAATTTCCAATTTTGAAACTGGTCTACGCGGATTTTCCACCAAAATTTTAGCTTCAGGTTTTGCTTCCGGATCGCGGATAAAACCTCCAGCGGGATCTTGGAAAAGCCGGAAAATGTTTTCACCATAAAAATCTAAGGTTAAACGCTGACTATCGGACAACAACAACTCTACTGTTGTAGTGTTTATCTTTTTCGCACTGATTATTTTCGTCACTTTTTGAACTTCCTGATTGGATTTTTGAGCCGCTGATTGCGCAACAACAAAAAATGGACAGGCAAGCAAAAGTAAAGTACACGCTGAAACAACGTTTTTGGGAATGGTAATTCTAAAATGTTTGTAAAAGGAATGCAGGGTCATTAATAGTTTGATTTGGTTATGTGTTTATATTTAGCGCAAGCCGATAGTTTAGCTGTTATAGGATAAAGTTAACAAACACAGGATAGGAAAAGGTGCATTTTTAAGCACAAAAACCGCGCAATCGTTTGTCTATCTTATTTTTTACCGAGAAATACTTATGTTTTTCAATCATCAAAAAATTAAAAGCATTAAGACTATTCAATTACGAAAAAATTAATTTTCAAAAACCTATATGAATTAATCAACGGCCAGTGGTCAAAAATTTAAGTCCATTTATATTCGATACAAACGTAATAGACCAATCTGTTAACTATCATGCGCTATACTATATTCAATACATTGGGCATAAGGAACATCGCATTTAACTACATGATGTGTAAAAATTTCAACACAGTTTATCTCGGCAATAATTTCATACACTGTAAAAACCAAAGTTGCAAATAAGGATAAAAAAGACCAAAATACCCGCAGTCAGCAATATCACTGCGACAAAACATTTTAAATGAGGAAAAACAAAAATTGAATTATTTATTCCTGAATGTAGTTTTAAATCAATTAATATCCTTTATTATCTTATTTAAAACATCAAAAGCAATCATATGGCAAGCATTTTGCATAGACAAAACAAAACAACTATTAATGAATCTTTCAGTACCACAATTATATAGCTGCGTAGTTATAGATGATAGCCGCATAAGTAAACCGCTTTTTGAACACTTTATTTCCAAAATAGATAAACTTAACCTTCGGGGTAGTTTTACAGATCTGGTAGATGCCATGGGTGCCTTTTGGAGTTATGGAAAAGTTGATTTCCTTTTTTTGGATATCCAGATGGACATTTCAGGGATTGATGTGGCCAGAATGCTGAAAAACAGTTTTAAGTTTGTGGTGATTTTAGGCGAGCCTGGTCACGAGGCTATTGATATTTTTGCCAACAGATGTAAATTCCTGCCTAAACCATTAGATTTTTCAAAGTTTTTGGATACGATTAATCAATTGATTTCAACTGAGCGAGAAAACAAAGTGCAGCTTTTGTAGGTGTTTATTGCCTTTTTTTGCCACGCCTGCCTGGCCGTTCAGGCTGGGAAACACGGAGTTTGGCTACTTGCATTAATCTTTGGTTTCAGCTCAGTTTTTAGCTACCGGGTTTTCACAATTAAAAATTAAGGGCATTAAGTCTGATGCTTTGGTATTTTAGCTTTAGTCTCTAAGCTTATT
The DNA here is from genome assembly GCF_032678585.1 of Pedobacter psychrodurus. Taxonomy (GTDB): domain Bacteria; phylum Bacteroidota; class Bacteroidia; order Sphingobacteriales; family Sphingobacteriaceae; genus Pedobacter; species Pedobacter psychrodurus_A. Next base: position 119,502 of record NZ_JAVTSN010000019.1, on the reverse strand, counting down.
ATTTAAATATCTGAATAATCTGTTGGGTAAACAAACTTGGTATCGTTTTTAGAAACATTGTGCTGATATTCTGGCAAAACAGAAAGTTTTTTCCAGTAATCATCTGCGGAGAAAGCCTTCCAATGCTCATCCCGATCTGCTTTATTTTCGAATGTGGTTAAATACATCAGATTAGGCATGCGACTGCCTGATATTACTTCTGCATAAAATACGGCGTTAAAATTAAGTCTTTTAAACAGGCCTATTTCATCACCTTTATTGAACATTCGCACTTTATTCTGAAAATATTTTTCTGTAGGCGCTTCGTAACTTCTTAATTCATATACCCTCTCTTTCATCGGAGACTTTAGCTTTGGCAACATAAAATTGGGGGCATCTTCAAAGGCTTTTAAAACAATTGATTCTAATCGTTCGTAAGGAACGTCCGAATAAGCTGCTTCTACATAAGCTTTACCATCAATGGCATATTGCTGATCTTTAGCCAGCTTTTTATCAAGCTCCAGAATTCCATTGAATGATTTTAACGGAATAAATACATAAATCAATTTTTCTACAACCGCAGCGGGATCACTTACAACTGGCTTAAAAACGCCTACTTTAGCAATTCCTGCACGGTGCAACGCAGGCAAATAAGCTTTTTGCAAATAACCATCTACCGTTTTCTCTTGCACATCGGTTTTTAAATGGTAAATCTTAATCTGGTAGAAATCTATTTTTGAAGCACTGGCTGCAAAAACGTTTGACAACAGAATAAGTAAAAAAAGAACTGGTATTTTGGCTTTTCGCAACATGATGATTAACGTGTGATTGATTAGAAGGGAAAAATAATCAAAGTTTTGGGTAAAACTGAACATCTAACCATTATTTCTGTTGTATCACGCTAAAATTACTGAACGTGCCATAGCCACTATTTTCGCCATAGGTGGCCTGGTAAAGCCCAACCTGAACTTCATTTCTTCCTACACCTTGCCAGGTTATGGGGCTTCCTGGTAATTCTTTCCAATTTTTACCATCGTTACTTCCGCGCATATAAAAAACACTCCCTCTTCTTTGAATTTGTAAGTAGGGGAAGAAATTCCATCCAGAGGCATTATTTTCCTGTTTCCGGCCATTAGCGTCTAAATTCGTGGTGATGTTACCAATATTCCATCCGAGCATTACACTATTCTGAATTAAGGTTTTATTGGTATCACTTCGCACCATCAATCCTACATCATTTGCACCATTTGCTTTTTTTTCTTTCAGGCCGCTAAGGTCGTATATTTTTACTTCAGCGATAAAATCGCCCACTATGTTTTTAAACAGAAATGGCCCCAGTGGTTTAGCGCCATCCCAAAAGGTTTTGGTAGAGGCAAGTTTAATTGTTTTATCCTTTTTAATTAGCTGATCAACTTTCCCTTCCAGGCCATCCCAAAAAGTTGATGAAATACTTTTACCCGTGCTATCGTAATGTATATCTGACTCATCGTTTTTAATATCGAACAGATTAAGTGCTGTACTCACTTGTTCAGGATTAGCAGCTTGACTAACATTTCCCAAATGGTCTTTAGCCTGTACGGTATAGGTATAGTGACTATTCTCCATAATATTATAATCGATATAGTCGGCTGAATTTATCCAACCACTTTTACGCTTACTATGGCTTTCGGTAAACTGATACTGGATGTGGCTGCCTGGTAACTTAACTGGCGCAGCACGCATACTAATCATTGCAGGAGAAACTGCATGAGGTTTTTCAGCAAAAAAAGTTTTTGTCTCATTGGATAAATTTGAAGCCCAATCTTGATATTGCTTTTTTACCTGTATGGTATTGAATGCGTAATCGTAAAGATAAAAAGCACTTATTGTATGATCAGTATTTTGGGCTTTAATGAAAAAATCATTGTTCAGGCTTTTAGCCAAATCAATTTTCTTTTGGGCTATTCCATCCATGTAGAGTTTGAATGATTTTCCGTCAAAGACGCCCATCACATTGGACCATTTTTCCTTCCCGATAAGTTGCAATACGCCCAGGCTTTTACCCAAATTTAAAGTAATCTTCCCAGACCGGTCTGCGTACGTTTGCATCACAAACGAAAAAGGTTTTGATAAATTAATGGGCGAAATATTGGAACGATTGAATTGTAATTGATTTTCTTTATGCAGCGTAATCCCCATTAAGCCTTTTGTAACGCCTACTATTGGGCTAATAGCATTAGTGGTTAAACTTCCCAATACATAGCCCTCATTTTTCCAGTTATTTATCGGTCCATCTTCCAAAGGCGCTGCGTTAAGATAAATGGCTGCATGACTTTGGCTTTCCGCTTTAGCCATACGGGCTATGGCAACTGCGCTTAATGGTATATCGTACATCTTCAGATTGGCTAAAGCGCCTGAAAAGCCAGCACTTTCATCTTCATTTACGGCAAGAAAAAAATGACTCAGGTTGTCGATAAAGAGCATTTTTCGTTCTTCATGATCTAACTTCCCATCAACAAACAAACGTTCCATTGTTCCGTCAAAGGTGAGTGCGATATGGTGCCATTTGCCTGCTACCGGCAAATTGTTGTACTTCATATCTGGCCAGCCCCAGTGTGATGCAGCTCCCCACTTTGGATGTGAACCATAACCGATTGAAGCATTTGTTAGATCTACCCCACCTCTGGCTGTCCAGGCTAAAAGCGGTTCTTCTGCAGCAATATCAGGATTGTATAACCACATGGCTACGCTAAAACTACTGTTTCCCTTTAATGATAGGGGTGCAATAAAGTTTGATTTCATTCCTGATTTTGACTCGAAAACAACCGCTTTTTTGCCGGCAATAATGGCGGTTACGGGATCGCGATGTAAGGCGGTAAAGTCGCCTTTCAATTTCCCATTATTTTGCCAATGGTGTATGGTTTCACCAATTTCAAATTTCGAAGCGTCGATGTCTACCAGCAATCCCTTCGGGTGATATCGGCTTAAATCTTCCAGCTTTTTAACAGCGGTAAGCGTAGCAGGCTTATATTCGTCGTTATCGAAAATTTTAATATTCCATATCCCTTTATTTAAACCCGGGTATTCGGTTTCTAATATTTTCAATCTCACATAACGGGCTTTTACCAATTTAAAATCGACCATCGGACTTCCGTGCTGCGTGTTTTTGCGCTTGTCGGCATAACGGAGCCATGTTTTGTTATCAATAGAATAGTCGATTAGGTATTGATAATACCAGGTTGCATATTCAAATTGTGTATGAATACTTTTTATTGATTTTATACTTCCCAGATCTATGTTTAATGTAGCCGGACCAATATTATTCTTAGCCTTCCAAAGCGTACCGTTATTATCATCGATCGCAAATTCTGCTTTAAAATCATCGCTATAAAATGATGAGGCTTTTACTTTTGCTCCCAAGGCCAGATTTCGATGCGGATTTACATCTTTTCCCAAAAATCCAATACCAGTGTGCGTAGGCACAAGTGTTTTAATGTTGCCTTCTTCGTCAAATTCCATTTTATCAGCTGCAATTTGCCGGTGATAACCTCCCCCTGCATGTGGGTTATTGTGGCGATGATAGATCATGTAGAAATTATCGTTCTCTTGCAAAACAGATTCGTGCCCCGGGCCGTGCACACTACCATCACTATTGGTGGTCAGAATAGGATTGTTTTTCCCAAACACAAATGGCCCCATAGGTCCGGTTTTGCTCATCGCATATTGAACGCGGTAAGAACCGTCTTCGCAATAACCTGAAGAATAGGTTAAATAATAAATCCCATTTCTTTTAAACATAAAAGGTGCTTCAAAAAAATCTTTTGCAACAGTATTGGGGATTTGCGCGGTTTTTTCAAACGATTTCATATCGGGATTGAGCAGACCTACGCCACAACCGTGATTGGGATAGATGCCCCAGGTTCCCCAATACATATAATATTTCCCGTCATCATCTTTAAAAGTCTGCCCATCGAGTGTAATTACATTAGGCACTAAAAAATTGGGAACAATGGGTATTCCTTTAGGCAAAAGTGAGGTCCACGGGCCAACTGGTGTATTGGCCGAAGCGCCAAATATCTCTACGGGCTTACAGTAGTAAAGATAATACTTGCCATCACTACCTTGCGTTACGTCGGGTGCCCAATAGTGGTGGGCAGTGGGCCAGTTCATGTCTTGTAATTGCCAATTCACAAAATCTTTAGACATCCACACCTGGGAAGGGCCAAAACCACCGCCATTACCATCTGTTGTGGCATAAACATAATAAGTATCACCAAATTTCTTTACTGTAGGATCTGCAAAATATCCTGGTATAATGGGATTGCCATTACCGGGTTGCTGAACTTGCTGAGCAAAAATATCAAGGCAATTGGTTGCAACTAATATCAAAAGGAACCAAAGGCCTTTTGAAGGTTTTAATAAACAAGTATTGAATGCGTAAACCATTGTATTACTTAAATCTTCATTTATTGTTAAGCAATGCGTTTGTTAACAGTCAGGAGTCCGGAGTCAATTTATCGATATAAATAATTTCCACTAATAATCTCTGGTTTGCAGTTACCAATGACGAGTGAACCAATGACGAATGAACAAATTATCCAGTTTCCAATTATTAGTTTGCAGTTACCAATGAATTAATGACTATTGAACTAATCTACTTTGTAACATTCGGGTTTGGTGGTTCGGCATTCAATAAATGTTTCACAAAGAAATCACGTTTTCGTCTACGTCCGTAAGTACCTCCATCGCTATGGCCCATACCTGGAATGCTTAAAATATCAAAATCCTTATTGGCTTTGATCAGTGCATCCGCAAGTCGATAGGTTGATTCTGGTGGCACATTTTCATCGGCCTCGCCAACAATCAGAAACAAATCTCCCTGCAATTTCGCTGCGTTGGTAATATTCGATTGTTCGCCATAATGCGGGCCAACAGGATAGCCCATCCATTGCTCGTTCCACCATTGTTTATCGATACGATTATCGTGACAGCCACAGGCAGAAACCGCAGCTTTATAAAACTCAGGGTGAAACAATAATGCACCTGTTGAGTTTTGTCCTCCTGCTGAAGTTCCATAAACGCCCACGCGTGTAATGTCTGCATTTGGATATTTTGTTGCCATGGCTTTCATCCACAATATCCGATCAGGCAGCCCGGCATCGGCCAAATTTTTCCAACACACATCATGAAAAGCTTTTGATCTGTTAGCCGTACCCATCCCATCTATTTGCACCACAATGAAACCAAGTTCGGCTATGCTTTGCATTTCGCTTGCCGGCAAAAAGTTCTTTGGCACAAAACTATCCTGTGGACCTGCATAGATATTTTCGATAACCGGATAGGTTTTATTGATATCCATTGTTGAAGGGAAACAAACTACGCCCCAAATATCGGTCGTGCCATCTCTTCCTTTGGCCACAAAAACTTCTGGCAATTTTACTCCTGTAGCCAAATAGCTGTCTGTTTTTCCATGCTCTAATTCCGTTACCTTTTTAGTGCTGGTCGTTAATTTCAATTCGCTAACAGGTGGCACATTTACCTTAGAATAGGTATCGATATAATATTTACGGTCGGGAGAAAAGCTGAGGTTGTGGTTACCTTTTTCAGGTGTGAGGTTTACCAAACCCTTCCCATCAAAACCAATGCGGTAATAATGAATAAAGTAGGGATCTTCTCCAGCATTCATTCCAGATGCCCTGAACCAAACCTGGCGTTTTACCACATCTATACTATCAATCTCCCGCACTACATAATTTCCTTTGGTAATTAAAGATTGTTTTCCGTTAAGGGTATTTACCAGATAAAGATGTTGCCATCCATCCTGCTCACTGGTATATAACATTTCGTTTGTTTTAGGCAGATAGCGGGTATAAATGCGGCTTTCGTAAATAAAAGTTTTTGTTTTTTCATCAATGATATTTTTGGTTTTGCCGGTAGTTACGTCTACTTCAATTACCCTGAAGCGCTGGTGACCGCGGTCTACTTTTTCATAACTGTAATACCTGCTATTGCCTGCACGCCAATGCAATTCGGGTGGACCAAAAAAATCAATTGGATCAGCATCTATTTTAGTGGCCCTTTTAGCCGCTAAATTAAATACGTAGGGTTGATAAGCCGTAAAATCATCACCTGGCTGTGCATATTCCCTTGATTTTAATTCGCCACGTGTAGTACCCGGAACTGAACTCAATACATAATGCACTTTTTTAATCTCTTTGGGATCAGTTTTATAAGCGATAATATTTTTGCTATCCGGCGACCAAGCATAATCACCGTAAGGCTTTTCGGCATTGCCATCGGTACTTAACTGGGTTTCAGTTTTTGTAGCCACATCTACGACATATAAATTTCCTCCGCGGATCAGGATTTCATTTTTCCCATCTGGCGATTTCCGGCCTTCGCGGTTTCTTTGCCAACGCGATCGCCTTTGCTGTAGAGGTCTTTTTGCATTATAGCGGTAAATACTGGTGTCTGTAGTCTCAGTTAAATTGTAATCGCTCAAATTCAGCCGATACCATTTATCCTGCATTTTTAGGATGGCATTATTGCCTTGATCAGCAAAATACAGTTCGGAGAATTGAAGTTTTGATGGATTCTGTTTTTTACCTATCGCTTTTTCGATACTTTGCGACAGTTTATCGTGGTCAAATGCTACTTTTCGATTTCCAGAGGCAGCATCCACATAATAGTACTCCCAGGTTCGGTTTGGCAGGTTCTTTTTATACCAAAAAGCACTACCATCTTTTTTCCATAAAGGAACAATATCGTTATTGGTTGGGATATTGCGCAGTGCAGTATCTAATTTATTTGATCGTTGATAAGCATCGGCTACTTCAGTAGCACCTGGCGCATAAGGATGTAATATTTGCTGTTGCGCTTTTGCCTGAAAAAAGGCTAAACTTGATAAAATGAAAACTATCGATTTTCTAACGATGGGATAAATCATTATTATAGATTTTTTGCAGTAAATATAGTGCTAGGCTTTTGCAGATTCCTTTTAGATATTGATGGATAACATCAATATCTTAACCGTTAACATCGGTTTTAACTTTTAGATCCTGCCGGGCGATGCTTCCTTTAATGAAGTAGTAAACCGGAATGCCAATCAGCGTAATAATTAAACCTGGCCAGGTAAATTTAGGTTTAAAAATAATCAATAGGATACAAAAGGCCAGCCCCATTACGATATAGATAATTGGCAATACGGGATAACCAAAGGCTTTGTAAGGGCGGTCGGCTTGAGGCCGTTTTTTACGGAGGATAAAAATCCCAAAAATGGTAAGCATATAAAACATCACCACCACAAAAGAAATCATATCAAGCAGATCGCCATATTTACCGCTGATACACCATAGACAAGCAAAAATACACTGGATCCAAAGACCAAACCCAGGCACGGCATTTTTGTTCAAGGTGCCGACTTTTTTAAAGAAAAGTCCGTCTTTGGCCATGGAATAGTATACCCTTGCACCAGCCATAATTAAACCATTGTTACAGCCGAAAGTAGAAACCATAATCATCAAAGCGATAATGATGGTACCTGCAGTACCAAAAATGTGGTTGGCTGCCGAAACCGCAACGCGGTCTTTATCGGCGTAAGCAATATCGTGCAACGAAAGTACACCTGTGTACATCACATTGGTGAGGATGTAGAGTACGGTAACGATAATTGTACCCAGAGCCAAACTTAAACCGATATTACGTGCCGGGTTTTTAATTTCGCCAGCGATAAAGGTTACGTTATGCCACGAATCACTACTGAATATCGAACCCACCATTGCCGCAGCAATGGCTCCGAAAGCTGCCAGTGTAGTGTAAGAACCGATACTTCCATTGGTAGATAAGGGGCCTAGAGTCCACATATTTTCCCAGTTGCTCTTCCAGATGCCTTTGTCCAGAAAGAACAGCCCGAACATGATCAGACCAAATAAACTCAACAGTTTGGCTACGGTGAAGGTGGTCTGAATAATCTTTCCGCCATTTACACCCCTATTGTTGATATAAGTAAGTAATATAATCACGGCTATGGCCAACAGCTGTGCGGGCGAAATGGTAAAAAAGCCCAGATCGATAGCCACGAGATCCTCACTCAATGCGGGCACCAGATATGCGGTAAATTTGGCAAAAGCCACACCCACTGCTGCAATGGTTGCCGTTTGGATCACCGTAAAAAAACTCCAGCCATATAAAAAGCTGATGAGCGGATTATAAGCTTCTTTTAAATAAATGTATTGCCCGCCAGCTTTTGGGAACATGGCACTTAACTCGCCATAACTTAAAGCCGCGGTAAGGGTCATAAAACCAGTAATCAGCCAAACCACCAATAACCAGCCCGAACTGCCCACATTGCGGGTAATATCTGCGCTGACGATAAAAATACCCGATCCGATCATACTTCCGGCTACAAGCATAGTTGCATCCATCAATTTAAGTGAGGGTTTAAACTGTGTGGTTTCCTGGTTCTTCATTTGTTTGTTTGGTTGGTTGTTTGTTTGGGATATGGTTTTAGGTTGTTTTATTTAAGCTGGTCGTAAAAATGCCACGAGGTGGTAAAATCACGGGTTAAAGGTTGGTTGGTTAAAGTAGCCCTGATCATTTCTACGGGGATCAGGTTTTCTTTGATCACCGCATCATGAAATGCTTTAAAACTCATTTTACCGCTATCAACCAGTTCTTTTTTAAGTGCAAAAAGCTGAAGTCCGCCGGTAAGATAGGCTACCTGGTACAAAGGACTATAATCGCCCTTAAAAGATCTTCGTACTTCACCTTCTGCATTGGCACGTTCATGGCCAACACGGTCGACCAGAAAATCGACACATTCTTGCGGGGTCCATTTACCAAGGTGAAAGTTTAAGGAAAATAGAATCCTGGCGCAACGGTGCATCCTCCAGAACAACATGCCCATTTTTTCTTCAGGCGTTTTGGCGAAACCTTTGTCGTAAAGCAAAAGCTCCCAGTATAAAGGCCATCCTTCTACACTAAAAGGGGTTTTAAATGATTCGCGGTAGCTTTTATAACGGTTATTGATGAAATACTGGTAATGGTGGCCTGGTAATAACTCATGTTGTACGGTACCTCTTGAAAAATAAGGATTGTTACCGCGCATACTCATCAGTTTATCATCTTCTTCCATGCTATTGGTAGGATAAGAAATACTGATTTCGCGACCTCCGGTAAAAAATGGATTCACCAACTGGCGTTCGGCCGACATCATCACCATGCCCCAGGTTTCCTCTGCCAAAGCCGGAATAGCGATCAAGTCGTTGGCTTTTATAAAAGTCAATGCATCATCCTGTAGTTTAACTATCAGTTCTGCTTGTTTACCCAGCGGCACATAACTGTTCTTAATTTTTTCCTGCGCTTTTTTCCAGTCTTTTCCATATCCCATTGCCGTTGATGCCTTTAACAACTCTTCATCGCAATATTTAAACTCTTTTTCGGCAAGCTGGATTAACTGTTCGGGGGTATAAGGAATCAGCTCGGCATTTAACTGTCTGATCAGCTCTTCACGCCCAATCGGTGTACCTTTTATTTCGGGTTTATCTGTTTTTACAGAAGGAACTGAATCGCGTTTATCGGCAAATAATTTAGCATAATTGTTTAATGCCAGGTCGAGCCTTTCGTAGGGTTTGGGTGCCCACCAGGTAAAACCTGGCTCGTAATCCATGTAGAACTGATAAAAACCCTTCAAACGCTGTTTTAAACTGAAGGTCACTGCTGCCGCCATTTTAAGCTGGTCGGGTTTGAGTTTACGCCCTTTTTTAAAATTTAAACTCAGGTTATCAATCTGTTTTGCCGTTTCACTCATCTGCACCGCCAGCAAAGATCCTTCTTTATAGGTACCTCTCCTTCTTAATTTCTCTAATGCATATATGGAATCGGCAAAAGTGAAATACTTAGCCAGCGCATTATAATCTGTTTCTTCTTTATTGAGCAACCACACCGAAGATTCGATCTCCTTTTTAAGCAAAATATAATCTACCTTTCCATAAACACTAAAGGTTTCGAAAGGCGCCGCCTTTAATTTTTGCAAATAATCGTTATTGATATCCTGAAGCCGTTTTCTTTGCTCCGGACTTTTAAAGGTGGTCATTGGATAGGCATAATAACCTCCCGCGGTATAAGGATAATAGAAATCGTTAATGGCATCTACATCTCTTTCGTAACCCACAATGAGTGTTCCCATTTCACTGGTCTGCTCATATAGGCTTGCATTTGGCGATTGTGCAATTGCAAGGGGGCCTGATAATAAGTTTATAGTTAATAAAAGCGCAAAAAAATAGTACTTGTGCTGCATTTCGAATCGGTTAATTTTTTACAAAAAGAATTGCCTCCATCTGAAAAGATGGCTGAATTTTTAGGATACATGAAGATGATATTTGGTTTACGCGCCTACGTAACTTACCCTGCTTATGCTGTTATAGGTATCGATATATGCCCTTGGCGATTGACCAATAATGCTTTTAAATACCCTGTTAAAGTTAGTGATGCTATTAAACCCAGCTTTATAGGCTACTCCCGAAATGCAGTCGGCTTTCTCTCCCGAAATGAGACTTTTACAGGCATCGTTGATTCTTACCTCATTTAAAAATGAAACAAAAGTATGGCCAGTATGCTTTTTAAAATATCTGCAGAAGGCTTGCGGGGTCATAAAGGCAGCATTCGCCACATCTTCTAAAGAGATTTGGTTATTGTAGTTTTCGGTAATGAAGTTGATGATTTTACTCAAACGCATGCCCTCATTTTCGGTAACGTTAGAGGAATACATATCCGAGCACAATGATTCTACATTCTCGTTCAAATCCTGCAGGCCGTTAACCAATTTCAGGAAATTAAACAATACGTCTACCCCCGATGCCAGGTGTACATTAAAAATTTTTGTAATGATATTTTTGGTAAAACCATTTGGAATTTTGAAGCCATGTTTGTTTTTGGCCAAAAAAGCACTGGCCATTTTCATTTCAGGAAGATTAAACAGCGCAGCCAGAATACCATTTGGATTGAAGTAAACCGAACAGGCCTTAATGGATTTAGGGCTATCTGTGGAAAAGTACTCTGGATTACTTTTAAATAAATGAGGAAGCTTTGCGCCGATCACGAAAACATCGCCCGATCTGAAGGCGTGCATATCGTTACCTGCAATTAATGTCCCTTCTCCTTTTTCGATATACGTAATCTGCCATTCGTCATGTCGGTGCAGGTATTGATAGAAATAAGGCGATTCAATATGCTCCGATATCACACTCTTGTCGTCGGGCACAAGCATGGTAAATGGTAATACTTTCATGATTTAGTTTAGTTAGGTTCGGTTTGTTGATTACGAATTGAATGTAAGGATATTAACCCTAAAAAACCAAGAAAAGTTTAACAAGGTTAAAATCCTGCTACAATTTGATAAAATATGACGGATTTTAGTATTATAATTGATAAAACACGACTACTAGATAATTAGTTAAAACCCTGAATAACAACAACTAAAACGATTAACTAATATTTGAAAACCATCGATTTTGAGGGTTAATTTGAGGAAAATAGGCAAAATAAAGGAGTTTTGATAAAAAAAGAAGTCAAGTTTCAAAAAACCTGACTTCTTCAGACTTCGACTACGCTCAGACTGACAAACTTTGTATGGTATACTTTTTAATAGTTTATCAACAAGATTACCGGACTACGGCAAACGGCTCCAATTTTAAATCGGTTGTCATGCCCTCAACAATCTGGCTCACCAGTAAACCAGTGGCTGGCCCTAAACTTAGTCCCATCATGCCGTGGCCTGTAGCTATAATTAAATTTTCTCTTTTTTCACTTCTACCAATATAGGGCAAACCATCGGGAGATGATGGACGGAAACCATACCAGATATCTTTTTCGGCAGGAATGGCAGGTTTTAAATCAGGAAAATAGTTGGGCACGGATTCTACAATCCCTTTAACCCGCTGCATATTGATCCTGTTATTGATTTTATCCAATTCCATTGTACCGCCATACCTGATCTGCCCATTCATTGGGGTAATGGCCACCCTGGCCTCGCACAATAAAGCCGGAATAGTTAAACGGTTTTGAGATTCAGCTTCCATAAAGGAATAGCCCTTGCCTGGCATTAACGATATTTTAATATCGGCCATTTTAGCAACCGCCGGCGACCATGAACCTGTAGCAATCACATATTGATCTGCCTCCCAGGCCTCATTGCCTGTAAAAACTTTCGTGATGCGGTTGCCCGCAGCTTCAATTTTATCAACTTCTTTGCCACGTTTTATCTGCACGCCGTTATCAATTAAATATTTTAACAGGGCATTCATCAGCTTCGTGGGATAAAGGTGTGCATCGCAACGGTAATGTACCGCACCCAAAACATCCAGTTTTAAATCAGGTTGTAATGCTTTACATTCTTCAACATTTAATACCGCCATATCTAAACCAAGCTCTATAGCCCTGGTAGCCAGATGTGCCTCTTCTTCTCCTGCCTTTTCTGTTTTGTAAAAAGCAAGGATACCATTGTTGGTGAGTTCGAAATTAAAATCAGGTTCTTTAGCCAAACCTTCATATAACTTTTTGCTCAGTAAAGAGAGATCGCGTAAGGGTTCTGCCGATGCGTTAACATGCTTTGTTGTGGCATGTTTCATAAACTTCAGTCCCCAATTAATGAGATTGCCATTTAATGATGGGCGTACATAAAACGGACTTTTGCTGTTAAACATCCATCTGATGCCCTGCTTAATCATACCCGGCGCAGCCAATGGCACAAAATGGCTGGGTACAATCATCCCTGCATTACCGAAAGAACAATTGTCGGTAATATCACCCTTATCCAAAATGGTTACCTCGTAGCCTTTTTTCTGCAGGTAATATGCTGAAGTTAGACCTACAATTCCACCACCTATAATTAATACCTTCGACATTATTCTAATTTATATTGCTAATCTTCAATTTAAAAGTTCACTAAATCACCTGAAATCCATGTGCATAAGGATCGTCTTCGGCATCAATTTTTATGGTATTGTAACCAAATACCTTAGCCCAGCCCTCTACACTCGGGATAATTGCCTGGATGCCATTTAAATCGACAACTTCTTCCACCCTACCGATAAACTTACTGCCGATAAAACTTTCGTGGATAAAATCCTCTCCCAGCTTTAACTTCCCTTTAGCATACCATTGTGCCAAACGCGCTGAAGTTCCGGTACCACATGGCGACCGATCAATCGCTTTATCGCCATAAAAAACAGCATTTCTGGCCGTAGATGTAGGGTCGATTGTTTTCCCTGTCCACAACACGTGGCTACAACCGTTTATCGTTGGATCCTGTGGGTGCACAAAAGTGTATAATTCGTTAATGCGTTTTCTGATGGTTTGGCTCCAGGTAACGAGTTGCGAAGCGGTATAATTTTCCAATCCAGGGAAATTATCCTGCGGATCTACAATGGCATAAAAGTTACCACCATAAGCTACATCAAAAGTAAGCGTACCCAAATCAGGGCATTCTACCTGCAAGTTTTCGGCAGCAAGGTAAGAAGCTACATTTTTAAGTTTAACAGATTTAACTTTTTTTCCTTCCTGTTTGTATTCGATCAATACCAATCCTGCCGGTGCTTCCATTCTGATAACCCCGGGTACTTTTGGCTGGATCAATCCTTCTTCAATGGCAATGGTAATGGTACCGATGGTACCGTGACCGCACATGGGCAGGCAACCGCTGGTTTCGATAAATAATACAGCAACATCGTTAGCCGGATCGTGAGGTGGATAAAGAATGCTACCCGACATCATATCGTGTCCGCGTGGTTCGAACATTAAACCTGTTCTGATCCAATCGAATTCCTTTAAAAAATGCTGACGTTTTTCGCTCATATTTGAGCCAATAAGCTGAGGGCCACCGCCTGCTACCAATCTAACCGGGTTTCCACAGGTATGCGCATCTACACAAAAAAAAGTTTTACTCATGAGATTTCGTTAATTTCTGGTTTATCGTTCTGAAAATGCCCAAAGGATTTCCATCTTTCAATTCATCCGGCAATAAATCCTGCTCCCAATCCTGATAAGCCAATGGACGTGCAAAACGGTGTATGGCCGTAGAGCCAACTGAAGTAAACCTACTATCGTTAGTTGCCGGAAATGGTCCGCCGTGCTGCATGGCCGCACAAACTTCAACACCGGTAGGTACACCATTTAAGATGATCCTTCCTGTTTTATCGGTCAGTTTATTTACTAAGGTTTGATAATTCTGAAGTTCTTGCTTTTCGGCCATTAGGGTTACCGTAAGTTGTCCTTCCAATACCGCAATGGCTTTTTCGAGTTCGGCAATATCCTGAGCCACCACCAGGAGCGAATAAGGACCGAAAATTTCTTCCCGGAGTTTTGGATTCTTGATAAAATCGGCCGCACTTACCTGCGCAATTTTTGCTTCAGACTGGTTCTGAAGTTCATTGTTTTTTAGTGTTGAAGCCGATAAAAGCTCGACACCACCTTCGCTAACAATCTCTTCAGAAAGTTTGCCATAATTATTGGCAATGCCTTCGGTAAGCATCGTTGCTGATGGAACTGTTGATATACTTTCTTTTAAAACCGTTTTAAAATTTTCTAAAGCTGGCGATTGAACGGCAAGTAATAAACCCGGGTTGGTACAAAATTGACCAGCGCCCAAGGTGATAGACGCCGCATATTTTTTAGCCAGCTCTTCTGCCTGATTTTCGATGGCCTTTGGAAGAAAAATTACGGGATTAATGCTACCCATTTCGGCAAAAACCGGAATAGGTTGCTCCCGTTCCTGTGCAAGATTAATCAGTGCCATCCCTCCTTTAAACGAACCAGTAAAAGTTACCGCTTTGCTTAACGGGTGTTTAACCAAACTGGCGCCGATGGTATAACCATCATCATATAAAAGTGAGAAAACACCTTTTGGCATTCCCGTTTTTTCTGCGGCTTTAATAATGGCTCCGCCCACTAAAGCACTGGTTCCATAATGCGCGGGATGTGCTTTTACTACCACGGGGCAACCAGATGCGAGGGCTGATGCCGTATCGCCACCTGCCACTGAAAAGGCCAGCGGGAAATTACTGGCACCAAAAACCACTACAGGTCCGATCGGGATCAGCATTCTTCTAATATCAGATCGTGGCAAGGGTTGTCTTTCAGGCAATGCCGTATCAATTATTGCATCTACCCAGGAGCCTTCGGCAACTAAATTGGCAAATAACCTTAACTGGCCCGTTGTTCGGCCTAATTCGCCCTGTAAGCGACCTAAAGGCAAACCGCTTTCTGCAGATGCCCGGTTTACCAGTTCGTCGCCAAGACTGGCAATTTCATCGGCAATGGCATTTAAAAAAGCGGCTTTAAGGTCTTTATTTAAACTTCTATAACTTTGGAAAGCTGTTGTTGCTGCTGTTAATGCATCATTAACAAGGCTTTCACTGGCTTTAAAAAACTCACCGTCAAGCGTTAATCCCGTTGCGGGATTAACAGCTCTAAGGCTTTTTTCACTAACTTCTACATAAGTGTTTGCTACGATATTTTTTCCGTTCATATTTGGTTTTTAAACTATTTGCCCCAGCTACCTGCTGGTAATTCAGGACGAACAGCTAACGCATCGTTAATAATTTTCAACACTTTTTCTCTTTCTGCTCCGCTTATCGGTAAACGTGGTGCACGTACGGCTTCAGTTCCCAATCCGGTTGCTACTTCTGCCAGTTTAATGTATTGCACCAATTTGGCATGAATATCAAGCTCTAATACAGGCAAGAACCAACGGTAAATGGTTAAGGCTTCGGAAATGCGGTTTTCTTTGATCAATCTGAAAATGGCTACCGTTTCTCTCGGGAAAGCATCAACTAAACCTGCAACCCATCCATGTGCCCCCATTACAATACTTTCCATTGCCAATGGATCTACACCGGTAAAGATTTTGAAACGATCACCAAAACGGTTGATCAGTCTGGTTACGTTCGATACGTCACGGGTTGATTCTTTAATCGCTTGTATATTATCGTATTTAGTCAAAACCTCGAACATATCCAGGGTCACTTCGATTTTATAATCAACAGGATTGTTATAAATCATGATCGGTAAGCTGGTACTTTCGGCAATGGCACCAAAAAAGGCCAAAGTTTCGTCGGGGGCAGCATTATAGCGCATTGGCGGCAATAACATTAAACCTTGTGCACCTAACGATTCGGCTTTTTTAGCTACTTCAATTGCTTTTTTCGTGGTTGATTCGGCAATATTCAATAAAACGGGAACTCGTCCATTTACTACGGTTAAAGTGTGCGATAACAGACCGAACTTTTCTTCGTCGGTTAATACGCTGGCTTCGCCAAGCGACCCGCCTAAAATAATCCCCTCAGCTCCTGCTTCTAACTGTGCTTCGATATTTAAATCGAAAGCCGGAAAATCTAACTCGTCATTTGCTGTAAATTTTGTCGTTACAGCAGGGAAAACCCCAGTCCATTTGATACTCATTGTAATGTTATGTTTTTTATAAATTATGATTCAAAAACTTAGTATGGCAGCGGCCAAACGTCATTTAATTAAATGATCAGCGATCAATCTGTTAAACGATATTCAAAGTTAACTGATCGGTAAACAGTAATATTGTTGGATTTTAACCGATATTGGTTATAAATGCGCCATTTGAATCAGACAGGAACGCATGGAAGAAATATAATCTTTTGTAGAAAAAAGGAGGTACAATAAAAATGGTATCCTTCGTGAAAAGAATACCATTTTATTAAATCAGCGAGACAACTACATCTTATTGTCCTTCCTATATTACGAGGAGTTTATTTTGTGTTTTTCACCTGTAGGTAGTACATAAATTCGATGCCCGCTTTTGTAAACAAAACATCCTGCCCTTTAGCCAATACCACCTGCTGCCAGTTTTGCGAAGGCAAAATTTTAAGTGTTTTTACACCCTCTTTTTTAAGGCTTAATGGGAGGTTGAAACCTTTAACACAATCGCTGTAACGGTAAAAAGCTTTGCCATCTTTCAGGTAATATTCGAATGCGGGCACTTGTATGGTACGCAGGTACTGATCAAAAACCTTTGAAAAATTGAATCCTGCTTTTTTCGAAATATAATTTTCAATCTGTGCAGTGGTTACGGTTTTATGGTAAAAGGTTTGGTTTAAGCCGCGCAATATCGATCTAAAAAGTTCGTCGTTGTTTAAACTATGTCTGATGGCGTGCAACATATTTCCACCTTTAGGATACATATCGCCGCTGCCCTGTGCATTTACACCATATGGAGGGATGATCGGCGTATCGTTGCGGATGCCTTTTCTAATGCCAAAATTGTATTCATTGCCTGCTTTATTGCCGAAAATATAATCTACGAAAAGCGTTTCGCTGTAATTGGTAAATCCTTCATGTACCCACATATCGGCGAGATCGTTGGTGGTGATGTTATTGCCAAACCATTCGTGGCCACTTTCGTGGATGATGATAAAATCCCACTTCAGTCCCCAGCCATCGCCCGACATATCCCTTCCTCTGTAACCAAACTTATAACCATTGCCATAAGACACTGCTGATTGGTGTTCCATCCCCGTATGTGAAGCATCGATCAGTTGATAACCGTCTTCGTAAAAGGGGTACGGACCAAACCAGTGTTCCATACTCTTCATCATTTTGTGTACCTGATCAGGCATATAGGTTTTCGCTTTGGGGTAATTGTAATCGAGTACCCAATAGTTTACATCAAGCGCACCCTTTTCGCCTGCATATTTTTCTTTAAAATTAACATACTTGCCAATGTATGGAATAATGCAATAGTTGCTGATCGGATTTTTAACATTATACTGATAGGTTGTGGTACCATCGTGGTTATCCTTTTTAAACACCAATCTGCCATTGCCAACAGCAATCAATGTATCCGGAACTGTCATGGTTAATGAGGCACCCAGATTGGGCTCATCACTTTGATGATCTTTATTTGGATACCATACTGAAGCGCCCAAGCCCTGGCAGGCCACCGTCATCCATGGGCGCGAAAGCGAATCGGTGGTGAAGATAAAACCGCCATCCCAGGGTGCTCTTTTTGCCTGGTGCACTTTGCCATGGTAAAAGATATGGACATTATTTGTTGCCGATAATTTTTGCGCCGGCACATGTACATACCAAACACTGGCAACATGTTCAAATTTTAATTTAGCTTTTCCGTTGTATAAAACACTGTCGATAATTAATGGTTCTTGCAGATCGATCTGCATACGGGTATTGCCATTGTTATTGCGTACAACTTTATACACGATTTTATTCGAACCGGTAATACTTTTATCATTATAATCGGGCTTAACCGAAAGTTCGTAACGTTGTACATCCCACCAGGTACGTTCTGCATTTAGACTTCCCCTTAAGGTATCGGCTAAAGTGTAGACCTTTTTTGGGGCCTGCGCAAAAAGCATAGTACTAAATACGAAGAAGAGTACGGTTAAGGATGTTCGTTTTTTCATATCTTTTTACTGGTTATATATTGAAAGAGTGTTTTATTCATTTGAAAAGCAATGGCAGTTATTCATTAGTTCCGCGCTTCAGGCTGCCGTTTTTAGCCCTGACAGCAGCGGGCACCCCGACGTAAAGTCGGGGGTAAAGCGAATGGCAGGACTATCCTTTAAAAAAAGCGAAAAGCCCTGCGCTCCGAAATAAACACATTATTATTCTACAATATAAATGCGATTTACGAGTAAGCTCCTGTTCTGATCGACTCGATTTCGTCGGTAGTTAAGGCCAGGTGTTTACCCAACATCCGGCTTCCGTTTTCAGTAACCAGAAAATCGTCTTCTACCCTAATTCCGCTAAAGTTTCTGAACTCATCTAATTTATCGTAATTGATAAACTCTGTAAACTGATTGGCGGCTTTCCAGCGATCGATCAGCTCAGGAATGATGTAAACACCAGGCTCAACAGTTAATACATAACCTGCCTCGAGTGCCTTACCTAACCTTAAAGATTTTAATCCAAACTGCGTGGTATTTTTGGATAGCTCGTCGGTATAACCTACATATTGCTCACCCAAATCTTCCATATCGTGTACATCCATGCCCATCATGTGGCCGGTTCCGCACTGAAAAAACATAGCATGTGCACCTGCTTGCACGGCATCGTCGATATTTCCTTTCATTAAACCCACGTCTTTTAAGCCTTGTGCCAACATTTTACAGGAAGCCAAATGCACATCCAAATACCTTACACCTGGTGCCAGCAGATTTTTAGCATGGGTATAAGCATTGAGTACAATATCATAAATGTCTTTTTGCTCTGCGCTGAATTTTTTCCCTACCGGAAAGGTACGGGTAAGGTCGCCTGCATACCCTAAAGCAGTTTCTACACCAGAGTCGTTTAAAACCAGTTGACCTTCCTGTAATTGATTGCCATGATAATGGTTGTGCAGAATTTCGCCGCGCACCGTCAAAATCACAGGATAGGCTAAATTACCTCCTGAAGCCAAAGCCGCTCCCTGGATCTTAGCTGCAAGCTCACGCTCATACATACCAGGTTTTGCCTGCTGCATCACCATTAAATGGATATCTGCAGAGATGGCTGCAGCACGGTCTAACTCTTCAATCTCTTCTACCGATTTTATTGAGCGTTGTGCTACCACAGCTTTAATAAATTCAATAGAGGCCTTTTCTTTCAGCTGATCAATCGGCAGGCTAAACCAGTTGGCCAGTTTTATTTTATTTTCCGAACGGTAAGGCGGTAAAAACTGAACCGTCCTTTTCTTCTCCTGATACTGTTTAAGGTAAACATCCAGCTGATCTAAAGGAAGTACTTTTGTAAGTCCTGCATCCTGGCTTTTTTCTTCGAGCGTCTTCTGTCTGCCCATCCAAACGATATCGTCGATACCCATTTCGTCTCCAAACAGGATGGTTTCGTCTGCATCCAGGTCGATAATGGCCGCCAATAAGGGTTCGCTAACTCCGAAATAATATAAAAAAGTACTGTCTTGCCTAAAATGGTAGGTATTGTCTTTATAGTTCATCGGGCTGTCTTCATTACCCAAAAAGAGCAATAGTCCCGAATTTATTTTTGATTTTAACGCTGCTCTCCGTTGGAGGTAAACTTTCTTTTCAAACATATTTTTTATGAGTTAGGCAAATATCCCAAAAGCAATCTTTATTCAATTAAGATCGGATCAAATGGCTAAAATATGGGTTGTATCTGCAAATTATAAGTTAAAATTATGGTACAAAAATCACAATAAATTTTGTGTTAGTGAAAAATAAGGTTAAAATCTGCACAAACCGCGGTAAACAAATGGATTATGTGAGTCACAAGCAAGGATAAGCTAAAATGGCTGGAGCGCCAATAGAAAAGGGATAAAGAAACTGTTCTAGCTGGCGATACAATCGCCTTTCTCCATCCACCCTCGTTGCAAACGAGGACGATGAAAGGGTCACCAACCAAAGAATAAGATATTCATATTTAAGAGGCGATACAATCGCCAGTCTCCCTCCATCCTCGTTACAAACAAGGACGATCGATAATCTTTTACAAATTTAAATGGATTATATTACTTTGATAATCATTAGAAGTTTGTTAAACAAAAAATTAAGTGCTTATATTTAAACTAACCATACAAGTGTATTTAAGCTTAATTTGGTGATATAAGTAAAGCTAGATAAGGCCTAAAAATGGATTTATTTGATTTAACTACCTGAAATACATAGCACAAAACCCTATTACATAGATACCTTTTATAAATAAAAATGATATCTAACTGAATATCAAAATTAAAAGACAATAAAATAGCCCCGTAAATTTTATTTCACGAGGCTAATTAAGTATATATAGCAATGTTATTTTTGAAGGATAATTTGTGTGGCATGATCCATCGAAAGCGAAAGTTCGTACGCTCCCCTATCTCCAACTTTATTCCCTTTAACTGAATAAATACCCACTCCATTAACTTTCGCAGGCTGCGACAATCTCAACACCGCATTGGGCGTATAGCCGTTTGCCTTGCTCAATTTTAAACTGATTTCACCATTTGCAGTGTTATAATCAAGCCCATCAATGGTTCCGGCATCAAGGGTAATCCAAAGTCCGGCAGGGGCAATATAAACAGACGATTTTGCCGCTGTGGTTAATTCTACACTGATGGTATTCCCTTTTTTGTTCAGATTTCCGCCAAAGGCCAGCCAACCAAATTCTGGATGTTGTAAAAGGTACGATGAGGTATTAACAGCATAGCCAAAAAAACCAGAGCCATAATCGCCGGTGATACCATCATTTTTCAGGGTGGATGGATAAGCATGAAAAGCTGCTGGTGCAAAACCTTCTTTGGTGATGTTTGAGATCGATCCCAACAAGCCCCCGTAACCTGTACGCAACAGGTAAAAATCGTCAGGGTGTTTACGGTAATCCATTAATACCGGAATGGCGTTCAATGCTGACCCATAATGGTGGATCATCCTTTCGATACGTGAAAGTTTACCGCCATAAAGGAAATCCCAATACCTGCGGGCATTGCCATTATAAGCCCAATGCGGTACCACAGGCATATAAGCAAGTATGGCATCGAGCGTTACATTTGCTTTATCCTGGTAGCCAAAATAATTCGACCATACATAAACTTCTTCTTGACCTGTAGAGTCCCAAGGCATTTCACTACCAAAGGGATATTGCAACGAACGCCAATGGTTGGCGCGTTTTTTCATTTCAGTTTCCAGCTTGCCTGCCTCATCTGTTAACCCTTCGTTTTTAAGGTCGGTTAAGATGAGGTAAAAGATGGTGCCTTCCATCTGTCCGAACTGTGCGTAATAAGGTGCAATATTTACCATGGCCATACCGGTTTCCGCGGCATCGATCAGGTGCTGTTTCCAGCTTTGCTCATCTACAAGGCCTTTATAATTACGCGCCAGGCGGTACATTAACCAATGCGCAGCCGCTACATGCGGATAGTTGTAGGATCTGCCTAAATTATCGGCTTCTTTTTTTGGCCATGCCGACCAGGTTTTGAAATTAATGTTTGCGGCATAGGTATCTTTAGGCAGCGAATCAGGGGCATAATAAAACAAACTTTTTTTCACCCCATATTTCTGAGGACCATCCTTTAGTTGGATGCGCCCAAACATCACGCTATCAACAAATTGTTTTAACTTATCTACCTCTTCCTTTTCGGGATGAACCAATTGTTTCATTATGGCACCCAACCAGGATCCTGCCCCACCCTCGTCGCTTAAACCTGCAATCCATGCTCTATTGTCCTGTGTAACCTGTTGCTGTTTTTCATCATCGTAGGTAATGGCAGAAGGACTTCTTTTAAAAATAGGATCGGCCTGATTAAACCATTGTTTAGTGGTTAAAAAGTGGCCGTAACTGGCTATGACTTCACTTTCAGGCTCAATTACCTTATAATTGATGGTCTGTTCCAGTCCATCTTCATAGGTAACCGATAACCTTGCCCTGCCCCAGGTATTTCCTTTTACGGCATAACTCTTCCAACCATTTTTAGTGGTACTTAATGCACTCACTTTTAAGGCATTTTCTGGTTGAACCTGAATGGATTTAATTTTTTTAGGATAGCTGATGAATAATTTGGCCTCTACATCACGTGGCAATACATAACCAGGAACCGATATGGCTACAGGTCGTTTATTTTCGATCAGTTTACTTTCGGTATTTTTAGCAGTACCTGAGAGGATAAACTGAAGGGCATAACTCCTTGTTTCGCCAGGTTTTAAAGTGGTTGATGTTGGTGTATTCCATTGCTCTGCATTTTTCCATTCGTTTTCGGCATTGGCCTTACTGTACACCATCCATTCGTAAAAGCCCTCAAAGGCAATTCCTCTTGGCGTTTTGTCGTCGTTTAAGGGATTGTAAGCCTCGAAAGGTGTATGCCCCACCGGAACCACCAACAATGATGGCGCGTGACCGCTTAACCGGGTCACCTGTAGATAACCGGCATCTCTACCGATATAAGGATCGTAAAAAACATTTTTAGCATGGGTTTGCTCCAATGTTCTGCCCTCTAAAATATTGTCAAAAATCATTGGTATTCCCAATGCACCGATTTCTATATTTTTATCAGTTCTGTTTTTTAGTTCGAAACGCAGTACCAGTTTTCCGTTTTGCATTTCCCAGATGCGCTTTACCTGCAAAGGAATATCAGTTGGGAGCGTTGCATTAAGATCGGCTGCTGCCAATCCATTTTTACCGATCGGAATATTTTTAACAAGACTCCGTTTTGCTGCCGTACTGTAGCTTTTCCAGGCTTCTTCTCCCGCACTTCGTAGTTTCAGGTTGATATCGCCCAAATGGTATAATCCGTCGGAACTACGCACTTTTAAACTATCGCTGGGCACGAAGTCGAAATCTTTAACCAATTTAGGTTGAAGTCCAGCCACCGTTTGCGAGGATTTCACCAGTTTCAGGTTAAAAGCTCCGGCGTTGAAGGTCGAAAATCCATTTTCAAGCCCTAATGTGGAAGGTTTTTTACCTAAGGCAATCCACGGTGATTGCGCAAAACCTACCTTAACATTAAGTAGAGCCAGTGTACAGCAAAATATTGCTTTAAAAGTAATTATTGATAGTTTTTTTGATTTGATGGTCATGATGAGGGAGCAAGTGTTTTGGGACAATCAAAAATATACTTTAAAAGATAAAGCGGGTACCGATCTTAAAAATAGCGCAAAATTGGTAAAGGATTGGTGTATTTATTGGAAGTTGGGGTGAGCGGAGGGTGAGAAGTGTGATCAACGAACAGGTGCTCGCAGTTTACGCGAAAGATTTCACCATATAAGGAATATGAGAACAGGTAAGCTTACATGGTCCTTATATTCCCTATATGGCAAACAAACACAGATTATCTGCTATTTAAGTAAATGTCATTATAAGACATAAGTAATCTTAATATCCAAACTGGGCAGCGATCGGATTATGATGCCCCAAGACAATCTTTAAATCGGCTGACATTTTACCTTCAGCCACTCCGCTTCTTCTACTGACAACAAAGGCTGAAGCCGATCGAAAACCATTTGATTGTATTGATTTAACCAGACCAGCTGATGCGATTCCAAAAGTGTTTTATTTACGATAGTGGTATCGATAAAACACAGTGTTAAGGTTTCGAAAGCAAGGAAGTTACCAAACTCGCTGTTACTGTGTGCAGAACACAAAACCAGGTTTTCGATCCGTACACCATGTCTACCCGGTCGATAAATACCAGGTTCGATAGAAGTTACCATACCCGGCTTAAAGGCTATATCTACATTAGCAGGGCTAATATTCTGAGGACCTTCGTGTACGTTCAGAAAAAAGCCGATACCATGACCGGTGCCATGACCGAAGTTAATGGTATAATCCCACAATGGTTTTCTGCAGATGGCATCTATCTGATACCCTTTTGTACCTTCTGGAAAAATCAATTTAGCCCCCTCAATAAGTCCTTTAAGTACCAAAGTATAATCGTCGGCCTGGCCTGCCGAAGCTTTACCGATGGGCATTACCCTGGTAATATCGGTGGTACCATACAGGTACTGCCCTCCTGAATCGACTAAAAACAAACCATCGCCTTTAATTTCCTGATCGCTCTCTGCGGTTACGCTATAATGCGGCAGCGCGCCATTGGCATTATAACCTGCAATGGTATTAAAACTTAAGTCGACAAAAGATTGCTGTTCGGCCCGAAATTTAGCCAACTGTTCTGCCGCCGACCATTCTGTAATTTTTTCTTTCCCCAGCCTATCTTCCATCCATTTAAAAAACCTGGATAGGGCCACACCATCTTGTAGCATGGCTTTACGGATGTGCTTAACCTCGGTATCGTTTTTTAAACTTTTTAAATGCGTGGTCGGATTGATCCCAAAAATAACCTGAGCTGTTTTAGGCAAACATTGATACAAGCCGAAACAGGTGCGTTTTGGATCGATAAAAATAGAAGCATCGGGTGGCAAAGCCTGCAATGCCTTCGATATATTTTGATATGGATATACCCTTACGCCCTGTTTATTCAAGATATCGATATCGGTTTCCGACAACTTTTCTTGATCGATAAAGAGTTTTGTTTCGTCAGGAGTAATGATCGCAAAACTTAAAGCAACGGGATTATAATCTACATCTTTGCCGCGGAGGTTAAATAGCCATGCAATATCATCAAGGGAAGAAATAAAATGATAGGCTGTAGCATTTGTTTTCAATATAGCTCTGGTTTCAGCAATTTTATCCGAAATACTCAAACCAGCGGCTTCTTCTCCAATTAAATAAGCCTTTTCCTGCGGCAGCCCTACCCTATCGGTCCAGATGGCGCTCACGAAATCGAAATCGATTGTTTCAATAGATCGCGCCAGCAGGTGTTGCTTCATCTCGATCGCCAATGCTACGGTAATCAATTGGTGATTGAAGGCTACTTTTGCACCTCCGGGCAATACTTCGAGCAGCCAAGCCATGTATTCGGGAGTGTGGGGTACTTTTAACTTAACCAACTCATAGCCTGTACCCTGTAATTGGGTTTCTGCCTGACTAAAATACCGCGAATCCGTCCACAGGCCTGCAAAGGTTTGCGTAATCACCAGTGTACCGGCCGAACCTGTAAAACCACAGGCAAAGGGGATGGCTTTATAATGTGCAGGAAGATATTCACTAATGTGAGGATCGGCAGCGGTAATCACATAAGCATCAACACCTTGATTAGTCATTAACTGTCGTAAGGCTTGTAATTTTTCTACATAGGTCATGTTAAGGAAGAATTTTATTGGCCAAATTTAAATATTACCATCGTACTAAGGCGCAAACATGAAAATTTTACTTTGAAAGCTTCCCACCATAGGTGGCGGCAAATCATAAGGGTTATGAAAGCTTCCCACCATGGGTGGCAGCAAATCATAAGGGTTATGAAAGCTTCCCACCATAGGTGGCGACAAATCATAAGGGTTATGAAAGCTTCCCACCATGGGTGGCTGCAAATCATATAAAAATCAGATAAACGCTGGAAAAGTTAAAACTTATTGCTTTTCCTTTTCCAACACCGGTATTTCAAATCTTTTGATCAATGGCGTATGGTGTTCTTTTTTTGAAATGGCCACCATCTGTTTTACAATGTCGGGATGATCTGCAGCTACATCATTTTGTTCTTTCAAATCAGTTGTCAGATCGTACAATGTCCATGTATCATTTCCCTTCAGCATGTTTAACCTTACCCCCTTCCAATTGCCGATGCGGATGGCCTGTTGCCCACCATATTCGGGATATTCAAAGTACAGATAATCGTGCTGGATCTGTTTCCCTTTGTCTAAAATGGTTGGCAGAATGCTCAATCCATCTATCTCTGCTGGTGCTTTGATATTCAACAAATCGCAAAATGTAGGCATGATATCGAGGGTCGACGAAATCAGATCACTGGTTGATCCTTCTTTCACCTTACCCGGCCAGGATACAATAAATGGCTCCCTGATGCCACCCTCCCGCACAAAACCTTTGCCCCAGCCATACTCTCCTTTAAATGGGCCATTGCTGTTAAAAAATACCGGATCGGCACCTGCGTTAGATGCGGTTCCATTATCTGCACAGAACATGATGATGGTATTTTCGTACACGCCTTCATCTTTAAGCTTTTTAATCAATTGCCCTATCTGCTGATCGAGTAAGGTAATCATAGCCGCGTAAGTAGCACGGGGGTAACGACAAGGAAAATAAGAGCCCCCTAAAAAGGGCTTCTCCTCTCCAAATTTCTGATGATAATAATCGACCAGTTTTTTCGGTGCCTGTAATGATACATGTGGCAAAGGGCTTGCATAATACAAAAAGAAGGGCTTGTCTTTATTCTTTCCGATGAAATTTATGGCCGCTTTAATCAAGAAATCTGGTGCATAGTCGTTCTGCTGATATTTCTCATAGTTTTTTTCATTCAGGGGATCAAGATCCGAAGGGAATTTTACATCAGGATCAACAATTTTATTATCCAATGGAACACGGGTTTCGTTCTCCCATAAGTGCCCGCCGTAGTAAGTATGATCCTGTCGCTGACAGATAAATCCGTAGAAATAATCAAAACCCTGTCGGTTTGGCGTACCGGCCGTCATCGGGCTTCCCAAACCCCATTTACCTACCAATGCAGTATTATAGCCTACTGTTTTTAATACTTTGGCAATAGTGATAGTCGAATCAGGAATTGGATACTGGCCTTCGAGAAAAGGATTTTCTTCCATCGCCTTAAAACTCCACACATCGCCACGTTCTCCCCACTCGTGGTTACCCCGGATGAATGCTTTGCCCGAATTGATGCCCGTCATTAATCCAAACCTCGAAGGCGCACAAACGGGATAGGCATAATGCTGGGTAAACCGTTTGCCATGCCTGGCCAGTTCATCCAGATGAGGGGTTTCTATTTTCTGCTGACCATAGCTACCCAGTTCGCCATAACCCAGATCATCGGCAAGAATGTAGACGATATTGGGTTTAGTCTTGTTTTTCTGAGCATAGGTGCTGGCAGTTAATGTTCCGGCCAGACACAACAGGAATAGCGTTCTTTTTATCATTCGTGGTTTGGATTAAGCTTATTCTTTTTTAGCGTTGATAATTTTGTTCAATTTTTAAGGGCAGAACCCTGGTATCATTTTCAATTTTATTGAGTCTTTACGTCGGCGATTAATCATGATGATCAACAGACAAAAAGAAAAACCAAATGGACTTCGATCCTTATAATAAAATGAGCTCAAAAAATTAAATCGCTTCCAATTTCAGCATCGAACTTGAATTGGCATATGCAAGATATTGATAACAATTTCGCCCTTCCTATTTTTTCTTCGCACAAACGTTTGTCTAGTTTTCTTTTCAAGGAAAATGAGCCAACAAGAAAAGGCTAGCTATCGAATCTTTTAAAGAGCAACGGGTTAAGCTAGGTTTCGTAACGTGATTTAATGGCTTATATCGGAGAATCATTTGCCAATAAGATTAAATTTAAATTACGCCCTAATGGTTTAATTGCAATAGGCTAATTGATAACATCTTAATCATTTAAGGCCTAAGCTTAAACGGGTGTTCAAACATCCTGTAAAAACGACCAAATATTTAAACAATCTGCGCCTTATACCCGCAGTATTTTAATAAGAGATATACGGATGAAAAAAACATCATTGGCTATTATTGCTTTTTTGGCATTTAGCATTGCTAAAGCACAAACCATTTTTGTCTCCACAGCTGGCAATGATCAAAACCCCGGTACGGCCAAGCAGCCTGTAAAAACCTTTGCTAAAGGGATCAGTAAGGCACTAGCCTATAAAAACAAAAACGTCATTATCGAACTTGCCGGTGGTACATATCCGTTAGATAAAACTGTTGAAATTACTTCGGCACACTATCATCTTAAAACACTTAACATTAAAGCAAAACCCAACCAAAAGGTACTCATTTCGGGCGCACAGAAAGTTAAATTGTCCTGGAAGCCTTTTAAAAACAATATCCTATCTGCCAGATTAAGTTTAAATCAGGCTCCCGACCAGCTATTTATGAATGGCAAGATACTACCAATGGCACGGTACCCGGATTTTAATCCATCGGCAAGGGTATATAACGGAACAGCTGCCGATGCAATTGCACCGGAGCGCGCAAAGAAATGGAATAACCCTAAAGGTGGTTATATACATGCGTTACATCAGGGCGAATGGGGCGATTTCCATTATCTGATTACCGGAAAAGACAGTACGGGCAAACTGTTTTACAAAGGTGGCTGGCAGAACAACCGCCCAGCCAAAATGCATCCTCAACACCGCTACGTAGAAAATATATTCGAAGAATTAGACCAGCCCGGCGAATGGTTTTATGATCAGAAAGCGGAAATTATTTACCTTATTCCTCCTGTTGGGACAAACCCGCAAACGGCCGAATTTGCATTTACCAGCATTACCGATCTTGTACATCTAAAAGGATCACTAGCGAGCCCAATTAAAAATATCTCCATAACTGGTATTGATTTTACGCAGACCGCCAGAAGTTTTATGCTGGTAAAGGAACCTTTATTAAGAAGCGACTGGGCCATATTCCGTGGGGGCGCTATTTTGATGGATGGGACAGAAAATGTCGTGGTTAAAAATTGTAATTTTTACGATTTAGGTGGAAGCGCAATTTTTCTAAGCAATTACAACAAAAATGACAAAATCGACAGCAACCACATTTATAACATCGGTGCAAATGGAATCGCATTTGTAGGTAGTCCTGATGCCGTTCGTTCGCCATCATTTAGATATGAAAATGCTGTTCCATACCCTGAAACAGACATGCAGCCAGGGCCTAAAAGCTTAAATTATCCGCAGCAGTGCGAGGCTGCAGGTAACCTGATCCACCATACGGGTACTATAGAAAAGCAATCAGCAGGTATTCAAATATCCATGTCGTCGGATATTTTGGTCAGCCATAATACCATTTATCATGTTCCACGTGCGGGCATTAACATTAGCGAAGGTACCTGGGGCGGACATATTATCGAATTTAACGATGTATTTGATACTGTACTGGAAACTGGCGACCATGGCGCCTTTAATTCGTGGGGTAGAGACCGGTACTGGCGGCCGGCAAGAAATACAATGGATAGCATTGTGGCGGCTAAGCCAGGCATAGAACTTTTAGATGTGATCCATCCGATCATTTTGCGGAACAACCGTTTTCGATGCGACCATGGCTGGGATATTGATTTAGATGATGGCAGTAGCAATTATCAGATCTACAATAACATTTGCTTGAGTGGTGGTTTAAAGTTAAGGGAAGGCTATCACCGCAGCGTATATAACAACATTATTATTAACAATACCTTTCATCCTCATGTTTGGTTAAAAAATAGTGGTGATATTTTTAAAAACAACATCGTATCATCAGCTTATGCCCCAATATTAATGGAAAACTGGGGTAAAGAAATTAATTACAATTTTTTCCTTACCCAGGAAGGTCTTTTAAAAACGCAAAAGCTAAAAACAGACGCAAATAGCCTGGCAGGCGATGTCCGGTTTGTGGATGAAAAAACAGGAAATTATCACCTTAAAAAATCATCTGATGCATTAAAAATCGGGTTTAAAGATTTCGATATGAATTTTGGCGTAACTGCCACCCGTTTAAAAAAGCTGGCCGCTTCTCCTAAAATCAATCCCTTAAACAGTACTGATCAGATTAGCGAATCGAGTGAAGGCGAATGGCTGGGCGCGACATTCAAGAATATTGAAAATTTAGGTGAAAGATCAGCAGCCGGGCTGCCTAATAATGATGGGGCTTTGCTCATTCGGTTAACAAAAGGCTCTATCGCCGAAAAAAATGGCTTAAGGAAAGGTGATGTGATTATCGGGCTTGATCAGAACGAAGTGAAATCTGTTGGCGGCTTACTAAAAATCCATGGTGAAATCCGATGGAAAGGACATGTAGCCATTACCATATTTAGAAATCAAGCGGAACAGAAACTGGAGATTTCGTTAAAGGATTAAGTTTTTTGTGTCTAGCGCTTTTTAATGATATTGCACCTTACCACATTAATCCTATTTTCCCGAATACACCTCTGCAACCTGATTTGAAAGGTATTTGAAAGCAACTGGTATCTCAACTGAAGGGTTACTGGTACTCGCTTCGATAAAGATAAAACCTTTGTAATTGATTTTCTTCAATGCCCTTAGGTAAGGTTTAAAATCATCGCCAGCTACACCAGGTAGCGTACGTTTTTCTTTTTCGGCAATTTCACAAAAGCCTACTACCGCGCCAGCGGCAACAATTTCGTCTGGAGATTCTCCCTCGCGCAGCATATGAAAAATATCCACATTCAGCCTAAAATTGGGTTCATTTACACCCTTTACAACCTCGGCTGCCGACTTTAACGAGGTAATAAAATTAGTCTCGGTTTTTTCTAAGTTTTCCAGCAGGATAATTACATTGTGTTTTTTGGCAAGCTGCCCCAGTTTTTTGCTCAGGATTATGAAATCTGATGTTGCCTTATTCACATCATAATCGGCGGGTATGCTGCGTGCGCCCGAACTGCCCAAAACAATGTATTTCACGCCCGCCTCCTTGGCTCTAGATAACACCGTTTCGGTATAGGCCAAAACCTGGGCTTCATCTACATTTGGCCCGGCAATTTTTAAGCTGCCTGGAAAAAACAGATTACAGCTTAACACCTTACATTTTGCTGCTTTCACTTTTTTTAAGTTTGCACGAAACTCTTCATCGCCCATTGTTGGTACCAATATTTTTGGCACCGATTCGCCGATCAGTTTAAAACCTGCCGAATAGGCTATACTGTCTTGAGCTAAACCGGAAACGATGCCCAACTGTGGATATTCTGGCTGAGTTGAAATGAAACCAGAAAAAGACAAAACAACCAGGAAAGCAAAAAAAACTAAAGACCTATTTCTCATAATTACCTTTATTTGAAAAGCAATTTAAGTATTTTAAGTCAACAAATTTTTGGGACCCTGGCAAATGATTGCGCCAGGATCCCAAAAAAACGGTTTATATCTAATTTATTACCAAATCGACTTCACAGTATAAACCTTCAGTTCTTTAACATCAATATTATTTCCCCAAAAGTGAAAACCTTCAGTGTTTTTGGTATCCGGCTTGCGTTCCATTGAATATGAATAGGCACCACCATCAATAAATACCTCTATAGAGGTACGGTCGATATAGATATCAGCCGAAATTTCCATACTCGTCATATCCTCCGGAGAATAAAAAACACCGTTTACCAAATTAAAATTCATGTCGTAATCCAATAATTTCTGTCCAAAAAGATTTAAACCTGCGCCAGTGGCGTGAGAAAGTTTAATTTTTGTCTTGATCCGGATCCTATCGTTATTGTTGTAGGCTTTGAGCTTTTCGCTGGCATCTTTTTCATTTAGGTTACTCCATTCCCCTACGCTTTCAAAAAGTTGATCGGCCTCTTTTATAGGTTCGCTAAACAGGCGTACACCATCCTTTGTGGTTTTAAGTTTAAGTTCGGTTGGCAAAAGCATCATACCATTAAAAGGCATATCAGGATGACTCACCTTGCCCCATCCAATCTGGATTCTACGTCCATCGCTTTCTGGGATATTGGTAAAAGTTTGGGCAGCATAAATGGTTCCGGTAACATAATAATGTTTGCCAGACTCAGGAGTGAATTTTTTACCGTCAAAAGTGCCGATCATATAGGTATTTGATGCACCATACATTACCCATTTGGTTTTGCTTTTATCGCCATCAACAGGCAGTTCAAATAAATCAGGGCATTCCCAAAAACCTGTGGTATGGCTTTCGAAAGTCCAATCCTTTAAATTTTTAGAGTTATAGATCGAATGGCCGTCTCTTTCATTTAACACCAATACCCAATGGTTGCCCGGCTTATACCAAAACACTCTCGGATCGCGGGTATCATTACTGTTCCATTTTGCCTTCGAATCGATAATCGGGTTTTTGCTGTACTTTGTCCAGGTACGTCCTTTATCTAAGCTATAAGCCACACACTGAACCTGTTTTTCATCTGTAAATGCCGTATAAGTAGCTACCATGGCAGGTGTATTTCGTTTGTTAAAGCCAGCGGTATTGTTGTAATCGATCACTGCCGACCCCGAGAACATGGTACCGATATTATCCGGACTTAAAGCCGTTGGAAGCTCTTCCCAATGGATCATGTCCTTACTTACCGCATGGCCCCACGACATATTTTCCCATTCCTTTTCGTAAGGATTATGCTGATAAAAAAGGTGGTATTCGCCTTCGTAAAAAATAAGTCCGTTTGGATCATTTATCCATCCTCTTTTCGTCGTAAAATGAAACTGGGGGCGGTTCTTTTCTTTGTATATCGATTTTTGTCCTTCTATCTCATCGTTCTGATAAATTTTATCCAGTCCTGAACCATCGCCATCGTAGCTGATTTTGATTGTTTTTCCTTTTAACGCACTTACATCACAGAAAACCCAATATTCGGGTTCATCTTTAGCAAGCCTGATTTTGAAAATACGTTCCTGTTTACCTGCAATTTCAAATTTCATGTTTGCCCTGTTCTGTTTTTGCGAAACAGGCAAATTGAGGTACCGCTTGTTTATTTTGATCACAATATCAGCCGCATTGGCCACCTGAAAAAGAACCAATAAAGCGCCGATGCCGAGCATCATTTTGAGTGTTGTTTTCATATCTTTTCAATAATAATAATTAATCTGTCCGATAAATAGTTTATCTGTTTACTTTGGTAAAATAGTTTTGGCTTCTTCTTCCATTCCTGTAATTTGATCGGTTGCTTTGGCGAAACCATACCAATAGGTTGTGGCCGCAAAATCGGCGGTTCCGTTTTGCCAGCCCAGCATCTCCATATCCATTTTAAAAAAGTTTGTAAATGGGATACGGTCGAGGTTGCGGGTTCTGGTAAAGGTATTGTACCCGTACGAATCTTCATGATCTGCACGGGGCGCATTTGCAAAAGGTGTTTGGTATAATACAACCGGTGCCCAGGAGGTATTGTAATAATCTTCGGTTCCCGTTCCAAATTCGGAAGGGAATTTATCCTGATCGACCCATATTTTCTGATCGCCTTCGCCATACCAGGTATGCATATGGTTAAATACCGACATGTTATTGCCCAGGTAAATGCCTTTCCCCTTAATGGTGATAAAATTCAGTTCCTGTGCTTTTGGTGTATCAAATTTAAAAATGGCTTCTTCTCTTTTTTGTTTCCAGCTGGCATGAAAATACATGCTCGATTTTGTCCACTGGTATTTACTGACCTGCGCGGATAAATCAATTTCAATCGGCACATCACTTAAATTGATGAAGGAAACTACAGCCGATTTTTGATAGGGCATTACCCAGCGGCTTATGATCTGTCCATCGGGGCTTACTATCCTGTACCAACTTTGAAGTGCCTTGCCACCTACTCCACTGCCCGAAAAATCGCCCACAGGGCACCAAACGGTTTGTTCGTTATCAAACACGATTTTAATAATGGTAGAACGCAAGGCCTGATCTTGAAGTGCCAGTTGTTGTGCTGCTATTTTTAAGCGCATCACATCTATGGAGGATGGTCCTTTAGGTAGGGTTATGGAAACTGTTTTGCCCGGTTGGATCAACTTTTTAAGTAAACTGGCAGTTGTGTGATTCGCAACAGGTGGATTCCACAACAGTTTTTCTGTTTCACCGATCAGATTTTTCGCAGCAGCAAGTTCTTTAAAATCAAATGTTCTTACTTTGGTTTTTGGCAGATAAGTACGGTAATTGATCTGATAATATCTTGGCTGTTTCTCCTGAAGATCCTTTTCCTCCCAGGTAACCTTACAATGTTTTGCATAAGGCAAAGGCAGATAAAGGGTACTGCCGCCTTTTTCTTTTGGCTGATAGGAAGAATGCGGATTTAACAAGGCAGGCCCGAGGTTTAAACCACTCTTCAGCAGATCGTAAGCGGGAATCTTCAATGTTGCGCTATCCTGATGATCAAAGTAAATCCGCAAAATTCCATTTCGTTTAAAAGTGGTCAGCCAGAACCGTACAATTACACCCGGACCATCTACATCCAGCATCACCTGCTCGGCATGTCCCGATTTTTGTTCTGTTCTGATGTATTGCGAAAAATCGGCATTGTTGTACCATCCCGGTTGATCAGGCGATACAGAAGCCCGGTCGTAACTGCTGGCCTGATGGGTGGTAAAATTATTGGCAGGCCAATAACTCATCGCTTTGCTGGCCGTCATTTCTTTTAGCAAACCCGAGAACGAAACTTCTTCCTGGCTAAAAGCATTAAAGCTCATCAGCAAAACCGCAAAGGCCGATACCACCGAATAAAAAGCTTTTCTCATATTTTTAAATTTAACATATTCCGGTGCAAAATATCGCCCCAGAATGATGACTACCAGCCGGTATTTTGTTTGTACAATCCTTTGCTAAAATTGATCTGATTTAATGGGATTGGCAAATATTCATCTCTATTCTTTTTAAAAAAGGCATCCCGGAGGTGCGAAGCCCTGTTTTTCTCGACCGAAAAATAAGCATTCAGATAATCGGCAGCTATTCCCCACCGTACCAGGTCGAAAAAGCGGTAACCTTCCATAGCAAACTCCATTCTGCGTTCGTACCTCAAGGCTTCACGCGCATAGCTCTGTGTCCAGGTGCAGTTTACCCCTGGCTGATAGGTATTTATTTTGTAATTAGAAGTACTCGATCCATCCGCCTGTTTTAACAGCGTGGTACTGTTTGCGGCCCTAGTTCTAATCGAATTGATAATCGGAACGGCATCATTAAACCGCCCCAATTCGATTAGCGCCTCTGCTTTGAAAAGCAGTACATCTGCATAGCGGATAATATCCCAGTTTTTAGCACTCGACATAAAGGGAGGGAACTTTTTAAACGCCGGATCATCGGGCAGGACCGTTTCCTTTAAACTCATAAAACGACCGTAAATCTGTGGTGCCCTGGTCCACGATACCTGAAAAATGAATGTTGGTTTATATTTATAAGGATGACCTGGTATGGCCACGGAGTGATCTAAACGCGGATCAAAACTATTGGTTTTAAAGTCATCGCCAGCAGCCGTATTAATGGTATTGTAAGAATCGAACAATGGTAAACCTGTAAGAGAGGTTTTAAAGGCGTTTACTAAATTCTGACTTGGGGTATGAAAACCGCAGCAGCCATATTCTACGTTCATAGGATAATTAAGGGAATGGCCGTTATCCGTTCTTCCATTGGGCGTGCCATCATCTTTCGAATACTGGATGGCAAAAACAGATTCAGGTCCGTTTTCAAATCTGGAAAGAAAGTTATTCGCATAATCGGCACTCAAACTATATTTACCTGAATTGATTACCTCATCGGTAAGACTTAACACTTCATTTAATTTGGCCTGATTGATTGAGGTTACGTTATTCTGATTATCCTGCACATAAGCCTGGTATAACAATGCTTTGGCCAGATAAGACTTTGCCGCAAATTTGGTAATCCTTCCTTTATCCGACTGGTCTACCGGCAGGTTATCGCCTGCAAAACGAAAATCTGCAGTAATTTTATCCCAGAGCTGTTCGTCTGTTAAATCTACATTTGAGATCTTATCATAATCGGTTTTGGGAATACTTTCGTCGATATAAGGCACACGTTTAAATAGAATTTTCAAAAGGAAATAAAAATGTCCTCTTAAAAACCTCAGTTCAGCCTGTCGCGAAAGCCTGGTAGAGAGCTGTGCAGCGGTTAAGTTATTTACGCGCGCCAAAGCATCGTTAACCCTGCCAATGGCTAAATACAACCTAAACCAGGTACCATCGGCATTGCCAATATCCACGCGGTTAAGGTTAAAGGTTTCGTAAGCATTAAAATCGCCTACATCGCCGGGACCATCGCCGCCTTTATAAGCATCGCCACTGCGGATACTGCCATAAGCCCACATATTGCTATACGGTGTTGCCCAATAATCGTTACCAAGGGCAGAATAAGCTGCGATAACCATTTTCTCTGCATTCTCAGGTGTATTCAGGTCTTCGGATGATACTACCCCCTGAGGTTTTTCATCCAGTGTATTTGTGCAGGATACCAAAATCAGGCAGATTGCAGTTAAGATATATAGTGTAGTCTTTTTCATCTTTTTTATTGATTTAGAATGAAACATTGATCCCCAAAGTGGTAATTAAAGGTATTGGATAGGCATTGCCCGGATTCTCGGGATCGGTTGCGGTATAACTTTTACTTTTAAGGGTAAATACATTACTCGCCTGTACAAAAACCCTTGCCCGTTGTACTTTCAGATTCTTGAGCACAGGCTGTAAATTATAGCCCAACTGGATATTCCGGAGTTTGAGATAAGAGCCGCTTTCCAGGAAATAAGTTGAAGTTCTTCCTTCATTATTCCGGTCTACCAGCGTAAGTGATGGAATATTAGAACCGCTGTTTTGTGGTGTAAAAGCGTCTAAAGTGCGGTTTCCGAAATTTGCTCCCGGAGCCAGTGAAGAAAAATCGGTCAGGTATTTATATCCATTGTTCACATCAGATCCCTGTACGCCCTGCAAGAAGAAGGAGAAGTCGAAATTTTTATAACTGATGGATGTGTTAAAACCATAGATCCATTTAGGGGCGGTATTGCCAATATAGTCCCTGTCCAGCGCATCAATAGTGCCATCGCCGTTCAAATCTTTATACCGAATCCTGCCGATACCTTTTCCTGGCTGTATGGCATGGTTATTTACATCCTCAGCAGTTTTAAAGATTCCATCGGCTACGTAGCCAAAGATGGAAGTTACCGGCCGGCCTAAGATATTTTTGTCAGTTCCGTTCCCTGGGTAAGAAGTAAGGATTTCAGGAGGAAGAACCGTTACCTTATTGCTGTATGAAGAAGCATTTCCGGTTAAGGTAATGTTCCAGTCTTTACCAACCTGTTTTGACCATGAGAGCAAAAATTCCACTCCCTTATTCTGCATAGATGCACCGTTTGCAAACCTCGATCCGCCTTCGCCAATTACGGCCAGGTACGCCGGATTGATTAAAATATCAGAAGTTTTTTTGATAAAATAATCTACCGATCCCGAAAGTTCATTGTTAAAAAGCGCAAAATCCAAACCAACGTTGTGTTGGGCAGTTTCTTCCCATTTAAGACTATTGTTTCCCTGTTGGATGAGCGCAAAGCCAGATGGCAACTGCCCGGTATTGGCACCTGAAATATCGTAAGCGGTACCGCCATCATAATTGCCCACTGCATTTGTTCCATAAATGGCCGAATACAAGGTATAGGTAGCATTGTTTGCAATTTCCTGATTCCCGTTTTTACCCCAACCGTAACGCAATTTCAGATCGGAAACTACTGGAACCGATTCTTTGATAAACTTTTCCTCACTGATCCGCCAACCGGCAGAAAAGGCAGGGAAATAACCGAACTGGTTTTCTTTTCCAAATCGCGAAGAACCATCACGCCTGATCGTTGCCGAAAGCAGGTACCGGTCGTTATAACTATAATTGGCTTTCGCGAAATACGACAACAATGAACTTGCTGTACCGTTTCCCGAATTGTCTTTGGTTGTCGATCCTGCATCAAGATAGGCATAATCCAGGTTTTCGAGTGCCAATCCCTGCCTGCTTCCGCTAAAGCCCTGGTATATGGTACTGATCTGCTCCTGCCCGATTAAAAAATCAGCCTGATGTTTATCTTTTTTTATCGAATAAGTAAGGGTATTTTGCCAAATGCGGTTTCCATCGTAGTTGCTGTTGGTGTTCACCGCATTTGAAGGATCGGAAAGGAAACCAGAAGTGTACGATTTGCGTAAAGTGCGTGCATAGTTTCCGTTATAATCAATGGCATAACTGGTTTTTAAGAATAATTTCGGGATGATCTGCAATTCTGCATAGGCATTACCAAATACCCGCCAAAAATTATTGTAATTCTGTTTGTTATCTTCAATCAGGCGCACAGGGTTTTGCCTGTCGGCCATACCCGCTGCCGGACCGCCCCAACCTCCTGTTACGGTATAAATCGGCACAACCGAAAATACAATCTGCGATAATCCGGTAACATCTCCTGTAGGGATCAATACATCCTTCATATAGGTACCCGAAAAATTTTCACCGATTTTTAATTTTCCATTCAACAAAGTATAATCAGAATTGATCCTGCCGGTTAGTTTTTTATCTCTTGTTTCTTTAATGATCCCTTTATTATCATAATAACTCAAAGAAAATAAACTGTTGCCCTTTTCATTTCCGTTGGCGATAGAAAGGTTATACGACTGTAATAAAGATTGTTGGGAAATCTCGTCATACCAATCCGTGTCGGCCGACCGCATGGTTTTAGCCCCATCAATAAATTCAGGGATAATCACGCGATTGAGCACAGGGTTATCGAAATTGTTGTTCCAATCGTACTGATAAATCTGGTTTACATTCGGATTCGAACGGTCGTTTACCGCCGCTTGCCAGTATGCCCTTCCCCGCTCTTCGGCATTAAGCGTTTTAATTTTCGAGGTATAATACTGAAGGGATGCAGATGCGTCGAAATCAATACGGCTATAACCTGCCTTAGCTCTTTTGGTGGTTACAATAATTACCCCGTTTGCTGCCCTCGATCCATAAATGGTGGCAGATGAAGCATCTTTTAGTACCTGTATCGATTCGATATCGTTTTGGTTTAATTCCTGCAAACCCCGTTTAGTCGGGATGCCATCGATTACATATAAAGGATCGTTGTTGCCCAAAGTACCGATACCACGTATGCGGACACTGGCCCCGCCATTTGGCGAACCATCGGCTCCGATCAACACACCCGGAACCCTGCCCTGCAGCGCTTTAATCGGATTGCCCAGCGGGATATCCTTGATATCTTTAACATTAACAACGGCCACAGCACCAGTAAGGTCTTTTTTCCTTTCCTTCTGATAACCGGTTACCACTACATCATTTAAGGCGTTTGTTAAATCGAGTTGAATGCTCACATTGGTGTTCAGGCCAAGTTTTAAACTGTAAGGGTTTGCCCCTACATAACTGAATTTTAAGGTCTGTCCGGTTTCGGCCTGAATGCTAAATTTCCCTTTAGCATCTGTTTGGCTCACTTTTCCAGATTCTGCAACACCAACAGAAACACCCTCAAGTGCATTGTTCTGCTGATCGGTTACCGTACCGGTTACAGTTTTGGTTTGAGCCACACTGTTTAGCGCTGCAATGAGCATTAAACAGCAATAAAAAATAACTTTTTTCATCATCTCATAATTGGTTTTATTGGTTAGTATTTGTTCGATCCATCATACCCTTGCCGGGAATATAGATTCATATTGGCAGAAAAAATCGATTTAGCAATACGTATCAAAAAGGAGATACTCGTCTATTTGATAGTTTGGGCATGCACCTTTCTGTGTGGCAATAAAAGCCCCCATAGCAATTGCATTCTTTAAAATTTCATTTGGATGTTTCTGCTGTTTATGGCCGGAAATAAAAGCGGCAAGAAATGCATCTCCACTCCCTATGGTATCTTCTACCTTAACTTCAGATCCGAAATGGTAAAACCTATCCGGTCCTTTATAATATGCGGCACCCGATTCGCCTTTGGTAATCAGTATTTCGGCCACATCGAACCGGTCTTGAATGAACTTTACTTTCTCCCTTTCTGTCCCGTAAAGTCCACCGAAAAGCGTTTGAACCACATCAAGCTCTGCTTCGTTAAATTTAATGATATCGGCTTTTTCCATTAAAGCTTGCAAAACAGCGCGTTTTACAAATGGATACCGAAGGTTAATATCAAGCACTTTTACCACATCAAGTTCGAGAAAACGCGCTAAGGCTTGTTGTGTGGGTTCATTTCTGGAAGATAATGAGCCATAAATAAAATATGCTGATGAAGATACCTGCTCCAGCGCCACCTGATCTGCCGTTATAAAATCCCAGGCAACCGGAAATACAATTTCGTAACACACTTCATTTCCGTTGTTTAAACTGGCCAATACCTCGCTGGTTGGATATTTTTTATCCACCTGGAGTGAACGGTGATCAATAGCCCATTCTTCCATCAGTTCCTGAAGCCATTTGCCATTTTCATCATTGCCTATACGGCTGATAATACCAGCTGGTACACCCAGTTTATTTAAGTGATAAGCCACATTAAGTGGTGCACCACCCGGTTGCGGACCATCGGGAAGAATATCCCAAAGTACCTCACCAAAGCAGATTACCGATGTATTGTTTTTTTTTAATGCACACATATTAATGGAGTATAATGTTTGATTCTATTTGTTCGAGTGATCTTCCTTTTGTTTCGGGCATTACGCGCCAAACAAAGATTAACTGTAGCACCATCATGGTTCCGAAGAAGAAAAAGGTAACAGCACCGCCAAGGGTTTCGGTTAGATAAGGAAAGTAAAATGCAATCAATGCGGCCATGATCCAATGGGTAGAACTGCCTAAAGTCTGCCCTTTTGCCCGTACCTGATTGGGAAAAATTTCGGAGATAAACACCCAGATTACTGCGCCCTGAGAAAAAGCAAAAAAGGCTATAAACAACATGATAAAAATGGGTATGGAAAGCCCGCCTTCTATATGGAAATAAAATGTAAACGCAACCGCAAATAAAGAGGCAATCAAGCCAACCGAACCGATCAGCATTAAAATTCTTCGCCCTACCCGATCGATAAAATTGATTGCAATGAGCGTAAATATGAAATTAATTACCCCTATACCAACTGTAGAAAGTAACGAAGAATGCTCTCCCAAACCTGCCATTTCAAATATCCTGGGCGCATAATAAATAATGGCATTAATACCCGAAACCTGATTAAAAAAGGCAAATACCACCGCCAGCATTACCGGAAAATTATACTGTCCGGAAAATAGTCCCGGGCTTTTATCTTTGCCTTTATTTAAGGTATCAGATTGCCGTATAGCAGCCAGCTCATCATCACAATTTAGCGGATTGATAATCCTTAACGTTTCGAGTGCCCGTTTTACATCTCCCTTTTTCAGGATCAGCCAGCGTGGACTTTCGGGAATAAACCTGATCAGGATCAGAAAAACCAATGAAGGCACTGCCTGAACCCCCAACATCCAACGCCACGAATGTTCGCCACTTTGGCTGAGCAGGTAATTAGAGAGATATGAAATCAAAATACCCAGTACCACATTAAATTGGAACAAGCCCACCAATTGCCCTCTCTTCTCGGCAGGCGAAACCTCTGAGATGTAAATCGGAGCCGTTACAGATGATGTGCCAACGCCTAAGCCACCCAGGAAACGGAAAGCCAGAAAGAGGTACCAGTTATCGGCAAGGGCGGTACCCAATGACGATAAAAGATAAGCAATTGCAACAAAGGCCAGAGTAGACTTTCTGCCAAAAGCATCGGACGGTTTTGAGCCTAAAAGTGAGCCAACAACAGTACCAATTAAGGCGATAGAAATGGTAAGGCCATGCTGAAATACGGAAAGCGACCAGAACTGCTGGATAGATTTTTCGGCACCTGAGATCACGGCCGTATCGAAGCCAAAAAGAAAGCCTCCAAGCGCAACAACCATGGACCAGGCCATGACAGAATTTTTTTTCATATAATTTGGTTAGGATAATTTTGAATGCAATTTATGGCTACAAATTGCTGAGGGCTATAAAAAAAA
This sequence comes from Pedobacter psychrodurus, assembly GCF_032678585.1. Lineage (GTDB taxonomy): Bacteria > Bacteroidota > Bacteroidia > Sphingobacteriales > Sphingobacteriaceae > Pedobacter > Pedobacter psychrodurus_A. The sequence goes on along the minus strand of NZ_JAVTSN010000019.1, from coordinate 77,553 downwards.
TATCAAAATCGTTAAAAAACACACAAACAATAAACGCCTAATAATCAGGCGATTGAAATTTTAATTTTTGACAAAATTGACAAACTTTAAATCTGGTATCAGATAACCTTCGTTCTGGTTACAGATTTTAAATATGGCTACAGGCAAGGATTTTCAAATACAGATTACATTTTATAGTTTTAGCTCAACTAACCAAATCAAACTAACACATGAGCGTTGCAAATCCTATCAAATTACAGCTCTCCACAAGCCTTAAACTTGTACGGATGATCACTCTGTTTTTCCTGATATTGTCCATTTTTGGATGCAGCAAAAAAAAGGAAGATGAAAAGTTTGTGATCGGGTTTTCGCAATGTGTAGCCTCCGATCATTGGCGCCGCACCATGCTCGATGAAATGAAAATGGAACTCTCCTTACATCCTGCCACCGAATTTTTATACAGTGACGCAGATGGAAACAGCAACCGGCAGATTAAACAGGTGCGTGAAATGCTCAGGCAAAACATCGATCTGCTGATTATATCTCCAAATGAAGCCCATCCACTTACTGCCGTTGTAGAAGAAGCTTATAATAAAGGTATCCCGGTTATTGTGATCGACAGGAAAACATCGTCGCCACATTATACAGCCTATGTAGGCGCCAACAATTACGAAATCGGTAAAATGGCGGCCGATTATATGGCCAATGCTGTACTTAAAAGAAAAGGTACTGTAGCAGAAGTAATGGGCTTACCGGGATCTTCTCCTGCCATAGAACGTTCGAAAGGATTTACAGATGAATTAAAAAAATACCCTGACATTAAATTAAGTTTTCAGGTTTATGGCAATTGGATTAGCGAAGGAGCACAAAAACAGCTTTATCAACACGCTAAACAGCTTAAAAATGTAGACGCCATTTTTGCGCATAACGATGTAATGGCCCTGGCCAGCAAAAATGTACTAAGCAATCTGGCTTTAGACCGTAAAACAAAAGTAATCGGCGTTGATGCCCTTCCGGGAAAAGGTGCAGGTTTGGAGCTTGTTGGCGATAAAATCCTAACAGGAAGCCTATTATACCCAACCGGAGGTAAAGAAGCCATTAATACGGCTTTTGCCATCCTTGGCAATAAATCGTTCGCAAGGGAAAACATATTGCAAACGGTAGTGATCGACAGTACAAATGTTCAGCTCATGAAAATGCAGTGGTCGAGAATTAACAACCAGCAGAAAGACATTGAACGCCAGCAGGAATTATTGGAAAATCAGCTCGAGATTTATGATAACCAGCGTTTGGTACTGAATGTGATTGTAATTACCCTTGTGCTGGTGGTTGTTTTTGGCGGTATTGCATTCCACTCGCTTTTAGAAAACAGAAAAATAAATAAAAGCCTGGAGCTTAAAAACAGCGAAATCCTTTCTCAAAGAAACCAGCTGATCGAGATGTCGGCCAAAGCAGAAGCGGCAACCGAGATGAAACTTAACTTTTTCACCAATATCTCTCACGAATTCCGGACACCTTTAACCCTGATCCTCTCGCCTCTTGAAGATCTGCTTAAAAATGAAAAATTAAGAAGCCTTGCAGGTAATAATTTAAACCTGATCAATAAAAATGTGTTCAGGTTACTGAAACTGGTGAACCAGCTTATTGATTACCGAAAAATAGAACATCAGAAATTCAACCTCAGGGCAGCAGAGGGAAACATCGTGGCTTTTTTACGCGAACTCATCGAAAACTTTAAACATATCGCCAAAAAAAGAAATATCGATTTACAGCTATTGAGCGATAAAAATGAAATAATGGTATGGTTTGATGCCAATATCTTAGATAAGGTGATTTTTAACCTCTTATCGAATGCCCTCAAATTTACTTCGGATAATGGCCACATACACATTAGGATACGGGCGGTTGAGGCTGAAGTTGAAATTTTGGTGGAAGATAACGGTGTTGGTATGACTGAAGATGAACTTAAAAACATCTTTGATCAGTTTTATCAGGCCGATTCGGGGTACTCGCGTGGCTCCGGACTAGGCTTATCGCTTTCTAAAGAACTGATTCAACTGCACAAAGGAACGATTAGCGTGTTAAGCAAAAAATGGGAAGGAACCACATTTACCGTTAACCTACCACTTGGAAATGCCCATCTTTCTAAGCCGGAACAAGATACACAGCAAGAAAAAAGGACACGTTTATATGATCAGTTAAAAATTTACACTACAGATATGGAACCTCAGCAGGAGTTCCGGAAAGAAGAAGTATTCAATCCATTAAAAGAACAATCGATTTTGATTATTGAAGACAATCAAGATCTGCAAAACTATCTCCGCGAAAAATTTGAATACAATTACGAGGTTTTTACTGCGGCAAACGTTACAAATGGTACGCACGAAGCCTACGAAAAAATTCCAGACCTGATCATTTCAGATGTAATACTGCCAGATGGTTCCGGCACCGAACTGGCCAATAAACTGAAAAACGATTTCCGTACTTCTCATATTCCCATTATCTTATTAACGGCGAGGGGAAGTATTGAACAGCAGATCAACGGAATTCAAAGTATGGCCGATCTTTACCTTACCAAACCCTTCAATTTTGATTATTTAACGGCCAATGTAGAAAACCTGATCAGGAACCGTGGCATTTTAAAAGAACATTATACAAGCGATATTACGAATACGAGCACCAAAAAAAGCACTGCAAGCCTGCTTGATAAAAAATTTATCAATGATTTTTCTGGAATTGTTGAACACAACCTCTCCAACGAAGATTTTAGTGTGGAAGATCTCTGTAAAGCCATTGGTATCTCCAGAATTCAGTTGTATCGGAAGGTTAAGGCATTATTAAACTGCAGCATTTCCGATTACATTTTAAACCGCAGGTTAAAAAAAGCCAAATATTATCTCGGAAATGAAGATTATTCCATAGCCGAAGTGAGTTATATGGTGGGTATTTCATCTGCAACCTATTTTTCTACCATTTTTAAAGCCAAATATGGCGTAACGCCAAGTGAATTTAAGAAAACAAGATGAGGAAGACGGATGATGGAAAATGGATGATGGGATTCGTTCCGCGTAAATCTCTGTGATCCGCGGGAGACTCTAGGCTATAGGTTTGTTCCCACAGATTGAAAATGATGGAAAATGTAAAATGGATAATGGAATAACCTCTGCGTAAATCTGCGCGATCAGCGGGAGACCATAGGCCTTTAGTTTATTCCCGCAGATCAAGAAAATAAACGCAGATTAAGACCTAAACTATGCACCCAGCTCTGTGCACTCCGCGCCTTTCCTTTGTGCCCTTTGTGGTAAAAAAACGGGAATAGTCTGGGGTCAGAGGTCGGAGGTCCGAAGTTATGGAGCAGAAAAGATGGATGATGAAAAATGGAACTGCCTCCGCGTAAATCTGCGCGATCAGCGGGAAACCATAGGCCGTTAGTTTAGTCCCGCAGATCAAGAAGATACATGCAGATTAAGACCTAAACTATGCACCCAACTCTGTATGCTCCGCGCCTTTCCTTTGTGTTCTTTGTGGTTAAAAGATGGGAATAGTCGGGGGTCGGAGGTCCGAAGTTATGGAGCAGAAAAGATGGATGATGAAAAATAGAATGGCCTCCGCGTAAATCTGCGCGATCAGCTGGAAACTCTATAGGTTTGTTACCTCAGATTAATGAGGATAAACACAGCGGAAAATCAAGATGATACACCCAACTTTGCGTCCTCCGCACCTTTTCTTTGTGTTCTTTGCCGTTAAAAGCAAATACTTTAGGATTAAAAAGCAAATTTCTGCTTTAAAAGAATTTACTTATGTTTGGCTCCTACAACAGGTGCAATAGAACTTAATTGCAAACATACATTCTAATCATCAATCAGCTTTAATATTTTGCAAACCCATCAGCATCCACATAACAAAACAGCAACCGAACAATGGAACGCTTTTAAAGATGGCAATGCCGAAGCATTCGAATCACTTTATCAAACATATTCTGCAGGTTTGTACAATTATGGATCGAAATTCACAAAAGACAAAGACCTCATAAAAGAATGTATACAGGATCTTTTTGTAAACCTTTGGACCAAAAGAACTTCAATCGGAAAACCGGAGCATGTTAAAAATTACCTCTACAAATCATTCAGACATTCCATCTTCAAAAAAACTTTCCAGTTAAGTAAAAACGAAAGTTACGAGGAAACGGAAAGTTATTCTTTTCAGGTAGTTTTAAATGTAGAAGAATCACTTATCGATAACGAAAGGCAATCGCAGGTAAGCGAGCAGCTTCAACAGGCCATCGCTAAACTTACCGCCAGACAAAAGGAGGCGATTTTCCTTAAGTTTTACGAACAACTTTCGTATGAAGAAATTGCCGAAGTAATGGGGATCAGCGTTAAGGCTGGTTACAAAATAATGGCCAGATCTTTAGATTACCTGCGGAACAATCTTTCCAAAGATGATTTATTATTGTTCTACCTGATCTTACATTTAAAATTATTCAACTAACAATCAACACCTTACGAAATATTATATATTTTTATCGATTTGAATGGGGTAAAAAACTCAGGTAGCTGCTAATAGGATCAAAAGAAAGAATATGAAGAAACAGCTAAGCGATTATAACGCTTATACTTTAGCAGATCTGATCAACGATGAAGCCTTTATCCTTTGGGTGCTTCAGCCTGATGAAACCACGAATACCTATTGGCAGAACATTCAAAAGGCCTATCCTACATTAAACCCATCCATTGTTAGTGCAAGGGAAATTGTATTGTCTATGCGTTTCGAGACCGATTCGCTTAGTGCACCAGAGCAACAACAACTTTGGCAAAACATTGCAGCGAAAACCGTTTTGGTCAAAAAAACAGGCAAAATCATTCCAATGTGGTACCGTTATGCGGCCGCAGCTGTTGTGGTTGGTATCTTGTGCTGTATCGGCATTTTATATTCGGTTAACCAGAAGGTAAATATCGAAACACCTTATGGTGAATTAAAAAACATCACTTTACCAGATGGATCGATCGTTACCCTAAATGCCAACTCGAACATTAAATATGATAAAAACTGGGATAAAGACGAAATCCGTGAGGTTTGGATATCAGGAGAGGCCTTTTTAAAAGTAAATCACCTGCATAAAACAGGCAAAATACAAAAGCACGAACGTTTTATTGTACATACAGGCGCGGTTAATGTAGAAGTGTTGGGTACATCATTTAATGTAAACGATAGAAGAGGCCGTACCGAGGTTGCCCTTTTAGATGGTAAAATCAGTTTGGGTTTAAACGCTGATGCAGCTAAACAGCTCATTTTGGCACCTGGCGATATTGCAGAGTATGCAAATGGTAAACTGATCAAAAAACCGATCAACGTTGTTGAATATGCTTCATGGAAAGATGGAAAACTCTATTTCCGTAATGTACCGATGGCGAAGATATTCGACTATTTCGAAGATATTTATGGTTATAAAGTGGTGGTAGATGATCCTAAAATTTTAGAGAAAAGATTGTCGGGTGCTTTAAGTGCGAAAAACAGAGATGTACTTTTCAAAGCCATTGGCCTTACCTTAAACATCAGTATTACACCAAAAGAGGATTCACGCGAACTTGTTGTTACATCTAAATAAGGCCAAGATGATGAAAACGAACTTAAAAATCAGCCTTATTGCCTTATTATGTACTTTATTTTTTATTCCATGTGCATTTAGCCAACAGGTAAAACAAGAAGAAACACAAGCTTTAACACAGGTACTCAGTAAACTCAGCGCACAATATAAGGTCAATTTTTTATATGAAGAAAGCCAGCTTAAAGAGAAGCAGGTGTTTTACAATGCCAATAACTATGCAGGCAAGCCCTTAAAGCAGGTTTTGGATGCGATGATCTTACCACTTAACCTTTCGTGGTACAAAGTAGATGATAAAAATTATTCTATTTTCCCGACGGTTTCTAAAACTGCGGCACCCTTAAAGCCAAGTATAACTCCTATCATTGCAGATTCTCTTGCAAAGGATCAGGTAAGCGGGCGATTGCTGGATGAGCACGCCAAACCATTGGAATATACCACAGTAACGTTGTTGGTGGCTGCCGATTCATCATTCGTGACTAACTCAATGACCGATCTGGAAGGAAAATTCACTTTCCCATCGGTTAAACCAGGCACTTATAAAATCAGGGTTTCATCTGTTGGTTACAGTCCGTATACTACGAAACCCTTTACAGTTGGCGGCAACGTAGCAGTTACCATTGCCCCTATTGCCATGCAATCATCCGGCGAAAACCTAAAAGAAGTTAAGATAACCGCAAGCAAACCTTTGGTAGAAGCCAAAAGCGACAGATTGGTTTTTAATGTAGAAAACAGTGCAATGGCCGTTGGCAATTCGCTGCAGGTTTTAAAATCGGCACCTTTTGTACGGATTTCGGCTGATAATACCGTGAGTTTACAGGGAAAACGGACTATGATTTTGATCGATGGAAAACCCATACCCGATGCTGCTTTAGAGAATATATTACAAACCATGCCTGCAGGCAACATTCTTAAAATTGAGCTCATTACACAGCCCTCTGCAAAGTACGATGCTGCTTTTGGTGCAGTGATCAACATTATTACCAAGAAAAGCCAGATCGAAGGTTTTACAGGAGATGTCCGCGCAGATGCTTCGACCGGAAAATATGCAATTGGTAATCTCAATACATCAGCGACCTTTAAGCGTAAAAACCTCACCATTTATGCCAATGGAGGCATTACAAAAGGTGATAATATTTTCGGTATTACTTCCGAGCGCTTTCAGGACCCAACCGATCCACTTTATTATTTAACCAATAACTGGTCGCGGCTAACACACAATAAACTTTATAATTTTCAGGCCAGTGCCGAATTACAATTGGATAAAAACCAGAGTATATCGCTCTTTGCAAATGGTGGTATTTTCTATTTTAAAGGGCCATGGGCCACCACGAATGCATTCGGCCGGAAAAACATCGGTATCGATTCCGTATTGTATACTGATGCTGTTTTTAACCAGCGGGCCAGTTCATATACCTACAACCTGAATTACCACCTTTTGGCCGATTCTGGTAAAAATGAACTGGTTTTACTCGCCACTTTTACCCCGTGGAAAAGGAATCTGTTTCAGAATTTCCCCTCGGTACTTTACGATGGCACAGGTAAAATAATCAGAACCCCACCCTATTACCAGAACCGGAATAAAGCCGCCATTGATGTTTATATTGCCCAGGCAGATTATACGCACGAATTTAAAAAACAATGGAAATTAGAAACCGGGGTTAAATTTCAATATACCAATTCCAATACCAGCGTAGACTACGAAGATACCCGCAATGGCCAATTGGAGGCCAATGCTACATTTTCCAATCAGAGTAACCTTAGGGAATCGATCGGTTCGGTGTATGGGATCCTGAGTAAAGATTGGAAAAACGACAAACTGCAACTTGGTTTAAGGGTAGAACGCACTGAGGCTGATTTTGTTGGTAATTTTAAGCAAAACTACAGTAACCTATTCCCAACTTTCCTTTATCAGCACAACTTTAACCAGAACAATAACATCTCATTTTCATACAAACCCACCATTAACCGTGCAGCTTATTACGAATTGGTTCCCTATACTGTTTTGCTTAATCAATATACCATCGAGCAGGGTAACCCTTCACTTACGCCCCAATTCGATGATACTTATTCCATAAATGCAAATATCCACAAGCTTAATCTTTCGTTAAGTTACACCAGGACTAAAGGAATGATTGGTTTATTCCCTTACAGGCAGGATTTGGCGACAAAAGTGACATATTATATGCGCCGGAACCTGAACCATTCGTCCGATATTTCGCTCTACCTGTTTTATCCGATAAAAATTAACGATTGGTGGGAAACCTTGAACAGCGGCACTCCAATTGGTTATAACAAAGCAGAAGGTCCTGTTTTGGGTGCAAACTATAAATTGGCTGCTTTCCATTCTGATTTTAAAAGTTCGCAGATCTTTAAAATCACGAAGAACCTGAAATTGCAGGTGGATGCCTATTATTGGACGGATTATGTACAGGATCTTTCGAAAAACAGCGGCTACAAAAATATAGACGCTTCATTTTTACTCAACCTTTGGGAAGGTAAAGGACAGCTACGCTTAGGCGGAAACGAATTGATATTTAAACGCAACGATTATCTGATCGAACGCAATTATGGTACTTTTAACTCAGCAGAACGCATCACTAACGATAGCAAACGTGTTTTCGTAGGCTTTACCTATAAATTCGGTAAATCTAAAATTCAGAAATCGGATAATAAACTGGGTAATGAGGATGCGCTGAAGCGGCTTTAAACTCATCAATCTCACTTAAAATCAGCTAAATTAGCGAAGTCCTCAGTCTAGAGTCGGAAGTCACATTAACCGATTTTTCATCAATAGCTGGAGAAATGAAAAAGAAGTCAAGTTTTTAAAAACTTGACTTCTTGGTATATCCGTCCGAAAGAATAACGATTTCCCTCAACCTTCCACATCAAAACTAATTATTCAGATGGCTCAATATGGATTAAAATATTACCAAGCTCAGGAATCACTTTATGCAAGGTATCTTGTAGTTTATGTGCCAGTTCGTGCCCTGCCCGCACCGAAAGCTCTCCATTTACAAGTGCATGCAGGTCTACATGGTATTTCATACCCGATTTTCGGATAAAACATTTTTCAGTACCCGCTATTCCCTGAACAGTAGCAGATACCTTTCTTATTTCTGCAATAATATCCTCATAAAGATTTTCATCCATAATCTCGCCCAATGCAGGCCTGAAGATATGGTAACAGTTGTAAAGAATAAAACCGGCTGCAAACAGTGCCGACCAATCATCAGCTGCTTCATAGCCCTTGCCCATAAACAAGGCAATAGAGATCCCGATAAAAGCAGCAATTGAGGTGATGGCATCACTCCTATGGTGCCAGGCATCTGCCTTTAAAGATGAGCTATTGGTTTCTTTGCTACGCTTCATTACCAGCCTAAACGAAATCTCTTTCCAGATGATAATTGCCCCAAGGATAAATAAGGTAAAAGGTTTTGGAAGACCGTGCGGGGTTTTGATGTTCTGAATACTTTCGTAAGCAATTATAGTTGCTGAAGTAATCAAAAAACCAACAACTAAAAATGTAATAAGAGGTTCTGCCCTACCATGCCCATAGGGATGATTTTCATCAGCTGGCCTATTCGAATATTTGATTCCGAACAGCACCAAACAGGAAGAAAAAATATCGGCGGTAGATTCGATGGCATCTGCAATTAAGGCGTAAGAATTCCCAAAAATGCCGGCAGCACCTTTTATCAGGGCTAAGGAGGTATTTCCAATGATACTAAAATAGGTTGCTTTTACCGCTACCTGTTCATTTGTTGTTGTCGCCATGTCAATATCTCGTGCTGCTAAATCTCGTTAAATTCGGGGACGTCAAAAGTAAATAAATTATGGCTTCCAAGCACACATGTTTATAAATATCTAAGCTGTATAAATTTTCACCAAATAATTTTAGAAAGTGATTTTATATCAAGTATAAAACAGACTACTTGCAATCACAAAGCGACGGACAATGAATCATTTCCTTAATTTTTTCCCTGTGTTTTAATCCCCATTCTACAAGGGTATCGGTTACAGGAAGCACGGTACAACCATATTCCGTAATCGAATAAGCTACCGTTATCGGCTTCGAATCGATCACTTCTCTTGATACCAAAAGGTTAAGCTCCAGATCGTGGAGTTCTTTAGAGAGCATTTTAGCCGAAATCCCCTCAATCTCCCTTTGTATTTTTTTGAAAGTATTGCGCTGCTCCCGGCGGATCACCAGATAACGCATGATCCTAAGTTTCCATTTTCCGCCCAAAATTTCCAGACTATCGCGAATAGCCGATAGCTCCTGCTCACAGGTGGCTTCTGTTAGTTTTCCACTGATATTCGTTGTTGCCATATCTATAATAGTTAACTCATGGTAACCGGTTACCTGGGGTTAACCCATAACAAAAATAAACTATTACAGCCTAATTTTGAGATGAATTTTAAACAAAAGATCATGGTCAAAAAGTTTATATCCTATTGGTTGCGAATCAAAAAACGATATACCAGGATTCAAAATTACATCATCATTACAGGCCTCAACAATTAAATCACTAAAAATGAAAAAACTAGATTATTACGTATTAGACGTTTTTACCGTACAGCACTATACAGGCAATCAGCTTTCAGTTGTATATACGCCCGATCCCCTCAGCTTGGAAGAATACCACAAAATTTCGAGAGAGTTTGGCTATTCCGAAACTTCTTTTGTGTATTACAGTGAAAGCACCAGAGCGCTGGAGGTCAGATCATTTACCCCTTCTGGCTATGAAGTTAGCGGTGCCGGGCATAATTTACTGGGCGCGGTTATTCTGGCACTGTTAAAGCAATGGGATATTTTTAAGGCACAAACAACAAAACCATGGGTTTCCATCAATGGAACAGCAATCAATCTAGAGATATCTCAAAAAGATGGTCACCCCTTTGTTGCGATGAAACAGCGCCCGGCAAAACGTATTGGTAGTGTACCCGTTTCCAAAATTTCGGCAGCATTGGGGCTTGATCCTGCAATACTTGGCGATCATGGTTGGGAAAACCAGATCGTAAGCACAGAAGTTGCCCATCTGATGGTACCCGTTAAAGATCTCAATGCATTAGGACACGCATCGCCCAATAAAACACTTTTAAAAGCAATTAGTGAAGAATATGGTTTTGAAGGATATTATCTCTTCACCACAGCACCTTCCGCAAAGGGATACCTGGCCAGCACAAGATTTTTCAGTCCGACCGTTGGAATTGATGAAGACCCCGCTACAGGCACTGCTGCCGGACCATTGGCAGGCTACCTTGAAAAGTTAGGACATATTCAAAAACATACTGACCATATTATTTTTCAGGGAGAACAGGTTGGCCATCCTTCAGAAATACATGTACGCGTAGAAGAAGACGGAATCTTTGTTAGTGGCTCATCGGTTATCGTTATGGAAGGTAGCCTTTATCTATAGGCAACATAAAACCGGTAACAATTCTTTGTTATCGGTTTACAAAATATTAATTGCTTATGCAACAATATCTATACCTTTCCATTCGGATGGATAAATACCGCTTCTAATACCGTTTCGGATAGATCAGCAGGTATAAGTTCGGCTTTCTCTTTTGTCGACAACATCTGATGGAGCGGAATAATATCTATTGCCATTAAACCCAATGCCGTTAACGCAATATCGAATGCAACCTCTGCACTCTTTATAGGCCATTCTATCAAATCTTCAACTGAAAAGGAAATTTCCTGATCATTTTCATCAACAATTACACCTGTTCCACTAAACTTGTCAATGGTTTGGATCCGCCCTTTTCTTATCATATTGTTCGGTTAAAAAAGACATAAACATGAAGCATCAGTAAATTGTTTACTTTAAGTGATAATTTAACATTTCTTCACATTAGTGATTAGTTAACGCTTTATTTTAGAAGCTATTACTTCACATCACAAAAAAATAATAAGCTCGGGTATTCTGCATCTATATTTCGTCATTTCATCTCCATTTTAATTTTTCATCTTCTGATAAGAATCTAATTATCATCTATATTTGAGTAGAACTTCTAAAATTATATCATGAATACACTGGTCATTTCAGGTGGCGGAAGCAAAGGCGCTTTCGCAGGCGGGGTAGCAGAATATCTGATCAATCATAGTCACAAAAACTACGATCTTTTTGTAGGAAGCTCTACAGGCAGCCTTCTTATCCCCTTTTTGGCCATTGGCGAGGTAGAACGCATTAAAAAACTATACACCACGATTAAACAATCGGATATATTTACCGTTTGCCCATTTATTATCAAAACCAAAAACGGAAAGGTAAAACTCCGGATGAACCATCTGGGGATCATCATGCAGTTTTTTAAACGACAGAAAACCCTCGGCGACAGCACCAATCTGAGAAATCTGATCAGAAAAAATTTTAAACGTAAAGATTTTGAAAAGATAAAAGAACTGAAGAAAGAAGTTGTGGTTACCGTTGCCAATTTAACCACACAGTTGATCGAATATAAATCATCAAATGATTGCAGTTATGAAGATTTTTGCGACTGGATGTGGGCCTCATGCAACCTGGCACCTTTAATGAGCCTTTGCAATAAAGACGGCAACGATTATGCCGATGGTGGATTTGGCAATCTTATCCCCGTGCAAGAGGCTATTGTTAAAGGAGCAACTGATATTGATACCATTGTTCTCCGGCAGGAAAAAGCGGTTTACAATAACCCGCCCCTTCAAAATGCGATTGAGGTTTTTGCCCGCACCAGCGATTTTATGCTCAACCAGATTGCAAACGACGACCTGATCATTTCGAAACTGCAAACAGCGAGCAAAAATGTAAAAATCAATTTTTATTTCATTAACCGCGAACTCACCACACATTCGTTCGTTTTTGACAAACAGGAAATGAAAACCTGGTGGAAAGAAGGTTATGAACTGTTTAAAGAAAAAGATTGTACCACTCAATTACTGGAGGTAAAACCAGATTCGGATATTCCTTAAATCGCAACCTGATTAAAAAAAGCAGTGATCCGAGGATAAAAACTTTTAAATGTGGGGTACGTCGCTCTCGAACTTTCATATTCACCAAGCAAAGCAACCAACTCACCCATCCAAACAAAACCTTTTTTTTGTTGCACTGAGATTTCCTGCGCTATTGCTTCAGGTGTTTCCTGATGATCGATCATATAGCGCACTACCGAGGCCCTAACCAGCGATTCGTCAATTAAACTATGCCAGTCTTCGTATCCTTCAAGCTTCATTTCATTTTTCTTTTTATCGAGCAACTTTTCTCCACTTGATTGAAGCAATATCTCAAGATCTTTGTTTTCCTCCAGGATATGATCCACAAAAGAGTGGTTAAATTCATGGATCAGATAAGTCAGATAAATAGCTTTAGGAAACATTGGATTTCCGTCTTCATTAAAAGTCCACGATCCCATAATGGCATAAACCAATCTTTTTTTACCTATTGGGCTAACACTGGGTCCGTAATTTGCCCCTCCATCACCGAGTCCGAGGATCACCTGGTAATCTACTTCATGATCACCATAATAATCCAGGTACCATTGCTGATCGAATGCAGAAACGGATTGATCAAACTGTTTTGTTGCCTCATCGTACTCACTTTTGTGCACCTTAAAAAAGGTATCGAACTTGGACCTGTGATAAAAATCATTTAACAGTTTAACAAATTTTATCGCGTCCTCTTCTGCCCACTTTCCTTTAAGATTGCTTTCAGATTCTTTGATCAGCGAAAAACCCTTATTCATGTATTGTAAGTGCACCGCCAAAAACATCACCTTCGAAAAACCCATGTTTTTTTTTGTGCTCAGTTCCTTTGCAAAGTTTACTACAGGGTCGTTTTTATAGGCATCAAAATAGGTATGGATATCGTTTACATACCGTTTTGCAAATTTCATGTTGTACTCCGGGTTTCCCGCCAGCCGGAATATAATGCTCAACACTTCAACGCGTTTATCGACAGTTGAATGAACTTTGTTGCCCGCCATAACAGACAAACAGGCAAACATGATCAGAAAGGTAAAAATCGGCTTCATTTTAAGGGAGGGATATATTGGCAAAACTATCAAATAATTTTAATGAATGGTGATTTCCTTTTCGCAGTTCACCACACGATGCAATTAACATATTCATAACAATCATTTAATATTCAACACGATTTAAATCAGCTACTTATTCATTTATTTGAGCTGAGCAGATAAGTGATCTGCCCTTTGAATATCCAAACTGATTTTATGCCGTCGTTCTGCACCATCATACCCTTTTTAGGGAATTCTGATTTAAGCACTCCCCTAGCCATTGTTTTTGTTGTATGCCTGCTTGCCGTAATTGGTTTCGAATTTGTTAACGGTTTCCATGATACGGCCAATGCGGTAGCTACAGTGATCTATACTAAGGCACTTAAACCAGTTATCGCCATTCCCTGGTCGGGTTTTTGGAATTTTATGGGCGTATTTACCGGAGGCATCGCCGTGGCCATGGGCATTTTAAAACTGGTACCCTTAGATGCCTTGATGAATCTTCCCGTTGGTGTTGGTGCGGCCATGGTATTGGCCGTTTTACTGGCCTCCATCGCCTGGAATCTGGGCACATGGTACCTGGGTATCCCCTGCTCGAGTTCGCATACCATGATCGGTGCCATGATTGGTGCTGGCTTGGCCTTTACCTGGTATTATGGTGGTAAAGGTGTAAACTGGGGCAAGGCCGAAGAGATTGGGTTATCGCTCATTTTATCACCCATTATTGGTTTTGGACTAGCCGTATTATTGATGTACTTTTTAAAACATGTAATTAAATACCATGCTCTTTTTCATATCCCAACTGGCGAAAACGACAGGCCTCCTTTATTGATCAGGGCTTTGCTCATCACTACCTGTACTTTAGTTAGCTTTTTCCACGGCAGTAACGACGGACAAAAAGGTGTGGGTTTACTGATGCTGATCCTGATTGCTTTTTTACCGGCAAAATTTGCAGTAAACCACCATATATCGAACGATAAGGTACTGTTTCAACTGAATCAAACCGAACAGGTGCTTCAAAAAACAGCCACACTTAACCAGGGCAAAAGATTAGACATTAATGCTTTGATCAGCAAAATTGACAAGGCTAAATTTCACCTTTCACTGAAAAACGAAACTGATAAGAAAAACACCTATCTTTTCCGTAAGCAGATTGAAGAGGTGGTTGCTTCGGTAAAAACTGTAAGGGAGGATAAAACATTGATCATAAGTGCTGCTGACGATCAGCTGCTTCATGACAACGCTTCGGAGCTTTCGAAACTGGTAGAATTTGCACCGTTGTGGGTTATCTTATTAATATCCATCTCGCTGGGTTTGGGTACGATGATCGGTTGGAAACGCATAGCGGTAACCATAGGCGAAAAAATAGGCAATGAGCATTTAAATTATGCCCAGGGTGCCACTTCCGAAATTGTTGCGGCTTCGACTATTGGATTGAGTACTGCATTTGGTCTACCGGTAAGTACCACACACGTATTATCAAGCGGTATAGCGGGGGCAATGGTGGCCTCTGGAGGCAGAAAAAACCTGAACAGCAATACGCTTAAAAATATTGGCCTGGCCTGGGTACTTACCCTACCCGTGTCAATTGTATTGTCTATTTTGTTATTTATGCTTTTTCACCTGTTTATTTAAGCAGTTTTTACCTATTTCTATATATTTTTTATAAAAATGAAACAGATACTTGTAGCAACGGATTTTTCAAGAAGTGCCGGAAATGCTTTGGCTTATGCATTGGCGATGGCAAAAACACTGAAAATGGAAGTTGTGGCCATTCATGCCATCCATCCAACTGAGGGTATAAATAACAGCACTTATAATGCCATTTTTATCGAATCGTATTACGGGAACAAAAGAGCGGCGTTGAAAGAATGGGCAGAAAACATCAGCCAAAGAGAGAACCTTACTGACGTTAAACTCGAAACGATTTGCGACGTGGGCTTTTTAAAAACCGTGATTACCAAACATACCGAAAACAACCCTGTAGAATTGTTGGTAATGGGCATAACCGGTGCAACCGGAATTAGCGGAATTGTAGGCAGTAATGCGAGCATGGCCGTTACCAAAATGAGAATCCCTACACTGATTGTACCATTGGAAAGCAGTTTCACCAATTTCCCGATCATTACCCTGGCCACCGATTATGAAACGGTTTTATCGCCAAAAGATGTTACAGCATTGAGCGAGCTGTTAAAAGCATCGGGAACAAAAAAAATGCAGGTACTTTATGTTGCCGAAAAATCAGACGAAGCACACATACAAACCGGAGAAAAAAGGATCAGGGAACTACTTCCGGATACGGAGATCGAATTTAACTACATCGTGCACAATAGCGCCCCTAATGGCATTATGGATTTTATTAAAAGCAACCATACCGATATACTTTGTTTGGTTAAACACCACCACAATATCATTTACCGCTTATTTACCAGCAGTACGGTTAATCAGGTAATGAACAAAACGGTAAAGGCAATATTGGTGCTGCACGAATAGGTTAATGAGTCCATAGTCGGTAGTCCCGAGTCCAAAGTCTGTATTTTTATGGGAAGATGGAATAAAATTTACGTTATTTTTTGCCACGGAAACACAGAAACACGGAAAACCTAACCAGGTTGGTAACCCAGAGCGTTCGATTTTAAACTAAAAACATTGAACTGCTAATGACAAGTTTTCCATAAATCGTCATCCTATATCTATCGGATGCGAGAGGGCTTTTTAGCCACCGAAGCAATCTTAATACTTTCGCTATTTAATAGCCCTTCTGTAGTAGTAAGATTGCTTCGTCGTTCCTCCTCGCAATGACGTGACCTTGATGTTCTTAATTCATTAATGGTGGAAAGATGGAAAATGTAAGATGGATGATGGAATAAAATTTACGTTATTTTTTGCCACGGAAACACAGAAACACGGAAAACCTAACCAGTTAGTCATCTTGAACGGAGTCGAAGGACTTTTCATAGTGTCGAGTTGATGCTTCCACTCTACTTCCTCACCTTTCTATAAAGCCTTTCTATCTTTTTCGCATCTTTTTTTAGGATCTCCAGGTAATCTTCTGTTTCTTTTTTTGATAACGTTTCGATTTTAGCCTTAACTGCTCCTTTAAAATGGCCAACTGCAAGCAACTGGTTTTTACTGTCGCGAAATTTTACCTCAGGAAAAAGTTCTGTAATATGACGTTTATTTCTTTCTCTGATTTCGCTCAATTTGGTTAAAGACTTTGAGCTGATATTGTTGTTTAAATCTGCAAGAGAATTATAATAATCATAGTCGCCCATATAATTGATGACACTTAAGGTAATGATATTCGAATCCATATTAAATTTATTTCAGTTAAATATAACAGTTTATGTGCTAAATACGCTATGCATAATCAAATATGTAAATCAACAAACCATTAAAATGTGGATTATTTTTAAACGATGACCAGCTGGTTGTGATCACATTTATTTCATAGCTTTAATGCAATAAAATGGCCATTTGAATGCGTATGAACACCAATAGCACAACACCTTTAAAAGATGGCGATCAATGCATGGTTATAGATGGAACCCACAAAGGTAAATCGGGCAAAGTAAGCGATCTGCATACCAGTAAAACCGGACATACCACCATTACTGTTAAACAAAATAATGCAGTGCGGTTCAAAACGTTAAGGAAAAATGTGCTACTTAAAGAAAAATAAATTTATATAATCATATGAAATTAGCAATGTCTATTATAGGCTGGTCTGGGGTAGTGTTTTGTACACTCGGCTACCTTTTGCTGAGCATGAAACTAATCCGTGCAGATTCACTATCCTTCCAGGCGCTTAACATACTGGGTGGCTTATGCCTTGCTGTAACTGCCTTAGATACCCACGATCTTCCCAATGCTGCGGCAAATGTACTTTGGATGTCGATCGGTTTATATGCCTTAAGCAAACAGTTCACAAAACGGGAGCAGAAAGAACCTTAACAGGAGGTAAACCAAGCGTATCGTAGGCCTTTTGTTTATAATAGGCCAACCGCTCTGTATAAGCTTTTTTATCACTTTCCATGGAAAGATAAAAATAGGCACCATCAACCAGTACAAAGATAAAATCGGCAACACCCTGTGGATTTTCTACATCTGTTACACACCGCGCGTTACATTGTTCAATCATCAGGCTAAGGCCGTTACGCAGCGCATCCAAAATAAGTTTATACTTTAATTTGATCTTTTTTTCCCTAAATGCCAAAGCATAAAAAGTATAAAACAAACCATCATCAAAAAGCAGGTTCCATTTTTTAGAAAACAACATATCTATGGTTTTCCTCAGATCATCTAAGGTTGCTTCCCCTTTATGTTTGATGGTATAGATCAATAAATAGCGATCGAGTATATGATCGATCAATTCGTAAGTGAGTCCTTCTTTGGTTTCAAAATAATGAATAATAAGGCTGGGGTTAATATCCATCACCTTGGCAATCTTGGCAATAGAAGTATTTTCATAGCCCTCTTTTTTGGCTACCTGATAAAATACTTTAATAATTTCTAATCGTCTAGTCTCTTTTAGGCTTTTGCGTCCCATTGTGCAGTTAATTTGATGGGGCAAACTAACCAAAAGTAGTGGGATTCCGCAAATTTATTTTTCGAAATAGATTGAATGAACGTTCAATTAATTTATTAATTTAGTTTTAACTTAACCTTAATATGATATGTTCAATTTAGCGCCGCTGAAAAGCACCTATCATTCCAAATCAAACAACTAAATAATTAAGTAAAATGAAAAAAAAGCTACTATGGATGTTCGCCATGATGATCCTATCCGCCGGCGGCTTTGCTCAGGGAATCGCCATTAAGGGCGTGGTTTCTGATGCAAAGACAGAGGAAACGCTTCCTGCGGTAAACATCACCGTAAAGGGAACAAATCTGCACATCGCCACCAACAGCAACGGTATCTACACCATTAGTAGTGTAAAGCCTGATGCCATCCTCATTTTTTCTTATATCGGCTACAAGCAACAAGAAATTGCAGTAGGCGGCAGAGCGAAAATCGATGTTTCTTTATCTCCGGATTACGCCAACCTTGATGAGGTAATGGTGGTTGGGTTCGGTACCAAGAAAAAAATCAATGTTGCTGGCGCAATTGATCAAATTTCAGGTAAACAACTCGAATCAAGACCTGTAACCAATGTATTACAGGGTTTACAGGGTATTAGTCCAGGCCTGAACATTACTTATGCAGGTGGTTCGCCAGGTAGTGTACCCAATATCAACATCAGGGGATATACCTCTATTAACGGGGGTTCACCATTAATCGTTATTGATGGTATTCCTGCTACTAGTAATGATGATATGCTGCGCTTAACACCTTCCGACATTACTTCTTTTACCGTATTGAGGGATGCAGCATCTGCAGCAATTTACGGTGCACGTGCAGCATTTGGTGTGATCCTGATTACCACCAAACAAGGTGTGGCAGGCAATAATGTAATTAGTTACAACACTTTCCAATCGTGGGCAAAACCAACTTTACTGCCTAAACCGGTAACAGATCCGTATATCTTCTCGAGGGTTTTAGAAACCTCTACCGATAATACACCCTGGGATTATGTAAATTACTCTGATGAGTATTACCGTTGGGCAAAGGAAAGATCAGATAATCCATCAATAGCCGATACCCGGCTAAACCCTACAGATCCTACTAAATGGGCTTACATGGGTAGCAACGACTGGTATAATTACTTTTTCAATAACTCGAGTTTATCTAAAAGTCACACCCTTACCTTTTCTGGCGGAGCTACTGTAAACGAAAAACCATTAACCTATTACCTTTCAGCAGATTACACTAGAGATAACGGACTAAACAAACTTACAGCCGATTATTGGGACCGGTATGGGATGAGATCGAAGGTGGGCTTCTCTCCACTTTCCTGGCTTAAAATTGATAACAATCTGAATATTTATGAAACTAAACGGGCACTCCCGAATGGAAATATTACCGACCTGTACTACCTGATGCCAACCGATGTGGCCAAAAACCCTGATGGTACCTGGGCAAACACCGCGGCCGGCAAACTGGCCGCAAAACTTGTTGATGGTGGAAACAACCTTCAGAACATGTTCGGTTTCCAGAATATCACCAGCGCTACGGCCTTATTTTTAAAAGGTGATCTTCAGGTAAATGCTGATGCATCTTTTAAACGCGAACTTTGGAAAACACATAACGACAGTAAAAAATACAAAATTGGTTATGGCCCTAATGATATCCGCGAAGAAGGCGGAAATGGTTCAGTAACCGAAAACAATGGTTATCTGTACAACAATACATTTAACTTATACACCACCTATAAAAAAACTATCGGCGACCATTTTTTCAGTGCCATGGTAGGTTTTAATAGCGAAGATTACAGTTATTCTACTGTAAATGCAAGCAAAGATATGCTGATTTCTTCTTCGCTACCTTATCTGTCGCTTACCAGCGGTACGGCAACGGCCAGTGCAGGTTATTCTGCTTACGCTACCAATAGTGCATTCTCGAGATTAAATTATACTTATAAAAACAGGTACATTCTGGAAGCTACCGGAAGGTACGATGGTTCATCACGCTTCCCAATCAATAGACGTTGGGGCTTTTTTCCATCTGCATCCTTTGCCTGGATAGTGAGTAATGAAGATTTTTTTAAATCACTTTCACCAACATTATCTTCTTTTAAACTCCGTACCTCATATGGAGATCTTGGAAACCAGGGTGCGCTTGGAAACGATAATACAGCCAACTTTGGTTATATCCAATCGCTGGCCACTGGTACTTCTGGCTACTTAATTGGTGGTGCCGGACAAAACCAGATCATTACCGGAGCCCCGGGATTAAACGTAGATCCTCAAACCTATACTTGGGAGAGGGTATCAACCTTAAATATGGGTACTGATATCGGATTACTGAATGACAAATTATCTTTCACTTTTGATTATTACATCCGCGATACCAAAGGTATGCTTACTGCCGGACAGGAATTGCCGGGTGTGCTGGGCACTGCCGTTCCGCGTCAGAACTCGGCCGATCTTCGCACTAAAGGATGGGAACTTTCTGTAACATATAGAGACAGATTTGATCTTGGCTCGAAACCTTTCGGCTTTGATGCCAAAATATTCCTGGCCGATTCTAAAGCAAAAATCACCAGGTTTAAAAATGATCAAAACCTATTTTCAAATTACCGAGAAGGACAAACCCTCGGAGAAATATGGGGATTGCAAAATGATGGCGTTTTCCGCAGCAAGGCAGAAATTGCCGCTTTAGATGAATCTGCTCTTATTCCGTGGGGTGCACTTTCTATTATCGAAGGATGGCCTAAATATGTAGATTTAGATGGAAATAAGAAAATAGAGCGGGGTTTGAGCGCTAATGACCCGAAGGATTTAAAAATCATTGGAAACAGTTCCGATCGTTATACCATTGGTGCCAACCTGAATATGGATTGGGCTGGGTTTGACCTTTCGATATTCCTGCAAGGTGTACTAAAAAGAGATTTTTATCCCCACCACTATCTTTTCTGGGGACCTTACCAACAACCCTATGCTAACGTTTATCCCTGGAACCTTGATTTTTACCGTGGCGCAGCAGATTCGCCGGAGCAAAGGGCTAAACACTCGGCTTCGTACATTGCTGCCGGACTGGCCGATGCCAATACCGATTCGCAATACCCGGTGCTACAATCATGGCTTGCCGATGCCAATTATGGCTCGGGGCTGGATATCCCACAAACTAAATACTTGCTTAATGGCGCATACCTGAGGATCAAAAACGTTTCATTGGGCTATACCTTGCCAAGCAAATGGACCAAAAAATTCAATGTAACCCGACTGCGTGTGTTTGTTACCGGAGAGAACCTGTACGAGTTTTCTTCCATCAAGAAATTCATTGATCCGGAAGCGGTTAACCAGGGTCCAAGTGCCTGGGCATATCCTTATCAGCGCAGATATGCATTTGGCTTAAATCTAGATTTTTAACCTCAGGTTCCATCACATTCAAATCATTTGAAAATGAAAAAGTATATATATATTGTATCTATTGCAGCTGTGGCTATGCTCGCGGCTTGTAAAAAAGATGGATTGGACCGTTTCCCACAAACTTCCATCTCCCCTAACCTGTTCTTCAACACTGAGAGTGATCTTTCACTTTATGTTAACGGACTCATCTCTCAACCAGACCGCAATACTTATCTTAATGATCAGAGTACTGATAATGTAGCCACCACGGCCGCAGTTGAGGTAAAAAACATCATGGCCGGCAGTGCAAATGCACAGAACATAACTACTGGCTGGAGCTGGGGAAGATTGCGAAACATCAATTATTTTCTTGAAAACTATGGAAAAGCTCAGGTTTCGGCAGCTGTTAAAAACCACTATGCAGGTTTGGCCAGGTATTATCGTGCCGAATTTTATCTCGACAAGATAAAACGTTTCTCTGATGTTCCATGGTATTCGGGCACACTCGAACCAACCGATGAAGAACTGTACAAACCGCGTGATCCACGCACTTTGATTGCCGATAGCATAATGGCTGACCTGGATTTTGCCTATAAAAATGTAAGGGAAAGTGTTCCGGTGGGTACTCCGGGAAAATGGGCAGTAGCTACCTTATATGCACGCGCAGCACTTTATGAGGGCACTTATCGTAAATACCACAATGAACTTAATCTAACTGCTTCAGCCAATAGCTTTTTAGAAACCGCAGCAAGAATTTCAGGAGAAATTATCTCGGCTAAAAAGTTTACCATTTACAACACCGGAAAACCTGAGCAGGATTATGGAACATTATTCTCTAGTCAGGATTTAACAGGCAATGGTGAGGTTATTTTAGTAAACATTTTCGACATGAATAAAAGCAAAAGCCAAAATGTGAATTCGACAGTTTTTGGTGATTATGAGCAGGCACCAGCTAAAGACTTGTTGCAAACCTACTTAATGAAAGATGGAAGCAGGTTTACTAATATCGCAAATTATGCACAACTGGGTTTTGTAGAAGAGTTTAAAAACCGCGATCCGCGGATGGCGCAAACAATGGTATACCCAGGGTGGGTAAGGGTACCAGATCCTACACCATATATTCAGCGTTTAAATAAAAATTTCACAGGTTATCACCAGCTAAAAGGCTATGTAAACAGTACAGATAATGCGATTTTAAACGGCGTAGATTTTCCGGTATACCGTTATGCAGAAGTGCTGTTAACCTACGCCGAAGCCCTTGCCGAATTGGGAACGTTAACGCAGGTTCAGCTCGACCAATCGGTAAACCTGATTCGTAAAAGAGTCGGCTTGCCTGACCTTAATCTGGCAACAGCTAACGCCAATCCTGATCCGGCATTACTACTTCAATATCCAAATGTTACAACTAATGCAGGTGTTATACTGGAAATCAGAAGGGAACGCAGAGTAGAATATGCTTTCGAAAACATGCGGTTTGACGACATAATGCGCTGGAAAGTGGGCAAACTGCTTACAAAAAGTCCGGAAGGCATGTACTTTGCCGGACTAGGCAAGTACGATCTTACCGGTGATGGCGTTGATGACATCATTTTGATCGACAGAACAGCAACTATTCCTGGTGAAGATCAGAAAGAAAAAAATTCACTCGGGATAAAACTTAATTATTATCGTGCAGGAACAATTGGAACTGATGCTACCGTTTATTTAAAAAATGGCAATTCTGGAGGCAATATCGTAACTGAAAGTGTGACAAGAAACTTCGAGGAACCAAAATTCTATTACCGCCCTATCCCACAGCAACAGGTGGTCCTGAATCCTAAACTAAAACAAATTTTTGGTTGGTAACTATGGCAGAAATGAAAAGACGGTCTTTACTAAAGGCCATAGGACTCTCAGCAGGAGCTGCATTTTCTGGTGCATTACCTGCCCTGGCTTCAGAAACACTTCTGGAAAAACCAAAAGGCAAAAAACTGATGCTTACCGTTCCGCATATTACCGATGTACACATACGGGCAGGAGAAAATGCTCCTAAACGTTTTAAAGCCTGTTTAAAACAGATTACCAGTAAACACAATGTTGATTTTTTCTTAAACGGCGGTGATTCGATCAACGATGCATCCTACGATAATGTAGTGCGCAACCAGGTAACCGAACAATGGGCCATTTGGGATGAATGCACAAAAACAATCGATAAATACGAAATATACAGTTGTATTGGCAACCACGATACCTGGTGGAAAGCGCCTACAAAAGACGATGAAATGTATGGAAAAAACTATGTTGTGAAACGGCTGAAAATTCCGAACCGGTATTATAGTTTCACCAAAAAGAACTGGCATTTTATTATTCTGGATGGAAATAACAGCAAGATCTCACTTGATGATGAGCAATATAACTGGCTTGAGCAGGAATTAAAAAACCTGCCTACTGGTACGCCTACCCTGCTTATGTCGCATTATCCAATACTGGGCACAACCCAGGTATTGGTTGGTGGTGGACATTCTGATTGTAAAAAACTGAAAGATCTTTTCTACAAACACCGCGACAAGGTAAAAATCTGCCTGAGTGGCCATAACCATCTTTCGGATCAAACCGTCTACAATGGCGTTAGATACTGTTGCAATGGAGCCATGAGTGGCTTTTGGTGGGGCAAGGGCGACGCGGAATCAGCCGGCCCAGGTTATTATTTAGAAACTCCGCCAGGATACGCCATTCTTAAAATGTATGAAGACGGAACAGTTGAAAATGAATATTTCCCGCACACCTTCTAATTATATAACAATGTTATTAAGAACAATTATTTTCGCCTGCTGCGTTTCCTTATCCATCCCGGCACTTGCTCAAAACAGGCCACGTAAAGTGATTTATGTAATTGCCGATGGTATCCCTGCAGATGTAATAGAACGTTTGGAGCTACCTAATTTTAAAAAGATCATTTCAGCAGGCTCTTATTCGCGCATGCATGTAGGTGGCGACAAAGGAACTTATAATGAAACGCCAACCATATCTGCCGTTGGTTACAATAGCCTGCTAACCGGAACCTGGGTAAATAAACATAATGTGCCAGATAATGATATTAAGGCGCCCAATTACAACTACCAACATATTTTCAGATTATTTAAAAATCAATATCCTGAGAAAAAAACAGCCATTTTCTCCAGTTGGACAGACAACCGGACCAAGTTGCTTGGCGATGGCCTTTCTGAAACCGGGAATTTTATGCCCGATTTTGTAGCAGATGGTTTCGAGTTAGATACAGCCCGCTTTAAACATGATAAGAATTCGGCTTACATGCACCTTATCGACGAGGAAGTGGTTAAACAGGCTGCAACAACCGTTCATGATAAAGCCCCTGATCTTTCCTGGGTATACCTGGAGTATACCGACGATATGGGACACCGCTATGGCGATAGTCCCGAATTTTACAAAGCTATCGAAATGCTCGATAAACAGATGGGTCAGATCTGGGAAGCCATTACTTACCGTCAGCAAAAGTTTAAAGAAGATTGGTTGATCGTAATCACAACGGATCACGGCCGCGATGAAAAAACCGGCCGTGGACATGGAGGACAATCGGATCGACAACGTTCAACATGGATGGTAAGCAATTATAAAGACTTAAATACTTATGCCCAATACTTCGATCTCGGTGTAGTGGATATTATGCCTTCAATTGCCCGATACCTCAACGTAAAACTACCCAAAAATGTAATTCAGGAAATTGATGGCACACCATTTATCGGCCCCATATCCATATCAGGACTGAAAACAAACTATGTACAAAACCACCTCGACATTAGCTGGAAAGCGTTACAAAAGAAAGGTAAAATAAAAATCTGGCTAACCACAACCAATAATTTTAAAACTGGCGGAAAAGATGACTATCATTTATTGGCTGAGGTTGATGTTGCTCAGCAACATTATCTTGCAGATCTTAAAGATTATCCCTCTGCTTTTTATAAACTCTTACTTGAAGCACCAGATAATACGCTAAACAAGTGGATAAACATTAAATAATTCTGTTTAAAACAGAAAGCCCAATTGCTGATGATTAAACCATCGGCAATTGGACTTTTTGATGTTATCCCAAACCTGGAATAAAGTAAAAAATAATAATCTTAAACTTTGAAGGCAATTTCAGCAGAAGCATGCAATTAATTGCGGAGCATTACATTTAACTTTGCTCGATTTCCTTCAAGCTGTTCATTTTCTTATATGCCAGGAAGCCTTTAATATCCTCAAAGTGCTCGCGAACACGTTTATTGCCAAATTCAAATACCTTATCTGCAAGCCCATCCAGGAAATCCCGATCATGGGATACCAAAATTAAAGTCCCATCAAAATCTTTGAGGGCATCTTTAATAATATCTTTCGTTTTCATATCCAAATGGTTAGTTGGCTCATCGAGGATTAACACGTTTACAGGTTCTAAAAGCAATTTAATCATGGCCAAACGCGTTTTCTCACCGCCCGAAAGCACTTTAACCTTTTTGGTGGTATCATCTCCACTAAACATGAAAGCACCCAAAAGGTCTTTAATTTTTAGGGTACCATCCGTTAACGGAATCTGGTCGATGGTTTCGAATACGGTTAAACTCTCATCAAGCAAAGCAGCCTGATTTTGGGCAAAGTATCCAATCTTGGCATTGTGCCCAACTTTTAAACCGCCTTCAAAATCAATCTCACCCATAATGGCTTTGATCATTGTCGACTTACCTTCGCCATTTTTACCAACAAAAGCAACCTTTTCCCCCCTTTCGATCACCATTGATGCTTTTTCAAAAACAACATGATCACCGTAGGTTTTGGTTAATTCTTCTACCATTACCGGATACTGACCAGAACGTGGTGAAGGTGGGAATTTTAAACGTAATGCAGAAGTATCTACTTCATCAATTTCGATCACCTCCAGTTTCTCGAGCATTTTTACACGCGATTGTACCTGCAGGGTTTTAGAATAGGTACCCCTAAACCTGTCGATAAATTCCTGGTTATCGGCAATAAAACGTTGCTGCTCTTCGTAAGCCTTTAATTGGTGTATACGGCGATCGGCACGAAGTTGAAGATAGTGGGTATACTTAGCTTTATAATCATATATTCTCCCCATGGTAACCTCAATGGTACGGTTGGTAATGTTATCTACAAAGGTACGGTCGTGAGAAATCACCATCACGGCCTTTGCCGAATTGATCAGGAAATCTTCCAGCCACTGAATACTTTCGATATCCATATGGTTGGTTGGCTCATCCAGTAAGATAAGATCTGGTTTCTTTAATAAAATCTTAGCCAATTCGATGCGCATACGCCATCCACCTGAAAACTCAGAAGTTTGGCGGGTAAAATCTTTACGCTCAAAACCCAATCCTTTTAATACTTTCTCTACTTCAGCGTCGTAATTGATTTCTTCGATCGAATAAAATGTTTCACTCAGCTCCGACACCCGTTCGATGAGTTTCATGTAATCATCACTTTCGTAATCCGTACGGATGGTTAGCTGCTCATTCAACTCATCGAGTTCCTTTTGCATCTGGTTTACTTCTGCGAAAGCTTTCATCGTTTCTTCAAAAACGGTGAGTTTATCCTGAGTTAATAAATGCTGAGGTAAATAGGCTATTACAGCATCTTTCGGACCAGTTACATTACCAGAAGTAGGTTTGGCTACATCAGCTATGATTTTTAACATGGTTGATTTACCTGCACCATTTTTTCCCATCAGCGCGATTTTATCGTTCTCGTTTATGGAAAAGGTTACGTCGCTAAAAAGGGTAGTTCCGCCAAATGAAACGGAGATGTTATTTACATTGATCACGATTGGGAAAATTAAATAAGCGGCAAAGATAAAATAAAGCGCGTAAATTATGGCGGGAGAATAAGCAAATAGAAAGAAAAATGCCTTCAGAAATTAATCTGAAGGACTTAAATCATTACTTAGCGAAATAATTACGGAGTTCTCCGCTGTTTTCACCATAG
Organism: Pedobacter psychrodurus; assembly: GCF_032678585.1. Taxonomy (GTDB): domain Bacteria; phylum Bacteroidota; class Bacteroidia; order Sphingobacteriales; family Sphingobacteriaceae; genus Pedobacter; species Pedobacter psychrodurus_A. Next base: position 50,051 of record NZ_JAVTSN010000019.1, on the reverse strand, counting down.
TTCCATCGAACCTGGTCAGCTTTTCCATCGCCATTAATATCAGCAAAATAAAATACCGTATTTTCACTTTGCGATGTTCCGCGGAGCGAATAAACCGGACCATCAAATCCTGATGTAGTAGAATAATACACTTTAATTTTACCCAGATAATTGGTCAGGTTCCAATAAATTTTATCCGCTCTGCCATCGCCATTTACGTCGGCAAAATAAAACTTAGTGCTATCCGAAACGCTTGTTGCACCACTATCGCTAAATGTTGCGGAAGCAGTAAAGGTACCATCGCCATCAGACAGATAAACCATCGGCTTGCCTGAATTTAAACTCGGGTGCCAAAGTATTTTATCTGTTTTACCGTCACCGTTTACATCCTGATAATAAAAAGTGGTACCACCTGTAGCACTCGCCCCCTCGCTACCAGCTACTACCGTTCCGCTAAAGTTTCCATTCGATGTAGCCAGGTAAACGCGGGTACGGCCCGAATCAAAAGTAGCGTTCCAATAAATTTTATCAGCTTTTCCATCTCCGTTTACATCAGCAAAATGATATACTGTTGTGCTGCCTGCACTGGTACCTTCAGGGTTTTCGATAGCCGTTGCACTAAAGTTACCATTTGTAGTGGCCAAAAATACGCGTGTGCGACCAGAATTCGTAGTAGGATCCCAAAGGATTTCATCTGCTTTTCCATCGCCGTTTACATCGGCATAGTGGTAACGTGTGGTCGCTAATGTAGATGCACCTGCATTGTGCTTAACCGCTGGCGAAATGAAAGTACCGTTTCCGTTAGAAAGAAAAACCTGTGGTTTGCCATCATCGAAATTCGATCTCCAATAGATTTTATCTTTTTTCCCATCACCATTTACATCTGCAAAATAAAAGTTTGTAGTAGCTGCGGCACTCAGGCCATTGGCATCAACATGTGCATCTCCAAATATCGAAGGCAGGTAACTTGCCATTACCGGCCAATGATCTGATGGCCAGAAACCACCATAGCTGGTTTTGATGATTTTAGAACTGGTATAAGCCATGTTACGGTCGCTCATCATCCAATCCAGTTTGTTCGTTCCGGTAGCAGTCCAACCGTGAAAAGTAGGTTCTCCATCGCTATCGCCTAAGGCATCTACCACATCCAAACCGTTTTTTAAGATCCCGATTTCTGTAGTTCCCGGAACAGCATTAAAATCTCCGAAAACTATTATTGGAAGGTTTTGGGTGTTTTTCTGGTTAACTCCAGCAACCCATGCATTTGCATTATCGATACGCACGGCCTGCGAATCGAACTGCCAGTGGCTATTGCTAACAAAATACTGCTGCGAATCTGTTTTATCGGTCAATACCACCCAGGTTGAAGTATTGGTTGGACCAATATCAAGCGTACCACTACTGTTTAGGGTAAAACGGCTGTTTTTAAAGAAAATGGCTTTTGGCGTACCCGTAATAGCGGTATCATAATATTCGCCATAACCTAAAGTTGCCATTTGCCCTCTAAACCAGGTTTCGAAACTGTTATCAGAAAACTCCTGCAAACCGAATACATCAGGATTATTATCTACAATAATCTGTCGGATGTTGTTTTGCCTTTGTGTAATGCTTTGTGGATCGCCAGCATCGTTATGCCTTACGTTAAACGATAATACTTTGATCTCGGTCTGACCGGCCAATAAACTTGCATTGGCATCGGCAAGTAATTCGTGTTTGGTGCTAAAGGTTTTGTCGATTTCGGCCAGTTGTGCATCCTTGCAACCGGTAAAAACTGATCCTGAAAGGAATAAGCCCAATACCATAGGCTTTAGGCGACCTGGATTTTTAAATCTACCGGTCGATAACTGTTTTTTTTTCATAGTGATTTTTTGAGAATTAATTATTTTATGGTTCGTGATGAATAGGCTTTCTTTTATTTAGGCTGATTGATGAGTAATCTTGCCCCTGGAAGGATATTCACTACATCAGTCGCAGCTCCTTTACTGGCATTGATCACAGAATTATCCTGAAGGTAAATTTTACCTGACCGGAGTACTGCAATAGCGGTTTTGCCGCCAGGTTTATAGTTTCCCGGAAGCGGGATATCACCAGGTTTTCCGAAAACTACAGGTGTTTTAAACCCGATCAACCATTCTCCTGTTGAAGGACGGAATAGGGCCATATCCGCTTTTCCATCACCATCATAGTCGGCCGGAACAGGGATATCGCCCGGACTATGTTTAACCTGTAAAGGAATATTACCGAGGCTGGTCTGCCACATTGAATTGTCTTTTCGAAAAAAGCCAACATCCAATATCCCATCGCCATCATAATCGGCCGGAACAGGTACGCCATTTTTATGTCCGAATTTGATACTGTCCAGACCATCGAAATACCAGGTGAGTGCTGATGGACGGTAAACTGCAACATCTGCAAAACCATCGCCGTCCCAATCGCCGCAAACCGGGATATCACCTGCTTGCCCGAGTGTAACTTCCTTTCCGCCCTGGATATAGAATTTACCTTCTGATGGCCGGAAAACCGCAAATTCTGATTTACCATCTCCGTTATAATCAGCAGGAGCGGCAATGTCGCCAGCTTTACCAAAAGTTACATCGGGCTGGCCAGCCACTTTCCATACGCCGTTAGAAAAGAATGAAATTTCGCTAATGCCATCATTGTTATAATCCTGATACCTGGCCACCGTAGTATGGTGAAACCATGGAAGGGTAAATTTGCTATCGGCATCTGTTTCTTCTTCGCCCGTAACCGGAGAAAAAGTACGGACACTGATCAGGTCTTTTGATTTTGAAAATTTCATTAAACGCATCAGGCCATGCCCGCCATCAGGGCGGCTCTGGTAATCAGATAGTAAAGATTTGATCACATTACCGGCATAACCATCCTGACGGTAACCTTCGCCATTATCGCCTACATGGCCGGATAAGGTCATGAATACATTCGGATAACTTTTTAAACGATCGAAAACCCGCTGACCCTGTTTTGAGAATTTAGGAAAGCCCTTTTCATTGGTACCCGTTTTTTTATTAAAGTGAATGATGGAATGGCTCACCAAAATGGCTTTCCGATCGTTGAATTTTTCTAAAACCGAACCGGCCCATTTGTTCATGCCCTCGATATCTTCATCATACGAATCGTATTCTAAAAAGATGGTGATAAACTTGTAACCTCCTGCATCGAAAAGATCATAATGGCTGTCGTTATCATTTTTATAGTGACCACCGTACCATGTTTTATCCTTAAAATGCGCCAGTCCGAAATATTTATTGTACTGATCGGTTTTGCCGCTCAAAGGATATTGGCTTTTGGTTTGATCGTGATTGCCCACCGCCATGCCATAAGGAATGCCCTGCGGATAACCATCCTGGGCTTTTTCCAGTTTATACATGGAGTTTGATGCATTTACCCACTGCTCAGGAAACATTTCGCCGTTATCGGAAATATCGCCGAGGTGGATTACATATTTAATGTTTTCCTTAGCGGCATTTTTCACAATCCAATCGGTTTGCGCCGTAAACATTTCCTTTTTACCGCCATTTTTCTCTGCCGTATAATATTGGGTATCGGGCAGTACCACGATGGCAAATTCATCGTCGGCCAGCTTTTCTTCCTTAACAGGGATCAGCGTAGCGCTGGTACTGAGCAACAATTGTGTACTAAGAAAAACACAAAAGCTTTTCTTTAAAAGATTTTTGTTCAAAGTCATTATGGATTAAATTTTATATGGGTCCGTGGAGAAGGCTCATCAAACTATTGTACGCATGGGTAATTATTTAACCACAGATGCACACACCTGCCCTACTGTTCAGGCGGGGATAAACACGGATTTAGATCTGTGTGTATCCTTTTCATCTGTGGTTAAAAACCATTTTATTTTTAGGCCTTAAAAATAACCTGGGTTCTGGATCACTTTAGGGTTTAAACCTACTTCGTTCTGCGGAATCGGGAATACCAGGTGGTGGTTATCGATTACATACGCATCCGAAGAAAGAAAGGGAAGCTGCTGCCTGATTTTAACGCCAAAAGCATTAATTACATTAAGGGCCTTTCCTGTTCTCAATAAATCCGTCCAACGGCTGTTTTCGAAAGCCAGTTCCACACGGCGTTCGTGTAAGATAATGGTTCTAAGTTCAGTTTGATCAGTCGTAACAATATCGGTTAGACCAGCTCTTTTTCTCACCCTATTTAATGGCGCCAGTGCAAGCGCAGGGTTCCCCTGCTCGTTTAACGCTTCGGCCAATAACAACAGGGCATCAGAGAAACGGTAGATTGGAAAATCATCACTCGAACCTGTGGTGGCGACCAATGGCGAATGCAAATACTTTTTGATGTAAGGCACACCGATTTTCCCTGTGGCCGGCACATAATTGAGGATGCTTTTGGCTGCCGAATACACAAAATAACTGCTGGCATCGTAGGTACCTTCAGCAATACCAATAGACGCATCAAGGCGTTTATCGTTGGGTTCGAAATCAGCAATCAGATCGCTGCTTGGGGTATTCCAACCACCTGTACTGGTATTGTCAATGGCGATTCCAGTAAGTATCCTGGTGTCTTTACTACGCGGTATAAAGTGGAAAGAAAGCACATTAGGGGTAGAACCTGTAATGGAGCCCCCTAAAAACTGGATCTCAAAGATCGATTCTTTTCCATTTTTGTTGGCAGGCAGAAAGGCATCACCGTAATTGGCATTCAGATCATAACCCATCGTAAGCAAGCTATTCAATACAATTTCGGCATCAGCCCATTTTTTCTGAACGGCATATACATTGGCCAACAACATGGCTGCCGAACCTTTTGTGGCCTCACCTGTTTGTGGGAATTTTGCAGGTGCAGCAAGTTCGTTCATGGCATCTTTGGCATCGGCCACAATCTGCGCGTAAACCTCTGCTTCTGTAGAACGTGGTTTAAAGGCATCTTCAGCTGTTTTAACTTCGGCTACAGATAATGGCACACCGCCATACAAACGCACCAGTTTGAAATAATTCAGTGCCCTTAAAAATTTGGCCTGACCATCTAAATTTGCTTTTACTTCCTCACTAAGATCTGAACCTTTTAATCTTTCGATAATGATATTGCAACGCGAAATACCCGTATAGCTATGTTGCCAGGTTGCAGAAACGTAGGCATTGGTAGAGGTGTTGGTGAAATCTGAAATATTCTCGCGTTCTACATAAGCCGTTCCCCTATTGCCCGGAATAGGTTGATAAACGGTATTATCAGAATGCATTTCGGAAGTGAAATAATCATTGATGAGCACATCCCTTAAGGGTGCATAAGCTGCTACCACAGCAGAACGGAACTGTTGCTCGGTTTTGTAAAATACCCCATCGGTATACGAATCTTCAGGATTGAGTTCGATGAAATCCTTTTTACACGAACTTAGGCCAATGATTAATAATGCAATGGCTATATATATCTTTTTCATTTTGTTGCGCTTTAATGGTTATCTGAATGTAGTAGAGATGCCTAAAGAAAATGTTCTTGGAATTGGATAGGCATTTTCGTCGATACCAACACCCAAAGTTGGATCTGATCCGCCTACATTGATTTCAGGGTTCATACCCGAATAACCGGTGATGACAAAGGCCTGTTGAACCGAAGCAAATACCCGAAGGTTTTTAAGCATCAGGTTTTTTACGGGAATGGTATAACCCAGTGAGATATTTTTTGCGGCCAGATAAGATCCGTTTTCTATCCATTGTGAGTTTACCGAACGGCCGATACCGGTTGTACCCGATTTGGTTCTGGGATAAATGCCCGATCCCGGGTTTTCAGGAGCGCGCCATCTATCTGCCGCTGCTGCCAACAATACCCTCGAACCGTCCATATTGGTTTGATAAGCCCATTTCGCTGCGTTTAAGATTTTACCTCCCACAGAAAAAGTCATATCGATGGTCAGGTCGAAGTTTTTGTATTTGAAATTGTTCACCATACCGCCTGTAAATGTTGGGGTTGGATCGCCGATAAAAGTACGGTCGTTCACGTCGTCAATTACACCATCGCCGTTAATATCCTTCACCTTAATGGTACCGATATCCGAACTTCCGTTAGGTTTTGCCGGTGTACTTAAATATTTGGCAGAATTTGCCAAATCTGCTGCATCCTTGTACAAACCATCGAAAACAAAACCATAAAACTCACCCAAATGGTGGCCCTCCTGCTGGCGGAAATAATCAGAACTTACCGTTACGTTTCTTCTGATATAACCCGGATCAACCAGATTGGTGATCAGATTGCGGTCGAAGGAAAGGCTTAGGTTGGTATTCCATTTAAAACTGCCGGTTAAGTTTTTCGAACTGATCGAAAATTCATGCCCCCACATTTTAAGTTCACCTACATTGTATATGATCTGCGAAAAACCCGAAGATGTTGGTATGGCACGCTGTTGGATCAATCCATCGGTAAGCTTCCTGTAATAATCGTAAGTAAAAGTAATCCTGTTATTCAACACCCCTATTTCGAAACCAAGATCCAACTGTTTGTTACGCTCCCATCTGAGCTCCTGGTTAGGCAAACGGTTAATGGTCTGCCCCTGCGTAATGGTGTTGTTAAAATTGTAATAGTAGGTACCTATTGTGGCTTGCGAATCGTAATTACCAGCGAAGAAGTTATTTCCGGTGATGCCATAACTTGCACGTAATTTCAAGAAACTGATGTCTTTTAGGTTTTTCATAAAAGCTTCATCACTCACGATCCATCCGGCAGATAAGGAAGGAAAACTGCCCCATTGTTTGTTAATACCAAATTTCGAAGATCCATCCCGCCTAACCGCAGCCGATAAAAGGTATCTGCCTTTATAGGCATAGTTAATCCGGGCGATTGCCGATAGCAACGAATAAGAACCTGCGCCACTGCCACCTGTTATGCTGGTTGCAGCATTCAAATATTCAATATCATCGCTCGCAAAGCCCAGCCCGGTTAAGTTATTGCTATAGGTATTAAACTCTTGTGCCGAATAACCGATCAGGGCATCAATACTATGGTCTTTACCAAAGGTTTTGGTATAGGCCAGGTTTCCTTCCGCTGTCCACGAACCGTTATCAACCGATGAACTGGTTCCGGTAGTTTGTCCCTGTGTACCCGTTACCAACCCGCCCTGAAAATATTTACGCATTTCGGCACCTTTATCAACACCTAGATTCGTTTTAACACTCAGTCCGGGCAAAAATTCGTAGTTCAGATAAGCGTTACCTAAAATACGGGTGGTTGTATAATCATCATTGGTAAGCATATAAGTAGCCAATGGATTGATGTAAGCCACCATGCCCGGAGAGGCCACGCTTCTGGCAAAAGTGCCGTCGGGGTTGTAAGGTGATGCCAATGGACTGGCCTCAAAAAACCTTTCGAAATAACCTCCTACCCCATCACTGGTTAACCTGTTGTTGTGGTCCATCCTGTAACTTGGTGCCAGGTTAAAACCCAGTTTAAGTTTGTTATTGGCGGAGGTAAAATCCTGGTTAAACCTCACTGAAAACAATTTGGTTCCGTTATTGATCACCACACCCTGCTGTTCCTGATAACCTGCGATAACCGTTGATGAAGAATGCTCGCGTGCCGATTGAACGGTTAAATCGTAACTTTGAATGGGTGCGGTACGGGTAAGCAGGTCGAACCAGTTGGTTCCATCGCCGTATTGTTCTGGATTATCGTATGCGGCATGATAATCAGCCGCAATGGTATAACCTGGTTCGTATTTTATCCCGTCTTCACCACGTTCTTTCATAAAGGTGGCAAATTCCCTTGCCGTCATCATTTTAGGCAATCTGGCGGTTGGTATTTTCTGGATACCATAATATGTAGAGAAATCTACCTTCGAATCGCCCGGTTTTGCATGTTTGGTGGTAATCAAAACCACACCGTTGGCCGCTCTCGATCCATATAGTGCGGTTGCAGAAGCATCCTTTAAAAAGCTAAAACTTTCTATCTCCGCAGGATTGATATTGTTGATACTTCCGGTAATCGGTGTACCATCAATTACAAATAAAGGCTGGTTGCTTGAGTAAAAGGAAGCCGCACCGCGGATAATAAAACCCATGCCCCTACCTGGCTGTCCGCTGGTTTGCGCAATCTGCACCCCGGCTACTTTTCCCTGCAACTGTTGTGCAAACTGGCCTACAGGCATATCCTGAAGCTGAGTAGCATCGATGGTTGCGATAGAGCCGGTAACATCCTTCATCCGTTGTTTTCCATAACTCACCACCACTTCCGAAAGCTGGTTATCGCTAGGTTTCATCGAAAAACTTAAAGGAGTTGTTCTTCCATCCTTAACGCTAATACCAGTTATTTTTTGAGAAAGAAACGAAATATAAGAAACTTCAATGCTGTAGTTTCCCGGTTTTAGCGAAATGCTGTAGTTTCCGTCCGGATCACTTTGAACGGTCTGTCCGGTTTCGATTACTTTAACTGTAGCGCCAGGTAGCGGACCACCTTTTTCGTCGGTAATGCGACCTGCAATATTGCCGGGCTGCTGTGGAACAGGTTTCTGGGCAATTACCACATAACCTTCTACTATTTTATATTCGAGATTGGTTCCGCTAAGTACCCTTTCAATCAGATATTTTACGGTTTTGGTTTGCTCAGTTAAGGTAACTTCCGTTTTAAGGCCACTGAGTATTTTTTCTGGAAGCACGAATTTAATACCACTTTTCTCCTGAATACCCAGCAGACTCGTTTTTACACTCGAATGGTCTAAACTAATACTGATTACCTGATCGAGGTTCTGGCTATGAACACTCCCGGCCAAAAGCACGCCGATAAAGGTAAATTGTGCGATTAAAAGTATAAATGAACACCTCATCATAAACTTAATTGTAGGATGTAATCCTTTTTGCATAAATTTGTATATTAATGGTTTGCCCGGTGATAAGCCGGAATAATTGTTGATTTTTTCTTCATTTTAACCGCTCTGTCGTCGAAAAGCAAGCGGTTATCATGTGATAAAAAGACTACTTCCCCTCCTTAAGGTTGGGGAAGTTTGTTAATTTCAATCCATTGTTTTCCTTTCTATATTTTTTGAATGTTAACGGATAATGATTTCGTTGTTTTTAATGTTGTAATTGAATTTCCCCGCAGCAGCGAGTACATTCAGCAGCTTGTTTACAGGTACTGTAGCGTCAATGGTCAATGTCATCCGGTCACGCGATTTGTGTTGGGTTTTGAAACTGATTTTCACGTTGTACCAGCGTTCTAATGTTTCACAGATTTCCAATAAAGATGAATTGCGAAAAGCCAGCTGTGCGCGCATAAAACCGGTAACATCCGTTACGGCGACATCCGCCGTATTGGCCTTCCCTTCGAAATAAACTACCTTTTGTCCGGGGATCAGGATGGCCAGCGATTGTATCTTGTCTCCTTTTAACTCATCTACCCGAACCTTTCCGGTGGCTACCTCTACACTAAGCGGCTTGTTTTTAAAAGCTTTAATTTTAAAGGAAGTACCCAAAACCTGAGTTCTTACGGTTCCGGTATGGATGATAAATGGTTTTTTGGGATTTTTAGTCACTTCGAAAAAAGCTTCACCATAAAGGGAGATTTCTCTTTTATTGGCCGAAAACCGTTCAGGGTATTTTAATCTGCTGCCTGCTCCCAGATATACCACACTACTATCGGATAAAGTAATTTTAGAGCGCTGACCGTTAGGATTAATGCGCTCGATATAGGCCAAAGCCTGTTGCTGTGATTTGCTGAAATGGAAGAGCAGATAAACACTCAGCGTAGAGATGATCAGGGCTGTCCAAATGGCAGCATATTTAAAGTTTAACCGTTTTTTAACAGGCAACTCTTTTTCATTTTCTGCTGCAATCCGAAGGTTTATCGTGCGCAGCCAATGTGCCTGTTTGATATGCGCTACATTTTCGTCCTCAAACAAAGCGAAATCTTTTGTCTGGTTGTTTGACAGGATTTCGTTTAATACCGTTTCAGATTCCGGATTCTTCAGGAACGAACGGACCAGTTCTTCTTCCTTTGCAGAACACCCACCACGGAGGAATTTTTCTATCAATGCTTGGTCAACCTGTTTCGGCATGTTTGTTTGTTACGGCACAAATTGAGCGCCTATCTAACAAGGGACAAAAAAGCTATTGAGGGGCTAATGTATTTTCAAACAAAAACACATCACACTGATTTACAGTAAAATAATTTTAATAATATTTTATAAAAGATAGGATTACTAACGTACGAATAGTAAAAAGGCAATCGCTAAAGCTGCATCCTTATACCTTAAAAAACCTTTACGGAAATGATTCAGCGAAAATTTAATGTGATTTTTTACGGTGTTGATGGAAATATCGAGGTTATCGGCAATTTCAGCATGACTCAGTTCTTCTTCCCTACTTAATTGAAATACAATTTTACGCTGTGGACTTAACAGATCAAGTTCTTGTCGATAACTTTGCTCCATCTCGCTGGTTAGAATGCCATGGTCGGCAGTAGCACTGGTAAAGGAAATATGGTTTTCAATACTTTCTATCGGAGCGGTTTGAATGGCCCTTTTTCTGATGACCTTGATAGTAGCATTTTTTGCAGCCCTAAAAATGTAGTGTTTAAATTCCCCCTGAATTTCAAGCGTGTGTCTTTTCTCCCAAACCCACATCATCAGGTCCATCATCGCTTCTTCTGCGAAACATTCGTCGTTTACATAACCGAGTGCATATCTGTAGAGTTTTGTAAAATAACGATCAAATAAAACATTAAAAGCCTTCAGATTGTCGCGGGAACATTCCACTAATAACTGTTGATCTGAAAGTAAGGGATATTCCATAAAAATGGATGCTTTTGTTTTCAGCAAAACTATAGCCCCCGCTTTATGATTTGATTAACTACATGTTAAGGATTCATTAATAAAAGTGGCAAAACAGTCATTTAAGAAATTTACTTTGAAACCTTCCTGCCGTGGGGAGCGACCAATCAAAGTAAAATGAGAACAAATTAACTAGTCTTAGCTTCTCGCTAAGACCATCTTTTACCAAAACTTAATTTTCGCCACGGATACACGGAGTTTTTCGATTGAAGCATCCCTCCCTCTCTGTCATTCTGAACGCAGTGAAGGATCTTTTAATAATCAAAGTCTTTATATATACTGAAAGTGTTTTCAATAGCTGAAACAAGGAAAATAAAGATTCTTCGTTGCTCTCAGAATGACAATTTCTTTTGAGATAGTATTTTACTGATCTTCCCGTATTACTAAGACCTTATTCTTTTACCAAAGCTAATTTTCGCCACGGATACACGGGGTTTTTCGATTGAAGTATCCCCTCCCTTTTCTGTCATTCTGAACGCAGTGAAGGATCTTTTAATAAAAAAGTATTATATATACTGAAAGTGTTTTCAATAGCTGAAACAATGAAAAAAGAGATTCTTCGTTGCTCTCAGAATGACAAATTTCTCTAAGACCGTATTAAAGCATTTTTGCCAAATTCCCCACCTGCTTAAGTTTAAAATCGATTTCATCTGTCCAGGGCATGCCCATACAAATACGCAGGCAGTTTTCGAACTGATCCTGCAGGGTAAACATCCGCCCTGGCGAAATGCTGATTTTCTGCTTCATCGCCAGATCATATAGTTTTACAGTATCAGCTCCCTTTTGCAGTTCTACCCAGATGGCGAGTCCACCCTGTGGCCGGCTGATCTTAGTCCCCTCTGGGAAATAAGTGGCAATGGCATGGCTAAAACGCTGGTAATTGTCTTTCAGGGTACGGCGCATTTGGTGAATATGCACATCGTAACGTCCGCTTTTAAAAAAATTGCCCACCACTTCGTGCACGAGCGACGGTGTGGCAATGGCGTGTACCAGTTTCAATTTCAGTATTTTATCCTTGTACTTACCTGGCGCCACCCAACCTACCCGATAACCTGGAGCCAGCGTTTTCGAAATGGCACTGCACCACAATACATTTCCTTCGGTATCGAAAGCTTTGCAACATTTTGGCCGCTGTGTACCAAAATACAGATCGCCATATACATCATCTTCAATTAACGGAATGTTATGTTTAGCGAGTAATTTCACCACTTCCTTTTTATGTTCATCAGGCATGCAGCTACCTAAAGGCGTATTAAAGTTTGGAATTAATACGCAGATATTGATTTTGGAAACCAGTTTCTTCAGCGCGTCAATGTCAATACCGGTAACAGGATGTGTAGGCAGTTCGAGCACCTTGAGTCCTAAACTAAGGGCCAGCTGGAAAATCCCGGGATAACAAGGGCTTTCGATAGCAACGGTATCACCAGGTTTTGCCAAAGCCATCATACAAAAAGAAAGTGCCCCCATGCCACCGCTGGTGGTAATTAGATCATCTTCACTCAAATTCCCGCTCCAGCCCAGCGAACGTACTGCAACCATTCTACGCAGTTGTACATTGCCCTGAAGTGGTTCGTAAGCCGTGCCACCCTGCAGTGTTCTGCTCGCCTGAAGAATTTCTTTTTGGAGTTTGGCCAAAGGCAAGAGGTTACCCGATGGAATACCGATCGAAAAATTAGTAATATGATTATTACCCAAACTCGAATACACTTTGGTAATCAGCTCTTCGGGCTCGCTATAACCGGGTATTAAAGTCGGTTTACTTGCCGCCGGTAAGGGAAGACGCTGCTGCGATCGGTTACTGACAAAAAAACCCGATTGCGGTTTTGGATCGATTAGCGATTGTGCTTCGAGTTCTAAAAAAACCCTCTTGGCAGTGTTCATTCCAATGGCGTGCTCTTTACAAAGCATCCTCACCGAGGGCAACTTATCGCCAACCTTCAAAATGCCATTCCTGATCTGAAGCGCTATGCCTTCAGCAATTTCATTGTACCTAAAAAGTTTTTCCATAAACTAACTGTATCCATCCAAATATACAAAACTGATACTGTATTTACTTATTTCTCTTCGGCACTTTTGCTTAAGCAAATTTTAGATATGATAACCACAACAACAGGTAGTCTGGCTACCAGGAAAATTTCGAGCGGATGGCTGAACGGTTTTATCGGGGTACTGATTTTTAGTGGCTCGATGCCCGCCACCAAAATCGCTGTGATGGATATGAACCCCATTTTTGTAACGGTTGCGCGTGCAACGATAGCGGGTTTATTGGCACTTGTTGTATTGTTGGCACTTAAAGAGAAACGCCCTGCCAAAAGCAGTTTGTGGTCGCTCATTATTGTAGCCTTTGGCGCAGTAATTGGTTTTCCTTTATTAAGTTCGCTGGCTCTGGCACACATGAGTTCTGCACATTCGCTGGTATTTTTAGGCTTATTGCCCCTGGTAACTGCTGTTTTTGCCGTTTTACGAGGCGGTGAAAAACCTAAGCCTATTTTCTGGCTCTTTTCTGTATTGGGCAGTTTGCTGGTAATCGGTTATGCTGTGTACCAGGGCATTAATGCCTCGCCCTTTGGCGACTTGCTTATGCTGGCAGCCATAGTACTCTGCGGATTAGGTTATGCAGAGGGTGCGCGCTTATCGAAAACCCTCGGCGGCTGGCAGGTCATCTCCTGGGCATTGGCGATATCGCTTCCATTCATGTTTCCGCTGGTGTTTGTTTTTGAACCGGTTTCGCTTTCCACAATTAGTTCGGGCGCATGGCTTGGTCTGGCTTATATCTCCTTGTTCAGTATGTTTATCGGCTTTATTTTCTGGTATAAGGGATTGGCTCAGGGCGGAATTGCTACAGTAGGACAATTGCAACTCCTGCAACCCTTTTTCGGACTGGCACTTGCCGCTACACTTTTGCATGAGGAAGTAAGTTTAAATATGATCGCCGTAACCATAGGCATTATCCTTTGCGTTGCCGGCTCAAAAAAGTTTGCCAAATAAAATAGAAACCATATAAAAATTAATCATATGCAGATCAGTAATAGCAGTACAGCAGATATTTCGGAGATTTTCCGTCTTTACGAAAGTGCAACAGCTTTTCAGAAAACAAAGTACATCCTACATTGGCCAAAGTTTGAAACTTCATTGATTGAAAATGAAATTGCGGAGAACAGGCAATGGAAAATCACCATGGATGGGAAAACCGCCTGTGTATGGGCAACAACGTTCGATGATCCACAGATATGGGAAGAGCGAAATGCCGATCCTGCCGTTTATATCCACCGTATCGCCACCAATCCTGAATTTAAGGGACAAAATATGGTGGCCAACATTGTAGCCTGGGCTAAGGAATATGCCGAAGAAAATGGTAAAACCTATGTGCGTCTGGATACTGTTGGCCAAAATGAAAGTCTGATTAAACATTATACCAAAATGGGTTTTACATTTCTGGGTTTATATGATTTAAAGCATACGGATCAGTTGCCTGCTCATTATCAAGGAAATCCTGTGAGTTTGTTTGAGTTGTTGGTTTGATGATGCTATCGGCCTTTTAATCAGATAAGATTTAAACATTAAAAGTCAGTCATGCCGGTTTTGAACGGGGCTTTATTTTTTCTACTTTCATCCTGTGAAAGCGCAAATGGAAAAACTAAGGAAACATCTTGAGGAAATAATCGCAGTAAGTGATGAGGAATTCGCCTATATACAAACTTTTTTCACCACCAAAAGAGTAAAAAAACACCAATACCTGATACAGGATGGCGACCAGGCAAATTTTGAATACTTAATTTTATCCGGCATTTTCAGAATGTTTTATCTAGACAGCGATGGAAAAGAGCATATTGTTCAGTTTGCAGGTGAGAACTGGTGGATGGCCGATTATCAGGCCTATTTTAAGGAAAGAAAAGCCACGCTGCACATCACTTGTATGACGGATGCCGAAATACTGTGCCTCACCTTACAGGGCAGGGAAACCCTAGCAACCGAAATGCATAAAATGGAACACTTCTTCAGGGCCAAACTCACCAATGGCTATATTGCCCAGCAGCGGCGCATCATTTCCCTACTCTCGGGCAACCCGCAGCAACGTTATGAAGAGTTTGCACAGCTTTATCCCCACCTAATCCAACAGATCCCAAAAAAATACATAGCCGAATACCTTGGCGTAAGCCGCGAAACGTTAAGCAGGCTTTACTCGGCAAATAAAAACAGTTAAAAAACCGAAAGTGTGATTGCGATCACACTTTTTTTGTGACTTGCCTCCTCGTACAGCACGATGCAATTGAGGAGATTTGAAATGTCAAAACAACAAACATTTTAAAACATAAAGTCATGAAAAAGAAAATTTTAATCATCGTTTCCAATGCCAATGCAATAGGTCCGAAAAATAGAAGAACAGGAACCTTTCTTCCAGAAGTTGCCCACCCTTACGCTGAATTTGATCAGGCAGGTTACCAGATCGACTTTGCTAGCCTATCAGGCGACACCCCTTATCTTGATGCGCTCAACCTAGCTTCAGATGCAGACAACCTTCATTTTTTAACCGGAAAAGGTTGGGAAGATATGCAACAGGCTGCAAAACTTTCCACTGTAGATGTCAGTATTTACGATGCCATTTTTGTTCCGGGTGGTCTGGCCCCAATGGTGGATATGCCAGAGGCGCCATTACTTAAAAAGGTTATTGCCGAAACCTATGAGCGTAACGCCGTAGTAGGCGCTGTATGTCATGGCCCGGTGTCGTTGCTTAATGTAAAACTGAGTGACGATTCGTTTTTGTTAAATGGCAAAAACATCACTTCTTTTACGACCGAAGAGGAGGAGCATTATGCAAGACCAGATGTACCTTTTGATCTGCAGACCGCACTTACCGCTCAGGGGGCAATCTTTCATGCCTCAACCCCGTGGTCGGCCAACAGTATCGCCGACGGCCGTTTGGTAACAGGTCAGAATCCAGCTTCAGCAAAAGGTGTAGGAGAAAAAATTGTCGCTATTTTAAACACCATTAAAGCTTAGAAGATGAAAAACGAAGCCATTCATGTATTTGCCACCTGGCAGATCAAAGACGGACAGCTAGAAACCGTATTAGACTTATTAACAGAAGTAAGGAAACAGAGTATTGCCGAAGAAGGAAATCTTTTTTACGAGATACACCAGAGCCGTACAGATGTAAATACTTTGATCCTTTTCGAAGGATATAAAAATGAAAGTGCTCTGGATGCACACCGCAACGCGCAGCATTTTCAAATGATCGTAGTTGGAAAGATTGTTCCCTTATTGCAAACACGTGAGGTTGTATTAACTTCACCGCTGAATTTGGATTAGACAGATTTAATAATAATGCGATAAGTGTACTTGCTTCTAAATTGTCATGTTGAGCTTGTCGAAACGCCTTAAAAGATATTTAAACAGGCCCTTCGACAAGCTACCATAAACGTTATTTTGTAATTGTTTATTAATGAACAACTTAAAGTAATTTTCATTTCCTCCCAGCTAGGCCAAAGCACCTCATCCACGTTCAACTAAGACCCGGCCTAACAAATTTTTCGGGGCCCACAGACCAAGCCACTCTACTGGCTTCCAAAGAAAAATTTTCAGCCGGCATTTTTTGTTTCTTTTTGATGCCAAAAAGAAAGAGCCCTTCGGCGGCGGCGAGCCGAGGCAGGACGGAGCAGCTGGGCAAAAAAAATAATTTATACGTCAATCATATTGATTTTTATAAAATAAATTATCCCTCAGGATGACAGCTCTATTTTAATGATACAGATTTTTATCAATTGGCCAATCCAACACCCATTGTCACTTAGCATAAAAAAAAATAATTGAATCCTTATTTAATTTATTGCTAATTTCAAAACACCTTTTTATTTAGGACAAAGCATTTCTTAAGATCAATCACAATGGAGAAAACAATCGATTTAAAACTTAGGCAGACAACAGTTTCAGATCTCGAAACCCTCTTCGAATTTCAAACTGACCAGGAAGCAGGCTATCTTGCCGCCTTTATGCCCAAAGATCCGACAGACAAGCCTGCATATTTGAGTAAATATACCAGGTTATTGAGCGATCCAACTGTAAATAACCAGACTATTCTGGTGAACAATATCATTGTTGGCCATGTGGCGAAGTTTATCATGCATGGCGATACGGAAATTACCTATTGGATAGATAAAAAATTCTGGGGCCAAGGAATTGCCACTAAGGCGCTTCATGAATTTCTTTTAATTGAGTTGAGCAGACCAATTTTCGGGCGTGTGGCATTTGATAATTTTGGATCACAAAAAGTTCTGGAAAAATGTGGCTTTGTAAAAACAGGTACTGATAGCGGTTTTGCAAATGCCCGACAGGCCGAAATTGAGGAATTTATTTACAAGCTTAATAGTTGAAAATGATTGCGTTTCACTTAGCAAAAATTAGTTTTACTCCTTCTGCATTAGAAATTTTATAGATTCCTGAATATTCCGATCCAAAAATAAATCATCAAAATTATCCTGCTTTGACACGGCAATATCGGGGATGATGCGCTCGTAATAGTTGCCGTTTCTATCGCTATCGTATGAATTGGTCAAAGCCATTGTCGTACCAAAAGCTAAGGGCCAAAAAATATTACCCGTAGTAAATCCCAATGTACTTTCTCCAACAAAAATGGTATTTGGCCTGCCTTTAAAGGCCATTGCCGTTACTTCGCCCGAACTTCCGGTAAAGATTCCGGTGATAACGGCTAGTTTCTTTTTATCTAACAATTCGCCAACGGGATTAATAAAGGACACTTTTTTACCGTTATCCAAATAATTCCCATTTTCCAATTTTATGGTGCTCACCAGCTTTTTATTGAGGTTAAGTGATCCTCCTATATCATGATCACCCAATAAATCGTACAAAGCGAGTAACATCGGCCAGGAATTGCCACCTGTATTCAAGCGCAAATCCAAAATCCATCCCTCAATTTTATTTTTCGCCTTGATATCAGCTATCTGATCATACATGGCCTGGGCTATTTTGTGCACATTTTCCGAACTGGTATCAAAAAACACCATGCCTGGCATTAAAATATAGCCGTATTTCCCGTCAAGTACCTTGGCTTCAAAAGTTGGTTTGGCAGCATATTTTTTTCTCCACTGCTCCGTATATTCCGCTTTTGAAATGGCTTTTCCTGTAGCAGAATATTTTTTTCCCTGATCGTAAACAATGCAATGTGTTGCGCCTATTTTATCGAAAAGTATTTTTATCTCGTTTAACGATGTTTTAAAGCTATTGTATTGCGCTAAATTCTGTTTAGTTTCATATTCAACAACCTTCCAATCAACAGCTTTCCTGTGTAAGTATCCATTTTTCAAGGCTGAAAAAAGCCCGTCATAAAATACTTTTATACTATCCTGAGCTGTTAATTCTTTTTGCGCAAATCCTTTAAGAGACAAACCCAAAATAAAAAATATCACCAATGTTTTTTTCATTTATGTTGTTTAATGATGTTCCGATTTAGGCATGATCAACTGTTTATTTCATTTGCGTTAATCGGGCAAAGGAACGGGAAGAAACAAAAATCTGATTATCCCATAGACGAATTTCTAGATACTATAGTTGCATCCTACTATACCATTCCAATAAATTATTCATAAAACACTCTTAATCAGACGCTAAACAGCAAAATAAATGAATATCACGATTAGGAGGTAATTTATACTGACTTGCTCCGGGTTTTTTTCAGGCACGATTGTCACAACTTCGTCTCAAGCCCGAGGCAAGTCCGAGCCAACCCCGTTCCAACAGTTAATTTTTCAAAACTTGAATGCCTTGAAATTAACTTGCAAAATAATGCGGTCATCCTGCAACATTCAGCATAAAATCGCATCATATAGATAGATCTCCATATGACAGAAATATTCGATAACATCAGAAAACTCTACCGCTTTTATCCTCCGGCCGAAAGCCTTTCTCCTTATATCGAGTTTTTTTCGGAAACAGATTTGCAAGCTGCCGGGCTTCTTATTCAGGAAAGAAACTTTACCGTAAAACTTTTCCCGAGTTTCACCCCTACCATCTGGTTGAACCTTGGTAGTCCATATCAGCTTTATAATGGCACTAAACCGCATGCTATAGATGAGCGTACCGATGTACTGGTACTGCGCAGTAAAACCATTGAGCGGTGTAATGCTCCAACAGACAATATATTTACCGTCAAATTTTTACCTGGTGGATTCGAAGCTATTTTCGGGATAAGCCAAACTAAAATCGCCGACGATGTGATCCCCTTACAAGATTTAATCCCTGCACAAATCATCAAGAAGATCAAAAATGCAGCAGATTTCGAATCGAGGATATCGCTTTGGGAGGATTATCTTCATGAGCGGAAATTACAAAATGTGAAGAGCCATTATCTACACGTGGTACAAAAATCGATCGATACTTTTTTGGATACAGAAATGAAACTCTCTTTAGGGCAGCTCGCAGATAAAATACACATGAGCGAAAAGTCAATGAACAGATATTTCAATCATGTAGTGGGAACCGGTCCTAAGCACTATTTCAACATTTTACGCGCCAGAACGGCAGTCACAGATTTTTTAAAAACACCTGAATTTTTCTCTCCTTACACTTATGGTTATTATGATATGAGCCATTTCTACAGAGATGCCATCAAGTTTACCGGAAGGCGGATGGCTCAATACTAGTTATTTTGTCCGTTTTTTACCTTTTTTCCTCCAAATCGCAATATTAGATTTGTACAAAACACAAACCATGAAGTTTACGTCAATACTGATCTTAATTTTTGTAATCTCCGTAACAGCCTGTTTTGCACAATCCTATACCCCAAAAATCGAACCTTGCGCCTGTAACATTAAGATCGAAAAAGGGGTTGTAGCGCGTTGTGGCTTTCTTGTAGTGCCTGAAAACAGAAAATACCCTGGTAAAACACAGATCAAAATACCTTTTTTATTTGTGCGCAAAGCAGGAATGGATTCGGTAAGAAATATTTCCCTTTACAGCACTGGTGGTCCAGGTTATAGCACTACATCAGGAATAACCCAGATTACAGCAAATTCAGGTTTTTTGAAATACGGAGGTTTTATTGCATTTGATCAAAGAGGAACAAAAAAGGCCATTCCATCGCTTTTTACAACCGAAATTGATGAGGCCATTAAACGCTCTTA
Organism: Pedobacter psychrodurus; assembly: GCF_032678585.1. Classification (GTDB taxonomy): domain Bacteria; phylum Bacteroidota; class Bacteroidia; order Sphingobacteriales; family Sphingobacteriaceae; genus Pedobacter; species Pedobacter psychrodurus_A. The sequence continues at coordinate 30,134 of NZ_JAVTSN010000019.1, read as the reverse complement.
CCTTGAAAACCTTTCGAAAGATAGTTTGGTGTTGCTTGCGGTAAAATCAGCCAGACAAAAATTCATCGCACAGGGAATTGATTTATCTGCTTACAACACTATTGAAAGCGCAGCCGATATCACTGACCTCAAAATTGCACTAAAGATCCAGTCGCTTAGCCTGGTTGGGATTTCTTACAGTGGCGGACTGATGCTTACCGTAGCCAGAAATCATCCTGAAGGCATTAAAGCCCTTATTTTAAACTCCCCATTGCCAGGATTTGTCAATTATGAGGAACACGGTTTAATTAATATGGATGAAGCACTTGATCAGGTTTTTAGCAATGTGGAGGCCGATTCATCAAAAGAGGAAAAGTATAAGGATCTGCGGAATCGCTTCCATGATTATTTCACCAAAATATCAGGTCAACATTTTACGTTAAGATATCTGCCCAAAGGGAAAGGGGATTCGATAAATATCAGGTATGGTAAAGCAGAACTTCTTGATGTAATCATTGGCAGAATTGACAATAGCCGTTTAAAATCCGTGCCCTTTGTGATGGATGAAATCATCAGGGGAAAGCACAGCAGTTATGTAAGCGAGCTACTCGACGGTATATTTTCGGGTGATCCCGACCGCGCCCTGGGCATGCGATATTCCGTCTACTGTTCTGAGCAAATTGCCTATTCGGATCCAAAACTTATTGCCGAACAGGATAAAATTCTGCCATGGCTTTCTGGTTATCCGTTTAATAATGTAAATGAAAAGATCTGCGACTGCTGGAAGGTTAAAATAGAAACACCAGAAGCAAAAAATCCGGTTTATTCTACTATTCCAGCCCTAATCTCTGGAGGGGACGCAGATCCATGGTGCAGGCCTTTTTACAATACACTCATAAAAAGATATATGCCCAATGCACAAATTCTGCTTATTCACAACAGGGCACATGGATCAGGTTTCGGACCAGATGGTTTTGATTACCTAGAGGCCTTTATGGGCGATCCCTATAAAAAGCTGATCTCTAAAAGCAGCAATGTAAAAGTGTATTGAGTTGGGATTAAAAAGTCCTTTCAGGATTTCATTAATGCTATTTTATAGTTTTTTAATCTCAATTATTATTTAAGAAGCAACTTATCAGAAATGAAGCCAATATTTCCGTTTAAATCTGCACCTTGCAATATGATCGAAAATTCCCCCTTCTGGTTGCCCATCAAAAAATTCACCGTAGCTTTCCCCATCTCATCTGTAACAATATCAGGCTTCCAAAAAATTGTCGAAACACTTGCCTGATCTGCACCATTGCTACTAACATCAAATTTTGGTTGATAAAACTGTTTGGAATATACTACATAGACCGGCCTGTAAGAAGCGCTGTTGGATTGCTGATAGTTAAATGATTTCGCTGTGGTGGTCAGAAAAATCAGTCCGATGTCGAAATCCCGGTTCTGAAGATTACCTACCCTCCAGCCCGTATAACTGGCATCAGGCCCATCGGCAATAAAGCCGTCATCACCTTTCCTAATTTGAGCCCTTTCCATACTCGATACGGATGGCTTGCCAAAATTATCCAGAGAAAGGCTCGACGCTCCAATTCGATTATATTTTCTACTGTACTGAAGCTCAACACCAACAAAAGAGGAAATTGGATAATCTTTTAGGCCTTCAACCACCTCCTGCACACTGGGTTTAAAGCTTACCACCAAAGGCAGCCCCGTTCCATTTATGATGATGTGCATAGCATATTTTCCATACATAAGTGTTGGAAAACCTCCGAACATCACAACTTTAAGCCCGGGAAACTGACTTCTCAACAGATCATAAAGATTTGAAGTCCCAGAAGCTTTTATATCATTTTTGTTTAACACCATATCTGCCCCCCTTGAATTGAAGGAACCTGCGATTGTCTTTTTACCTTTGATCACGACTTCATCCAGTTTGATTCCGCTCTCTGGAGCAAACGGAGCCTGGCGTTTCAGATCGGATTGTACGGCACGTTGTACTACACTATCGGTACTGGCATACCAGGGCATAACCGATGGCATTTTCGACGGATAGATCTCTGCGGGCAAAAACTTATCCAGAGTCAGCTCTCCGAAATTTAGCTTTTTTCCTTTTGGTGTATTAGCCATAATAAAAAAAGATGCCGTATCTAACAAGGGAAGGTTACGGAAGAGAAACTTACCGTTCCGGTCTGTTTTTATTTCGTTAATAAATGCCGGTTTTTGAGAGGAAATGATAATCTGTGATGCCTTCATCGGTTTTCCGAATGCATTTACTACGGTTCCACTAATTTCTATCTGTTCTTCTGCTTTGAATTTTGGCACCGGAGGTGAAAATACAGTTGACCAGTCTGGTCCTATCCAACCCTGACTAAGCAGAAGATTGTCTAGATCAGCCCAGCTTTTTGTTTTATAATGATTCAGGTAATAAGCAGGGCCTTCAACATAACCTTTAATTTCGCTTGTTAGCAGCAGATTGGCAACGATACCATTGTTCCCAAGGCTATCGGCAACAAAATTATTATCATCGGTTATCCCCAAAGAAAAACTGCCACTTACGGGTTTACCTTTCACATCCGTTACTGTGATATGCAAACTGGTACTATCCTTTACCTCTTTTTGATCACGCACTCCAACCGACATTTGGAGATTATCGCCTTGATCTATAAAAATAATCCGCTCGTTTATGGGCACCGTGTCCCGAAGCAATGTAAAATGTGCAATCCCAGATGGAAAAATATTTTTGGCTATGTTGATTCGCTGGTTTTCAGGGTACAGCTTTTTGGCATAACAGGCAAAACCTCTCGACTGGCAGATGAGAAAAATTCCTTCACTTTTATTTAAGCTAAACTTTTCCGAAAAGCGGATATTTAAACTTATAGAGTCTCCGGTTTCTGGATTCCCGACAGAAAGCAGGGATCCCGTTTCCCATATTTTCGGCAGGGCATAAACATTTTCTGATCCAAATATTTTTGCCACGTATTTCTCCCCGGCCACCGGGAGAAAATCCATTAAGCCCATCCCTTTATGGCTACTAGAAAAAGTAGCCACCTCCTTGCCACCGTTATCAAACACCGAACCTTTTATATCTACGCCAAGTCCGTTTTCTCCAATTGCCTTAAAGGCTAGTTTCGAGTTTAATCCGGTAACCAGATGCCCTCCTTCTGGCAGGAACTGGAGATCAATTATGTTTTTTCTTTCCAGATTCAGCGGAATATTTAAGATCTGGGCTGCAGTACCTTTCTGTGTATTTAAAATCTGCAGACCAAGGGCTTTTTTAAACCGTTCATCTTTTGGGTCAAAACTGACAATAACTTCTCCTTCAGCATCAGTTTGCAGATCCATTCGTTTGATCAGTTCGTTTTGATCAGTGATCCTGATCTGGATGTTTTGCAAAGAGACGGGTTTTTGTTGAGCGGTCTTCAAACTTAACCTAACCTGATCCCCGGCCCCTCTTTCTCCTCTTGTAACTGCTGTTCGCACCCGCCATGTTTCTCTCGTGGGTTTTGCGATATAAATGGTCTGATTGAAAAAACTTTCCACTTTTGCGTTTTTCATCCAGTTGGTATAAGCTCGTAGGTTGTATCTACCCTCATGAAACTGTTTTACAGAAATCGGTATCTGCGCCCACCCAATTCCAAAACGGATGGGTATACTGATCCTTTTAACATTGTCCAGACTATCGTCATTTAGCTCAAGATAAAGTAGTCCACTTTTTTTGCTATAGCCAAAAGAGGATTGCTCAATAACGTATGCCTTCAGCCAGATCGTATCGCCAACAAAATAGTAATTTTTATCCGTGTGGATATATACCTTTTCAGGCTCAAAACGTTTCCGGAACGTATCCAGCGTTGAAACTATTTTTTTGGCATCAATATTTGTTTTTTGTGCGGAGAGTTTACCTATACCACAGGTGAATGCGATCAAAATGATCAGAAAAGCTTTATGCATCAAATATTTGGTTAATATTAAACATGTATTAGCTGACCCGATCTACAATTAAAGCTTGAGAATACGCCAGATAAATCGATTTAATATAGGATATTTTTCTGATGTCCAGTATAATTAATTGAGGTCCCTATAAAAAACTGATCTCCAAAAGTAGCAATGTAAAAGTGTTTTGAGCAGAAACCTTATTATAGCATTTATCAATTGAGACTGTATCATAATTTCATTTGAATTCTTCACCTTGAGCCTACCAATTAATCTGGACATTAGTAGAAATGCCTGGCAAGACATTTAAATTGGTCCATCGACAAGCCCAGGATGACAAATCTATATTTATGATACAGTCTCTCTGAATTTGATTAAAGAAATAATTCCCAATCCTTAAAACCCGCTATCGCCCAACGCGAATGTATTTTTTGATGTTTTCCATTTCCCTTTGGTAAAATCAGGAAACTGCTGTGCCATATTGCCGTCTTTTAGCGATTTTTCCGAAAGGGGCGTAATCACACTCATTGTTAGTGAGTCGTAAACATCTATTGGCGTCTGTTTTTTCTGCTTCACAGACTCCACAAAGGCATTGAATACAAACCAGTCCATTCCACCATGACCTGCCCCATCCGCCTGATGCTCATATTTTTTCCATAATGGGTGATCATATTTATCCAGCCAGGTTTTGGCCTTGTCCCACTCATCATAGGTGCCTGATTTGCCTTCTATATAAATGGCATCGGCCACATCCATCCACAAACCTTCGGTGCCCTGTACCCTGAAACCTAAAGAATATGGTCTCGGTAAATGGGTATCATGTGTTAAGGCTACTGTTTCTCCATTTGCACAGTTCAACATAGTGGTTACCAGATCGCCGTTTTTGAAGTTTACAGCAAGATTTTTATTTCCAGGCGAGACTTTCTCAATGTATTGATGTAATCCCTTTGCTTTCGATGCAAATGATACCAGATTGGTAAATTGATTCCCCCTGTTGATGTCGATATAATTCATAATCGGACCAACACCATGTGTGGGATAAATATCTCCGTTTCGGTCAGCATTCCATTGTGTACGCCATTGCGCTTCTCCAACTGTATTGGGACCAAATTCGCCTCCTTTTCCATCAAATCTTTTGCCATCGTTAAACAAAACGCCCCGAAGATCGTGCTGGTAACCGCCTTCTAAATGCACCAGTTCACCGAATACATTATTTCTGACCATATTCAATACAGCAAGTACATCTCTTCGGTAGCAAACATTTTCGAGGGTCATGTACGGTACTTTTGTCTCCTCATAGACCTTCAAAATCTCCCAATGGTCTTCTACGGTTATGCCCGCAATCACTTCACAGCCAACATATTTCCCTGCCCTCATGGCATCAATAGACTGCGCTTTATGAAACTCCCATGGTGTAGCAATGATTACGGCATCAATATCTTTACGTTCCAATAATTTTTTATAGGCATCCAAGCCTCCAGTATATTCTGCAGGGAGTTTCTTGCCTGCTTTTACAAATTGCGCGCGGCAATATTTTAAAGAGCTTTCCTGGGTATCGCATATAGCAACAATCTCCACGTCAGCACGAAGTAATCCCTCTGAAATATGGTTCCTCCCCCTTAAACCCACACCGATATAACCTAAGCGAACTTTATCTTTAGCGTTTGCAAACAATAATCCCGACGGCATTAAAGTAAGCCCGGCCAATCCTACAATTCCATTGGCACAAAAATGTCTTCTATCCATGATTTTTAATTTTTAATTAACTGGTATTTTTCAGCCTCTTTTAATATGTTCTGTTCCAAAAGTTCGGCATGGCCGAACAGCTCCTTTAGCAACTGTAGCTGGGCCCTGGTGCGTTGGAGATTATGATGAGGGGATTCGATCTTATAATAGGTATCACCGTTGATGTAATCTGTTAAAAACCGCACGGCCTGCATGTAAGGCAATAAAAAAACACCCTTAATCAACGATCTCAACTCCCATTCATTTAAAAATTGCATCGCCTCCTCTAAGTAACCTTGAGTATAGGCATTAAACAGCGGGAGGTTTAGTTTAATATTAGATAATTCTCTTTCGTCTTCTGTACCTTTATTAATAATGGTTCGGATGGCGTCACCAAAGTCGTAGGCAACATAACCTGGCATTACAGTATCCAGATCGATCACACATTGGGCTTTATCTTCTACATCCAGCAGTACATTATTAAACTTGGTGTCGTAATGGATCACCCGTTTTGGCAATGTGAGTACCTGTGCATCCTCCTGAAAAAACAACATGGATTTGGCATGGGCTTTTATGGTTTCCAACTCTGCCGGCACCAAACTAAGCCGATGGAGCGGATCGTGAGCGATGGCATCATCCAACTGCTCCAGTCTTTTTTTCACGTTATGAAAGTCGGGAATAACCTCATGCAGGAGATCTGGAGAAAGGTCGCAGAGCATGGACTGAAATTTTCCGAAAGCTTTTCCACCCTCGTACGCCTGCTGTGCTGTTTCTACCACATCGTAAGTTTTGGTATTTTTTAAAAAACGGCTCATCCGCCAATATTCCCCATTTGTATCCTGATAAAAATAGGGACCAGCTTTGGTGGCAATGAGCGTCATTACCTCCTTTTGCGGATCACCCGCTCCTGTCTGGCTTACCTTATTTTTGAGATGCGCAATTACCCTGCACATGTTTTCTGTAAGTTTGGGTACATCCTTAAACACATGGTGATTGATCTTTTGGAGCAGATAATCGTACTCCTCAGTCGCCAGGTTTTTCATGCGGTAAGTATCATTAATATGCCCGGAACCATAGGGTTTTATAGAGGTAATGTCGGCCTGGCTTTTAAATTTGAAAGTAATTTCAAATAGGTTATTTATTCTTTTCACAATAAAAGGATTAAGATCAACAGATAATTTTTATTAAGGAGTCTCGTCGGCACCGATATCAACACGACCGTTTCTAACCCGTGCATCTTTATCGATATCCAACTCTGCGGGCTGCGCCACAAATGAAGGCAAACCAGCATTAATGCATAAAGAAGCACTGTTTAAATGAAGGTTCGGATTTGGTAAAGCAGCAGAAACAAAGGAAGGTGTACCATAGGTAGAACTGGCATCCAAACCAGTTCCTGTTTTAAAAGCGGCAAAAGAACCATAGGTTGTTCCGTTAATTGCGCCCCAATCGAAGGTAACTGTAGCAGAAGACCCTGAAACAGAGAAATACTTATTATAATCGAACACGAGGTTTGTAGCCGTATAACCAGATGAGGCAACAATTACGATATTGCTGGCAGACTGGATGATATTGTTCTTTATGGAAAGCTGATCTGTATTTTGAAGATGAATTTCTCCTCCCCAGCCCGTTTTCGAGAAGTTTTTAAACAAGGTATTATTCGTGATCGTAGAATTGATTACCTTACTATTTGGGGCATTTGCTCCGAGGATTATGCCCGCCTCAATATTGTTATAAATGAAATTACTTCTGATATTAATGCCTTCGGTATTATTGTTGTTGTTTTCGCAACCGGCACTGATCCCTGTTGAGTTCTGGTAACAGGTATTTCCTTCAATGTTGATCCATTTCCCGCCATCCACGTAAATGCCTGCCGAAGTGGCCACAGGTGAAACGCAACCATAAACCTTATTATTTTTCACGTTGCCATTGCGTGCAAAATTAACATTTGCCGGTGCGCCTGTCCAGGAGTAATGACCCGACATGTCGATACCAATGTTTTTAATATCATGTACCGTATTACTTTCGATTAAAAAATTCTCCACATTCCCTGTCACGGTCATGCCCTCGCTATAACCGGTATTGCAGTTATAAATTTCATTATTACCGATATAAATTTCGTTATACGATGTTGTTGTGGATCCAACCACAATCATCGGACTGGCATTATCGGTACTTGCTGGCACAGCACTTGCATTGCTTGTCCAGCCGATATTGTAGATTTTACAATATGTAAATTGAACATCCGTACCCGAACCCACCATGTAAATGCCCTTTGCATTACTTCTGATATTATTGGCGATATTAATGTGATTGATGCGGATATGGCTTTTACTGGCAATGGCAATCATCTCGTTTTGTGCCGAATTGCTTGCATTAACTCCATCCAGGGTTACCAGGCCTCCGTTATAGTTTGTTAATGTAATGGGCTCAGCACTGGAAGCACCTGAATTCGACCAATAAATCCGTTCATTGTAGGTACCTTCTGCCACATATATGGTAGCCCCAACACCATCAGTTGTTTTCCATAATGCAGCCTGGATAGTCTTTAGGGCTGTAGAAGCAGAAGTACCCGGATTTGAATCATTTCCGGTTGCTCCATTTACGTAATAGCTGGTTAGTACTAATGCACGGGGCTTTGCAGTTCCAGATTTTAGTTCATCAATTTCATTTTTTTTGGCGCAAGCACTTATCATAAGTACAAACATTCCCAGTAAGAATAGATTTTTCATAGTATATTATTTTAGGTTTTGTTTTTTAAATACGGGCAACCTGTCGGGTGCCACCTGGATTGTTATTGTTGCAGGGCCTTTTATTTTTTTGCCCTGATCGTCTTCCCATGCCCCTTTCGGCAGATACACTTTTTTTGTATTCCCATTGGTTAACACCGGAGCCACGAGGTATCTGCTACCGAGCATAAACTGCCCGTTTGCCTCGCTAAAACCCTGATCGGGAAACTCATATTCCATACTCCTCACAACAGGTTCGCCGCTAGCGGCAGACTGTTTTACCAGCTGCATGATGTAGGGAACATATTTTGCACGGATATCGACTGCCTTTTTAACAGCAGCCAGGTTATCTTTTGATAATACCCGCCAGGGTGCTACTGAAAACTGCATCATTGGCATGAGGGCAGAGCATTGCGCAGACCGTACCACCAACTGTTCATCCAGTTTATCTTTACCGATAAAAGAGCCATATTCTCCTCCACCAATCATGTCGGGGCAGGTAAACTGATAACCCAGCAAACTAGCGGTGCTGAGGTGTGGAATGAGCTTTTGCAGATCTTCCCAGCTGTGTTTTTTATCGCGCAGGCGTTGCACAAGTGGCTCACCTCCCATTTTCCACATTGCCCGGTATTCGTTAAGCGGATAATATAAACCCATTTCACCCCAAAGCCTGCTGTGCTCATTTGGTGTTACTTTTTTAAATGATAAAGCATTGGCAGGATAAAAATCTGCATCACCCGCATCGAATTTAAAACCATCAAGATGATAGGTATTTACCATATGATCCAGGCGGCTATGAAACCAGGTCATGGCATTGGGATTGGTAAAATCGAGCACAGCACTATAGCCGTTCCACCAGGGAATGATTGCGGGTTTTTCTGCTTTTGCCCATGTGTTGTTTGGGTCTCCTCCGTTATCGAAGAGCAACAATCTTTTGGCAAGCAATGCTCTAAAAACTTCGGTATCTGGTGATACAAATGGGCTTACCCATAACATCACCTTAAAACCCAATTGGTGTAAGGAGTCTACCATGCCTGCGGCATCTGTAAACCTGTCTGATCTGAAATCAAAACGTCCGTAATAATCGGCCCAATTATCATCAATCATGATCACCCCGGGTGGAAAACCGTTATCGATTATTGCCCTGGCATAACTTAAAATATCCTTTTGGTTCTGATTGTATACCAGTTCTATCCAGGTATTGTATTGCGGCCTGCTGAACAATAAGGTATCTGGCAATTTATTTTTTGAAGGGAAGAAACGTTTTGACGCATTGGTAAACGCATCCTTAAGGTTTTTACCTGCCGAATCGACTACCATCGCACCGTTTGTGTGGCTGATGATAAGTTTATTTTTATTAAAAGCAAACTTAAAAGGCTCCTCACTCCAAACAAACCTACCTTTGGTAGAAACCAATAAAGGTGCGGCCTGATTGCCTTTTGTATCGCCATACATATCCAGGCTACATCCCTCTTTGAAAGGCATTAAATGCGCTTCATTTACGGCACCGCCATACCACTTTTCGCCACTTTTAATGGTCAGAACAGTTTGCGCGAGTGTTTTCTCCATTACGCATAACAGCACAACTAAAAACAAATAGGTAGTAAAGAACCTGATCATATCTGAAAATGTTATTATTGAACTTTTATATTGTGATTTAACTTATTGTAACCTGTTGCTGCTTCCCATACATCCTTATTGGCCAAGCGGATACTGAATTCGGGTTTTGTGGCAATGCTTGCATAAGCATCGGGCAAGTTTAACAAGAGTTCATAATCGCCTGCAGGAAAATCGGAAGGGATCTTAATGGCCTCTATTACCTGATTAGTTCCACTATACCATTTCCTGATATCGGTAGCCAGATCAAAGGATTTTAAGGCATTGGTTTGGGTATTGCGCAGTAACAGTTTTACCGGACGTTTATTATAAGGTGATGCATAACCAGCATTTTTGATATTCAGCACGATATTTAAATCAGTACCCCTTACCACATTATCGGGCAGTAAAGCGCTCTGCAATACAAAACGATAGCCCAGGTTACGTTTGATATTGTCCATACAGCCACCGTCCTGCCAATCATTATTAACTGCCGTATTGTAATGCGCGTTGATAAAGCTGTAATGTAATGCTGCAAATTCAGCCTGAATTTTTCCGGCTGGTTCACAATCATTTGTCGGACTGTAATCATCTGAGCAGGTTTCGCCACCAACCACTACAAATTTGCTATCGGCCTTAAAGTAATCTTTCAGCGTATTTAGCACAGTTCCATCTGAGGTGCGCGGCGTAGTGCTGTTCCCATAATCCTCATAGGTACCAAAATCGTTAGCACTGGCCATAAAACAATCGTTGTGGTATCCTAAACGGGCAATATCACTTCCGGTAAATGCGGCACCTTCTGTTAAAGGAGCAGAATTAAGCGGCGCATTAATGCCATAAACATACCGTTGCTTTAACTGTGGGTAACGCAGCTGGATCATTCTGTCGGCAGGCATCGCATCCAGCATGGCTTTAATTACTTCTATTCTATCCCTCCAGTTATTGTCGGTAAGTTTATTGCCCTGGTTGCCGTTGTTAGAGGCATCGCCGAAAAAATCGCTATAGTATTGTTCCCCCCAGGTGCCTATAAAACCGAGCTGCACACAGGCAATAACATCTGCATTCTCGCGCAGAATGGGTTTGAGCTGCGCAATATGATTAAGAATAACGGCCTTTGGTGCATCGCCATAAAGCGGGCAAATAAAACCTTCAGGACAGTTACCCGGTTTCGCAGTAGCCGTATACACAAAACGCGGGATCAGTTTTACCCCTGCTGCACGTGCGGCTTCAAAATCTTTTTTAATATTGGTCAGGAACGAAGCGGATATATTTGCATTCACCACGTCATCCAAAATATAGTACCTAAATACCAAAGTAGACGATACCTGATAATTCGCTCCTTCGATAGATTGTGGCGAACGGTAAGCTTTCAATTCGGCAGTGGTGAGTACGGTATAATTGCTCGAATGAACTTCTGAATAACGGTAAAAGCCGCGCTCTGGATTCGGAAAATCTTCGTTGCTTTCGATGTAGGTAACATTTATCTTTTCAACTTTAACCAGTTCAGCGTCTTTTTTGTCACAAGCAACAAATAGACCTACGGCAACTATACCAGCGCATAGTGCATAGTTTATATATTTTTTTATCATGATCATATTTTTTTCGGTTTGTTTATAGTTTAAAAAAGATGTTTCGTTTATACAGCCAGTAACATAAGCCCCACTCTGCAATTAGGGTCGCTGTGGCCGATACTACTGCTGCCAGGTTTAATGGTAGATGGATAAACAGGTGCAGCATATCACCAGTAAAAATGGCCACTTTGGCATTTACCCACTGTACACCTACCGTTTCAAAAAACAGGTAGATAAAGATGGCGTTGGTACCCACAACGGTAAAAACCCAGGCGTACCTGATATTCTGTTTTACATCAACCAACCAGTAAACGGCAGCCAGAATCAACAATACCCACCCTACCGATGCAAACGCGAACGCACTTGTGCTGATGCGCTTAATGATGGGCGTAACGCCTGAAAGATCCAGTCCGAAACCAAGCACCAGGCCGATAATACCTGCAATTGCCAGAGCCTTAATTTTGAAAACAGTTGTTTTACCGGAGATCAGTAGTTTGCCTGCCAGCACACCAAAAATGGTATGGACGGCTGTGGGAATACAATTAATGGTTACCCAACCATCACTATTTATTTTACCCATTAACAAGGTATCTACATAGGCACCAAAATTTTTCCCTTCTACAAAGGGTTGATCAAAACCGGGCATCAGTATCGTGCGGTACAGCACTTCTGTAAGTACGAGCAGGCCAATGGCAAAAACAAACTGCCAGGCATATGATCTATTGATGATTAAATAAGCTACAATGGTAGTGAAGGCCAGCTGCGTGAGCACATTCCAAAGTTCCCAGACAGGTTTGCCCGCATAAAAACAATGAAGGGCCACGCCACAGATAAAAAGCTTTAGGCTCCTGATGCCTACGTGTTTAAAATTACTGGCCCAGCTTTGCCCTTTTTCTAGTTTACGACTATAGGAAATGTACATTGCAGTACCAGCCATAAACATAAAGGCCGGTTGAACAAGATCCCAAAAGCGCAGACCATGCCAGGGATGATGAAAAAACTGGGTAATCAGACCGCCTGTTAATGCCGAATGATTGATATGTTTTATGGATTCGTAAAGCATGCAGCTTTCGGCACAAAGTAGTATCATAATCATACCACGCATCACATCTAAAGACACTAAGCGTCCATCAGCCGGATGACCAGCAGTTAAAATCTTTACCATAATGTTGAGGTTTTTTGTATTTACAGCTTAAAACTTAACATTTATTAAAGCTATTCGCTCATATCTAAGAAGAAACTCGAGGTGCCTGTGTCTGGCGCACTCCCATATAACACCGAGTAGTCGTTTTTCATCACCTGTATCGCAAAACGGGCGCCCGAGCCGGTTAGTCCTTTGAGCTTACCACGTGCTATACGCACCTCAAACTTCACCACTCCGGCAGCTTCCTGTACCGTACCTACCGTAATGGCATCGGCTATAGATTGTGGCGCAAATGAGAAAGCATTTTGATCCGCACTGTTGTGGTAAAAAATATCAACACCACTGGTAAGCAACTGTCCTTCGAGTAGAATATCATAACCGCCATCGGTGAAAGTGCCTGTTAGCAGACCGGTTGCCGCACTGTTATCACTATCTATATAGAAGTCGAAAATATCTGAATCTGATTTTTTCCGGTTCATTTCTATGTAGGCGTATATGTAGTTACCATCGTAATCAAACTTAACGGCGTTGAACACCCCTTTTTGAGTACCTAGTGTAACTACGTCTTTGGTAACAGCGCTCCAATCGCTAAGCGAATTATCGTTGATTTTTACCGGCGATGTTTTAGCAATACGCAATACGGTTGATGATTCTACATTCTGCCCGTTTACCATTGCGGTAAGCGTTGGCACATATTTGCCCTTGCCTGCATAGGTATGTGTCGGGCTTGCTTCTGTTGATGTTTTGCCATCGCCAAAATCCCATTTATAATTGGTTACACCCTGTGTTTTTACTGTAAAAACTGCCGTAGCACCATCAACTGCTACTTCGTAAAAAAGGTCGGTTTTGATCTCTGTTTTATCTTTTTTACAGCCACTAAATACCGAACCTATTATCGCAAGGGATAACATGAACAGGTAAGCTTTTAAATTTTTCATCAGTTTATAATTTTAGTTTAATGTTGATGAAACGATCATGTTCCGCCAAAAAAATATTATTCCGGTTCGTTTATGGCTGCACATGAGGGTTATCATATCTATTTGTGGGTTAAGTATGATTATTTATGGATTTTGTATCGCCAGCGGATTGCTTAATACTTCATCTACCGGTAAATAGTAAATGATCCGTGCATTGGTATAAGGAACCGTTAAATTAGGATAACCTGAAGGCGTTTTCGACAAATCGACATCTGTCTCTTTTAAGCCGGTAAGATGGTAACCCCAGTAAGCCTTATTTAAGGTTTTTTTGTTACGGAATACATCATAAGTTCGGTGACCCTCGAATGCCATTTCAATGCGTTTTTCAGCTAAAACCACATCTAAAGCAGTACTGCCCGGAGGCACAACTTTATTGTAGAGCGCACCTTCTAAGCCACGGTTTTTGCGGATCATATCTACATCATCAAGCGCGGCGCTGGTAGCACCTGTTTTTGCTTCAGCCTCGGCACGTATCAGGTACATTTCTGCTAACCTGAACATAATTGGCGAGCTTAAATTTGGCAGTCCACCCTGGAATGAGAATTTACTGATGTAGTAAACTTCGATGCCATTTTTCTTTTGCACAGTGCCCCCTGCATCTTTTACCGGAACAATATACGACCAGCGAACATCTTCAGGATGTGCACTCATGGCCGCCCGTAGTGACGAAGATGCATATTCTTCTCCCCAGCCCGAATTACCATCCGAATAGATCATTGAAGCGATGGAACCAAATTTTCCATAGTCATCAACTGTAGTAAAAGCTACGCAGAAAATAGTTTCGCTACCTGTTGTTGCATTGGCAAACAAGGTTGGATAAGTGCTTTTGGTGGCTAAGGTAAATTTGCCTGAATTGATTACTTTATTCGCATATTCAATCGCTTTTGCATTGTCTTCCTTATACAGGTTAACACGGGCCAATAACGACCAGGCTGCTTCCTGAGAGGCATATTGAACGCCCCGTGGCCGGGTCATTAAACCAGCCGCCTTTTCGGCATCGGCAATTACCGAATCGTAAACCTCTTTGACAGTTGATCTCGCTTTTTTAGAAGGATCAGCTATGTTATTACGGAGAATGATGCCAGGAGAATTGGGATCAACCGAATAGGGTTTACCAAATAACCTCACGAGATTAAAATGGCAAAATGAACGCAAAAAGTAACACTCACCCAGCAATTGATTGGTGGCGGCATCTGTTTTTCCCGATTTTTCGACCGCATCGATCACCGTATTCACACCCGTAATGATTTTGTATGATACATACCAATAGTACCGGGTGTTGGCCTGGGCTGGCGAATGGTCGAGACTGAAACTGTAGTACAAGGGGTCGGTAGTTACCTGACCGCAAACAATATCATCGCTGGCAAAATCAGACAGCTGATAAAACTGGCGGAGGTACATGTTGTTGGCATCTACGTTACCATTAAACTCAATATGATCTTTAAACAAAGCATAAGCTCCGTTTAAAGCATTGGTTAAGCCACTACTGGTATTGATCAATGTTTCGGTGCTTATGGCATCACTTGGAGAAACACTCAGCTTTTTACAGCCGCTGGCCACAACCGTTAAAAGGATGATGATGGTAAATATTTTCTTTTTCATATACATAATTTTAATAGGCCTAAACCTGCTTAAAAATTGAAATTAACCGTGAACAGATACTGGCGGTTGTTGGGATACTTGAAATCAGATACACCCGGGGTAGAATAACGGCTTGGGGTAATCGTGGTTTGTGGATCCTGGCCTAAAAAGTTAGAGAAGGTAACCACATTGTCGGCAGTTAAACCCACGGTTACATTCCTCATGTTTATCTTTTTAGCCCATGCCGCCGGCAAGGTATACGAGAATGCAATATTCCTAATGGTAAAATAGCTTCCGTCTTTTAAATAACGCGTAGAGGTTTCGGTTGAATTGGCCGAATTTTGCGGACTTGGTTCAGTGGCCTCAGTATCGCCTGGGCCTGTCCAAACTTTGGCATCATCAGGTAATTTTATCTGGTTATAATAGGGTTCGTGACCATCGTTCAGCATAAACCTTAAATTATTGCTAAATACCTTGTTGCCATAGTTAAAATAAGTACTTACCCTTAGGTTAAAGTTTTTGTACCTTAAACTATTGTTAAAACCACCCTGATACTTCGGCAGGGCCGAACCAACTTCCTGATTGGTCGCCTGGGCATAATCGGATGTTTTTTCGCTGGCCACTGCTTTACCTTCGTTATTGTAGATGATTTTCTCCCAAACAGGCGCACCAGTTTGCGCATCAACGCCCAACCATTTTGGCATATAAAACTCGAACAGGTTACCGCCATTGCGATAAATCTGCGAGATACTCCACGAACCTGTTTTAATAATATCTGAAGGGAAACCCGACAGTTTGTTATTGTTAAAATTGATGGTGAAATCGGTGTTCCATTCAAAATTTTTGGTGATGATGTTGGTGGAGTTAATACCCAGCTCAATACCTTTGTTGGTTACCGTACCTGCGTTTTCCCATTTGGTTTCAAAACCAACGGAAAGCGGTTGCGATACCTGCAGTAAAAGGTCTTTTGTGTCGTTCTGGTAAACATCCAGCGTTAAGTTTATCCTTTTAAATAGGCCAATATCGATACCTGCATTAATCTGGTGTTTACTTTCCCAGGTTAATATAGGGTTTGCCAACTGATAAGGCACCGCTCCAACCAGCGAGTTATACTGTGTAGTAAGCGAGAATAAGCCTAAATAGCGTGACGCACCGATATCCTGGGTGCCGGTAATGCCGTAGCTACCACGTATTTTCAGGTTGTTGATGATGCTGTTACCGGTAAGGAAATCTTCGTTGCTCACCGACCAGGCCGCCGATACCGATGGAAAACCTCCATACTGTTTACTGGGTGCAAAATTTGATGAACCATCATACCTGTAGGATCCGGATACGAAATATTTATTTTTATAACTATAATTTATCTGAGACAACAACGATTGCAAGATATAAGTGTTGTTGGCCCCGTTTACCAGTTGATTGTTCGATACCACGTTCAATACTTTCAATCCTTCCGGTAAACCTTTACCAGATGCGCCCGAATATTCGTTTTTTCTATCTTCAAATGCGCCACCGGCAAAACCGCTTAAGCTGTGGTCGCCGAATTTAAAATCGAATTTGAACAGCTGATTGCTGATAATCCCATAGTTGAGTGTGTTTAATTCATCCATGTAACCCGTACCGTGATAGGTACCCGCAGCAGTGGGCGACACATAGTTGGTGCCTTTATCAAATGAAGCCGATACCCGGTTGGTACTGGCAAATGTTAACCAGTTTGTGATACGGTAATTGATTCCCAGATCGTAGTGCACATTAAAACCTTTATAAATATGATCTGAATTTTGCACGGTATTGATCGGGTTTATTTTATCCCTCGACCACCATTTAAAGGTAGAGTTACCATCAACATAAATTGGATTGCCGTCGGCATCGTAAGGGTTATCCCATGGCATATTCAGGAATGAATAATATACATCCATATAGTCGTAGCTTTTACCTTGCGATGCACTGAGGTTAATATTGTTGGTTACATCAAATTTGGGCGAAAAGTGATACGTTGAATTTCCGCGCAGGTTAACCCGCTCAAAACTGGTATTCATAAAAGTACCCTTCTCCTTATAATAGGATGCACCCACGTAATAATCGTTCTTTTCTGTTTTACCATTGGCCGATAAATAGAAATTATATACCGGTGCTGGTTTAAATGACTCCTTAGACCAGTTATAATCCTGGTTGCGTAATGATAAAGGGCGCTCCGCATAGAATTTCCCAAGGTCAATCTTATAGGAGTTATCAGTCGCTCCTACAATGTAATCGCGGTAAAATTCTTTTTGGTAATCATAAAGCTCGTTGCTGTTCATCACCTTCATTTTACCAAAATCGGCAGTTCTAAATCCTGCAGACACCTTTGCTTCGAAGGAAGTTTCGCCTTGTTTGGCCCTTTTGGTGGTGATGATAATCACACCTGAGTTTGCCTGCGAACCATATAAGGCCGTGGCGCCGGCATCTTTTAATACCGTTACACTTTCTACATCGTTTGGGTCGTAATTGCCTCCAATAATACCATCAACCACAAAAAGCGGACTTTGGTTGGCATTAACCGATGATACCCCACGCAGCCGGATTTCGGCTTCGGCACCTGGTGCGCCAGAACTATTTACCACCTGCAAACCAGCTACCTTGCCTTGAAGCATGGTTCCGATATTATTGGCGGTTACATCTTTTAATTTCGCTGAAGAAACGACAGAAACCGCACTTGTTAATTCGCTTTTTTTCCGGCTATCATAGCCTACCACAATTATATTATCCAGCTGACTGATATCTTCATTCAAAACGATATTCATCACCTGCCCGGCGGTTACCTTAACTTCTCTAGTTCCATAACCGATAAAAGATACCGTTAAAACAGCTTCTTCATCAAGCCCCTTAAGCTCGAAATTGCCATTTAAATCTGCACTGGCTACTTTTCGTGTACCTTTTACGGTTACAGAAGCCCCGGGCAGCGGTGCGCCATTTTTATCAGTAACCTTTCCTTTGATATCGACATCTTTAAAAATCAGATTTCCTGGCATCCAGGGCGCAATTGTGCTAATTTTAATCAGTATGGTTTTTCGTTCGATTTTGTAAGTCAGACCCTGCCCTTTTAATAAGGTTTCCATTACCTGATCGAGTTCTGAATTTTTAAAATCAGCATTGATTTTCAGTTCGCTGTTTACATTCTGGTCGGAATACAATACCCTGAAACCGGTTTGTTTTTTTATTTCGCGGAATACCTGCGAGAGTGTGGTATTTTGTTTTACAAAACTGATTTTCTGGGCAAAACCTGCCGCACTCACCTGTACTAAACAGATGGTAATCATGGCGATGATCAGATTAACTCTCTTCTTTAATCTTTTCTTATCTACTGCCTGGGTTTGCTGGACAACGAAATTCATCATCAATAGGAGTGTAGGCGGCAGCCATCGGCAGAGCACACCTAGGTTAAAAGCATTTAATTTCATACTTTTGTTAGATTGGGTTAATACGTAAACGGATCTCAAATTTGTTTTTTGGGGTTAACTCAGATATTGCCATGGAAGTGCTGAAACACTTTCATGGTTTTTTTCTTAAAAACCCAATGCGGTATTAACTTGCCTTGCCTTTAATCTTTTTCATGTTGTTTGGTTTTTAGTTGATTTCGATTTGGTTATTTACCAGATTGGTTAGATCCGGATGGTATATTTATTTGATATTTACTTTGATTTGCTTTCCCTCTATCGAAAAGCGTACTGTACTGGTTTCTTCCAGCATACTTAAAACACTGGAGATATTTTCTGACCGGGAAACTGAGCCCGAAAATGTCGGCATTTTTGCAACCGCATGGGTATAAACGATTTCTACATCATACCAGCGGGCAATTTTTTTCATGATATCGGATAAAGGTTCATTTACAAACGAAAACTCACCATTTTTCCAGTCAATGGCATCATTAACATTTACATCTTTTACCTTAAATTTCCCATCGGCCAGAACCGATTGTTCACCAGGTTTTAGCATAACCTGTTTATTCAATTGAACTGAACCTTCTAACAGCGTTGTTTTTACGGTTGCTTCATCCTCATAAGCACTGATATCAAAGTGGGTTCCTAAAACCTCCACTACCTGCCCCCTGCTGCTGACTAAAAACGGACGGGTTTTATCTTTTGAAACCTCGAAATAGCCCTCACCCGTTAATTCGACTTTCCGCTCTTTTAATGCAGCAAAAGAGGAAGGGTATTTTAATGAGGATGATGCGTTGAGCCATACTTTAGTACCATCAGGTAGATGTAATTCGTATTGACCTCCACGTGGTGTTTCGATACGATTGTATTCGCTTCCCTCCTGTTTGCCTTGGTCGGCAACAGTATAAACCACCTGTCCATCGGCAGTTTTAGTAATTTTAACGCCTGCTTCCACGGCAAGTGTACCAATAGCTGAACCGCTAAGCAAAATTTTCTTGCCATTGCCCAGGGTAAGGTAAGCTTTATTGCTTCCGGCAGGAAGATCATGTGAAAAGACCTGAAGTACTTTTTTTGTATTGGCAGATGGATATTTGTAAAAATATAAACCCAATCCTACCACAATCGTGATCGATGCCGCAGCGGCAATAGAAATCCATGATTTTCGTACGCCCAGCCAAGGTTGCTTTTTATTTGGCTCAAGCGATAACCACATCTGCTTACTTACCGCATCAAGTTCTTCTTCTGAAAGTCCTGCCTCGTCATGCTGATGCAATTGGTGAAGCCACAGTTTAGCAATGTCTTCCTCCTCCTGACTATAACTGCCAGAACTGATCTTTTCCAATACTTCTTTGATATCTTTTTCCATCGCTTTTTTTGCTGCTGCTGCTCAACAAAAACAAAGGCGATTCAAAAACATGGATTGGGTACATCAATCAAAACAAAAAACACAAATAACTGATATACAGTTTAATAATTTTAATTTAAACAGATTAAATCTTCATAATCCATAAAATGTATACCACTAAGCCCAGTCTGACGCGGAGGTGTTTAAGCGCACGTTTAAGCTGTGTAGATACCGTATGTTCGGAGATAGATAGTTGCACTGCAATTTCTTTGGTGCTCAGGAAATTCATTCTTTTTAGGATGTAGATCTCCCTCATTTTAGGGGGCATAGCGGCAATTTCGCGATCGATCAAGGCTGTAATATCCTTTTCACGGATGAGATAGTCGGCCTCTGTGGGATTTAAATCAACAAAGTGCTCATTATTTTCAACATATTTCTTTATAATCCCCTGATGTTTAAAGATATCGAAGATTTTATGCAGAACAGATTTGTAGAGATATGCAGATAGGGCAACCGTTAATTCAAGTTGACTGCGGTGATTAAGTACCCAGGCAAAAACATCCTGAACCACATCTTTTGCCTCATCACTGTTCCTTAATTTTTTAAAGGCATATAGATATAAAAGCTTATCATACCGGAGATAGATTTCCCTAAAAGCAAGGTCGTCTCCTTCTTTTAATAAAAGAACCAATTCACTGTCAGTATAGGTGTTATAATTGGTCATGCAATGCAAGTTATTGAATTTATTAAGAAAATACAATTAAGCCCGAAGATTGAGCGTATTAGATAAATGCTTTACATGATGTAGAAACCAGATATAGTTCCTACCGGGATTAGGGAGAGCGGTTTATAGTATCATGTTTAATCGCAGGAAGATGGTAGCAAATTTCACCAAAAGCTGTAGCGAAAAGTATCATACTACACCTACCAATTATTTGTTCTTTTTGAAAACTCATGCCCATTTGTGGCATTGATTGCTATAAATAGATTCTTCGACTACTGAACGGATGCCTGGGGAAGCTATCAATGAGAAACTCAAGTAAAGAGATTCGTCATTGCGAGAAGGAATCCCGAATGCTCGCGAAAGCAATTTTATATACAAGTTATCCTGCTATAAAGATTGCTTCGCCGGCCTGAAAAAGCCTTCGCGCAATGACGACACGTTGGAGCGATATATTGTGACGAATCTCTTTTAATTATCTGATTTCAAAGGCATAACTCCCTGCAGGCAACTGAATTTTATGATCAACGATTTTATTTCCCTGATAAACCTTTGCTCCTTTTGATTCAGGGAAATAGACTGTTGCAGTAGAGTTTGCAGGAATAATTACTTCATAAAGCACACCATCTTTTTGGCGTTTCCAGTTCGAAGTGATCTTTCCGAATGGGCCGTTATGACTCGCAGCAAAATGATCAAGTCCTGTTACGAAGTTTGGTTTTAACAGTATGTTGCTAAAGCCGGGCTTAGCTTCATCAACCCTTATCCCACCTAAACCTTTAAAAAACCAGCCGCCTATTTCACCAAACATCATGTGGTTGTCGGAAATATCTCTTTTTGCATCCATATCCCAGTTTTCGTGAAGTGTTGTTGCACCATTTACGATCCACCAGCCCCAGCCCGGGTAGGTATCCTGTGCAGCAAGTTTATAAGCAATATCACTGTGACCGTTATCACTTAAGGCATCTAAAACAGTTTTGGCACCCAAAACCCCAACATCGATATGCATACCATCAGCCTTTACACGCGCCGCAAGGTTATCCGCAACTCGTTGTCTCGAAGCTTCAGAAACGATGCCCCAGCGTAACGCCATGCTCAGTTCTGTTTGTACACCTTTGCCATATATCCCTTTTTTATTATCAAAATATTTATCGTTAACGGCTTTTTTGATTTTTTGGGCAAGCAGGTTATAGTGTACATAATCCTCTTGATTTCCAAAAAGTTTGGCAGCCTTTGCCAGAATATCGGCATCAACATAAAAATAGATCGAAGAGGTATATTCAAGATCTGAAGTAGATTTAACAGGCACCCAGTCGCCACGGCCAAAACTCGTTAATCCTTCTTTACTTGTACCTTCAACATAGTTAACATATTTTTTGATGCTTTGATAATTATCAGAGAGCAGTTTACTATCGCCATAAAAAAGGTAAATCTCCCAAGGGATAATGGCAATTGTACTGGTCCAATCCGTTCCGTTCGCTGTTCCATAACCCCAACCACCTGTAGGAATAATATCAGGCAATACGCCGTTAGGCTGCTGCTCATCGCGATGGTCGCCCATCCATTTCTCATAAACGGTAATCCCATCGAAATTGTAAAGCCCCGTTTCAATGGCAAAATGCCCATCTCCCGTCCAGCCGTTTTTCTCTCTTTGCGGACAATCCGTTGGAAATCCATATAAGTTAGACAGGTAAGAATTGTTGGTGGCCCACCAAAGTTTGTTGATAAGTGGGTTTGATGAAGAAATTTCACCGACAGCAGGAACATCGCTATGCATAAAATAGCCTACAACACTGCTTTTATCAAGTTTTATAGGGTTACTACTGATCACCTCAACATATTGGAAACCCTTGTAATTAAAGAGCGGCATAAATTCTTCTTCTCCCTCACCCTTTAAAATATAAATATCGGTTTGAAAGGGATCTGAAGCATCTTTTGGCCGATGATACACATCAATATTGGATAAATCTGCATGTCCGTTTGTATACAGACGCTCGGCATGTTTTAACCTGATCACCGTACCTCTTTTACCTGCAACTTTGATTTTGCTCACGCCGGCAATATTTCTTCCCAGATCAAAAAGATAAGTGGTGTCGTCAAACTTACGGATGCTTTTTGCAGCAATTTCTTCCACATTGCGGATAGGGTGCATCACCTGTGAAACAATGTTTTTTGAAGGTGCAGCCCTCAAAGTAATTCCGCGCCATTTGGAATCATCAAAACCGATGGTATTCCATCCTTTCTGTTCCAGGCGGGCATCGTAATGTTCTCCAGTGTAAATACTGTTGGAAATAATTGGACTGAAACTCGTTTTCCAACCGCTGCCAGAACTAACGGTTTCGACCGAACCATCGGTATAGGTAATTCTTAAATCGAGGCAAAAGGTTGGGCGGGCCCTCCACGGTGCCTTATCAAAATTCCATACCGCTATTGATTGGTGGTTGTACCAACCGTTGCCCAATAGCACGCCAACGGCATTTCGCCCCGCTTTTAAGTTTTCGGTTACATCATAACTGACATAAAGGTTCCGCCGATCGAAACGGGTATACATCGGATCGAGACGGTGGTTACCAACTTTCTCCCCATTTAGGTATAGTTCGTAAAGGCCAGCCGCAGCAATATATGCCCTTGCAAACCTGATCTGTTTAGCACTCTGAAATTCTTTACGGAAATATGGTGCCGGCAGAATATTGATATCATTCCGGTCACTGATCCAGGTTCCTTTCCAGTTTTCCATCCCCATCAATCCTGTTTCAAAACTAGAAATCACTGCTGGTAGTGCCTTATCATCTTTATCCCACACTTCGAGCCGCCAAAAATATTTGGTAAAGGGCTGTAGTTTCTTTCCTTTATAAGTAAGCAGAGATGATGGGCCAGGCAATTTACCAGAATCCCAGGAAATCCCATTTTTCAGTCCTACTGACAGAGAATCTGTTCCAATGGTAATCCGGTACGCGTGTTGTGCAGCACCTTTCCGCTCATCAAACATCATCCATGATAATCGTGGATTAGGGTTATCAACACCGATGGGCCGCTCCATGTATTCGCACCTTAAACCATAAGATTTTGCGGCATGGCCAGATTGCGCGACAGCAATTAGCGTAAGAAAAAAAAGAATGCCCATGATGGGCTTTGTGTATAGTGATTTCATGATTTGGCAAATTTACGGTCGGTCAATGATACGATAAATTAATTTTAACAGAAAACCCGGGCCGAAGCCCGGGAATTCACCATTTACTAACTAACCGTATTTTATTTATTGTGGATTTTGTGATAAATTATCTAAAATCACCTCCCTTTGCGGGATTGGCAAAAGAATTTTATTTTGGGTAAGTACATATGCTCCTGATGGATATTGGGCAGGAGCCTTTGCGATTTCGCGTTGACCATGTGGGTTCATCACCTCTAACGCTTTACCCGTACGTACCAGATCGAACCACCGGTGGTTCTCGAAGGCCAGTTCAACTTTGCGTTCCTGGTAAATTGCTTCACGAAAAGCCGCCTGTGTGTTTACATTTAATGCTGGTATAACATTGCCCGAAGTTTTATTGGGAATACCCGCACGTGTACGGATGGCATTTAATAAATTAAAGGCTTCTCCATTGGCTACAAAACCTTGTTCGTTTAAACATTCGGCAATCATCAGCATAACATCTGCATAACGGATAACCGGGAAATTAACATTGGTTTGCCCGGGCTGCACAAAACCCTGATTGTATTTTTTAATATATGGTACGGCAACAAATCCTGAAGTACCTGTAAAACCTTCTGCAAGCGATACATCTTTCCGTACATCGCCAGCTTCGTATGAGGCAATCAGATCGCTGGTTGGGGTATTCCAACCACTGGTGAAACTGAGGTTTGTTCCCGGATCCTGTGTAACGATCGTACCAGAATTAAACGGCGCAAACTGATACATAAAGTTGCTCGAAAGGTTTGTACCAACGGTAGCATAATATTGAATTTCAAAAATAGATTCCTGATTATTTTTATTCGCTACCTGAAAAATACCCGCATAGGTTGGCATCAGGCTATAACCGGTTACTTTTCTAAGTGCGGTAAGTGCTTCACCAAATTTTTTCTGGGTCATGTATACTTCTCCTAAAAGTGCATTTGCAGAACCTTTAGTTACCCTGCCCTTTTCGGTTGCAGCATAGCTGGCGGCCTCCGGCAATTTGCTGGCCGCATCATTAAGATCGGCAATAATCTGGGCATATACTGCTTCTACTGTTGCTCTGCCCTTTGAAGGTGCATCGGCTGGAGATTTGATTGCCTCTAAGCGAAGTGGCACGCCACCAAACTGCCTAACCAGATTAAAATAATGGAAGGCCCTTAAAAATTTAACCTCACCGGTAGCCTGTGCACGCGCAGCCTCCGACATGGGTATGGCATCCACATGGTCCAGTACATCGTTAGATCTGAAAATGGCAGTATAACTGTCTCTCCAGAAATCCTGAAGCAGTGTATTTGCCGAATTGGCCAAAAATTCATCTACCTGTTCCCTGTTCTCCTGGCCCCTCTGCGGTGCATTGTATTGAAAGGTGGTATTGTCGGAGCGCATTTCTCCAAAAAGCCAGAAACTAAATGTCCCCAGTCCACGCAGGCTACTGTAAGCGCCGTTAACCCCCTGTTTCAGGTCAGATTCTGTTTTCCAAAAATTACTATTGGTGAGGTTGGCTTCTGGCGACTGGTTTAAAAAGTCTTTCTTGCATCCGAAAAAGGAAGAAGCAAGAACCAATAAGCCAATTGGTATATATAATGATTGATTTTTCATGTTTTTTTGTTCTTGATTAAAACGTCATGTTAATTCCGGCGGTGATGATTCTTGGGAGTGGATAAGCTGTAAAATCGCGTCCGGGAGTAAGCGCAGAGAATCCATCGTTGGTACCCGCTTCCGGGTTTGCACCACTGTATTTGGTGAAAGTAACCAGGTTTTGCACACTGGCATACAAACGCAATGCTTTAATCACTTTCGAATCGGTAATGAATTTTTGTTTAAAGTTATAACCAAGAGAAACGTTCTGAATGCGCAAGAAACTGGCATCCTCAATCCACTGTGAGTTTACCTCGCGATAAAGCGTTCTGCCACCCACAGTAGTTGGTGCGAATCCATTTCCTGGATTTGATGGAGATCTCCACCTGTCGAGCACTTTACGGTCTACATTAAATACACCATCGGTATTGGTGAGGAATTCATTTCCAGTTTTCATGATCTGGCCACCCTGGCTGCCAACAATCAAAATATTAAGATCAAAGTTTTTGTATCCAAAAGTATTGGTTAGTCCATAGGTAAAATCGGGCTGAGAATTCCCCAACACGGTAAAATCTTTAACCTCCTCAATTATGCCATTTCCATCGATATCCTTATACCTTACCGAACCTACAACAGACGAGCCGTGTTTAGGCTGACTGGCCAGTTCTGCGGCATTTTGATAAATGCCATCAAACTGGAAGCCAAAAAACTGTCCGATAGGTTTGCCAACTTCTGTTTTGTGCGTTGAGTAACCTCCACCACTTCTTCCGCTATAAATGGGTGCGTTATTATTTCCGGGATTAAGCTCGAGTACAATATTGCGGTTGATGCTGATATTGGCATTGGTATTCCAGGTAAATTCACCTGTCAGGTTTTTCGAAGTAACCCCGATTTCAAATCCCCTGTTCCTTACTTTCCCCAGGTTGATGGTCGCGTTAGAAAAACCTGAAGCAGAAGGCAACTCAGCATTTAATAATAAATCGCTGGTAATGCGGTTATAAAAATCGAAGGTCAGATTTAATCTGCTGTTAAATACAGCCAGGTCTAATCCTAAGTCCAGTTCGTCGGCCGTTTCCCAGGTCAGGTTTTCGTTTGCGATAGAACCGGATACCCGGCCACTGGCTAAACCTCCACCGAACGAATAATTAGAAGAACCGATATTTGCGGCATATTGGTAATTTGGAATATTGAAATTACCGGTACGGCCATAACTTGCTCTTACCTTAAGGTCACTTAACCAACGGAGATCTTTGAAAAAGCCTTCCTGAGAAGCACGCCAGGCCAATGCAACCGATGGAAAAGTACCATAACGGAAATTGGAACCAAAACGGGATGAACCATCTGAACGCACCGTTGCGGTGAACAGGTATTTATCTTTAAAAGTATAATTTACCCTTCCAAGGTAAGAGATCAGTCCCCATTTTTCAATACCTGCAGCAGCACCGTTCAATAAGGTAGAAGCATTGATCGTCTGGATCAGGTCATCTGGATAATTGGTTGCACCAAATGAGTAACCTTCATATCTTTCCTGCTGTGCGGTATACCCCGCCACTGCACTAATTTTATGGTCTTGACCAAATGTCTTATCATAAGAAAGCGTAATTTCTGACAACCAGTTCGAAGTCGTGTTCTGAGCAGTGCTGGATGAAGGAATGGATGGATTTGGGTTCTGATTGCCAGTTTCTCCGATTACAAAAGATGGACTAAAAGCAAATGAACTGTTATTGGTATAATCATAATTGAAACTATACTTTGCCTTTAAACCATCCACAATCCTATACTCGGCGAAAGCAGTGGCCAGACCTCTAAAATATTTTGCCTTTGTTCCGGCAAACTCCAATGTATTCAATGGGTTTCCGGCACCGATTGCCCCTGGCGAGGTAATAAATACGGTTCTGTTTCCGGCTGCATTGGTAATGGGTACAATTGGGCTCAGCCATAAGGTTCTGGTCAATACATCACGGATTCCGGATTCGAAACCATTTCGGTTTTGTACTCCTCCACTTGGTGCAATACTGAGCCCCAATTTTATCTTTTTACTCACATCCGATTCGATATTGAAGTTAACAGAGTAACGTTTATAATCGGTGTAACGGATTGTTCCTTCCTGTTCCAGGCGCCCGATCGAAGCCGAATAACGGGTGTTTTCTGAACCCCCACGGATGCTTGCATCTACATTGTTTTGCATAGCCGTTCTAAGCACCGCATCATACCAGTTGGTTCCTTCTCCATATTGTGAAGGATTTCTAAACTGCACCGGGATATCATTATCGGTGGCCGTTAAACCACGCGAGGCAAAATCGTCAATGATCATCTCTTTTCTGAACTGCGCGTATTCGGTACCATTAAGTACATCCGGACGGCCTTTTTGCGGAACCTGCTGGGAGCCGATATAGGAGTTCACACTGATTACCGGCGGCCCGGTTTTACCTCTCTTGGTCGTAATTACGACAACGCCATTGGAACCTCTGGAGCCATATATAGCTGTGGATGAGGCGTCTTTTAATACGGTTACTGATTCAATATCATCAGGACTGATTACGTTTAGCGGGTTATAGGCTTGTCCGCCAGAATTGGAAATTGCAAAACCGTCTACCACAAACAAAGGATTATTGCCTGCCGTAATGGATCCTGTTCCCCTGATCTTGATGTTTACACCACCGCCTGGTGCCCCTGTAGGCGCACTGATCTGTACGCCGGCAATCTGTCCAACCAATTTTTGGTCGATAGAGCTTACCGGCAGATCTTTTACCTGGGCTGATGAAAGCGTAGATACAGAACCCGTGAGGTCTTTTTTCTGTGTGGTTCCATATCCTACAACCACGACCTCCGTCAAACTGTTTTCTGATTCTACAAGCTGGATCGCCGTTAAATTTCCGGAAGCCGGAACTTCGCGTGTGGTATAACCTTGATAGGTAATAACCAGGATATCAGTATCTGCAACGCCATTTAAACGAAATTTACCATCTCCATCAGTAATGGTGGCTCCTTTTCCCGATTTTACCCTTACAGTTGCACCGGGTATAGGTTGCCCCTTAACATCTACGATCCTTCCTGATACATCTAAACGGTGTATTTTTATTGAAATGCCATCTTTGTGGGGCATTTCGGCAGCAGGATACGCTAAAACTGGTGTACAGAAAGCGCTGAGCAAACAGGCTGCCATCAAGACAGAAGTCTTGAATACCGGCAGACCTGTTTTAGCCCGAAAGCATAGGTAATTGCTTCTCTTTGAAGTATAATTTTCCATGTTTTGTTGGTTTGGGTATATATGAATTTGATTAAGCTATTCTTGAAATGAACCGTTTGCTATGCGTTGTGAGGAACGTTATAAGATCCGACCGAGAGTAAACCCTGTTTAAAAAAGTTATTTATTTTATTTGCAGCAGCATGGATTTTATTTTGGATTTTCCCAAGGAAAATGAGACAGACAAGAAATGCCATTAAGGGATAGATTTTAAACATATTATTGGTTAGATTTTTTAGATAGCACACAGAACACACTAACTAAAACGTTTAACCAAAAATAGGGCATATCAAAAACATACTTTTTATACGATTTGATATTCCCTTTGTATTTTATGATTTGTAGCTATATGATATTACCACTGGCATGCGCCCTAAAAACGGTGGGGCTCGAACCTGTTTTATCTTTGAATAGCTTCGAAAAATAAAAATAAGATTCAAAATGCAGCCCATAAGCAATCTCCTTTATTGGGATATTACGGTCGTTGAGCATTTCTTTTGCCTTTTCTATTTTCAGCTGGATATAGAACTGACCAGGTGAAACTCCTGTATAAGATTTAAAGAGTTTACGGAAATAAGAATAACCGATGGCCAGTTCTTTAGCGGCCTGCTCTGGAGAAAATGCAGACATCAATCTGGACCGGAACAATAGTTTGGCCTTATCTACAAGCAACTGCTTTTCTTCTAATTGTGCTACGGGTTCTTTTTGAAGAGAATGGATACAACCCAACAGGTGCATGGTTGCACCAGATATCTGGGGTTGGTAATTAATATGCTGTTGACGTGTTTTTTCGATGATGGAGTTAAAAAGACTGAAGGCCTGTTCGTTAAACCCCAATTCAATACATGGCTGCCCCGGACTAAAGATATTTCGCTTTACCAGATCATCCATGATCGAACCTTTAAAACCTATCCAATATTCATTCCAGCCGGTTTGCCGTGATGGCTTGTATCTGTGCCTTTCGCCGGGAAATAGTAAAATCACCGTTCCAGGTTTTACCATAGAACTACCAAAGCTCTCCGACTCAAAAATGCCCTCGCCTTCTGTTACGTAAATCAGCTGATATTCGCTTAAAACACGTCCACTCTGCCAGTTAAAATCATAATTTTCGGGATGCCCGTTTAAGGGATAGCCACACTCGGCACCAATTTGCATGTAACCGGCATTAAGCACGTAAAGTCCCCAGTTTTCATCGTCTTTTACTAAAGGAAGATAATTATAATAATTAGTCATGTTACAGATTATCTTTAATGTTTCAAAATACTGAGTGCGTTAAGATCCATCAAAATCAACAGTAATTGTCATCCTGGGCCTATCGAAGGCTTGCTTAAATATCCACGCACCGTTTCAACCACCCGTGCCGATTAATCGGGACGTTCAGGATGACAATTCTATTGATGATATGCCCTCTTTAAACTTT
>NZ_JAVTSN010000018.1:0-130370 GCF_032678585.1 Pedobacter psychrodurus | reverse complement strand
CTGGCATTATCCAAACGTTTGGATAATGCCAGGCATACCTTCGCAACAACGATAACCCTGTTAAACGGCGTTCCCATGGAAAGCGTATCAAAAATGTTGGGACATACCAATATCAGGACTACCCAGATTTATGCAAAGGTTCTTGATATAAAAGTAAGTGCAGATATGGCGATCCTGCAAAACCGATACTCTATAAAATAATAGGCTTATTACGCCAGCACGTTTTGGTGCTGGCAAATTCGAAAAATTATGAATAAGACCATATCAAATATTCTGATCCAGGAACAAGTTGTATTAGAAAAAATATATCATATCCGGGATCAAAAAGTAATGCTGGATCTTGACCTTGCTGTACTCTACGAAGTTGAGACTCGTGCACTCAAACAGGCAGTCAAACGCAACATTCAGCGTTTTCCAGACGATTTCATGTTCCAGTTGACAAAAGAGGAATGGCAGGAGGTTATCACAATTTGTGATAACCTCCCCAAGTCGGCAAAATTCAGTCCGGCAACCCCTTTCGTATTCACCGAACAGGGCGTAGCTATGCTATCAAGCATACTCAACAGTGAGCGGGCTATCAACGTTAATATTCAGGTAATCCGAATATTCGCACGACTTAGGAATATGGTAGCTGATAATACCCAAATTCGTCTGGAGATAGAAAAGATAAAAAACAAGCTGGAAAACCAAGATAAGAACATGGAAATTGTTTTTCAATACCTTGATGAGCTATTAGCACTTAAGGAAAAGCCAATTCTCAAACGAAATAGGATCGGGTTCAAACCGGATGAACTGTAGTACCTAGATGCGGAATCGCATTTCCGTATATACCATGGTGAAAAGCCTTGGGTAGTGATTGGGTTTTCACAGGCCGAAAATGCGGGATGGCCGGCTCTCAAAATAGTGAATTAAAAAGAATTTAATGATAACAGAAAGCGACTCTCTGATGATCTTGCTTTCTGGTATCTACTCATCTATTTGGTTTCTGCTTTGTTACTATAAAAGAAAAGTTCAGGAAGCTGATCATCTGGTTACAGAAGAAAAGCATATTAGTCATTTCCTCTCCTTCCGGAGATTCAACTTCCAAATGTACCCAACCTTTATACATTTCCCATAAATTTGCCCTCGCCTCATGCAACGGAAAATTCACGAAAAAATATTCCATCTCAGAATCCGCATTTTCAATTTCGTCGTCAGTAAGCCCTGAAGGTTGAAAATCGAGTAGTTTTTTAATCTCTTCCATATCGCTGTTTCTATTTCATTTCAAGCTCATAATGTCTTTTGATTTCATTTACATAGGGTTCAAAATGCTCCTTATAATAACCCTTAGGAACTTGAATCTTAAAGTTCTTACGGCTAAAAAACAGAACAACCCTCGAATCCGTTTCACATTCTAATAAATACCAGATAGTGGGGTTTGAAGACGAACAGATGAAAAACATAGCAATCCTGTCTTCGCAAAAATGCAAGACCTTTGCTTTCACCTTGAACCTCAATTTAAGCTCGTAATAATCACCCTTATCACTAAGTAAAAAATTTAGAGTCGGTACATCACCTGAGAATCTGGCAACCTGCATATCCTTTTTCATAGGTCTCTTCTGAATATTTCTCATCCCATAGGTAAACAGGTAGTGTGTAAACGGCTCCCTTGATAGCATTGGGAGTGCTTTATTGAATAGTTCGAAAATCTTCCCCTTATTCTCAAAATTGAGGTCGTCTATTTCGTTAGAACGTTCATCACTGTCTCCATATTCACTGACCTGAATCCCTGCAATTTTCTTCATTTCGTAGCAGATGCTGTTCAGCTCAGTTTGATTTTCGGACAGTTCAGATTGTTCAAAACTATCGTCGTCTTCGAAAAGAAAACCCGTGAAAGATTTTACAGTCTTATTATCCGCATTTAGGGAAAAGCTATAAGGTATCAGCAATGGATAATGATTGGAATGGAACCTGACAGGATCAGTATTTGCAAGGCAATAGCCAATACGGTACTCCTGGTTTAAAGTAGCTAATCCATCATTTACATACTTTCTCTCCAATACCTTCCGTTCGGATATGTGCAGGAAATAATCATCGGGTCTGAAAAAACCTTTAAATTCCTTTTTGAGCCTGATGTCTACTTCATACCTATCACAGATTACTTCAAGATATCTGGATCTTCCTGTTGCTTCATTAAAACATTCCGGCCAATAATATTGCTGAAAGTCATGAAATTCATTCCATAACATTGCCCTCAATGTACGGTAGGCATATCTCCCTAAATAATTTTCATCCGTATCAATATTGCAGCTTACCAATAAATGATCATATTCGACCTTTAGGTAAACTTTTACCGGCGGCTCATTTTCGAGCTTAACCCTCATTGTCAAGACGCCCTTCTTAAATGAGAGCGCCTTTCTTTCAACCATGTAGTATGGTCGGTTTCCAGCTCGAAGTTCTGTGTGCGACTCCAAAACATTTAATCTCAATATGCGGGTGTTCTTATCAAACGGAAGTTTATAGAACTGGGATTTAGGTTTTCCGGCAAGCATGATTTCATCAGCCATTATCAGTTCCTCCTTTCTCTGCTTCCGCCTCTTCACAATCGGCAATTAGAAGATCGATCTTTTTATCACAAAGATCTTTGGCGAGAATTAAAAAATTATGAACTAGGCTATATAATTTATCCGCATCGCCCATCTCTACATTAAAATTGTCCTTATACCTGGCGTGGCTGTAACTATTCATGAGCTTCTCAAAAAGCCTTCTGTTTTCTGGCGTTCCAAGCAAAAGCGCTCTCGGCTGCTCCGAGAAACATGTACAAATATCCAGTAGCCTGCCCAGATGATGAATGTCCGACCTGTAAGCCATAAAAACCCTGATCATAGCTATGCATGACTGCTCAACAACTTGGTGAAGCATAAATACACATACATTAAACTTTTCATTACTGTAGCATTCCCCCGCGCCGTCCAAAAATCCCTGCGCCATTGGAATCCTATGGTATAGATGCTTACGGGCTTTTTCAAGAGATATCTTTTTATCAAGAGCATATTCAGGAAACAGATTCAGCGTACCATCATGACTGTATAGCTGAATGCCGGTATTAAACACTGTTATAAAAAATCTGTTGTTACTTGCAATAGCTGTAGTCACGCTCTCTTGGCTATGAACAAGGATCGTGATCTTGCCATGGTTAAAATGCGTATTTACATAATCCTGAACGCCATGCTCGATTCTTGTGGTGCCTTCAATTACCATTAATAAGTAATAGTGAAAATTGCTGCTTGTCTGTTGTGGTGAAAACGAAGTACAAGAATTCGTTATGGAACTTATTTCACCGAATTTAAGAATATGCAAGGGTGTGAACCGCTCGGCAAGTTCTTTAACAAAATTGGAGAATGGCTCTTGCCGGCCCTCCACTGGCTTTAATGATTTTTTTTTCATATCTTCATGATTATTACGAGAACCAATTTCGATTAGAAAAAGCACGTACCGAACCAATAATTGTTGTTAAAAACAACCAGAAGGTTGTTTTTAACTGTCGGAAATTTTTAAATATATTTGGCCATGGAAACCTCAGAAAAAACAAACAGGATGCATCTTGGTAGAAAAATAAGCCGTATCCGTGAACTTCGTGGAATGAAACAGGAAGCGCTTGCTACTGAACTTGGCATAAGCCAACAGGCAATTAGTAAACTTGAACAGAGTGAGGAAATTGAAGAATCTACACTAGAGAAAGTGGCAAAAGTACTAGGGGTAACCGCTGAAGGGATCAAGCATTTCACTGAAGAGACAATTTTTAATAATATTAACAATTTTCATGACAATTCGATTCAAAATAATTTTAATCCTATCGAAAAGATTGTTGAATTATATGAGCGTTTGTTAGCAAGTGAAAAAGAAAAAAATGAGCTTCTTAAGATCCGGTAGCGAAAATCCACCGCTTTATCTATTTTTCTACGATGATCGTCTAATTTCTAAATTCATTTGAATCGCAAACAATATTTATATAGTTATCTAATACTCCAAATAATTTAGTTATCAAATTTTAATTCACTATATCAGCTTAATTATCTTTTTGAAGAATTTTGACTTATTATAAGTAATTATGTTTGTTCTTGGTTGGAGACGGCAGATTGTAAATTGAATGTCGTGTATAATGGACGACTTGGGATTTGGTAATCCGATAGTTTAATTGATTTTAGCTTGATAAAATATAATATACCATTCAAAATTTCGATAGCTTATACACTCGCAATCATCACCTTTCAATAAATGTAAATTTAATGTTTTGTTTAAATTAATGTAGCACAAATTGCGTAGAGACGACTAAGTCTCATCGTTCAAAAACAACTAAAAATTATCTCAATATTTGCACCTGTTCTTCTAAAATCTGACTCAAGGATTTTTATAGGTTGAAAAAAAGGCATTCAATTTGATTATTATAAATTTTTAAATCTGTTTGAAATATAGTGTGTTTTCCAAGCGATTTATCACAATTAGCAACTAATGTCACCAACTTGACTGATAAAAATATAAAAGTGAATTGATAAGAAATCCTCTATCGGTGCTACAGAATGCCTTGTGTATTGAACAATAAATTTAGAATCCCATTAGTATCGATTCTTCCACTAATGCCAAAACCTTGGCTGTAGTTACAAGACAATGGTTTCTAGGTTTAGAATATTCGACTACATTATCTGGAAAATGGGTTTCTGTTCTTGCGTTGATGGCAACATCATGAAAGCAATTGATAATTAGTATGCCTTTCACATCATCGCAATCATATGATTTGGAACAGACATTTACCCAATCCTCTAATTGACGGACATGAGCTTTAGATGCTGAACCATTTGTACCTTTAATCTCAACAGCGAAATAAACGTCCTCGTACTTTAAAACTAGATCTGTACTATTTCCCTCCGGCACTATAAATTCTATCCCAAGGTGCATCAAACAGGTCTTAATTCCAAACTCAAGGTATTTCCCTTTGGTTGCGATTATAGAACGCATGGCTTGGTATTTGTCAAGTTCTGCCGATAATTTAAGCAATTCTGCCTCTTGTACCTGGATTTTTTCTTGAACTCTTAGTGAAAGATCTGTTATGTCATTCTGCTTGGTTAATATAACTTCATTTGTCCAGCTAGGAAGATCTATTGCCATTGCAGCAAAATCATCTTCAAAAGCTGAAAAGGTTTGTTTGATCGTTGTAAGAAATAACTTTCTTTTTGTTTGACTGTCAAGGTCAGGATTCTTTAGATAAATATCAGGGAGAATCATCAATTTTCCTTTTCCAATTGAGGCAATTATTGCAACCTTATCCTTTGTCTTTCGAGTAGTCGCTATTGTGATCACATCTGTAAAAACATAAGAGAAAGTGAAATGGAACCTTGAATTAAAATTAGCAGTTAAATCTGATGCTAAGGGATCAAAAATATGCGAATCGCCTTTAAAAGGTGTTATTTCGAACCTAAAATTCTCGCCGCATAGCATTTTCAAAAAGTTAACTTCGACATCTTGATGGGAATAGCCATCTTTTGCACGTAGAGAAAGTAAGGGATTAGTATCTACAATAACAGTAACTGAACTACCATGTTGATAAAACTCAGCCAATTGAAGAGTTTTGTGTTTAATCCAAGCAATAAGTTGCTTGCTTGCCTGACTGGAAATCTCTCCATTTTTCTGAATCTGAAACATACCGTGAAGTTCATTTGCCAATTCAGAAATTCTTATTATTAATTGAGCTGCATCTGTAAAGTATTCCTCGGAAAAAAAACGCAAGCGACTTTTCTTGGTTTCGTCGTAAAAATAACCAACTTCTTTTATATCCATATTTTTTAAAATAACCCAATTTGACCTCGGTCATCTGGACGACAATCTTCACAAAAGGCATGTCCATCAAAATGAAAATATGTTTTACAATTCGTACATGGTTTAGTTAGCCTTGAAAGATTAAGTTTCCAGTTATCCATTATTCTAGGGTCATCTTCATTTAGTTTACAAAACAGACAGCGAATTTTTACAATTTCGTATCCTATGATCCCATTAAGATTTACATATGATTTATTTTCAATAATTGGCTCAAGATATATAATAGCATCCTGTTTACAAACAGGGCACTTACAGGTTGCTCGATCGCTGGAATTCAATATTGATTTTGTCTGTAACTGTTGCTTCTTTACATATCCATCCAAAACTTTATGCTGTTCCCATTTTTTGATATGCCGTTCAAGTATTAATTCTATTCTCTTGCTTAAATCGGTCTGCTTGGAAATGGAAATTTTAAATAATTTATCATGATGTCCTCCAAAATAATGATGAGGCTTAATAGCTAATTCCTGAGCGAAAAAGTCAAGCATCGTAAAAAAATCTCTTTGAATAATATCATTAATTTTTTCGACATCCAATTCCTTTAAGTTGCAGTGAGCGATAATATCTCTCGCCTCCGAAATTGCAAACAAAATATTTTTATGGTTTGCGACAGTCTTAGAAACAAGTTGTGCCCTTAATAAGCTATTTTTATAGGTGATAACATCTTGAATTGGTGTTTTTAGTAATTCCCCGCTTCCTTTAGATTCAGGTAAGAGTCTGTCAGCATAACCTATTTGCATTGAGTTTTTAAAACTTGGTTCAGTTAAAACATACAGTGGATTTATATCATATAAAATACCTTTTAGTAGCCGCTCACATCCTAATGCTAAATTAAAGGCAATTTGAACCAATTCAGACTTATCCAATTTTTCTTCAATACCCTTTGAAACCTGTTGAAAAAACAATCCGCTATCTTGATGATAACTATTCATAGATAATCCCCCGCTGAAAAATTTGAAACATATATTAACTCGATTCTTATTTGGTTTTGGTTCATTTTGATCAACGATAAAATGGCTATCCTCTTCTCTTTAATCATATCACGGTTGGTTGACCAAATCTAGTAAATATTAATCTCTTTCCTGTAGAAAAGCTGACACCTACCTGCTAAGTCCATGTGACTGCTGCAACTTTTTACGCCTCCGTTTCTCAGCTTCTTCAACAGAATCTGTATGTTGGGGCTCGTAAGTAGGTTCCATCAAGATTTCCAATAGCCCAATGCCAGCATCTTTTGCAAAAGTCATCATATCGCTAACATTGGCAAAAACTCCATCTGAAATTCCTTTCATCAAACTATCTATAATTATATCTCTTGAAATGTCAGTCGAGAGTTCGGAGATCATCTGCATCTGGCTTTTCTGTTCAGGAGTTCCGTTCTCCATAACATTTGCATATATAAATTTATCCTTGAGTCCTCTTTCAAATTTGAATACATTATCAAATACCTCCTCACCAGATTGTTTAAATGCACTGCGGTCGAATTGCCCTAGTTTTGCAGAATGTTTTTCATTCTTACCTTTTGAGGTATTTTGAGGACTAAGCTTAACTTTATTACTTAAATCTTTACGACTCACAATCACTTGAACGTGCATTTGTCGTCCTTCTTTTCGATCGCCCTTTTGCTTTATTCCATTTTTCACTTCTTTATCTGTGTGCTTGTAGTAACGGTAATTTTCAACCTTGCCAAACCATAAAAGATCGGTATTGTTATGGATACCTGGTCTTTTAAAATTCTTGGCGTATTCGTCCATAACATTTACAGCATATTCTTTTAGTTTCTCCTTTGCGCCACTCTCGCCATATTGTTTAAAAAGATGTTCCAGCTCCTTTTGGCTCGGGCTGATATTAATTAGAAAAAACTTACTGTCATCACGGCTAAGCTTTGCTACATTATTGTCAATCCTAACCCGGACTTCCTGCCTTCTGATATCATTTCTTACACCATTGAACCAGTTTTCGTAATCTGGCACTGAATTTTTCCCATTCTTCAGGTCATTCTCCTTTTCCAAATAATTGACCAAAGCTCCGCTACTGCCTTTGTTATTTCCTGTTTCCGATGCCGTAATGTTAATGTACATAGGCTAAATACTTTCAAGGGATTTTCTGACATGGCTCTGCAGTTCCTCTTTTTTGGCAGCTGATACTGGCCACCCCAAAGATTCCCTCTGATTGATATAATAATTGAGTATCTCTCTAAAACTGGACTTCAGTTTAATTTTTTCATTGTAATATTGGTGGGTTTTGGCAATTTCTTTTTCCAGCTGTACCATTCGGTTAGAAATTCCTTCACTTTTCTTTTCCTCTCTCTGTAGATGCTGCCAGATTATTTTGAAATATTCTGTATGCTCTTTTGCTATGATAGTGAGTCCGTTACAGTCGGTAAACATGGGTAACAGAAAATCCTTTTCTTGCTTTTTAAAAAATGCTATTATCCTGTTCACTCCGTTAACCAGCTCTTTCTTAAGTAGCTCGTCGTTGAAATCGATCGGGTCTTTTTTTGTGCCATAAAAATAATTTACCATCTGTATAACGACCAGTTTTTTCGGTCTACCCAGTTTCACCGAAATTTTCTCCAGTTTTTCGTCTGTTGCTTTTGGGTATCGCACAGACTTGATATTGATATCTTCCATTACCATATCCTTAAAAGTTTTTCTCCAATCCAATGTTAAGCATCACTTCACTTCCCAGATTTGGATGCCATGAGGGTTTATATTTAATAAAGCCGCTTTCCTTCAATTCCCTGATATTTTTGTGGTATGTAGAAACAGACTTTATTCTTGAAAATCGCATTAGCATTTTTCTGCTTACATTAAATGGAAGCGTTACATCCTGATAATTACAACATTGAACCAATGCAATTAATATGCTTAAATGCGTTGGGAAAAAATGTGGCTGTTGTGACGCATGCGCAAAGTATCTTCGCAATCCTTTGTGGTACAAATTTTCATCTTTCTTCATTTCATTTTCCCTCCATCATCTTGTCAATTTTTTCCCGGCTGTAAAACATTGTTCCCCCAACCTTGCGAAAAGGCAAATTGCCATTGATACGCAAGTTTTGTAATGTACCGGGTGAAATATTTAGCATTTTCCTTACCTCGGCACTCCTCAACCATGATTTATTTGAATTACCACTATTAGTATTTAAAATACTTTTCATTTCATTCAGCATTTCTGTCTTAAACTGCCGCAGATCATCCATTGTAATAATGTCCATCTTCATAATTAGCTCCTTTCATTTTGATATATGCATCAATGCACATATACATATATTTTTACATTCAAATATTTGGTATACTTCAAAGTATACCGTTTACTGTTTTTATCGGCCTGTAAGGCCAACAAGTATCCCTGGAGGATACTTGAAACCCCTGTAGCGATAGCTCAGGGCAAGCAAGTAGGGCCACTGCCCAACTTCCGCTTGCTCAGCCCCTGAAAAGGGGACTGACTGCCTGAACCGCCTTTCTACCGCCAATAGCTGCTTCCCACAAAACCCTGCAAGCTTTAGAACTGCCCCGTATTACGTGCTATGGCAGTAGTTTTTGATATACATAAGCCGTTGCTATGTGGATATATCTCTATGTTGCTATATGGATATATACCTATTGAGCAGCATAGATATAGCTATGTCGGTGGCATGATACCGTTCGTTGGGGAATAGATTTCTTCCGTGGTTTTCTTCTTGCCTGATCGTACCCATTCGGATAGTTCCACCGTGGAGAAATAAAGTCTTTTGCCTCGCTTGTTCACGGGGATTTCCTTCCGACTCACTTTGGTGTAAAGTGTGGGTACGGATAGGCTGAGAAATTCGGCAGCCTGCCTGATAGTCAATAAATCGTCTCGGAGACGCTGGGGATTTTGCGACCTGTTTTCCAGCAACAGGTCTTTAATACAATCTACCTTTTCGTGCAGTACGCTAATGGCCTGAGGTAGTTCTTCAAATGTGTACTTCATAAGCGGTATCTTTTGTTTTGATACCGCAATGTTAGCAGCTTGTTTTGTATGGTTACAACACGTTAAACCGCATCCTTACCGTTTCCTACTAATATTTGCTGTTTTTTTTGTTTCGGACTGTCGGAACCAGAAAAGGCACTTTGTCTTTCATCCTTACCTCTAAAATCGGTGATTTGCAAACCTTGGTATCGGAAGATATAATCGCACTTAGCCAGCCCTCCGAGTATTCGTTTACTTTATCTCCATTGCTATATAAGAAGTGCTTTAGAATCCATTTCTCAAGTTCCGCTTTATTGCATCCAACAATCAGGTTTGCTTCATATAGCTGCTTAAAAGCATCGGCAAGCATATTACTGTTTCCGTTGAAGATCAACTGGCTTGCAGGTTGTTCATCCGATTTTATCAGTGCGGCAAGTTGGTTGAAGTGTTCCTCTGAAAAATAAGTCCTTATCAATTGCAAAAAGTCATCTATATACTGATGATTGAATTTTGGCCGACCCGCATCGGGATTATATGGGATTTTTGTGGGCTGCTCAAGCGTGACATCTTCAGTTTGTTGCTGGCTTTTCTGTTTGTCCATCCATTCCTTGAAAGTTTCACGGGGATTTAGAATTTCATCTACTTC
The DNA here is from genome assembly GCF_032678585.1 of Pedobacter psychrodurus. Lineage (GTDB taxonomy): Bacteria > Bacteroidota > Bacteroidia > Sphingobacteriales > Sphingobacteriaceae > Pedobacter > Pedobacter psychrodurus_A. The sequence continues at coordinate 119,941 of NZ_JAVTSN010000018.1, read as the reverse complement.
GCTGATCAGCTCACTTAAGAACTTATCCCTGATCTTCAAAGTATCATGCAGACTTTCCACAAACTCATCACCTATATAAATATCCATGTAGTCTGATTGCAGGTTGTTAACGATAAACAAGTAATCGAGTTGAATCGAAAATATGAAGTTGCTGGGATATTCGGCTCTAAACTCACCGTAATGTTGATGGAAATTTGTCCATATTAGTTTAAATCTTTCCTTTAATTTTTTGATCTGTTCAAATTCTCTTTTTAAACTGATGTCATTAAGTGAGAGCAGGTCAATTAAAGCCATGTCTTTTAATACTCTCATTTCACTATTATAAGTAAAAGAATCATAATAATGGGTTTCGTGCGCAAGGCTATAAGCTTGTTTTTCCACATCTTCTTTTATTGTGCTTTTCAATTCGGACTTGGTGATGATGCGAAGGTTGAAAGTCTGTAGACGGGTTAAAAAAATGGCTAGATTGCGCATAAATTGATCGTGTTTTAGTGCTAATTTCTAAATATATTGATAATTTAGACCATTATGTAAACTTAATATTATAAGAAATTAAGCGATATTTATAACAAACGAATCAGGTTAGTTCTTTTATTAGTAGAACAACCGCCATGTAAGTTTGAATTTTAAGTTGCAATGTTGTATATGTCGGAGAAACTTGGTTCTTCGTCACTTTTGGTAAAAAAAACTAAAAGATAAAATCGCTAAAGTTATATCCCTGTAGACCAAGGCCAATTATTCTTGGATGAGGAAATCAGGGAAATACAGAAAAATATTTTATCATCGAAACACCGTGATTCTGTGAAACTGGAATCCTGCTGGGCAGTGCGCCCAGTGGACATACTTCAAGGTTTAAATGAATTTCAGCCAGTGATTGTACATTTTAGCGGGCACGGAACCCAGGAAGATGAACTGGTTTTAATGGACAACCAACACCAAAGCAAAACCGTATCCATTGATGCAATTGTCCAGACCATGCACGCCTCGACCGACAGTATCAGGCTGGTATTTTTTAATACCTGCCATTCCCATAGACAGGCAGAAAAAGTAGTTGACCAAATTGAAGTAGCCATAGTAATGACAACATCCATCAGCGACAATGCGGCCAGGATATTTGCTGCGCAGTTTTACGGATCGATCGGATATGGCAATTCGGTTAGAAAATCCTTTGAACAAGCTAGGGCCTCGTTGATGTTAGAAGGGATCCCCGAAGAAAACACCCCAAAACTGTATATCAAAAACGGATTAAATGCTGAAAATATTTTTATAGTAAAACCCTGATCATAATAGACAACAGAAACCTGATGAAACTATCGATATAACTTATTTCTTTTTGACCATTTTTTTCTGCCCGGCAAATTCTCTGCTCATTTTGTCGATTTCCTTTTGCAGGAATGAAAAATGGGCACTTAGCTGCCTCTTAATTGATGGTGAATCAAGGCCACATCTTTCAACCCCCGAAGCATTTTTGTAACTGTTTTTAGCTGCATTCATCGCATAGGTAATAAAGTTCCTTTCCCCGGAATGCGAATATCTTTCATACAACTGCTTTTTCGAAATCACCGCTTTTACCGATTTTTTGCCATAAGCCATCATCATGGTCTTTAATACCCTACCCTTGACTTTCCGGAAATACCTGGAAAGGCTTCCCGGACGGATATAGGTATTGCTGCCATTAAATTCAAAACCCAGATATTGAAGGTTTTTATAAAGCCGTTGCTCGTCACTACCAGGCTTAATGACTGCTTTCGTACCGATATCGAATACAGCTGGTAAATCCCATTGCTTGTTTTCATATTCGGAAATAAGTGTGGCGGGAAAACACCAACAACCTCCACCATCCCTTCCACTTGCAACACAATCCTGCGGCAACCTACTACATCTCCTTACGGGTAGAAGCAAATCACCTTTCGGGCGTAGCCGTTAAGGCGTAAAAGTGTGGTGGGAAATCACTTTATAACACCCAGCAAAAAATAAGATTTTGCCATGGCATTTATCAATAGCGCGTGAGCGGGTGCAGCGGCATCCTTTTGGAACAAAAGATATAGCGGAAAACGCGACCCTTTAGGGGCACGCCAAAAAGAAAAATAAAAGACATGGTCTAGTTACTAAAGCCAAATCGACTAATCGTCGAAAACTTTCGCTCTTTAAACCGCTAAACGGAGAGAACAATTACTAACCAAAAATATCCAGTTGTTTCAGGTATTTCGCCATATATGGCTTTAGTTCTTCAAATGCCAGGGGATATTTGGCCTTTCTATCTTCAAGCAGGAAAGGTATAACCACATCATCACCGAAGTATTTTTTTAGCACAGCGTTCAGCACTGGATGACCTTCGCCCGCACAACGGAGGTCATAATCCCTCAACATTTTGACAGATCCGAGCACTTTCGCTAGAAAACCTTTGCTTAGTACTGATTCCCTGCCCAACCTAAAATTAACACCTACCCACTTTTCATTTATTGGAACCTTCTCCCCCGCGTTTCGCACACTTAAATTCAGCCTTCTAAAATCCTTGGAGAACAGATATTCGTAAGTTCCCGATTCAAATACAAAAAGCGCAGGTGCATGAAAATTGCTGTGCTCCTTAGGTTCGATCAGTGATTTGTATTCGGGTATTGTCGTAAAGTCCCCTGACGAATATTTAATAAAGTAGTCTTTAATATCAATTTCAGAAAACTTATTCTTTCTCACTTTACCGTTGATGAATAGCGCCTTTCGCCGTTTTAGCCTGTTTACAAAATATGGATAATCCAAAATAAATCCTTCTTTGGAAAGCAACGGTGCTTTGGGAAGCAATAGACCGCTGGCGCTTTCATAGGATAACCTCCCGAACCCAAAAGTGTCCGCTGAATTTTTTACAGAAAGTCCTGGATACCGGAACAATTGGCTAGACAGGATAAGTTCATCATCGGTAATGGTCGATTCAATGGGGACGGTCAGCAAGTATGCAACAAAATCCCGGGAAATGTCCTCTTCTAACTCCTGGGAGAAAGGCAGCTTTCCTGTAAAACTATTACGGCTCAAACTAATTGGCAAATTCCCCTCGCTGTCAAACAACTGAATCTTTGGTAAATGTTGAAATAATCCGACTTTTAGTCCTGTATATGCCGGATCATGTGGAATGACGATGCCATTACAACTGAATTTGGCATCATGTGCACGTCCCTCATATGTCCATAATAATGCATTATAGCCATCCACCTCCAACATGTTCCAATCTTCCGGTATCACTCCTCCGATATCAGGGTTTAAACTGCCCCTGACTATTGTCTTCCCATCGAAGCTATAGGTCACCTTTGGAAAAACCAATGTATACCATTCGGTCCACCTTAGGTAAGATCTGCCTTTGGCTGTTGGAGAAAATTTTGCAAAAACATCTCTCGCTATTTTAATACTGATGACCGTGCCAACCTCCAATGTGTCATCCTTCAACAGTTCGATCTGCTGGGCATCAATCGTGGCATCGAAACGGAATCCGGTGTCATTACCCAACCTTCGCGTCCGTACCTCAATTTCAGCACCCAACAAAAACGCTGCGAGCACGCCAATCCCAAAACGTCCGTTGCGCCGGATATTTGTTGTTCCGTTTAAGGAGCTGTACTGCTTTTTCCACTCACCGCTATTCCTGAACGATGCCCCGGCCTTTAAAAAATAATTACTGATTATCCCCGCATCCATCCCCATACCATTGTCCTCAATTGTAAAAAAACAATTGGTTCCTTCCATGCTGACATCAATCTTTACTTCAGGCACATAATCATCATCACTGATAAATTTCCGTTCCCTACACGCATCCACGGCATTCTGTAAAAGCTCCCTAACGCCATAAGTGGGATCGTTGCCGTATAGTGGGGCGATTAGCAGCCTTGTCAACTCATCATTTGCTTTAAAAGAAAGTACCTCCGGTACATAGTTCAGCCTATCGATGAACGATGGATCATCCAGGTTTGACTGGATCCTTCGGAATCTGATGCCCGGAGAATTAGGGAGGTTGCCATAAAGCTCTCCTAATACAGCCAATGAGAGATCAAGCTCATGTTGTATCCCAGCAAAAAGCTTCTTCAGTTTAAAAAACATCGAGCTATCTTTGGGCGAGGCTGTCACAAAGATCCTTTCCGGATCCTGTTGGTACCTGTCATCTATGTAATCAATCGAGAGATGCGCCTGGTGTTCTGTTTCCGAAACCGGACTGGATAGCCGGCGAAGCTTCAGCAGTTTAATAGAGGTGCGGGAACTATCAATTTGGAGATAATCACTTATCCTGAGCAATACCATAAGGAAAATTGCATGCACACCTAACGGGAGGGTTTTTCCGCGGATAGTAAAAATATCCTCCAGATAATCAGCACAAACCCTGAGGTCTGTACCATGGCTCCTGGCGATCAGTCCGATAAGGCTCCTGTTTCTTTCTCCCAATTCCGGACAAAAGGGTAATAATTCATGGCCCGGAAATCCAGCTAACGCAATTTCGTGGGCCAGGCGCGGATGCTGCCTCCTGATGAATTCACCTACCAATTTTCGATCATGACCAGTTAATGAGTCCGGATTGTAAATATCAGGGACATTTACGATGTGATCCGGATCACCAAAAATAGCCAGAAGCTGTTTTTGATCGAACCGTCTTGCTTCCCCAAGAAAATCTTCCCACTCCTGAGACCAGGAACGCGCATCAAGTTTTTTTACCCTAACGGATTCAAATTCTCCAGAGAGAAGTTTAACAAGGCCTTCCGGACGGATATGCATTCCGATATCATGAAGGACTACACTGAGAATGAAGTAGGCAACATCATCAACTTTTATGATGAGTTTGAAGTCATCTTCGGAGATCAGATGATCTGCGGCCGCGATGACATCTTCGATATGTTCTTTACCGTGGTCTGTATATTCTTCAAAAAAATATAGTTTGTTATCAGAAAGAATCTGACCAAAAGTAGAAAGAGCTGTATTTACCAGGCCGTTGATGTGCTGATCTTCAGACAGTTTATTTTCAAATCGTTTGGGTAATGAAATGTATAGCATTAATAAGCGTTTGCGCTAAGATATAAAATCCATGCAAAAACTCCCCGGATTTAAGCTAAATGTACTCAACTGGATTGAATACGCTGGTTATTCTACTTCATTAGTCAAATATGGGTATCCCATTATCTTCCTAAGATAGGTTAACATCATTCGATATCCTATACACTTAAGCAATTAGAGTTGTCTGTTCTCCTGTCGGATGACCTAAATATGATTGAAATCCATATGCAGGAAAGCGCGTGAGCGGTCCGAGCGACATCCTCCTCTTATGGATATTGACAAAAAAAATGCATCAACTGACAGAACTAGTAGGCTCAAAATTCGGATAAAAACCAAACTTAAAATTCCCCCTCTCTATTTGCAACATAGCCGACGATAATTGCACTTTCACCTGAATTTGCAAAAAAGTTCCCTTAACGATAAATGAGTATTTTGCAATTATTTTTTCCCAAACCAGAATTAATTGATTAATTTCCATCACCTAAATTTATAATCTCATGAATATCAACCAATCGGCCCCCACTCCTCAATAACAGAATAAATAGATCCACTGGATTATTCTTAACCGAGCACAATCCATAATGCTTTTATCCTATTTCATTTTTTGGCAGAAAAAGTTTAATTATTATACATTTGTCGCATTTACTTTAAAAATAAATCAAACGAAATGAATAACCGTATCTGTGCAGAGCACCTAACCGACGAAGAGGTATTAAAAGAATTTGTTAAACGCTTTGAGTGTGATGGCGCTATACTAATCTACCGCGATTCTGAAGTTGAAAACGGCTTTGGCAGATGGAGAAACGCAGATGGAAGGAAATGGGTGAACAGCATATTTAAAATGCTCAAGAAGGGACAACCGTTGATAATTGAAGATTCAGAACTTAGGGAGGGGCTTACAGTCCCACTAACTTCAAATTAACCATTTAAAACAAAAAATTATGGGCGGCGGCGGCGGCAGAAGCTACACAAGAGTACATAAACCTTATACCTCACCATTGAGCGAGGTGCCAAAAGGAACAACAAAGTCAATATTCGATGAAGATGACGAGTGTTCGAAAGTTTCGTTCAGTGATACCCTACAAAATATTAGTTTATCAGCTATTTCAAGGATCAGTAAGGACGACATCCTCCGGGTACAATTGAAACCAGCCGGGGGCAGTGTAACAGTTGTAGTGATCAATGATGCCGGGGATATATGCGGCTATCTAACCAGCCCACAGGCTGTTAAACTAATTGAGTGTTTACAGAAAGGCATCCTATATTCCGCCAAGGTACTTGGAATCAGTGGAAGCACCATTACTGTGCATGTTTCAAAGAAAAAATAATGACTAAAGCACTTATGGTCCTAGGAGGCACCTACTTTGAAGAGTGCCATGATCCACAGAGTTATGTCTTGTCCGGTTCCGGATTAAGGGGGGCCAGTTCAATTTCAGGAAGAGGATTCCAAATAAACTACCAAAGTTTACTGGCGACCAAAGATCTGGCTTTAGCGAAAACAATATGTGCAACTTATGGAATTAAAAGTGAATTTCAGGAAATCAATGAAACCATTACCTTTTCCTATCTACACCCTTTGAGCCTGCCGTCTGTTTTTGGAACAAACGCCCCAGTTGAAGTACCGGCCATACACACTGAAAACCTTCTTTTCTACGGTCTTAAGGAAGCCAATATCAGAACAAAATCGACATATGCCGTTTATGATCCGCAAAACCAGATTAACTTCAGGGACACTGGATCGGAAACGGATCACCTTGCACTGATACTTAATAAAAATGAGGCAATAAAATTATCCGGACTATCAGAAGATACCCCTCTTGCCCTTGTTGGCAAGCATATCATGCAATCACAGAATGCAGAGGTAGTAGTCATTAAAAATGGAGCTAAGGGCGCCATGGTTTTTGAAGGTGGAGATACGACGGAGATTCCTGTTTTCAGAACCTCATCGGTATTGCCTATTGGTTCCGGGGATATATTTTCAGCAACATTTGCGCTAAAATGGATGATGGAGAAATGGACAGCAAAGGATGCCGCACTTTTCGCATCGAAAAGTACAGCCGGCTACTGTGAAAATAGGCAGCTTCCCATACCTGACCATCCATTGGAAAGACCAGCACTGGACATCGAGACAACTGTGAAAAAAATATATCTAGCGGCACCATTTTTTGACTTGGGGCAGAAATGGCTGGTCAATGAGTGCCGTAACCTTCTTCTTGATTTCGGGAACAATGTTTTCTCTCCGCTTCACGATGCAGGTATTGGCGAGCCGTTGATAATCGCACCCAAAGACATTGAGGCCATTGAAAAAGCTGATGTGATATTTGCCATTCTTAACGGCACTGACCCGGGCACACTGTTTGAAATCGGCTACGCAAGGGCAAAGAACAAAAGAATTATCGTTTTTCATGAAAACGTTTCTGAGGTGGACCTTTTTATGCTTTTAGGCACAGACTGCGAATGTCATTCTGATTTTTCAACAGCTATATATAGCGCTTCGTGGTAAACAAAAACAAATCAGCACACATTGTTGTAGGCCTGGGGTATGGTGATGAAGGAAAAGGTGCTGCAACAAATCATCTCTGTTCAACCGCATCCAATCCTATCGTAATCAGGTTCAATGGCGGTCATCAGGCAGGACATACAGTTGTCCTACCAAACGGCAAAAGACATGTGTTCTCTAGCTTTGGATCTGGTACACTTATTTCTGTACCAACATATTGGTCTAGCTATTGCACCGTCTCTCCCGCCCATCTACTTGCGGAGTATGATTCATTGGATGTTATACCCAGATTGTACATAGACGAAAATTGTCCAATCACAACCCATTATGATGTACTTTACAACAGGGCACTGGAAACACATAGAGGGTCGAATAGAAACGGGAGCTGTGGTGTGGGATTCGGGGCAACAATTGACAGACATTATGGGCAAAAAATCCCATTCAGGTATGGGGATATCCATAATCCCAAAAAAATTGGTGAAAGGCTGGCGACCATAAAGGAATATTACCGTAATAAAATTACGGATGAAACAGACTTTGAGTTTAACGCCTTTGATCATGACCAAGCAGATCAGGAATTTGCCAGTAATATAAATGAATTGCTTGTCCTGGAGAATAAAAAGATAATTAATATTGTCGATGAAACTGATATCTTCAATAATAAAGATTGGGACACCTACATTTTTGAAGGTGCGCAGGGAATATTGTTGGACAGCAATTTTGGCACTTCACCTCACGTTACAAAAAGTAATACCTCATCAAAGAATGCTATAGATATCCTAACACGAAATTTTCGAGAAGGCTCCATTCAACCAGAAATCAATATCCATTATATTTCCAGAGCGTACCTCACTCGTCACGGCGCTGGTCCATTCCCAACATTTACAGATCAACTCCAGATTATCAATAATACAGAAGAGACTAATATATATAACGAATATCAAGGCGCTTTCAGAATCGGATGTCTAAACATTGGTCTTTTGAACAGCGCGCTGAACTGGGATAATCAGTTTTCCTCCAATTTTCCTAAGCACCTTATTCTTACCTGCTTAGATCAGATCCCTGGACCAACCATATCAATTTATCATAATGAAAGTATCCTGGTATGCGGGTATAGTGATATTCCAGCATTTTTGGACACCAAATTCAAAACAATCAGTTATTCATCCAATCCTTCGATGAATCAAGTAAGGGTAATTGCAAATTAGGCTACCTAAACACCTCAAGCAGACCGGATATTACCTGACTTTTAAAGTTCATTAGTTATTCTTTGTAATACCTAAAATTAAGTATTTTAAATAAGTCCTGAAATGGTATTTTCAGGCTTCGAACGGATAGAACAAAAAATGTAACTTAAAATTGGTAGCATTATCTTCTCTTTTGGAAACCCATTAAAAATCAGCCTTAAAGCAAATTTTCAAAACTTAAACAGAACAAATCCTCCAGCAAATGCATCAAACAAATAGTGTAAAAAATTGTTACTATTCCAAGGATCATATCGATGATGAAATCGCTAGAGATCAAAACTGAATAAAAAGAAAAATTAGGAAAGTACAAACTTTTATTTACTTTTATCGACGCTTTAACCAAACATGTCAACAGATAAACTAGAGTTTAAAATCACTAAAGATGCCAAAGGCAACGATATTGAATTTGACAATCTGACTACAGATTCAGCGAATTCTCTGATTTTGATTCTTCAGTCAATGAGGGATATCCTGTCTATTACTCCGGGAGCTGGTAATCTGAAAATACAGTTGGTTCGGGGTAGCGTTGGTGTTCAGGTTCCAGGTCCTGCAGAGGTCATCGAACACTTCCACAGTGATTTTGAAAACGTTTTGGACAAGAAAGAAACCAATGGTGAAATAGTTGCCCCATGGCGGCAGTTGCAGAATTTATTCCAGGCCAATGGGCTTTCCTATGAGGCTAATTTTCATACTAGGAAACAAAAGTTCCAGGTTGTCGATCAGATCAAAAAAGCCAAGGAATTCCGTGCAAGACCAGTCAAACGCTATGCCAGATACTCGTTGGAAATCTTAAAAGGCAAACTGATCGAAGTTGGGGGCAAAAACCCAAATGTCCATCTTCTGCATAAAGACGTCAAAATCCCTATCCGTTGTAGTGAGAAGCAGGCTATCCTGGTTAATAAATATCTTTATCAGGAAATTGAGATCCTAACGAGAAAAAAATCCTTCGATGATAACGATGAGTATACCTTCTGTGAATTCTTTCCAATTGCTGAACAGCTAGAGTTGTTCAAGGATCTGCTGACATTGCAAAAAAATAACAGCCTGGATGATTTTCTGTTCAAATTGCATTTCTTCATAAAAGACATCATTATGAAGAATGATTTTAACAGTTTAAAAAAACTGTTGGAAATTTACGATCATGACAGTTCAGAAGTCAATATCCTCAAGACTATCCTCGTGATTACCAAAAGCTTTACGGAGCATCCCGAGCTTAAAGAGCAGAGAGCAAAACTTTATCACACCCTGTCAGGGAAATTAGATGCAGAAAAATAACCAGTCTGAATGTACACTCAATCCGAAATCGAAAAAGAACTCATACAATCGAAAACAATTGTTCCAGGAGCGGACTTTGTTGCTATATCCGTTACTGCCGACGAAAAGGGAAATGCTGTACACTCGGGACTGCTAATCAGGCATGATGACCAGGTATATTTTTTTCATTATAACAAAGAAAAAGTATTGCTCAACGAAGTGGATATATCATTGGCTGAAAGGGTTTTTCATAAGGAACTTTCGATCATCGACCGAAAACTGATCCGTGCCTTTATCAATCATTGCCGGATAATTGAACATACAGCACAACCAAATTATGGGTATTTTTATGGTGGCTCATTCTATGAGGATGGAGAATATCATTCTGACAGTCCTTTTCCACAATTAATGACATGTGTTGGTTTTTGCATTAACGTGATCACCGGATTCCTAGAGGAGAAAAAATATATTGAACATACAGATTGGGAGCCAGTAAGCGAGAAGGCAGAACAATACTTCCAGGACTTTGTCGCAACTTTCAAAGCTTCGCATACTGAAGCGGATATCGAAAATCTAAAAAAGGATATGAGAAGGATAAAACCATCCGAACTGCTTGCTTCGGGTTATTTTTCAGAACTTCCGATAAGAAAGACCTCGACCGATACCGTAAAACCGTCTCTGGAAGAAATCTTGAAAGCCAATGTTGGATAGCAAACTTAAATACAGTTGTTTCCAAATCGTTGTTTTCGTAAATAATGAGCTTCTGTTTTTCCCATATTTCTGAACCCACTATCAACCATGTCAGCATAATATATATATGCAAGCTGAACATACATAAATTTTTATAGCAACTAATTATGATGGGCTTCATCAACAGCTGCGTGAGCGGGTGCAGCGGCATCCTTTTGGAACAAAAGATACAGCGGAAGACGCGACCCTTTAGGGGCACGCCCATACAATTAAAAAAACAAAAATAATACGATCGAAATCCCCCCTCAGCCCCCACAGGCATTATAAGCCCTGACAATCTCTTCCCTGTCCCGCACCGTATACTTCTCCCCCGCCTCCCATTCCTTCACCAGCTCCGGACAATCCGCGATCAGTTCCGCTATGTGTTTCTTTGCCCCGATCACATTCAGGTATACCAGCTTATCCCCCTTTACCATAACCGGTAGCGTATTTCCCGGCACATACAGTTTATAGAACGAAAGCTTTCCCTTAACCACCTCATGGAAAAAACGGGACTTATCGCCCGCCAGGGTCACAAATTTATAGCCGGTATCCACATCGAGAAAAACGAATGCCCTGATATCTCTAGGCTTCAGCTTTTTGGTGCCCCCATCTCCCTCAACGGTGATTGATCTGGAAAAGGCCGACAGTTCAGTCCTCCCGCGAAGATTGGTGTAAGACCCGATATCGCAGTCTACTGTGTCACCACCATGGGTAACATAATAACTGCCGTTTCTCTGGCAGAAAGCCGAAATGGACAAAAAGGATAGTAAAAAAAGCAGGGTATATTTCATGGGAAGCGTTTGTGCCACTAATATAGGAAATTGCCGAATTTAAATAGCGGCAATTGTCGGGCTGGACAGGAACTGTCTAAACCACTCCTTTCGAGATTAGCCACGGGGAGGCAAATCGGCAAAAAAACAGCAACAAATTGCACTATCCGTTCCACTTGCGGCACAGGCCAGTGACCACCCACAACATTCCCTCACGGATAGAAGCAAAAAAAGCACCCTTCGGCCGAAACGGGTAAGCCAAGAAGTCTTGGGTAGAAGAAAAAAAAGCACCTTTCGGGCGAAGCCGATAGGCCAATAATGTTTGGGGGGAAAACAGCAGCAAATTGCACAGTCCCTAGCACTTGTAGCACAGCCCTGTGTCAACCCACAATATTCACTCACGGTAAAAGCAAAAAATGTACCGGGCGGAGCCGGCAGGCCGAATGTCCGCAGGACAATCCGAAAAGGGAACCAGCCTTTATCTTTAGCGCGTGAGCGGGTGCAGCGGCATCCTTCCGCAGGTAGATATAACGCAAGACGCTGGCCCTACAGGGGCACGCAAAAAAAAACAAGATCAGTTAGCATCTAGTGTGATAATCCCTACCAGTCTCGGGTTGACGCAAAAAGAAACAACTCTAAGACACACTCAAAAGAAACCACTCGGACGAAGTCGTTAATACGCAAAAGTGTGATTGAAGAACAATGACAAATTACTTTATCCTTGAAGGATAATTAATGCAATATAAAGTTAGGCATAAGTTTTTTTTAGTAAAAGGATATATAAACCTATAAATATGAATATATCCCATATTATACATATTTTTACATTTGTAAAAGATGAAAATAGCAAGATTATACATCCATAATTTTAGAGGATTTGAGAGCAAGGAATTTCAATTAAATCCACACTTTACTGTTGCAATTGGCAATAATGGTCTTGGAAAATCTACTCTTCTCAGGGCAGTTCAAGTGAGTCTGGGCGCGTTCCTGCAATCGGTTCCAACTCTCCCCGCGAATGCTAGTTATCGAAGGCAGTTTAAGAACGACGAAAGACTCATCAAATTTCATCCAGAGCGCAGGGATTTCCTACCCAACAAAGACAATCCTTTGATCGTTACCTATGCCACCTGGCAAAAAGGGAACGAAGTCAACGACATAAAGTGGAAACGGGAATATCTTAGATCAAATAGTACAACCCATAAACGAGAGGACTCCGCACAAATCATCAGTTACGCCAATGAATTATTTGATAACCACGGCAGCGATCAGGAAATGCTTTATCCCGTTATGGCAAACTTCCAGATCAACCGTACAAATGCTCAGGTAAAAAAAGTCGACAAAAGCTGGAAGAAGATGTCAAAACTTGCGAAAGGATACTATGCCGCTCTAGGCGAAAATGTAGACTTTACTGGTGTTTATGAGTGGCTGCACTCCTATGATAACTGCATCAAGGATGGCAGTGAATTTACCGGAACAAAAGAGGCAATGTTTCAATCGATAAAAGTGGCCATCCCGTATATTAAAGAAATCGAATATAACAGCCGATACGAAGAGTTTGAAGTGCTGGTTAATTTCCGCGAAACGCCCCAACGGATGCTGGCCTCCTATCTTAGTGACGGTATGAAGGCTATGTTATACACCGTTGCAGAAATCGCCTATCGCTGTATCATGCTCAATGGAAAACTTGGGCTTGAAGCCGTTGAGAAATCCCCCGGGGTTGTAATGATTGATGAGATCGACATGCATCTTCACCCGATTTGGCAACGACATGTGATAAATGATCTTAAACTTGCTTTTCCAGGCATACAATTTGTTGTCACAACCCATTCGCCATTAATCGTTCAGAGCATTAAAAATGCTGAACTTATCAACCTTGATACTTTGGAAGGTCTACCCGAGGACCCCGACAAATTTAGTCTGGAGGAAGTAACCGAGCAGGAAATGGGAGTTGAGCATGTGGAGCGCAGTACGGAATTTCTGAGAATGCAAAAAGAGGCAGCCTTATTTTTCGAATTGATAAAAAATGGAGCATCGCCCAACGATATAGAAAAAGCAAAGGTCCACCTGGACCGGCTAAGGATAAAATACAACAATAACCCGGCATACGTGGCACTGCTTGAAGCGGAATTACCAAAATCACCAGTTGTTTAGATGAGGCCTGTAGTAAAATCTATTCGGATGAACCCTGCTGGAATGCCTTTGGAATTTGATCCTTATGGCAATGCTAAGCCAGACCTAGTCACGGAATTGGGAAAGTTCTGTTCATTTTGTGAAAAATCGCTGACAAGATCTGCGTTTCATGTCGAACATATCTTAGCAAAGGGTTGTCTTATTCCCGGTAGCCAAACATTAAAATACCCACATCTGAAAAAAAGATGGGATAATTTTCTTTTAGCCTGTGTGAACTGCAATTCAGTAAAAGGAGACAAAGATGTTGCCGTCTTGGCCCCATTTATGCCACACGAAAATAATCTATTGCATTTTCTAGAAATACAGACTGGTGGGATGATCGTCATGAAGACAGGAGTAGTAGGTAATGACCGTATTAGAGCCCAGGCATTTATAGATCTTGTAGGGCTTGACAGAATACCAGGACATGCTCAATTTTCTATGAAAGATGACAGATGGGATGAACGACTTGGAGCTTATGATCTTGCTGGACGTTACCTTGCGAAATATACTTCCAATCCTCCGACCGCTGACATAGAAAGTATTGTTGATCTGGCTATGGCGATAGGCTTTTACACAATATGGTATCAGTTTTTTATCGGGCACGATGCAGTCATTAATGCATTCATTAATGGATTCACTCGAAGCGATGGTTCAATTGTGGAGCCTTTTCCATCCACCTGCAATAATTCTTTCGACGCTACAAACCATTATAATACGTTACCCCGCCCTTAAGATCAAAAGCATAGGCTCAATTCTGCGGTAAATTTACAATTAAGTATTCCAGTTAGCACTCCGGGTAGAGGGGCTAAGTGCACGTATTTTGAAAATAATCTTTTCACTACCTAAACATTCGTGAAGTATCATCACAACCTACCCTATCGGGATTTCCGGAGGCTGAAACTCAAGTCAAAAACAAAGAATACTTTCGCAATAAGCCTTAAAATTGTATCCATTTACATTTTTATCCAAAAAAAGCAAAAACTTAAAATATTCAACAGGATAAATAGACCATAATACTGAAAACAGTTAATTCAGCGAATTATCCTAAATATAATGACCTCCAGCACTCCTGAAAAGAATTGTAGCTAATCTCGATTTTCAGTTGTTCCTGTTTTTTTATACATTGGCAGGTAGCAAAACTAGCGCAAATGAAAAAGGAGCCTATCTATATCAAATCAATTTCACTCCAAAACGTCAAAACATTCGGAGAAGAAACCTCACTCAATCTTGAAAAGAGGGACGGTACCTTGAGCCAGTGGACTTTGATTCTAGGCGATAACAGCATAGGCAAATCGACACTATTACAATGCCTTGCATGGATGAAGCCACTCCTACCCGATGATAAGGAGGATATTTCATCAGATTTTACAGTTGCGCCGAAGATCAATGACGAGGAGAATGAAACATTGATCAATTTGGTAAAGAAAAATAACCAAAATAAAATATCAGGCGTGATTAAGGCTACTTTCGTTGCCCAAAGAAAGTTAAATAGGAAGTCGAAAAGCGAAAACGAAATTACATGCTCTACTGATATCAGAATAGATCTTATAACCGACAATGACGGAAATAGAAAACTCGATGATGTTCAGCACCATTTCAATACAGATTACGACAAATTTTTTTTCAAGAACGATGCGGAAATTATCTGCTATAGTGCGCTGAGAACACTAGGGAAACAGAATATCAATGCCCCGGATATGGAGGATACCATCAGGCAGTTCATTTCAGAAAGAACAGAACTGTATGATGCAAACGAAATCCTACATACAGCCAATTATGCCAGGCTAGGCGCTAAAAATAAAGAGCGGAAAAAACATACCAAGTTTCTCAAGGATGTAAAAAAAATGCTTGTAAGTCTTTTACCCGACATCCAAAATATTGAGGATATAGAGGTTCTGCCTCCGAGAATGGTAAATGGGAAGCTCATTCAGGAAGAGATTATGATCACTACAAGGCACGGAAAAAGAATTCCTTTCAGTAGCTTTTCACTGGGCTACAAAACCACGGTGTCCTGGACAGTAGATCTCGCATGGAGGTTATTCAATCTCTACCCTAAAAGTGAAAACCCACTGAAAGAACCGGCAATTGTGATTATCGACGAATTAGATCTTCATCTCCACCCTGTCTGGCAAAGACGCATCATGACCGATCTCTCAGCACATTTTCCTGCGGTGCAGTTTATTGCGACGGCTCACAGTCCATTGATGGTCCAGGCCTCATTCAACGCCAATCACGCAATTCTTAGGTTTGAGGATGAAACAGTTGAGATCGAAAATGAACCTGAAGGAATCGATGGATGGAGAGTCGATCAGATTCTAACAAGTGAATTTTTTGGCCTTAAATCCGCTAGGGGAATTGCTTATGAAAAACTAAATGATGAGCGTATTGAACTTATAAGCAAAGAAAACCCTAATGAAAGGCAAAAGAAAAGGATTGCGCAGCTTAACCGACAAATTGCAAAACTGCCGACAGCCGAAACACCTGCAGAGATAAAAGACCGAGCTTTTATGCAGGATTTTGTAAGTAAGGTCAAACAGAGATTCAAAGGCTAGAAATGATCAAGATTGTAAAACCTATTGATATCCCGGAAGTTTTATCAACGCTTGGCGAGGAACAGAATTTGCTAAATAAAGCTGCATTTGACCTAGACCAAAACCTATATATCTCAGGGGTTGATAAACTCCCGATACTATCCAAAATTTACAATGGACCTGATGTAAAAAAAATCCTCAAACGTTCTCAGTACTACAAATGCTGCTTTTGTGAAAAAGAGCAAGCAGATGAATATGGCGATATTGAACATTTTAGGCCCAAAGAGGGATTTAAAGTTGCAAAAACCACCGCAAATTTAAAACCTGGATATTATTGGCTTGGTTATACATGGTCGAACCTGTTTTTCGTCTGTGGCCCCTGCAATAAAAAGAAAAGTACGTTGTTTCCTTTGACCGACGAAAATATGAGGGCTCGTTCCCATCATAACAATATCGCAGGCGAGTCTCCATTGCTATTGAATCCAAGTGGTCCCGAAGATCCACGTAACCATATCGTATTTGAAAACGAAATTGCAAAGGGTATGACCGAACAAGGGAGAACAACGATCGAAATCTGCGACCTAAATCGCAGCGCCATACAGGAAGCGAGAAAAAAATTGATAACGGATATACAGTTTTATATAGATAGCATGTTGAGTGTAAAAGATCCAAGGGACGATATTTACAAAAGGGCATTGAAATATATCAAAAATGCGATGACGCAAAAGGCACAATTTTCTGCCGCAGCCACAGACTACATCACCTCATCAGGAGTGTTAAATGCAAAAAAATAATTGTTATACGGCTTATTTTTGGACTTAAAGACGGTAAGTTAATTTTGCTGAAAGCAAAGCGTTTATGGCAATAGACCTGCTGCAAGGCTGGCCCCATCTTCGGTAAGCCCACCACATTTAGCAAAATCGTTCAGAAGCAATAGTTCTGCGGTAATCTGCTCAATCCGGAACTCCGCAAAATCCCGGACTTTAAAGTCTTTGAGCTCCTTCAACAGTAATAGGTAATAGTCCAGAACTGCCCTGAATACAAACATGCCATGCAGCACTCCCCTAACCGGACGCTCCGTTTCCCTCCATGGTGAATAATAGGTACTTTCGTTATCCCGGACCAAAATGACCTGTTCTTCTACCAGGGTAAGCAAAAGATGCATAGCTTCATGTAGTATCGACTCCGAGAGCCTTAACGATTCAATTTCTGAGGAATCTTCTCCAACAGAAACGAAAATAGTAAAAGGAATTGCGGGATGACTATAGCTTACATCGAATTCTGGTTCGGGCTGACGCAGCAGCTGCACCGCTTTTACCAGCAGGGCGACACTTTCACCGCATTCCCCTACGGAAAGCAATCTGGCGAATGCACTGCTTACCTTTTCCGATGCAGAAATTCTGTCCATCTCCGTTTTACCAAGCACATCCAAGCCATGCTCCAAATAAAGATGATTAAGCCTGACATCAGGAATTTCAATTGGCAGCCCATATGGTAATTTGTCGGAATCATAGTGATCAACTATATGGCGTCCCCCGAGCATCATCACGGAATGGTAACACGCGTTCTCTCCGATTTTCCCCTGCTTGACCAATTCCCGCCACTTCAGGCCGACAAGTTCGTTGGCGATAGCCAAATCCCAAAGCGGCAATGGACGTTTCAAAAAATGTTTGATATTGCGCAGAAGTTTCACTTAAAGCTTTTCGTTAAACGTATAGACCAATGTATATCTCTCAAAACCATGCACCGTCGAAACCGCATGAAAAGAATCCTGTGATATCTCAAAGCCAACGGCAGAATTATGCAGCGGCTGTACAATCTTGGCCACATCCTTCGGATCACGGGAATTGAAAAGCATCAAAAACCCTCCCTTCTCCTGTTCCCAGTCTTCATTCAACTGGATCACCAACCTATGGCTCTCATTTTTTCCAATAAAATCATTATGCACCCCCATCCTGTGCCCGTTGATGAGTTTATGCGCAGTCAGCCCCACAAGCTCTAGCTCGCCTACCGAAAAGCGTTCCTCCATTATATTCTTGACGTTTCCCACTGTAGTTTCATCCATCAACCATGAAATTTCTTCTGGTAGCTTACCATCCAATAAACTAAACTCGTACTGGGTGTAAAAACTGGTCTGCGTAAGATGCCACCTATCGGTATGCTTAAACCAACTTAATATATCTCCGGCGGATGTTTCTTTAAAAACCGTCGAAACGCCGAAATGTGGAAATGGGCCCGTTGCCGGCTCCACTCCACCGAATACAAAATATTCCCTAGACATATTGTGAAATTAATTTTTTAACTCTTTCCTGCATCGCATCTATCAGATACATCTGATCGGAGCAGTATACCGAAGGGTTGTCAAAGCCGTTGCTTTCGCTCCAACGATGAAGGATCATGCCACCACCGCAAAGATCGAGATTTTCGCAGTTGCGGCAATTTAAATGTGCAGGCCGCTGCATGCGTTTATAGTCCAAAAAATCATTAGAATGGATGAATGGAATAAGCGTTCCATCCTTTATGTTTATCGGCTCATCGAATCTATCCGCTCCGTTAAAGGAGCTTTTAAGCGTATCGTTCTTCATCACTGTACCGTCGGTGTCGATAATGATGATGCCAAAATCAGTTAGTCCCATTCCCTCTTTCGAAACTGTCCCTCCCAACATCACTTTGAGCATATCATCCAGCACCCGGATCGGAAGCGGATCGGCATCACTCAGGTATACATCAAGCAACCGAACCATCCAGTCGCCATATTCCAAAGAAAATAAAGATTTTTTACCGAGTGGCAAACGGTCGTGGTTACCGTCCTTGTAAAGAAAATCAACGCTTGGAGCTCCCATTTCCTTAAAAAAGGTATAAACGTCAACTGGATCGCTCTGCGGATCCACTACCGCAAGCAGACCAGCATTCAGAAACGCTGCATCGACATGCCGGCGCAGGATTTCGATTCCAAGAACAACCTTTTCAAAAGTCCCTTCCCCACTATGTCCTACCCTGAAACGGTCATGTATCGCCTTTGGTCCGTCAATGCTCACTGCCACGCTGGCCCTGTAGTATGAACAGATATCCAGTATTTCGTTGCTAATTAATATTCCGTTGGTCTGTATGCTGATCGGATAGAGCTCAGGTAGCACCTCTCTTAGTGCATGCAACAGTTCCTTCAGTCTTGTTTTACCAAGGAGAAAAGGCTCGCCGCCATGTAACACCACACTAAAGGGCTTCTCCTGTTGGGAAACGATCTGTCCCAGTGATACACACATGGCCCCTAAGGTATCGGAATCCATGAATTTGGAAAGCCGTGACCAGTTATCGTCCCCCATGTGATATACATAACAGTAGCTGCAGTTGATATTGCAGCGACTGGCCACCTTAACCAGTATGGTATCAATTTCGCTCTCCGGAGCGATCCTATCTACCACGGTTATGGCGGTTGTGCGTCCTATTGTAGGAATTAACCTTATTAGCACGGTCAAAATCGATCTCACCAATCAGTCTTTTCAATACTTCATTGTCCATCTTAGCTGGATCTATTGTTAGGGGCTGCCTTAAAAAAACCTTTTCAGCATCTAAATTGCTAATGTTCAATTGTTCCATATACTCCGTGATTTGGGGTTAAAGTTATAAAAAAAAATAGCCCGAAATTTTATTATTCACAAATAACTAAAATACAGACACTTAAATTAAAAAAATCACAAAACAGAACAAACCCGTTTTATACATTACATAGCAATACATAACCACTTAAAACACTTATTTTCAGTATTTTACTAGCTTTTAAATTAACTGACCCACCAATAATCTAAAAATAAAAAATAGCGCTATGCTACATTTTCCTTTTTTTAGGATGGTTATCTCTGTTTGCATGACAGTTCGCAAGAGATACATTACAGTTTAGTTCATATATTTCAATAAAATTTAAAAACCTCATCTAAACAGCCTTAGGATGATGTCGACAGCTCATGTTTTTTGCTTAGTTTTGATCGAAACCTTATGGCGCAAGTAAGGTCAAAACTTCTAGAACCACAGATTAACAGCTCAGAAAATTGACAACAGAAAACCCTACAGCCTCAGCGCTAAACGAATTCGGCAAATACAGTGAGGCGCTGACCAACATCATCTATAATCTACTGATTGCCAATCCGGATCTCTTGAAACAATACGAGTCACAACCTTTCCAATATCAGGAACTAGATGACTTTAGCTATGGCTTAAAAGGACCTGAATATACCGGTGCATCATTCAGGTCAACGGAAAAGCGCACATGGATAAGAACCAGCCTTTTAGTCTCGAAAGCCATATCCCAGTCCCCTGATTATCTTGAGTGTGAAAAATACTTACAGGACCGCTTTGGACACATTTACACCCACTCCTGGTTCGGACAATACCTTCATCAGCTGATAGAGATTATCTGCGCCACCCCTAATGCCTCCAACAGTTTAGCAATAGACGCGTTAAACACCAAACTAATCAGAAGTCTTTCGGGCAGTGAACTACCAACCTCTATCACAATTGAACTTGACGGGCTAATATTGGAATCCAGGGAGATAATCCTGGAAGAGGGGATCATTCTGAGACAAACCCAAAAGTCTGATTTTGAAAAACCCATCGAACCACTGAAGGGAGATTTCTTTGGCTCGCCGAGACCAACGGCCATACTTGAGCTAAAAGGAGTATGCAAAAGAGGGGAAACAGGTGATTTAAGCAAAAAAGCCCAGACCATCCTCTATCAACTTACATTATTCTTTACCTGCAGTGTACAATCGGTTTTGGAGGAAATGGAGCAGGAATCTATCACAAAAGCAAAAAGCGCAGGTTTCTCCGGCACCAGGCGTATCCGGAACTTTGCTCCGCAGACCATTTTAGCCACGGACGAAAAACAGTTGATTTGCTTTCTGCAAACGTTGGAGATCCCTCCACATCTACTCAGTTCTGGGAATGAACATCAGGACTATCTCAGCACCGCTTTCGACAGGTATCGGGACGCACTGACGGAAGATGTAGTTTTTGAACGCCGGGTGGCTACTGCAGTTATGGGAATAGAAGCGCTCCTATCCTCCGAAAAGCAGGAGCTGTCTTTTAGAATTCAGACAAGAACCGCAAGGTTACTTTCTCTTTTTGATCAATCCAGTGCTCTGGAAATAAGATCATTTCTCGCTACCGCCTACGGGGTAAGAAGCCATTATGCCCACGGAGGCTTTCTAACCAAAAGAGAAAAAGATAAAATTATCAGGGCTTTTGGTGACCTGAGCGTCTATGCAAGGAACATTATCGGCCTGCTCCGCAAACTGATTGTGATTTTCATTGCCATAAAGGCAGATAAAACGCAGTTGTTATCTTTGATTGATGACTCACTAATTGACGAGGATAGTCTGACGAAACTGAAGTTATACACCGTAGATGCCACTATATTCTACAGATAGAAGATATGGAAAATAAGATCGAAGAGTGCTTAAATGCACTACCGCAAGCATTGATCCCAACAACTGTCCTACCATCTCCAAATTCATCTATTGAACTCTTCAATGGAGCCTTCCAGATCAGCTTTGGTGACAATCCGATAGATTTTTTCGGAGAAATCACCTTCTCCTGGAAACCTAATCCCCACATTTACTTCAAGGCAGAAACCAGTGTCGATATCTTTTCCAGGTCAAATGCCCCTGAAAAACTCCTGATAAAAGATATGCAGATCGAGCACGGAACAATCCAATTGACTGCGCAGCGAAATAACATGGTAAGGGGAAAAATCACCGGTCCTTTCCGGATTGTTCACCAAAATAAACATGTCGACAGGATCACCTTTGAAATCCCTAATCTCCGTAACTACAACGGTCTACCAATCAAAAATGGCAGGAATTTCTCCCGTTCAAGACTTCAGTGGAAGGACGAAGCTTTTACCTTCACCATTGATCAGCTTGGTAATTTCTCCTCAACCCTTGAAAAATTAAAAGAGGAAGGTGGATTCGGCCTTACACATACGGGAGAAATCCAGGCCACTTCCGGGGTAATTGATCCGAACGAGATAAGTGATATAACTGACCGACTGAGGCTTTTCATTAGCTTCTTAAATGGAAAAAAGACATTTCCAACCTTCTTGCACTGCTATGCGGGAGCGGAATGCGTGTGGGAGGATTATTCACCTGCCGATTCCGACGGATACCTGGAAATAGATACCTGGCTTCCATTTGTCAAAGACCCCAAACTGGATGACCTATGGCAGGGCTTCAATGTGGCTATTAAAAATGAAGACGACTATCAGTGTGTCGATTATATGCTGCACTGGCTTTTTGAAGCCAACAAAAACAGTGCTTTGGTGGAAGGCTCGATTGTACTGCTACAGAACGCTTTTGAGCTCTTATTCAATTGGAAGTTGAAGAAAAAACAAGATGGAAAGCTGAGCGCAGATGAAAAAATCAGGAGACTTTTACAGCATGCCGCTATTGATGTCGGTTTTCATCCGGACTACGATGAAATGCTAAGCGAGCTAAAGTCCACGGGGCTTTACTTTGACGACTTTCCCAGGCTATTCACCCTGATCCGTAATGCAATTGTCCATTCTGATCAAAACAAACGTACCCAGCTTGCTAAATTTTCCGGAATAAACAGATTTTATATCAAACACATCGCGCTTCATCACATGGAACTATTATTGCTTCACCTATTTGGCTATAAGGGTATGTACTGCAACCGCCTGCCAATGGTCAGATATACCGGTACGAACGAAGAACAGGTCCCATGGAATCCCCTATGAACAACACCTAGATTCATCGCCTAAATGGTGTAATATGCCGGGCCAATTAAGATTCAGCAACAACCTTGATAATATTTAGCGCTTCGCTTGCAGATTTGCTGTAATCATTATGCCTTCTATCCAGAAATAAAAATAATGCAATATTATACATCGGAAAACTGATAAAGATGTATTCATTCGGCTTGGAAAAAAAATTGAAATGCGGTACGACTGTTTTTAGGATAACCAATGAGTTTAGATTCTTATTTTTTGCCTTGACCGTGATTCGTTGTTGGGCATTGCGGATCCAATAATACGCTTTCCATGGCTGCATCGAGGTAAAATGCCGCATCATGGATACCGGAAATTTTCCCCACAAGGGATCATACTCTAAATTATGGTATTTGAGATATTTCCTTCGACAGTCCAGAACTTGTAGTTTATAGTCAATAATTTCCAGCCAGCGGATTATGTTGAACAAATCAGCATCGCTACAAAGTTTTAATTCATCCAGCCCCATAATAGCCTTGATAATATACCTTTCAACGCATGCCAGTACGGAGTTGTTGCATTCAGCACATGCTGGTACCACAGCCTTATTGTAGGTATGTGTTTGTTTATTTACTCCTGAGACCATGGTGCTGTGCAGTTCATGTTCAACAACCCATTTTGGCAGAACATGTTCCCTGGTTATATCAATGGAGGAATTACAAAAAATGCAAATTTCGCTACCGGGATGGAGAGTGGCAGGATGGAACTGCATTACCACCTCCTGCGCTATAGCTTGACCATGCCGTCTTAAATTCACTCGCAGTACCCTAAATTTTTTATTTAGTTCCTTCATGGATCCGTCTTAAAAAATATATTTTACAATTCTAGTTCCCACATTTAATTCAAAGCAAGTACCGAAATTACATATGATTTTCCATTAAGTTTTATATCAATATATATAGACTTGGATTGTCAGCCAATAAAAGATAAGCACCAGATGTTGATCAAGGCCATATTGAAGTTTAATCTACCTGATCGATCCTTCAGCCGCTAAACTCAAGATAAATTTCGCTCAAAACTATTGCTGTTGTATCGTAGAGGCAATCAATTCCCTTATCATCCGGTGCCAAAAACCTTTTTGCATAATATCAGGCAATGAGCTGTCTCAGTTGAAGGTCCGGATACTTTTCTACAAATGAATGCAACAGGATTATGATGTCCAGGCCTTAGTAGCTTTGAAGTGGCATTATCCACCAGCTTCCTTACCGAATTATACAAAAATGGTCTTGGCCCATCAATCAATATATCGGACAGAATTCATATATTTAAGAGCCAGGAGCTCTAAAAAAATATCAACCATGATTGGACAGGAACTTAAAATATTATTTAATGAGGACAAAGCCTACTTAACCCCGAACCGCTCAATGACATTTAAGCAGATCGGCTTGGAACATATAGAAAAAAAAGTTTTTCGGTTCCCCGCATATTGGACTTTCAGGATAAAGAAGTATATTGAGCATGAGCGGAGAATATTCTGTGATATATTATCCTATAATATTGGGGAAACGGATTTTGAAAGTAACCAGAAACAACTTTCAGCCATCCTAAACACCCTGGAAACCGTAACCTTCCGCAGCATTGATACCGGAGGACTACTCAACACCTTATCGGGCGGAAATACTGGTTCACTATCCCATCCCCCAAGTATTACGACAAACAGAGCAGCACACTACCATAATTACGAGCCGCTTCCAAGACCTGTCCAAAAGCGGACTATTACGGAAACATTTTTTATACCATTAAAAAATGTGCGTTTCATCTCCGGCGGGGTATCCATTGATATTAAAATTCAACAATTAAGCAAGTCCATCGAATTCACGATTTTCAACGGGGATATCATCGCAGAATTCGATGCGGTCAAGAATTACTTTGCAAACATCCTCAAAACAAAAAATATTCAGGTTACTGCCATTATTGATGTATCTGATAATGAAGTCATATCAAAATCCGCCCAATCACCGCAAATAGATGAGATCAACAAGGAATTAATCGAAAAGGTTAAATTTGAATTTTTAAAGGACGCCAGGAAAAAAACAAGTGTAGATATTGACAAAAATCTCTTTACAATGGAAGAGTATCTGGAAGCATTTACCGACAGTAAACTAAAGTCAAGCACCTTTTTCAATAACGACAAGGAATTTTTGGAAAACCTGTTGGAGGTATCAAACACCAAGCATTACAAACACCTGAGATTTCTATCCAGCAAACACGCCGGTGGAGTGATGAAGCTCAGGTTTACCCACAACCCATTTTCATTCTTCTTCCTGATTGAAGGTGAAAATAACTACCATGTCGTTTGGGAAACACTGAACACAGCAGAAGCAACCTACGTCTGGGGTATTAAAAAAGACCCTGATATTTTAAAGTCGACATTAAAACAATTGGAGGGCGTCATGAACATCATCAAAACCAAAGGTAGAATGGCTTACCTCCTCACGGAAGACGATTCATTTAGCCGAATCTTTCATGATTATACCAAGCCCGCTGATGGGTTTATTAAATGGAAAAGCGAGATCGAAAGTATGCTGACATAGAACGATCATATGGACTCAATGAAAGCGTACTTTCCCCCAGCTGAACCCACCATACAATTCAAACATCTAGAGAACAGCGGGTTAAGAACCATCAATGAAAAGAATCCTTGAATTAAGGCATTGGCGTATAAGAAGCTATGTTATATCTCTTCCTAAACATTATCACCATAGGCAAAAAATGTTGCCATCAATTTACTACTAAGCTTTGGAAGGATTTTTCTTAAAGTAATTGAATTTATGCAGCATTTTCGCCCCTTTAAACCCTCCAGGTATCATATTCAATGACCTCTTCTCTTTCTTATAACGTTCAACAATCCATTCCTCCCAGTCCATTGCACCAGTATGGCTTTGGTTGAGCACGATAAGTTCGGAATTCAGCATTACATTATCAGCATTTCTGTATTCCCTCCATTTCCTGTGAAAAAGCTTTTTACTGCCTTTCTCTATATCCCTGAAGTGCTCAGCCATCCGTACCAACCAGTTTCTACCGGTTATCCCGCAGTAAAAAAGTTCATCCCGCTTTGGCTCCCCCCTTTCATCGAACAATGTAATGCCATGTCCATAACATTGATATCCACGCAATGGATCGCCAAATCCTTTCATAAGGCATTGTAATGGTAGATGTATAACCCAATTTGTTTTTTTTACACCGGTGATCATAATATGTACTACCACCCGCTGTTCATCATATTCTCTTGCGAATTCCTTGTATTTCCTGTAATCCCGCAAATCTCCATACAGTTTATTCGCCTTGATATCAATCTCTAAAACAACATCCGCATCAACTTTTGCAAACTCCTGCCGTGCAACATCCCTTTTCCCATAAAGATTATGCTCAAAAAGGTGATTGGGCAAATTATCACCATTCATCGCCAATGAAATCAAATAATAATCAAGAAATTTCGCTACCCTACCTGTCTCTACAGGAAGGTTGTTCCCGATCAATATGTCAACATTATCTTTCTCTATAAAAACCATAGTTTGCTACCTGTTATAAATATAAGATAACTTATGCAACTATTTTGCACATCCTATAAGCTATTGACCATAACATTCAGCATACCTCTGTCCTCTCCTAGAATCAAATATTAATCTTTAGCGAGACGTGGAGGTTCCAACAACGCGTGAGCGGGTGCAGCGGCATCCTCCCGCAGGGAGATACAGCGGAAGACGCGGTCCTTCAGGGACACGCCAAAAAAAATAAAACAACACAAATTTCTTCAACAATCCTGATTGATTGGACTACCGGAAATTCAGCTTATCTAATCGGCTTTACAGCTATTAACGGATGTTTTTTTAATCACTTTGAAAATTAAAAAAAAATATAATTATCAATATTGGAAATCCTGATAGCTAACCTTGAACAATAAACAGATATTTAATTCTAAACTTTGTTAAGAAATGGTATTTACGTATTTTCATAAAAATTAACCTCTCCTCATGGACACACAAATGCGCCTCTACTGGGAAACATTCTCAGAATTTTACACCACAAAAGAAATCATCAAGCTAGCCTTCAATCCCCTACGGGATTTCGAAGATGAACTGACCGATGGTGCAATCGTAGACTTTGGATGTGGGCAGGCCAGTTTCTTATTGGATTATGCCGGTAAAGGCAAAAGACTTATCGGCGTGGACAATGATAACTACCAGCTGGAACAGCTTCAGCTTAGGTTTGAGGAATTAGCCGCGTCAGAAAACCAGCTAATCTTGCAAAACCTGGATATCTTCAATGATCAATTACCGCAAGAGCACTATGCGGCTGTTTTCCTGGCCAACATCATGCACTTTTTCAATCTGGAAGACTGCGTCAAGATCCTGACAAAAATAGAGGCACAGTTATCGGCAGGTTCCTTCGTTTACATATCGGTTCATCCCGATCAATACTATGCCAACAACCCCGCTAGTCCCGCAAACAATGATTATTTTAAACATTACTTCACATTGGCAGACCTGGATAACTTATTCCCATCAGAACGTTATGAGCGGCTATTCTATGCCCACATCGAACGCAGCAGCACCAAAAAGGAACGAAATGTAAAAGAAGTCTGGGTAGACAAATTTCTTGACCACAACCAGATCCAACCAGGGAAACTGCGTGATATGATCCGCATGGAAAATACAGCAGATCATCCACAAAATGACCGGATCTGCGTTTATAGATTGTTATAATACATCCAGATGAAGGAAACACAGTCCATCAAACAGATCCTAAAACGAACCTGCTGAGAAATACGTTTTACCCAATTCAGTAAATGATAAATGCGGCCATTCATCTCCGTTATAACTGCCGATCGTGATATACCGGAGAATTATAAAATCCCAAATAATCTCCCTGATCCGACCTTTATCCATTGAATTTAGCTCGCTCTTATATGAAGTATTGGAAACGGCGGTAAATCCGATGCTCTGAGAATTCAGAAAATTTGCTGTGCGTGCAATTATCCCGTTATACTGAAAGCTGTCACCATTCATCAGTTTAAGCTGCGCTGAGACATGTTGCTTTAATTCCTCCTGACTAAGGTTCAGCCGGGGCATTTCAGGTTCAAATATGCTATAATTCATCTACTCTCATTTTTTTTAATCAGCCAGTTTTTTCTTTATAGTAGCCTTTGGTTATTCTACTGTTGCGGATATGGCTTTGAATACCACTTTCAGCACTGAACTAGTCTTTAGTAATTTCACTTCAGGAAAAATATATCCTTAAAGTTAACAAAAACACAACAAAACTGAGTTTTTCCGTGTCCGCAAAGAGCAGCTTTATTTATAAATCAGCCGTCCTTTTACTACATTTGAATTTAGCAAGGCAAGGGCGCAAAAGTATAAACATCGATGCAGACCGCCACTTTAGCCTGTTCATCCAGAATCAGACGACCATATGAAAAAGATTTTTATAAACTTATTTTTTATCCTTCTATGCATATCCAGCTCCCAGGCCCAACAGCTCAATACAGCAAAACTTGACAGTTTCTTCAATGCCCTTGATGCAAACCATAAAAGCATGGGCAGTTTTGCAGTTGCCAAAAACGGTAAGATAGTTTACCAGCGGTCATTGGGTTACAGCTCCCTTTCACCGGACAGCATCCCTGCAAGCGCTAAAACCCGGTACAGGATCGGTTCGATCACCAAGGTTTTCACAGCTGCGATGATCTTCCAACTGATCGAAGAGGGTAAGCTAACAATTGATACCAAGCTCTCGAAATATTTCCCCCAGCTTCCCAATGCTGAAAAAATCACCATTGGAAACCTACTCTCACACACCAGTGGGCTCATGGATTATGTTAACGAAGTAAGCGATAAAGACTGGATCACAACACCACATCCACGGGCAGAACTGCTCGATACCATTGCTGGAAGGAAAGTAAATTTTGAACCGGGTGCAAAACAGCAGTATTCCAATTCCGGATATCTGCTCCTGGCATATGTGCTCGAAAAAATCACCGGTAAATCCTATAGTGCTTTGCTGAATGACCGCATTTCGAAAAAAATAAACCTTAAGAACACAGTTTCCGGCATACCCAACAATAAAGGGCAGAATGAAGCCAGGCCTTATGCCATGCTGGACCATTGGACGGATGTCAAAGACATCTACTTTCCCAATGTGATTGGCGTTGGCGACATCCTTTCAACGCCCGAAGATCTGTTGAGCTTTATGGATGCGCTCTCATCAGGTAAACTCATCAATCAGGCCAGCTATGCCCAGATGAGCGCATTCAATGATAAAAACCCGTTTGCCATGGGACTGCTTCGCGTTCCTTTTTATGGCCAGACGGGCCTGGGCCACAACGGCGGAACCTATGGAACCTACAGCGTCCTTTATAGTTTCAAAGAAAGCGGCATCTCGATCTCCTCCAGCGTAAACGGCCTTAACTACCCGCTGAACGATATCTCTATCGCGCTGCTGAGCATCAGTAACGGTAAACCATATCAGATACCAAGCTTTAAGTCCTTCACGGTTAAAGCGGAAGACCTCGACGCTTATCTCGGCGTATACAGCACAAGCGCCCTGCCCATCAAGATAACGGTCAGCAAAAACGGCAATCAACTCATCGGTCAGCCCACAGGACAGTCTGCCCTTGCATTCGAGGCGGTAGCAAAAAACATATTCAAGTCGGATGCCGCAAGCGTTGTAATGGAGTTCGATGCAGCGAAAGAACAGATGACTTTGAAGCAGGATGGAAAAAGCTTCATTTTTAACAAAGAGAAAAAATAATCCGGACAAGGGGTATCTGAACCTCAAACAGATGCCCGGCAGTTCCACTAAACATATCGCTAAAAATTCGATCATTGACCAAATCATCTAACATCCGCCCGGATCCAAGCCTCTGCCTGGTATAACAAGAAAAGCGGCAGGCAGGGTAATCATGTATCCAAACACCTGGCATTCCGGCAGCCAGGCTCCTCACCGCAACCATCCCTCAACTGCATAAACTTTTCATAAGTAATCTCGATCAGTGCAGAATCATCCTCTACGACAATATCATTCACAGCAATCCCTTGAAAAAAGCCGGAATAGGCATATACAATCCCCTTTTCCCCAGAACCACATTTCCACGGCGCCGCCTTCCGGGTTTTCCACCGGGCAAATAAAATAGAAGCTAGAAAACGCAGGTATAATCACCTGCCTAAAGGAAGTTTCGGCCCGAAAAACTGACCCAAAATTTATTCCAATAAGCGATTTTGCGTATCATTGCAGCTTTATTTTATCGCCAGACAATACCATCCATGAACAAACAGCGCGGCCCAAGCGATGCAGTAAAAATCCTGCTCTTTATACTCACCTTTGGCGCGTGGTACCTCTACTACCGTTGGCATAAACGCATGGAGGATAAACAGGAACTGATTGCGCTGCTGCCTGCCATCGAAAAAGCAGCACTGGATTTCGGCCCCTACTTAGATGGCTCGCGTTACTTTGCCCATTACGACTACCGGCAGCTCAGCGCAGCCCATCAGCACCTGCTTTCCCGCATACCTAAGCATTATGCCAGATACGGCTTAACAACACAGGAGTTCAAAATAGTTGACCGCTTCGCCTCCCTGCACCGCGACATCGAAAAATACCGCACTGACTACAACCAGGCCTTTACCCGGTCAGAAATAGACCACTATCAAACATTCTTCTCCAGGCTGGAAAAATACCCGCTATCACAGCAGCAGATGCAGGCAGTGGTCAGTGAGGAGGACAATAACCTGGTCATCGCCGGGGCAGGTACCGGAAAAACCACCACGGTCAGCGCCAAGATCGCCTACCTGCTGCGCAAAAAACTCGCTTTGCCTGAGGATATCTTAGTGATCTCTTTTACCAATACCGCGGTCGAGGAAATGTATGAGCGTACGCTCCGCTTCTGTGGCAAGGGATCAGGCGTGGAAAACATCAATTTCCGAACCTTCAACAGTTTCGGCAACCAGGTCGTACGCTACTGCAACCCCCATCCCAAAACAATTGCCTTCGATGGAAAGGACTACCGGGCCAAGGCATTCCTGCAGGAGCGGTTCGATGCAATGTTTTTGCAGGACGAGGACTTCCAGTCCAAGGCCACCAATTTCCTGGCCTTCTTTAACCGTCCGGTCAAGGACGATTTCGAGTTCAACTCGGCAGCAGAATATGAGCGGCACTTGGAATCACAGCGCAACATCAGCCTGGACGGCCAGGAAGTGAAAAGCTTTGAAGAACTGCAGATTGCCAACTTTCTTTACCTGCATCAGGTGAACTATGAATATGAATCGCTCTTTCCCCTTGAACGCGAAGACCGCAATCCGGATTTCCAGCACTACGCGCCAGACTTTTACCTGCCCGGCTACGACATCTACCACGAACATTATGGCATCGATGAAAACGGAGATGTTCCGGCCTGGTTTTCCTACCGCGCCCCTTTTACCAGCGCAAGGGAATATTACCACCATGGCATACAATGGAAGGAAGGCATCCACAAAAAATATAAGACCAGGCTGCTACGCACCCACTCCTATCAGAACAGGAACGGTACACTTTTACGTTCGCTCAAACAGCAGCTTACTACCATGGGCGTGGTGATGAACAAAAGAGATCCAAAGGAAATCCTGGGCAGGTTCAAAAAAAGTGGCCAGGTGGACGGTTTCATAGGCCTGATCTACTCCTTTCTGAACCTGATGAAGTCTGCTGGAACGTTTCCCACTGAACTGAGGTCAAAGGAAACTGAACTGCGCTTTGCAGTCTTTCTTGATGTCTTCACCCCGCTTTACCAGGGCTATGAACAGGAATTAAAAAAGAAAGGTTCGATCGATTTCAATGATATGGTCAATCTGGCCACTGGTTATATTAATAAGGGCACATTTTCAAAACACTACAAATACATTTTGGTAGATGAGTTTCAGGACATGTCGCAGGGGCGTTATAAACTCCTTACCGCCTTGAAATCGGCAAACCCTGCCGCAAAACTCTACGCTGTTGGCGATGACTGGCAGTCGGTCTACCGTTTCAACGGCAGCGATATTTCCATCATTACCCACTTCAGCGAACATTTCGGAGCGACCGCCCACAACAGTGTACTGGAAACTTACAGATTTAACACCGAGATATTATCGGTCAGCAGCAGCTTTATCCAAAAGAACCCGGCACAGCTGCGAAAACAGCTTTCCTCGCCCTTTGATGCAACGTTTCCTGCATTTGCACTCGTACCGCTCACCTACCGGAGAATGAAAAAAGCGGAGGCAGATCTTTACCGGTTTGACCGCATCGATGAAATACTGGCCAGGATCCCGAAAAGCACAGCACGAAAAAACATCTTTCTCATCGGACGCTACCGCCACAACAGTCCACCGGATCTGGCTGTCTTGCAGAAAAAGCACCCAACTTTCCGTCTTACCTATCATACTGCCCATAGCAGTAAAGGGCTCACCTGTGATCATGCAATTCTGCTGGACGTAGATTCCGGAATATTTGGTTTCCCCTCAGAAATAGCCGATGACCCCGTGCTGGACTATCTGCTTAGAGATGGAGGCAGCTATGAAAATGCCGAAGAGCGCAGGCTGTTCTATGTTGCGCTCACCAGGGCACGCCATCAGGTGTTCTTGCTTTACAATAAAAGCCGCCCAAGCAAATTCGTCAGGGAACTCCGTAAAGACTATGGTCTGGAAACGATCGGCGAGCTAAAAATAGACTAAATGCAGAATTAGTTTCTGCCACAATGGGAAGTAACCTAAAAGTGGGTGAAAATACCAATCCTATTGACCCCACTCTGCCAAAACAGTAACACCAAGACAAGCAAATATTTACAATAAATTTATTCCCGGCCGAACGGGGGCAATCTATTACGGTTTATCCAAGCAAGGGCAGATAATTAATGAATTTACTTTTGAGCTTGAAATAATTGACGAGAATCACCCATATAGGCAAAATCATCAGTTTTATGTGACTAATTTTTCAGCACCAGCTATTCCAAATCAACTTATCCGAATTAAAAGAGCACAATGATGGAGAATATAATATTGATAAATAAATCATTAGATAATTTTGAATTTTCTGAATCCTATCGTGCAAAAGCATATGTAAGAAATTTCAATAGCCATATGGACTCTTTGATGGAAACTTGTTCCGTTCTTCACGCACTACCCATTAATGAAGATCAAAAATTTAAGTTTACTAACTCGGTATATTGGGAATGTGAGGCACTAGTATTAGAAAAGCTTGATGATGTTACGGATCAGTCCATCATTGACGCTCTAGCTAATTTGGAAGATAGACTTTATTCAACATTAATCGATAATCTAGGAACATTTTATAGAAATGGGAACGTAAGTTGGATAAACAAAATGTTGGATATGACCATTAACAATATTCTTTTAGGGGTGAAATTCGAATATTTTTCTCAAAGTAAGAATTATCAAAATCCTTGGACAGATGCCATCGACATCTTGCTCGAGAATCATTTGATTTACACATTTTCTGATGATGTATACGAACTTAAGGATTTGGGGCTAAAGATAGACTCAAAAGAGAGTACATTGGTTTCTGACAAATTAATCGGAGTTGCTGGAAAAGGTTACAAAAAAGAATTTGCAACAGGATATTTTAGAGATCTAACAGCTCTGAGGAATACACTTTATAATTTACTCGAGTCTGGAAGTAATAATAGCTCTAATCCTTTAAAAAGAGAAAAAATTGTAGAAGAAGTCCGTTCTCTGGGGATTACAGATAATGAACTTACAGACAGTAATATACAAAACTGGCTTATCAATCCTCTGAAGAGGAGTAATAGAATAGGATCAAATAAAGATGGTTATTTTGCAATCAAAGATGCTCAAGATTTGCTTACATCCTACAACAGCCATTTGGAAAATTTCATGGGATTTTACAGAACCTTGGAGAGGCATAAGAGACTTGGACAACAGTTTAATGTTTCTGAGGAACTACTTGACAAACACGTTCGTTTTCTCAAAGATCTGGATTAGAAAAAGTTAAATGTCTTAGTTGATTTTAATCAGATAGTGAAAAAATTCAAAATAATTGTTTATTTTATGCTAAACATGTATATTTATATATAGCAATTGCAGCTAAAACGTATTAAAAAAATAGTGAGTAATTCAATGAGTAGAATTACAAAACAGCCTAAAATACTATTTAAACGCTGATTTTAGCACTAGGTGCAAATCCCAGCGGGATCACAGAGTGATCAAAAAGACAACATGAAAATGTTGTCTTTTTTTTTGCGCAGCAAAAACTGGGATGAGAAGTATGATCCCGATTTTTATCGGGAAATCCCAGCGGGATCACAAAAGCCTTCAAGTCTAAAGCTTGGAGGTTTTTTGTTAAAATGAGATTTTGAGCGGGTCTGCGCATAGGAGCAAAAAATTTCTACGATAGGTCCCATCGTTTGTTCGGCTTAGTCTTAGTTACGAGAATGCCGTTGAGTTACCAAACGGAAGCACCTTTCAAAATGGATAGTTTACCGGACGATATTCATGAATCCAATATTGATTTTATTAGCTTATTGTTAAATATTTCGTTAACTATTTTTGATGATGTTAAAGGTTCTTGAATTGGGTGTCGCCGGAAAATATTTCTATGTAAATCTTCTACTGTATGGGTAATTAAAATAGCCTTTTGTCCTGACAGCTCATATACCTTTTTCTTGTGGCGGGTGTTAAATACTAAATTGTGAGGATCAACAATTCCAGCATCAATATAGGCCCTTGTTTTCTTAGCACATCTGCAAGGGTTAGATTTATTCACCAAACCGCATCTTTTATTCATCCAATTATATAAGTCCTGTCTTGCCCGCATTAACCGAATACGAAAATTACCTGCCGTAATTCCTAAAATTTCCGAACCTAAGTTATGGTCAATGTCAAACATTTCGCCTAGGATATAAACCATTCTTTGTTCTCTATTTAAACAAAGTAACATTCCGGCAGTACAACTTATTCTAATTTCTTCTATGGTGTCTTTGAGTTCATTTTCTTCAGTTGCATTTAGTTCGTGAACAGGAATATTGTCAATTGAATTAAAATAACTTTCAAAGTCTATTGTTTTCAATTCGGATTTACTCTTTTTTGTGTTTATGAAGTGGTTTACAGTTATTCTATATAGCCAGGTTCTGAATTTACTTTTCCCTTCAAATTTTGTTAGTGCAGTAATTGCTTTTATCAATACTTCTTGCGTTAAGTCTTCTGCATCTTCAACACTTTTGGTCATTTTTATCGCAAGGTTATAAATGAACAATTGGTGTCTGCCAATTAGAATTTGTAATGCTTTTTTATCACCACCAATTGCTAGTTTTACCAAACCCGAATCTACTTCGTCGGTATAGTTTATTTGAAAAGGATTATCCATTTATTTTTAATAAAACTAAAGCAAACCATCAAATTTGCTTTAGTTAATTTACAATTTAAATTTGCCTTAAACCACCATCTACTGTTAATTCGTTGCCGATAATATAGGACGAATCATCAGAAGCAAGAAATAGTACTGTTTTAGCAATTTCTTCAGGTTGACCCCAACGTTTAACAGGGATTTGATTTGTAATGGTTTCGCCCGCTGCTTTTAATACCTCTTCAGGTAACCCAATTTTACCCCAAAGTGGCGTTCCGATGGCTCCTGGGCTTACGGCATTTACCCTGATTCCTCTTTCAATTAATTCGGCCGATGCAACCCGAACAACAGAACGTAATGCTGCTTTACTTGCACTTAATAAACTGCTCCCACCAAAACCGATACTATTTAACCAGGATGTTGTAATCACTACAGAAGCGTTATTATTTAAATAAGGAATAGCTTTTTGAAGCGTAAAGTAAGCTCCTTTGAAATTTACATTGATCATTTCATCAAAAAAAACTTCTGTTGTGTCTGCAATTGTTACCAATTTTGCTTGTGCAGCATTTACGAGTAGAACGTCAATTTTTCCAAATTTAGATTCCGTTTCTTCGAACAACTTGTCCAGATCTGATTGTTTACAAACATCTCCTTGCACAGCAAAACTGTTTGAGCCAAGTTCGCTTACCGCTTCACTGAGGGCTTGTTTACCCCGTCCAAAAATTACAACTTTTGCTCCGTTTGCGATAAATTCTTTGGCTGTCGCCAAACCAATCCCACTGCTACCCCCTGTTATTACAGCAACTTTATTTTTTAATTTGTCCATTTTTACAATAGTTTAATAGCAACTTCATTGTCGCCATGATTTGGACAAGCAAAAAGCAACGTGTTACAAAAGTTGAGGAGCTATTTTGTTCTCACCCTATATGTGAAGGCTGCAGAATCTTTTCCTATATTCTAAAATCTGTGAATTAGGCCATTGCTTTCAGATCAAGCGGAGCTTATTAAGCTAGAAAAGGACAACCATTTACTTTACTATCCCCTTTTTTTATTATTCAATTGTTGCCCGCCAACAAAAAGAAGCATTTCAATCATCAAGTTCTAATGGAATGATCCTGTATCATAAAACTTATATGTTTATACATGTAGTAAATATTATAATATAATTGTATTTTTTACTATAAAAAAAAATATTAGCTTCGTCATGTAATTTCATGTCTGATTTTACATCATCATCCATCTATTATTAAACCCTAATTTAATAAACCAAACGAACAACTATGAAAAATTTATTGAAGTACCTGCTGCTTTTAAACATTGCCGTATTTTCTGTGGCCTGCAGGTCAGATAAGGACGACCTTTTAAATGAACAGCCGAACAAACCGGCCACTGAGTTCTACAAAAATGCAAACGAACTGGCTGCCACCTACGATCCTTCGAATGTTGTAAGTCAGACGATAAGAGATCGCGTTTACGATTTATACAAATCAAAAAAGTGGGGCGATCTGGAAACTTTATTTATAAATAACAATTTAAATGGAAAATGGCCACCTGCAAACGGAGGTTTCAATACAGTAGATGATACACCGATCACGATGGGGCAAAAATATGACAGGTACAGTAGTGCAATCGGAACTTATAGTGGAACCGGGGCGCCAACTTTAGGCGGTAGTTTTACAAGTCCGATTATCAATGGATCTGTATATACTTTCGGGCAAAGGGCCTTGAATCAACCTGAAAATTCCTATGATTTTTATTATGAAATAGAAGTTCTAAATAATTCGCTAAATTTCGGGGGCCAAACAGCAGATATCATACCCTGGTTTAACCAGGCGGGTTATGGTAAGCAGACCATGTGGAAAATACCGATCGATCTAATGACTGGTTACCAAAAAACCTGGAATAAACTGGCCCAGGAAGGATATATCAAGGTAACGATTAAGAAAAATCCAAGTGGAAAATATCCGGGAGCTGTGGGTGTGGTGATTGCACAATAAAATAATTTAGATGTACTCAATTTCAAAAAGAATTTTTATTGAAAATCAGGTATCTGTTGAAAAAGATAGGTTCAGTAATGCTGAGATTGACCTCCTGGCAGGAGCAAAATTCAAATGTTGCAATTGCGGACAAGAAAATACCGTTAAAATAACGCCTTATGAATCAGGTTTTCCAATTTTCCAATTGTACAATAACGAAAAGGTTTTAGCTAAAGATGAACTATTAAGGCATAAAATTGTTTCCGAAACCTCAAAAACTTCACTTCATTTTGGAGAACTGACGGTAAATGATTTACCAACACTGTACTTTGGAACAGATTGCCCATCTTGTGGTTCAAAATATATTTGTATTTTCAGTTATGGTGAAAAACAGCCCGGACTGACTTTGCTTACCATTTCAGGTGTATGGGAATACAACGAAATTTAAGCTTGGGATAGGCTAAAAATGCCATTACCAACCATTAAAAAGGCTGGATTAAATCATATAGCGCTGATCAAGAAATTTCCGGAACTGGCAAAATAGTTGATCAAAGATGGTCTGATTTGTCCCAGCGGGATCATGGAAAACCTCACAGAAATGTGAGGTTTTTTGCATGTAATGCTACTTCTATAATATCATTGCCGTGCTCGTCAAATAATAAGTGGCCAGATCAAGCGAAGATAGTTCAGTAAAACCCGCCTGTCGCAATAGGTTGACCAACTGACCGCGATGATAGGTAGAATGGTTCACGATATGCGCAAAGCTTTGCCAGTAAGCCATCTGTCCGGATCCACCTCTGGGATAAACAAATGTAACCGGATCGCTATAATTTTCTTCGGCATGGTTTTCTATAAAATTCCGCATCCCTGCTGAAGCCGTTTCCCAAATGTAAATCAACTCATTTTTAGAACCCTCAAAATGAGCAGACAGATAAACGGGTCTGGTTTCATTTGTCCAGAAATCAATCCATATTTTTTCTGCGCTAGCAATATGGACACTGGTCTGTTTAATACTGCCGAAACTGCTCAAAAGAGACTGCTCCCATTGTGTGTCGCTGATCTGGCTGAGCCAGGCCATCACTTTATCATCCGCCCAGCTGTTCTAGGCAGCTAAGCCGGTAAAATATTGTTTGTTCATTTTTAATTATTTAACTGATACTGTTTGGGCGTGATGCCGTGTATCTGTTTGAAAGACTGTATAAAACTGGATAAATTTTCGTAGCCAAGTTCATAATAGATTTCGCTGGCAGTGGCATTTCCCTGTTTAAGCAGCATGGCCGCTTTTTGCATTCTTTTTTCCAGCAGCCATTTGCTTGGCGAGGTGAAATAGATCCTGGCAAAGCGACGTTTGAAGGTAGATAAACTCGTATTGCATAAAAAGGCCAGCTCTTCGACGCTTACCGGATGATCGATATTCGCATTAACTGCCTGTCTGATCAGAATATCGTCAACAGGTTCCTGACTAATGCCCCGGAGTTTTTGCAGTTCACCTGGATAATTCTCCCCTAAATACAGCAGTAATTCATGCAATTTTACCAGTTGCATATTCGGTGAAATGCTTTGATTATTTGCAAGCATATGTTCAAGGGAGCTGATAAAATTACCGAGAAAAGCATCCTGTTCAAAACGCAGGATAGGCTCTTCCAGGGTTTTTTCGGCTTGAATACGAAGCAGATTTTGCTGTCTGGCGAAAAAATCAGCAAGTATTGCGTTATCGAAAGAGATCAAAATGCTTCGGTAATGACCACCGGATGTAACCGTTTTTTCGCTCATCAGGCAATTGCCTGCAGCAAGCAACAGGAACTGACCCGGTATGATACCGATCTTTGTGCCCGCATAATACACAGTTTTCTCACCTTCCAACAAAAAGCTAAAAAGGTTTTGCTGGAGGGTAATCCTGTTTCTGGTGCTGTTTCCTTCTGCCTTATAGCTAAAAATGGAGATGGGTTCCGTTGGTTTCATTTCAGGCTAATTTAATGCTTTTGTCCGTAAACCAACAAAGAGGCCTTAGTGAGCGTAGCATAATGCAGGTTGAACCCTACATAAGCGGGCGTTGCGTTTTTATCCAGATCGAGTTTTTGAGCTAGCGCATACACGGTGATCAGATAACGGTGCGCTGTACCTTCGGGTGGTGCAGCGCCGGCATAACCTGGTGTACCCATATCCGTATTGCTTTGTACCGCATATTCTGGCATTAAGTTTTTGACCGGGTCGCCGGCATCAGATGGCAGTTCGTTGATGTGTACCGGAATATTAAAAACCACCCAGTGCCAGAAACCACTGCCCGTTGGTGCATCGAGGTCGTACATGGTCAGGGCAAAAGCCTTGGTTTCTTTCGGCGCGTTCTCCCAATAAAGCTGTGGTGAGCGGTTCTGTCCGTTAAAACCCATGCCATTGACATATTGTTCCTGATTGAGCTGTCCGCCTAATTCGTTACTTTTTAAAGTGAATGTTGTTGTTGTCATTTTTGATTTATTTGAATAAACCAAAGGTAGACTGTCTATTCAGGCAACGCGATAGGCCAACGTTCAAAAAGTATCGCTAAACGTTCAATTTTAGAAAACAAATCAAGAATGAACTAAGCGTTTGAATCAGATGGCTTTCATTTCTCATATTGCCAAAACCTTCCTTGTCCTTCTGCGATCCATTCCA
The DNA here is from genome assembly GCF_032678585.1 of Pedobacter psychrodurus. Taxonomy (GTDB): domain Bacteria; phylum Bacteroidota; class Bacteroidia; order Sphingobacteriales; family Sphingobacteriaceae; genus Pedobacter; species Pedobacter psychrodurus_A. The sequence goes on along the minus strand of NZ_JAVTSN010000018.1, from coordinate 79,980 downwards.
GAGACTGATCTATTCTTTTTTGACGGGTTGCTTCTGTTTTTGCATCAGTGATCCAAACCAGATAATCCTTTCGGAAAGAGGGTGTTTTACTATCAAAAATTTCTTTCGCCACTGGATGGCCTTCGAGCCTTTCGCTAAAGTAATCCGGTACTTCAATTGTTTTTGGCTTGTCGGCTACAGGTTTCACTTTTTTTACCCCAGTTTCATTTAAAACCATGGCTTCCTTGATATAGGCAACTAATGTTTTCTTGTCGGGCAAATCAGATAAAGCTTTTATTTTATCCATATAACCCATCTTCTTCCCTGCTTTTACACTATCGATGAGCTTTTGATCGCGCATCAGCTCCGCTTTGTAAAGACTAAAAGAACAATGGTTTTTATAGGCTGCCAGAATACACATCATATCGCCCTTATAATCAAAGTGGGGAATCCCCCACTTGATTATTTCTTCAACTTCAGGACATGCCTCATGAATGATTTCCCGCAAATAGCTTAGGATTGGTTTTGCAAAATCTGCAGATCCTGCAATATATTCATCGAATTTTGGATTGAATGTTGACATTTTGATCAATTTAGGTTAACATTCTTCAGTTGGTAATTGCGACATATCCATATAGGCCAGTTCCCACTGATGACCGTCTAGATCAGCGAAACCGTGCTGATACATCCAGCCATGATCTTGTGGTTCATTGTAAACAGTACCGCCTGATGCCACCGCTTTTTCAACCAGTTGTTTAAGTTCTTCTTTTGAATGGCTATCCAAAGTAATTAAAACTTCGGTTGTCGTTTTTGCGTCAGACACCGGCTTTTTTGTAAAAGTCTGAAAATAGCTTTCCGTTAAAAGCATCACAAAGATGTTGTCGCTGATGACCATACATCCCGCTTTCTCGTCGCTAAACTGTGGATTGAAATTAAATCCAAGGCCCGAAAAGAATGAAATTGATTTGCTTAAATCTTTCACTGGTAGATTGATAAAAATTTTAGTTGCCATTTCTGTATATTTTAATTTATAAATGATACACAAATATGGAGCACCGATCTGGACTAAAATTTTACATATGTTGAGAAAATGAAAAAATTATTTGTTCGTGAGAAATATTCTGCTCAATTGGGTTGGCGTAATCCCTAAATAGGAAGCGATATGGTGTTTTTTAAGCCTTTTTACCAGGTTTGGATATTTTTGAAGAAAATCATCATAACGCTTGGCGGCTGTTTCAGTCCGAAAGGTAACTTCTAAGGGTTCTTTTTCTATAATCCAATGCAGTTCGGTATAATTGATGTAAAACATGGCAAGGTCAGGAAAGGGAGTAAATAGCTTTTTAAATTCAAAAAAATCATATTCAATCACCATCGTTTCTTCAATGGCCGTGATATAAAACATACTGGCTTTGCCTGCAAGCATTGCACTTAAAGAAGCCGCCATTCTCTGTTCAGGAAAAAAATATTTGATCACTACATCTCCTTCATCAGTTAGGTAGTTTTGAGAAAAAAGTCCGCTGAGTACAAAAGCTACTTTTTTGGGTTGTTGTCCCAGGGAGATAAAATTTTCATTTTTACTGTATTTTTTAAACCTCAGCAAGTTTTTAAACGCAAATTCTGCCTCTGCTGAAATGTTGTAATAACTCCGGATTTTTTGAAAAAAGAGGTCAGTATTCATTAACGCCAATAGATTTGTTCTATGTTGCCTTGCGGCAATAACATTTCAATTTACACAATCTATTTCTGGAAATAAAATAAAAAGTCCAGAGCAGGCAAAACGCTGCATTGCGAAATATGCATTGATTGGCGCAGATGGGCCAACAGGGAAATACATCAGCGAAGAATATTTTCCTGATCCTGCAAGTTGCCCTTGGTAATATACTAACCAACTGAATACTTCTTCGGCTTCATGCCAATATGTTGCTCAAAAACCCTCGAAAAATGGCTCAAATTCGTAAAGCCCAATTGATAGCCCACTTCCGAAACCGTAAACCGTTTTTCTTTTAATAATTTTGCGGCTTCCTGCATCCTTACTGTTTGGTAATATTCGAATATGCCTTTTCCAAAAGTCTGTTTAAATAATTTGCGGAGTTTTGGTTCACTCATGTTCGAAGTTTTGGCGAGTGTTGCAACATTAGGTGCTTCGGCCAAATGCAAATGTAAGTGTGCTTTAATAGCATAAATGGCCTTGATATCACTAATGTGCATACTGCTAGCTGGCACAGCCTCCCTTTGCAGCAGTAACGCAAAAATATGGCACAACAACTCTTCGCATTTCAATTTATAATAATGATTTTCGAGACTTTCGGGCACGGGCTGATGCAACATCTCGCTTGCAGTTTTGATCATCTCCGGCGAAATAGCCGTTTCAAAAACAAAATTATCTTTCGATACCAATATACTTTCCACAATCGGGTGTTGTATTTTGCCAAAAAGCGAGCGTAGGTACTGCCTCGAAACAGCAATGGTGATACTTCCAAAACTGGTATTAGAGGGCATGGCCATTACGGAAGAAACCGCATGCATACAGATCAACACATTAACCTGCTCTGCAGATAGCTGTACCTGAGGCTGTACTGGAGAAGGAAAAATCCCGCTCAATAAAAAAACAACATCCTCCTGCCCTTCCGCAAGCTCGTTTGTACGCTCAATAAAAACATCTTCCTTCAGGTGATAATATCGGATCATCATGCGCAGCTCGTTGCCCCATGAAAAACCTGTGATATAACCAGAGCCTTTGCTTTCCGGAATATAGATGTATCTGCCCTCAATTTTAGCGCCTATCGCCTTCGCAAACTGATGCGCGATACCCGAACCCTTATCTGTAATCGATATTTTCATTTACGACTATTTTAATAACATATATAGCTATTTTATCCCTAAAAGTAATAACAATTTTGTATTGGCATTAATTTGATGTATTAAAATAAAGATATATGTTGTTAGATAACAAACAGGTAGCCATTGTAGGCGGTGGTCCGGGTGGCTTAACACTGGCCAGGCTTTTACAGCTTAACGGCGCAACCGTAAAAGTTTACGAAAGAGATTTAAACCGGGCCGTACGCGTGCAAGGCGCCACGCTTGATCTCCATTTCGAATCGGGCTTAAAAGCAATCGAAAAGGCTGGTTTAATGCAAGCTTTTAAAGCAAACTACCGGCCAGGTGCCGATAAGGGTCGAATTATTGATCCCCAGGGCAAAATTATTTATGACGAGCATATCGAAGACGCAAACAAAGATTTTGATAGTGAATGGTTCAGGCCTGAAATTGACAGGGGCCCACTGCGCGAAATCTTATTAGATTCACTTCAGCCCGATACTGTAGTTTGGGACAGTCAGTTTTTAGCCATGTCACAGGACGGCGATCAATGGAAACTGGAATTTAAAAATGGAACAACGGCCTTTGCGGACATCGTTATCGGTGCTGATGGGGCAAATTCTAAAATCCGTCCATTTGTGACGCCCATCAAGGCTTCTTATGCCAGCACGACCATTTTGCAGGGTAATGTAGCTGATGCCGAAACAACAGTCCCAGATATGAGTCGATTGTTAAAAGGTGGGAAAATTTATGTGCACAGCGGTGGAAAATTCATGCATATTTCATCGAAGGGTGATGGCAGTTTAGATTTCTATATCAGTTGCAAAGTGGACGAAAACTGGGCCAAGAACTGTGGGATAAACTTTTCAGACCGGCCACAGGTGATGGAATGGTTTAAAGAAGAATTTGTGGGTTGGGATGCCATATGGCTCGGATTATTCGAAAAGGTAAGTTTGCCACTTATGCTTCGCCCACAATACAATGTGCCTTTAGATCAATGTTGGGAAGCTCAAGCCAATATCACCTTGCTTGGAGACGCGGCGCACATTATGCCACCATCTGGCGAAGGGGTAAATTTAGCCATGCTGGATGCATTGGAACTAAGTGAAAACCTTACGGATAATGATTTTCAAAGTATTAAAGCCGCCATTTCAGCATATGAAAAACAAATGTTAACAAGAGCTACTGAAGCGACTCAGGATGCCTTGGAGATGGTAGAATGGATGCATGCTGATGATGCACAGGATAAAATGCTTGCTTTGCTAAATCAGGTTCCATAAAAGGATTACAACATAATTTAAGCCCTCAAAATTTTAGGGCTTAAATTATTGTTACTCGTATTTTGCCATAAATTCGGTCTTTATGTAAAATTTACCAGAAAATACCACCCAAATCATCCGAATTGTCATTAGCTATCGGATTACGTGTAAAAAAAGTGAATTTCATTTTTAATTGAAGTTTATATTCGGCTATATTTGAGTATTCATCCCGAATAATATTTACTGTTAACAACAAAAGATCGTATTATGGAGGATATTTTCATTTCTAAAAAGGCTCAAGGCCAAAACCCAACCGCTTCAGGTAAACAATCAAATCAGCCCACAGGCATTCTTTAATCTGTATAAAATTATTTTCAGCATTTAATTGCTGTTTTTGCCCCTGCATGAGATTTTCATCAGTTGCGTTCGCCCTTTATTTTTCTAACCAGCTTAATCTATAAAAAACATAAACCAATAATTAACCTTAAAACCTAAAACCTATGAAAAACTATTTTTTAAAATCAAGCTTTTTGCTTGCGCTGGTCATGACCATGACCATAGGCTGTAAAAAAAATGTTGAAGAAACAAGCTTAGACAACACTGATTTAAAAACTGAAAAGACCGAATTGGATAATATTTTCAGCTGTAAAATGCTCGTTAATGATGATGGTGGTCCGGCAACTGAGGCGAACGGTTACGCAAGTAAAAGATGGGTTAATGGAAGCACGGTTAGAGTACGTTTCATTGGAGGCTCTACCCTATTTCGTAACAAAGTAATACAATATGCCAAAAGTTGGGAGCCTTATGCCAACATTACGTTCACATTCGTTGCCGACAATGCAACCGCCGACGTTAAGGTTGCTTTTGAAGATGACGGTTATTGGTCTTACATTGGTACAGATTCCAGAAGACAGTCAACATCGATGAATTATGGGTTTGATAATACCACAGACGAGACTGAATTTAGAAGAGTAATAACCCACGAATTTGGTCATGCCCTGGGATTGGAGCACGAACAATCACATCCTGATGCCAATATTCCATGGAATACACAAGCTGTTTATAATTATTATATGGGTTTTCCAAATTACTGGACTAAAAGACAAATTGATTATAATGTACTATCTGTTAACTCCAGAACTGGTTTGAACTTCAATGCATACGATACAAAATCTATTATGCACTATCCTGTTGATGCCAGCTTTACAACCAATAATATAGCAATCGCACCAAACAATACAACCATTTCGCAGGGAGATATTAACTATGTGAAAACATACTATCCTGGAAGGAGTTAATCAATTTAAATTCTGAGTAATATAGATTAATGAAGTAAAGAGATGCTAAACAAATATTTAGCATCTCTTTATCTATTCGTTAGGAACGAAAATCATGAAAGTCAGGAAATAATAGGTGCCACGATCATCAAACCTTCATCGCTGGACTACTTTCTGCATTTAATCAGATAAAAAGATTGGTTTTCCACAATTTCAGTGATTTCGAATAAACCTGCACCACTAAATTCATCGGTGATCGATTCCTGATCGTAAAAGAACAGCTGTACACCATTAACGATTTCGTAACGATCTTTGCTGATCATTTTTCCCTGTCCGTAGGTATGGGCCGCTTTAGAAATGGCTGTAAAAACCATATAACCACCATCTTTAAGCTGATGATAACAATCGCCGATCAACTTTTTCCTTTCTTCACTATCCAATAAATGGATCAGTGCGTAGCAAAAAATGCCATCATATTTATTTTCATCAAAAGGCATATCCATTACCGAACCATGGAAGATCACCATATCAGTTCCATAATGTTTTCTTGCCATTTCGATCGCAGTTTTGGAGATCTCAATTCCGGTAACGATTATTCCGTTTTCTACAAAAACCTGTGCATTCCTTCCATAACCAATCCCAGGAACCAGTATGTTTTGAACGGATTCTTGCAAGAAAAAATCTTTGGTCAATACCGCAGATTGGGCGGGTTCAAAGCCCCACATTTCCTTTTTATCGCCAAATGCATTTTCCCAAAATTCGGGTTTATCGCTTTCATTCATCATATATTCCTGTAGTTTTAGCAGGTGCAATTTAGCAGGAATGCGCTAATTTTATTCATGAACAATATTTATAGTCAATGAGATGATAATTTTATTAACCAGATCATTAAAATATTAGATTTTATAGTATTTTTAGCCATCTAAATTAACCAAATATGATGTTCCGACTCACCACGCTCCTCTGTCTGCTCAGTGGATTTATTTATGCCCAGCCTAATGTAAAAGACTTAAACGGACCTTGGGTAGCCATCAATTTAACTTACCTTAGTGGTGACGAATTGCCTGATGCTGACATACATAAGTATGCTTATCTCAAATATACATTTAGCGACAACAATATGATTAGTACCGCAAATGAGTATACAGATTTAGGTTTTGCAGAGCAGTTTGAAACTAAAAACAACAGGTTTATTATTAAATCGCTAAGTGGTTTCCCCACCAATACTTTCAGGGTTTTAAAATTCAGCAAAGACTCTTTAATTCTTGTACAGGGTACGGTGCTAGATGCGCCCAAATCATTAAAATATACTTTTATACCCGAAACAGTTTTTCAAAAATTACATCCACCTCAAGCCGAAGATATTTACCAGATTTCGGGTGCCGACACCATATTTAAAGCCAGTGAAAAAATCCACCCAATATTTGAAGGTTATAACCAAAACAAATCCATAAAATCACAATTGTACAACTCTGGTAAAAACGACCAAAAAAAAGATCTCGTTGCTACATTCATTGTTCGTGCAAACGGAAAGGTCGACAGCTTAAAAATTATTCAATCCGTAACTGCCGATTACGACAATGCTTACCTCAAATTCTTTAATGTAGATAAAAAGAAATGGAAACCGGCCAAATACCATGGCAAAGCTGTATCGACGATTGTGGAGCAGAAGATAAAATATTTTGTCCCTTCCAATTACGAAAATCTAGTACGTGCCATAGCAGCCTATAATGCACAAGATTATCCGGCGGCGTTGGAATATTTTAATCTTTGTCTTACCGAGTATCCAAACGAAATTGATAACCTATATTGCCGGGGCATCTGTAAAAAACAAACCGGCGACCTTGACGGAGCCTGTTCCGATTGGAAAAAAATAAAATCATTAGGTAGCCATTTAGCAGATCGGTTGTTGTTAAAATATTGCAGGTAGATACGACTTTTAATAAAATCCTAAGCGTGTTTTGTCATTCCCTCCAAAAGATTTGTTTGGGAATCGTAATGCCTTGATAGGTTTTTCTTTTGCATTAGGATCCCCGCCTGCGCGAGGATGACGTATGAGGGGTTTAGCCGCGACCACCTATTGGAATTATTTTATATTGAAATTGATTTTAAGTTTTTTATCCTGCTCTACTTCAAAACTTACACCCTTGTCTTTACTGATCGAAGTCATTTCTTTCGACTGAATGATAGTGCTTAAAGCCAATCCATAACATCCTTTCGTAGTATTAGAATGGATTACGGCAACATATTGCTGATTTTTCTTTAAGGGTACATTTGTTTTCACCACAATCGGTTTGGCCGACCAGCCCATCTCTTTTTCAGAAATACTCACCTTTCCGATAGCCGACCCATTAATTTTTCCAGCAGTTGCTGGATAAAAATCGATGTTCAGATCCTGATCAGGATAACCACTTTTTAGTGTGGTAATTTCAACAGATGCTAAAACCCCTGTTTTTATCGCTGTAAAGGTTTGCGACCGCTGTAGATTTGAATTAATATCGCAAGTGGCCAGATAGTCTTCTTCATTTAACATTTGATGTGCTGTAGTACTTTTCTTTACAGCGAAGCTTTTCAAACACTCCATTGGATTGATCGCACCATCTTCAGCAAAGGTTAAGGGTGCCCAATAAAAATTAGCCAGCGCTTCGTTTTTTGCTGCATTGTTCCATAAATCACTTCCATATAAATAAATGGTTTCGGAATCGATTTTCATAGTAGAAACAAAAGAGGGTTGTCCACCGCAGGAGTTATCGCTAATCTTTTTGCCCTCCGACCAAGGGCCCAAAACATTTTTTGCCGTGCGGTATGAGGTACCTGTACCAGAGCAATAACCACAATTGGGATCAGAATAGGTTAAGTAATACATCCCCTTTCTTTTAAACAATGCCGGAGCTTCCGTTTGTCCTGGAGTGATCGACTTAACAACCTTGCCTGTGCCTGAAAGATAATCGGTCGTTAATTGTTCTATTACAATGGTTCCTTTTGTTCTCCAATCGGTAAAAGCCAGGTATCCTGTACCGTCATCATCAATAAAAAGATCATGGTCGCCATTGTTTAAGCCAGCGGCAGGCATATTGCTGTTGATGGAAATTTTTGGTTCAGGTTGTTCTGTAAAAGGTCCGATCGGCGATTTACTTGTAAATACCCGATAACCGCTCACATTATCATAAACGTTGATCCACAATACATAGGTTTTGTTTTTTGGATTAAAAATGACATGCGGCCGAAAGCAACCATAAGTTTTACCATCGCAGCGCGACTGCCATAAAGGTGTGCTGGCGTCAAACAAATAACCTTCATCTTTCCAAGTCACCATATCTTTGGAAGAGTAGGTTTTGAAACCGCAAAATGGTGCTGTTTTATTGTTCCATTCGAAACCACAGTCGTAACTGGTGCCATATAAATAATAAGTTCCTCCGAAATAGGCGATTTCACCATCATGGGCATCTACTGCTTTCCCCATTTGGTCGAATTTTGTAATCTGCTTACCGTCAGGACCAAAATTTTTAATTTCCTGGGCCTGCAAAGTACTACCAAACAACAAAACCATCAATATCATCGCCGAAATTTTTCTCATTATACAAACCTAAATGATCACTAAAACGTTAAATCAAATGTAAATTAATCATAAAAATTAATCTTGTCGTTTTTGATATAAAGTTTGTGCTTTTTGGATTTATCATCAGCTAAAAATAGTCCAATGTCATTAAATTAAGAGATTTAACCACAGATGACACAGATAAACACGGATCTTTACATCCCTGCCAAGCCATTCTGGCGGGGTGTATGCATCCTTTTTTCAGTGGTTAAATTATGTTTAGCTGTGATTAGGGCTTAACTTAATGACATTTGAACAATAGCCTTTAACATGACTGAATAGGTCAAGATTGCGCAGCAACATCCATCGCTACGCAATCATTAACTAAGCAAATAAATGTACTGGAACCATTGGATAGCCATTCCAATGTACCATCAGCTCAGTTGGCAAAATCTGGACTAATCAACCAAATTACTGGATACCAACTCATTTACATTTAAATCTTATCCCTTGAAAATCCAGCTAATACTATCTTTCACGGTTTCGCCATCTTTTACAACGCTGGTTTCAATTGTATTTTTACCTTTTTTTAGATTGATATTCTCGAATTTGTACAATACGTTGCCGTCAACCAATTTTGGTTCGATAGAAATTTTCTTCCCATTTAAATACAGTTTTGGGCTGCCTATATTGGAGTAAACGGTTACTTCGGTAACCTGATGTTTACGTACCGTTGCCCTTCTTTCGGTTAAGTACAACACAGGTGTTTTACTCCAGTTAGCCTTGTACCAATAAAAAGCATCTTTTTTGATCTTGCGGTCGAAAGAAACCAGGCCTTTCATATTTCTGGCGGGCATACTGCCACGGTTCCACATTGGGGTAGCAAAATCGAACATATTCCATACGTAAGATGCCAGTATATAAGGGTGCTTGGCTAAAATAGGCCACTGAATTTCGTGGGTTTTAGTTTCATAGGTTTCAGGGTAATCGGGTAAGGTATAATTGTAAGTGTCCTTTAAATCGGCCTGCTCCTGTTGGTGAAATATATTCCCATCTGCTCCATACTCGGATAAAATGACCTTGTTATTCGGATATTTAGCCTCCAGATCAGTTGCCCATTTTTCTAAACCACCAATTTTACCTTCATACCAACCATAATAGCGGTTCATTCCCTGCACATCGGCATTCAGATTGGTTGGGCGTTCCATTTCGCCATAACCGCTCACCGTAATGGTATAACGGTATGGATCGATTTGTTTGGCCAGATCGTTTAAATCGCGGCTTAATACCGCAGGGAAATCGGAAGGCGTTTTGCCATACACTTCGTTATGCAAACCCCACAAGAAAATTGAAGGATGATTGTAGTTCTGTTTGATCAATTCCATCAATTGCTGTTTGGCGTTTTCACCCTCCTCGCCGGTATAGGTATTTACAAAAGGGATTTCAGCTGAAATCACAAAACCCATACTATCGCATTGCGCATACAGATATTCTGCCTGTTGGTAATGCGCAAGGCGGATCGTGGTTGCCCCCATTTCTTTGATGATATTTAGATCTTCTTTGTGTTGTGCATTGCTCAGCGCATTGCCATATTGCCAGCGATCCTGATGCCTCGAAACGCCGTACATATTGTAACGTTTTCCGTTCAGCATCATCCCCTTTCCGGCCACCAGTTCAAATTTGCGGATGCCCAAAGGCTGTGTAACTTCATCTATTACCTGATTATCCTTAATGATCTGCGTAACCACCTTGTAGAGATATGGATTATTAAAACCGTCCCAAAGCGTTGGATTTTGAACATTAAGATGCTGAACATAATCCTGTCTGCCCTGAGTGTTTACATTATAATTTTCTGTCTGTTGCGCCACATCCTTCCCTGCCTGATCATAAATCGTGGTTTTGATCGATATATCGGTTGCAACAGCCAGTTTGTTTTCTACTTTCACTTCAACGGCAATATCTGCCGATTGCGCTGAAACATTTTTCTGAGAAATGTAAATTCCTGGCGAAGCGTAATCGGTAGTCGTAATGTTGAGCTTATTCGTGGCAATCAATTCAACTGGTCGGTAAATCCCACCATAAATACCAAACAGGAAATGGTTTACGGGAATAATATCTCTTTTAGCGGTATTGTTGGCCTTAACCAGGATGGTATTGTTTTTACCAAAATTTACCGCATAACTGATATCTAAGCAGAAAGCGCTGTAAGATCCCTTGTGTTTGCCCACCAGTTTATTGTTTACATAAACCTCTGCCAATTGGCCCACACCTTCGAACTTTAAAAAGAGCCGTTTGTCCTTATATTCGTTTCCGAAAAAAAAATCCTTTTTATAAATACCTTCACCTTCGTAAAAGTTTTTTGTGGTTTGCATATCTACGGCATTCCAAGTGTGCGGAAGCGTAACTTTCTCCCATTTCGTTTCGGCACTGTCTTTCGTTTTTTTAAACGACCAATCTGCATTAAAAGGTAAAATGATCCTTGCAGGTTGTTGTTGAGCGGATGTAATGCCCACAACAAATATGAGCAGGGCAATTAAAATCGATTTTTTAAATCGGGTTGTATCTATCTTCATTCTTCTTTGTAAAACTGAGATTACTTTATCCTCAGGTTGTATCAATAATTTATATAAGAGCTGTCCCATCGTCCTTCGACAAGTTCAGGATGACAATCTTTTTAAATGAATCGTCATCCGATAGTTATCGGATGCAAGGCACGAAGCAATCTTAATGCGCTCGCTGGGCTGACCCATAGTTGTAGGATTGCTTCGTGCCTCGCAATGACGGAGTTATTTAGGCGATTTTATCGCCATTAAACTTCTCATTTTGCATTACAAATGCAATTCTCATCCTCGTTTCAAACAAGGACTATCTCACCTACATCTTCGCATCCATCAGTTTTGCCGATTTCACTTTAGGCGCAACCAGTTTCATCTTGATCACAAATGCCCTATTGGCCTGGAAATCTTTTGGAAGTGTTACATCGTAGTAAGTATTTTTGTCCAGGTCCAATCCAATATCAGACTGTTTTAGCAGTAAAGTTTTCCCTCCAACTAATAGCATAGCATTGCCGGGAACTTCTTTTGCATTTTTAGGTACCCCAATTCGGACAATATTATTTACAGGTCTGTTAAAAACGGTCAAATATAGATTGTCCTCTTTTTGTGTAAAATAGCCCAATTTTGATGGCGTTAAGGCTGCATGGCGCACGCCATATACCGCCTCAGCGTTTAGTTTCATCCATTCGCCAATTTCTTTTGCAATTTTATCTTCTTCAGGATGCATATTGCCATTGCCATCCGGACCGAAATTCAACACAAAATTGCCATTCATCGATACCGAATGCATTAACATGTCCAATAGATCATCGGTAGTTTTGGTATAAATTCCCGACCAATCTTTCATATACCCCCAGCCATTTGGCGGAATCGTCATCACGGCATCCCAATCGTTACCGTTTAGCCATTCAAATTCTGCAGGCAGTTTACGCTCCCAACCCTGTTCGTAATCGCCTAAAATATTGCCGTTTGAATCAAAATGACGTGATCCGTGTTCATCATTACGAAAACGTGAACCGATAATTAGTCCAGGATGTTTCTCACGGAGTTCTTTCTCCAGGTTATAGGTAAATTCATAGGCGCTTTTCCACGAAGCATCCCAGGTTCCATCGAACCAGAATCCTTTAATTTTAGGATAATTCTCCAACTGCTCTAACAGCTGATTTCGGGTGTATTGCAGAAATTTATCAAATTTTGCTTTCTCCTCATCTGTTTTAGGGGCTTTGCCCATATAGTTCGGATTATTCCACTCTAAAACAGAAAAATACAGGTACACATCAATACCTTCAGCGGTATAGGCATCTACAATCTGTTTTACAATATCTTTTTTGTAAGGTGATGCAGAGATATTATAATCTGAATATTTTGTTGGCCACATGGCAAAACCATCGTGGTGTTTGGTAGTAAAAATAACATACTTTGCGCCCATTTCCTTTGCTTGTTTGGCCCAGCGTTTGGCATCGAAGTTTTTAGGGTTAAACTGTTTGTACAGATTATCATAAGTGTTTGACCAGTCTTTCGGCGCCGTTGGCCCGCCCCAGGATCTAATCCACTCTGAAGCAGCTGCACCTCCTCTTGCACTTACGCCATTCCACTCGTTCCCTGCAATGGAATAAATACCCCAATGGATAAACTGGCCTAAACCATAGCTACGAAAAGCTTGCATATCTGCATCTGTACGGTGTGGCGGGGTCAGGCTTCCATATTTAACTTCTACCTCTTTGGCTGGCTTACTTTTCGGTCCGGTCCATTGTGCATCTGCATGGTTTGCAATAACGGTTACAGCCATTGTTAAACATACATACCTCAATATATTTTTCATATTCAAATTAATCTTCCGTTTTGTTGCAATACTGTTTGCCCAAATAACAGCCGGGCAAACAGTACAAATAACAGACTTTAAAAAAGTGTTTTTCTCATTTTCATTTCATGACTTGAAATGTTAGCACAAGTCTGTTTAAAAATATAATAATTAAAGGGCAATTACTTTTATTGATGATGCCTTATCATTAAAAGTAGAAACATAAGTGCTTGATGAGGTTAATTCAATGCTGCTTCCGGTAAAGTTATCTCCATCATACATCAATACTTTCAGCCCTAGTCCTACATTAACAGATGAGACATCGTTATTGCTAATGCCGCGGCTGATCAGATCAGCTGTTGTATATTGACCAACGGGTAGCGATACTCCGTAACCACCATAACTGGCATTCTGGTAAAATTTAGCAGAACCGTTTGCTCCAATTTGCGGCACGCCATTTAAAAAAGAGAAAGAATAGGTTTTACTTACATTACCCCCATTTTTCAATAACAGTTTCACCCTGATGTTGTAAGCTTCGTTGTTTTTATAATAAAGTTCGCTAAATGGAATCGTTGCAGAAATGGTATTTCCTGTGCCTGGGTTCGATCTCCATGCAACTGCATTATAATCAGCATCGCTAGTGCCCAAATCTGGGTCCATGTAAATTAAAATATCATTTACATCTTTATTGCTTGTAAATGAGCCGGTAACATTAAAAGACTGGTTAGCCGCGTTATAAGCAAACTGGGCATTAATGGTGGTGGTAGCAGCTTCATAAGGGATCTCAGTTGGTAAAGGATTTTGGAACACTTCGTTACGGTTAAGGATAGCCGCATCCACTTCTGTTAAAAATGTTGGCTGACCTTTACTAAAAGTTACGTTTCCATTTCCCATTAGCGAAGTACCCAAAGTAGGCTGCTCTGAAGCATATTTAGCATGATCGTGTGGTAGATTTAAACCGTGACCGAGTTCGTGCAACATACCACCCAATAAGTTTGAACTGGCATTAGGTATCTTATCAACAGCCATATTTGAATTATCGGTAGCAAAACAGTTTTTACCATAACCATAAAACGGCTGATCGAAACTACCATCAGTTCGCTGTGGTAACAAGATCAGGGTGTGGCTCGAATTTGAGAACTCTGAAGTATGTGTAGCTTTGTAAGCCGCCACTTCGTTCAGGATTTTAGTCGCCGAAATACTGGCATCATAAGGATAAGCCGCCTGTCCGAATTGTGCAGGTATTTCAATAAATTTCACCAATCCTGTCGAATCTACTTTAGGCAAGCCCATATATTTATCATAACCATACCGTAACATTTCGGTATGGAACCAGCCCTGAAAGTGGACGAGCAAGGTTGTTAGTCGGGTTTTGTAATCGGCAAGCGCCGGATTATCCGTTGGCACAAACATTACAATGTTCAGGTTTTTGGTATTGGTTACAAAAGTCGGCGGCGTGGTGCCCGTTAATGCCAGCGTTTTGGGCTTTGTGCTTACCGTTTCTGGTTCTGAAACTACTGCTTTTTTACAAGCGCTCATTAAAAAGCCACTCGAAATCATCAAAAGCAAAGCAAAGCAAAGTTGTTTTTTGTTTTTCATTGTTTAAAGATTTAAGGTTAATTTTTATTGGTTAACTGGTTAATTGTTGATATTGGTTAACTGAAGCCAAAGGAACCGCATGGATAACTGCACATGAACTCCTCAATACCCCTTCTTCTTTGATCAGCCAATTTTTCTCAGGAATCGACTTTGGACTACCGACTAAGGACTTCAGACTAAAATGTAACTTTCAACACACGCCCCACCTTTCCTCCACTCATCTGTAATCCTTCCGGCACCGAAATCCGCAGCCCCTTGTGGTCTTGTTTCCATTCTAGCTTTTCATTTGTTTCCTCCAATAGCACATCCTTCACCAGTAACTGATCGCCAGACAATGAGATAATAATTAATTCACCGAACTCGGTTTCATTCAAAAAAATCTGTAGTTCGTCATCTTTTCCCGAATAGAATATAATGGGTTCGAGTGTTTTGATATTGGTGATGGGGTTCATTAAATTGTTCATTGCTGATTGATCATTGGTTATTAAAATTCACGACTTAAGCCACTTTTACCATCCCGGATTTTGAATCAGCACTGCACTCTTGTTAATTTCTGATTGCGGAATAGGGAAATAATACATCTGAGGATTGGTAAATTTCCTGGTTTCAAAAGAAAAGCGGGCTCCGGTAACAGTAGATCCGCTACGTGTCCAACGCATCCCATTGGCCGGACCATTTATTAAAGTTTCTGCCAGTTTCCACCTTTTGATATCAAAGAATCTAATTGCTTCTTCATAGGTTAATTCTACCCTTCTCTCATTGCGGATTACTTCTCTCATTTGCGCTTTGCTTAGCTGCGAGGGCAATTGGAATGGCATTAAACCAGCTCTTTCCCTGACCTGCTCAACAGCTTGGTATACTTCTGTGCTCGGCCCGCTAAATTCGTTAAGTGCTTCTGCGTAATTCAGTAATATTTCGGCATATCTGATGGCCACCAAACCGATATTATTGGATATACCAAAATTGCCCCCTGAACCTTCGTGACAAAATTTTCGGTATAAATACCCTGTTTTAGTAGAGCCAGATGTACCTAAGCCATCGCCAGGTGCATTGGCGTACAAATTCACTACGGTTTTGGTGTTTGTGGTATTGTTTAACCATAAGCTGCCATCGTATAAAATAGAATAGTAAAAACGAGGATCTCTGTCTTTATACATATCTGCTTCTACATAACCCGAACCTGTTTCATTGATATTTTTACCATTTTTCATGGGATAGGTATCTACCAGTTCCTGGGTGGGATAAGAATAAGCTTGCCCGCCGCGTGAAACCGGAAGCAGAAAACCTTCATACCATCTGTTTGTCGATTTCATTACCTGGAAAATATGCTCGGGGGTATTTCTCGTAATCATCATCTGATAATATCCATAACCAGGGGCAGTTGTATTGTCTTTTACCAAACTGTATATCCCCATATCCATTACCGCCTTTGCTGCGTCGGCAGCCAGTTTCCACCTATTGTTATCTAAATTATCGTAACCCGCAAGATTTTTATTGACACCTGTACCTGGGTTTTGACCGTTAAAAAGAGGACTGGCAGCCAAAAGCAAAACTTTCGATTTTAAACCCAATGCGGCACCTTTTGTGGGCCGTCCGAAATCTTCAATCTGTGTGGTTAAGGGCAAGGCTGCGCAGGCATCTAATTCGCTAACAACATAATTTACCGTTTCGGCAAATGTAGATCTGGCTAAACCAAAATCGTCGGTTATGGCGTACACCTTATCGCCAATAACCGGCACACCACTGTAATTACGTAGCAAATGCCAGTAATAATATGCCCTTAAAAACCTGGCTTCTAATTTTAAAGTTGCTCTTCTGCCAGCCGAAATCGGAGATCTGTCTACATTCGCCAGAAAAACATTTACCCGCCTGATATTATTGTAACAATTATTCCAATGGTTCTTAAAGCGGCTAAAATCGGCCTGACTTTGAAATGTTGCCGAATTAAAGGCGGGTGCTATTTGTGCGGTAGCACCGTTCCATACAATATCCGAATCGTCTGAGGCATCGCTGTACGACCACAAACCTCCGCCCGTTAAACCATTGTCGAGGTAATAGGTCCCGGCCAAACCGGTATAGATACCCGTTAAAAACCGAAATGTTAACAAACTATCTGCAAATACAGTTTCTTCGTTAAGCTGCCCTACATCAGTTTTATCCAAAAAACTATTGCTATCCGTTTTTTTGCAGGCAACAACACTTATTGCTAATAAGCCAATTAATGTTAAAGTTTTTATATAATTTATATTTTTCATCTGTTTATATATTAGAATGTTACCTGTAAGCCAAGGTTTACAATTTTCTGTTGAGGATAGGAAGAATAGGCCTCTACCGTTCCTGTAGCGTTTATAGACTCGGGATCTACATCGTAAATTTTGAGGTTAAACCATGTAATCAGGTTTGCTGCGTTTGCATAAATACGGGCATTTGATAATCCGATTTTACTGACCAGTTTGTTGCTAAAGTTATAGCCCAGCTCTACATTTTTGAGCCGGATATAATCTGTTGGGCGTAACCAAAAGGTAGACTGGTCAAAGTTGGCACCGCCTAAACGTGGTAATTCTGCAGTTTCCTTAGTTTCAGGCGTCCATCTCTTTAAGTGTATTTCGGATGGCGTACCATTAGTAGTTCCTATCTGAAACATGGTAGAAGCACTTAAACTTCCTTTTGCAGCACCCTGAAAAAGCACGGAAACATCAAATCCCTTGTAGCTTGTGCCTAATGAAAACCCATAGTTGATCTGCGGAATATTCGGATTGCCAATCGGGCCAATATCTCCCTGATCAATCTTTCCGTCGTTGTTGATATCGGCATACTTCAAATCACCTGGCTTAACTGTCCGGCCAACAGATGTAGGACTATTCGCGATATCGGCCTCATCATTGTAGAAACCTATGTTGGTATACCCGTAAATCTGTCCAATTGGCCGCCCTGTGCGCATCAACAGCGGATTACCCTGATTATAAGGCTCATCACGGTAAATTATTTTATTTTTATAGATGGAAATGTTTCCTTTAATAAAATAAGAGAAGTTCTCTGAGAGTTTATTCTGGTATGACAGGTCGAGCTCAAAACCCTTATTGTTTACAATACCCAAATTTACCGGAGG
This sequence comes from Pedobacter psychrodurus, assembly GCF_032678585.1. Taxonomy (GTDB): domain Bacteria; phylum Bacteroidota; class Bacteroidia; order Sphingobacteriales; family Sphingobacteriaceae; genus Pedobacter; species Pedobacter psychrodurus_A. The sequence goes on along the minus strand of NZ_JAVTSN010000018.1, from coordinate 62,046 downwards.
CAGGGAAATGCCCGAGAAATTAGGAACAGTTTCCCTGACTGTTAAAATATCGTACCTTTTATGGTTAAAATAATCGAAGGTGATCCCCAGTTTACTGTTCAGCAATTTAATGTCGGTACCAATATCAAACTTTCGCTCCTGCTCCCATCTTACGTCTTCATTTGCCAGGGCACCGGGGGTAATGCCATACTGTAAGGTATTATTATCGCCAAACCAATAAGAGTTTGCCGCCGTTGCCGGGGCATTATAGATTTCTTCGTAGATATAGCGGTAAGTATTCGGAAAATCATCAGAACCAACAGTACCCAGGGAGCCCCTGAATTTCATATAGTTGATAAAAGGAAGTGCCTTTTTAAAGAAAGGCTCTTCACTAATGTTCCAGCCTGCACTTACTGCCGGGAATAAGCCATTGCGTTTACTAGCTTTAAACCTGTCGGTACCGTTATACGCACCATTCAGCTCGAATATGTACCTCGATTTGTAATTGTAACCAAGCCTTGCAGAATATCCTCTAAAATTTGCAGGAATATTCGCACCAGAAATATCAGTTAACTGGTTATACACAAGAAGACCATACAAATTGTGGTTTCCAAGCTGGCGGTTATAATCTAAAATACCCTGTGCATTGACCTTACGAACGGGATAGTTAGAGGTATTGGCATCAAATGTGGTTGTTGCGGTGAGCGGCTCCAACCTGCTTAGCTCAGGAAAAACAGGGTCTAAAACATCCGATCCGGGCAGATACGCATAAGTAGGAAAACGTCCTCTGGTTAACGACCGGTTAAACTCCACATTATTGGTATAGGCCAGAATTGCCCTTACAGCAAGACCCTTCGTTACGAAATCTAAATTTTGATTGGCCTTTAAGTTTAAGTTAAGGTTATTACTGTAATTCCTGTTGTAACCCGCATATTGCAAAATACCAACCGGATTTAAGGTTGCTGATTTCCTGCCTCCATAACTCCCGTCTTCATTTTTTACAGGGTAATTCCATGGATTTAAAAGTCCGCTGCTTAATCTCCGCCAAATGGAAATGGCACCACCGGCCAATACATCGGGCAGGTTTGGCTGGTTAATTTCATTAAATCTGGCCGAAAGATCCAGTTTTAGGGTTAATGTTTTAGTTACATTCAAATCCACATTCGATCTGATATTGTATCTTTTTAAATAATAGTTACTGTTAAAGTTTTCGTCCTTTTGTATATTTTTTAAAATACCGTCCTGATTAACATTGCCAAGTGCCACGAAATATTTTAAATTTTGAGTACCGCCAGTGATGTCGATATTATTACTTTGCTGCAACGCGTTTTTACGCATTACCTCATCGTACCATTGTACACTCGGGTAACGGTACGGATCGTCGCCCAATTTAAAATGGTTTAACGCTTCCTCAGTAACCAGACCTGGATAGGCCAGATTAGGATCTCTGCCCTCATTTACCTCCATCTCTTTCAATAAGATTAAGGCATTATACGAGTCGAGTGGTTTTCTTCTTAGGGTTGGTGTTTGCAGACCAAAATCGCTTCTAAATGTAATTTTTGGAGCTGAAATTGTGCCTCTTCGGGTGGTAATTGCGATTACGCCGTTAGCGCCCTTTATCCCATATATAGCCGTTGATGAAGCATCTTTTAAAATGGAAACCGTTTCGATCTCGTTAGAATTTAACTGACTTAACTGTTCGTAAGGGTATTCTACATCATCTACAATTACCAATGGCCTGTTTGACGCGCCTGTATAGGTACTCACCCCACGGATGTAAATGTTAGCGGCATCGGCCCCAGGCTGACCGCTGGTTTGCTGTTGGAACAAACCCGGTAGCCTTCCCGCCAGTGCGTTTTGAAAACTTGCGGCCGGGCTCTGTCTTAATTCTTTACCCGAAACGGTACTGGTTGCACCGGCATTGGTGATTTTCTTTTGTGGCGTAAAACCCACTACAACCACTTCGTTTAAATTTGAATTGTCTTCTTCTAAAACAATGTTTAAAGGTTGACTGGTAATGGTGACTACTTTTGTGATATAACCAACAGAGCTTATAATCAGTTTGGTACTGTTTGCACCCACTTTTATGCTAAAAGCGCCGCTGGTATTGGTGATCACTATGTTTTTTGGATTTTCTTGTTCCGTTACTGTTGTAGCGATCAGTGTTGTACCCTTATCATCGGCCACAACACCCCGTACAACTTTGGTTTGGGCGTAAACTAAATTAGTGAACAGCACAAGCAATAGTATATTCAGTATTTTTTTCATCTGTATATAGTTTCTTTTAATCGGCATGAAGCCATCCTGATTTTCGTTTCAACTTGTAATCTGAAAAACGGTATGATTCATTATTTTATATTTATACCCGTTACTAGTTAGACCATCCTGGATTTTGAACTATTTTATTATTGGCTAATATTTCGGCCTGTGGTATAGGATACCAATACATCTTAGCATCGAAAACAGCATTTGCAGCATTGAAATAAGTATAGGTGAAGACTGTTCCGTTTTTGGTAATCTGCACTCCCCTAACCGGTTTGTTTAATTCGGTTTCAGCCAACTTCCATCTTCTCAGGTCCCAGGTTCTGTGCTCTTCAAAAGCCAGTTCTATACGGCGTTCATTCTGAATTATTTTACGCAATTCATCTTTGCCAAGCGTAAGCGACAAACCGTAAAGGTTATTGGAGCCAGGAAGAATGCCTGCTCTTTTCCTGATTAAAACCAAATTGTTAATGATATCGGCAACCGCTCCACCAGATTCGTTTAGTGCTTCGGCATGGTTTAATAAAATTTCAGCATACCTTAATAAAATGACATGATGGGCCTGATTGGTGTAGGTGCTGGAAGTTTCAAATTTCCCCATAAATTTCCTCAGGTAATACCCGGTCCTGGTTTGTGTTCTGTTCCCTCCCGGCTTATCCTGTCCACCTTCAAAGGTTTCTACAGGCCTTCCCAGCCAATTTTTGCCATTGTGCATAATGGTAGCTGTTAACCTCGGGTCTCTGTTTAAGTATGGGTTATTCGGATCATAAGTAGATCCAGGGTCTGAAATCGCTTTTCCATCCAGCATTAAAAATGCATCAACCAGGTTTTGCGACGGACTGGTTAAGCCAACACCCTGCAAATAGCCAATCGGGCCATTGTTGATTTCGATATTGGTATTTAAAGCATTTTGTTTAATAAAAATAAACTCGGTGTTTTTAGTGGCATTAAAATTGGCAACCCAATCGCTTACCAGGGTATAACCCAATGCTTTCACCTCGGCTGCTGCCTGCGCGGCAAGCGTCCATTTCTGTATATTATTTGTGGGATTGCTTAATGGACTGGCAGCATATAACAGCACTCTCGATTTTAAGGCCATTGCGGCTCCGATATTAGCCCTGCCCCAATCTCCATCCGTAATGGCATAAGGCAATAATGAACTTTTTATGGCATCAAGTTCGGATACGATATAAGCATAACATTCGTCGAGTGTATTTCTAGGGATATTGATATCGTCGCTGATGGTAAATACCTTGTCGCCAATTAAAGGCACCCCGCCCCATCGTTTAACCAGCTCAAAATAAAAATAGGCCCTCAAAAATCTTGCTTCGGCTTTAAACTGAGTTTTTAAAACTGCAGTTGTGGGTACTACATCTACTTTGCTTAAAAAAAGATTGGCCCTTCTGATACCCAGGTAATTTTTGCTCCAAACATCATCAGGAAGGCTTGTAGAGGATATTCTACCCGTGCGGTAATATTCTGCCTGGGTTCCTATTCTCGATGGTACTGCATCGTCTGTTCCGGCATCTAAAAAGCTGCCATCTATCCTGTTATACCAATCAGGCAGCAACAGATAGGTTCCGTTTAAAAATTGTTTTGCATAATCAGCATTCTTATCAAGCGGATCAAAAATTAAGTCGCCGGTGATGCGGTCTAAAGGTTCTGCCTCAAATTTTTTCGAACAGCCAAATGCAAATAACAGGCATATTATAGCGAAGTATTTTTTATAATTATTCATCATCACGATTTAAAACTGAAGGTTAACACCAAAATTGAATATCCGCTGATTGGGTACATTTCCAATCAACACTTCGGGATCTACCCCGTCTAAAGTTGTAGCGGTTAGCAGGTTAAGACCATTGGCAAATACCCTGATATTGCTAAAGCCGATTACTTTGATCAGGTTGCCGGGTAAGCTATAGCCTATTTCTACATTTCTTAATCTTAAATAGCTGCCGTTTTTAACCCAGAAAGAAGAAACCTGGCTGTTATTGGGATTATTGCCAACACTTAACCGTGGATATTCTGCCTGCGAAGCGGTAGCAGGTGTCCACCTTAACAAACTGTTTTCTAGGGCCTGCCCATATCCGCCAGCGGCACCGGTTGATGCGAAATTGATGAAGTTGAAATACACATTTCTATTTGCAGTGCCATTTAAGGTGAATGAAAAGTCTAATCCTTTATAATTAAACCCTCCGGTTACACCGTAAAAGAAAAGCGGCTTGGTACTGCCGATGGCAGTCATATCGTACGTATTGATGATCCCATCGTTATTTAAATCTTTATACTTTAAATCACCGGGAACCGGAAGGTAGCCGTCAACCTTTGGCCCGTTGCTAATTTCAGCTGTGTTGTTGTAAAAACCATCAGCCACATAACCAAAAGTTTGTCCTACGGGCTGTCCGGTTCTATATTCGTAACTGTTTTTCCTAAAAGGCTCATCGTTAAAAATTACTTTGCTTGCGCTCCAAGAGCCATTTGCGGAAATAAAATACTTGAAGCTGTTGATTTGATTTTGATATCCAAGCGCAAGTTCAACACCCGAGTATTGGTTTTTTCCAATATTTTCTGACGGTAAAACAGCTCCAATTACAGCACTTGCATTTGTTCTTCTGCTTTGCAACAGATCATAATAACTGTTCTTATAATAATCGGCGGTAAACCATACTTTATCCTTTAAAATTGACGCGTCGAGGCCAACATTGAATTTCTTTGCTTTCTCCCAGGTAATATTTGGATTGGCCAACGGCCCTTCATCTTTTGTACTTGAACTGGTTAGCGGATTTCTACTGTAAAATGTATCGCCATTATCGAAGTTTTGCAGGTATTGGAAGTATCCGGCAGCCGCATTTGTAGCGGTTAAGCCATAAGAGGCCCTTATTTTTAGCGCATTAATTGTGTTTTTTAAATTGGCAAAGAACCTTTCATTGGCGATGTTCCAGCCCAAACCAACTGATGGAAAGAAGCCCCATTGGTCTCCAGCTTTATAACGGTCGTAGCCCATGTACGAAGTGGCCAGTTCCAATAAATACTTATTATCGTAATCGTAATTGAACCTTGCCCCCAGCGACTGGTTAACCTGCGATAAGGCGCCACCCAAAACGTAACTGTCTCTGATATATAACAGCTGTGCTTTAAAAGTATTTTTATCTATTGTTTTATCATAACCCAAATCGAAACGGGAAAATATTTGTTGGTTTAAATCTGTGGGCGAAGAACTATTCGATTGTGTACCATCGCCACCTATTGTTTTATAGCTGGTTTGGTTTGTAGCAGGGTTTACTACCGGAGAATACACGGCAAAGGATTTACTTCTGTTGATGTTTTCGTTATAGTAGGAATTGAAAGATACTGCGCCACTTGCATACAAACCCGGCAAAAAGGTATCGAGCTTTTGCATTAATGATACATCAGCCCCCAAATTTCTGTTTACCGATGGCCTGTATCCCGATTTTATAGACATCCCATACAGGTTATTCTGAAACTCTGTATTTCCTCCAAGCGATCCATTTTCGTTAAATTTCGGATAGGCATTATTAGGTGTAGTTAACAATGAGCTGTAAATGCTGGCAATGGTAGATCCTGGCTGGTTGCTGTTCCTTATTCTTCCAAATAAACTTAAACTGAGCGTTGTACTCTTCGTTAAATCCACATCGATGTTGCTTCTGAAGGAATACCGTTTGAAACTATTGTTCGTTTCATACGTATTGATGGAAGGATCAGTAACTAAAAAACCACTCTGGCTCAGATAGTCGAGGTCTACAAAATACCTTACTTTATTGCTTCCGCCTCTTAAGTTGAGGTTTTGCCTGCTTACAGGTGCGGATGCCTTTAAAATTTCGTCAGTCCAGTTTACATTGGGGTGCGTAAACGGATTTGTACCGTTTTTATACTTATCCAAATCAGCTGCCGTATAAATGGGCTGCCGTCCGTCGTTTGCCAGCGCTTCGTTAAATAAGGTCGCATAATTAAATGCATCTAAAAATTTAGGCCGGTCTATTTGTTGTTGAATACCATACTGACTGGTAAAAGTAATTTGCTTAGGCATATTTGCGCCGCGTTTGGTTGTGATCAGCAACATACCGTCAGCGGCCTTCATGCCGTATAGTGCAGTCCCCAGTGCATCTTTAATTACCGATATACTTTCTATCTGTTCGGGATCGATGCTTAGGTACGAGCGTGGTACACCATCAATCACCACCAATGGCGTTCTTCCTCTTAATGATATAGCAGGCTCGTCAGACCCCAACTGGAAATTATTTTGAACCACATACAAACCTGGCAGTTTCCCGTATAACATTAAGCCAACCTGTGGCGTAGGAAAACTCTTCAGCTCCTCTCCGCTTACGGTAGCCGAAGACTGGATTTTTTTTACATTTTTCTGCGTCCCAAATAAAACAGGGACATCAAAATCTGGCAAAGTTACCGTAATAGAATTCCTGAGTTTGGTTCTCAACGAATCCCTCATTTTCGATAATGAATCGTTGGGAAGTACTTTACTATTTTGTTTGGCCGGCAGTGGTACCTGAAATTCCATACCTTTTAAAGAATGGCTAAGGTTTCTGAATGCCAAAACATCAACACTGTTTGTTAAAAATAATAGCACTCCAAACAGTGTTGTCCGTTTTATAATCGAAGTATAAGTTCCGTTCATTTAAAATAATTTATTTTGTTTATGATTTTAGCGATGCAGGAAGCGCATCGTTCCATGCTGAGCGAAGGTTTTATTCATCCGTCATCCGCATAGCAAGAATTATTTCTGCATACCTTTATTTGTAAGCAGCTGCTCACATTTAATTTACTCGTGTAATAAACTGGATCTATGCCTTAAGCATAGGCATCAGAAATTTTGATTCGATTCCTGCAAATCGTAAACAGAAACAGCGGGTATATGCAAAGGGGCATCATACCAAATGGGTTGGGATTAAATTTCATGGTTTGGTTATCTGGTTGGTTAGTTGATTTGGTTTAGTCAATTTAAAGTCGTGAATAGACTGTAATGAGTTGGTGCTTAACTTTTCTTCATCTTCATTGCTTTGGTCAGTTTATTTAATCAATAGTTTCGGTGCCACTGGTTATTGTGGATGGTTAGCTCAATTTGGTTAGACCAAAACTGGTGCATTGTTCGCTTAAAAAGGTCGAAAATTGTAAATGAAAGGATAGAAAAATGGCAATTCTTCCCTATTTCGAGAACTTCGCGCTATATTTAAAGTGAAATACAACGGTCCCTAAATAAATATTAACCCGAATGATGCAACTGCGTTTAAGCGCGATAGGATTCTTCCTGATGCTTTTGATATGCAAAACCTTATATGCTCAAAAGCCGATAGTATTTAATCACCTCACGTTGGAAAATGGTGAGTCTCAAAATTCGGTGATGGCCATCACGCAGGATAAAAACCAGTTGATCTGGATGGGTACCCGGCATGGGCTGAACCGTTACGATGGCTATCGTTTTAAGATTTATACCAACAACTCCGATAACCGGCACAGCATTTCGGATAATGTGATTACCACCTTATTGAGCGATAGCAAAGGACGTTTATGGGTAGGTACAGAAGAAAATGGATTATATATTTACGATGATAAAAGCGATCGTTTTATCAGGATCAACAAAAAAAGTTCTTCAAAATCTTTCAGTTGTGATTCGGTAGAGTGCGTATACGAAGACCCGCAAAAAAATATCTGGATTGGCACCAATAACGGACTAAATTTATTGATCGATGCCGGGAAACAGATCTTTAAAAAATTTCTTTTCGATAAATCCACTTATAAATCAGGACTCAATCATGTTTTCTCTGTTTTTAAAGATGACCAGCAGAACCTTTGGGCAGGTACATTTAACGGTTTGGTGCGTATTTATCAGGAAAAGGGGCACTATCGTTTCGAAATTTTCAGGCACAGGGCCAACGATGCAAGCAGCGTCAGTTCCAATGCGGTAAAAAGCATCCTGATCGATAAACAGAAGCGCCTTTGGCTAGGTACCTACAATGGTTTAAATCTATTTGATTACAAACATAAAACGTTTACCCGTTATCAAACCAGTGCAACAGATCCAAATGCTTTGGTAAATAACGACATCAGGAAACTTACCTGCGACAAGGCGGGCAACATCTGGATAGGTACACAGGAAGGATTGAGTATCCTCGATCCCAACACCCGTAAATTCAGCAATTACCGTTACGATCCGGAGCAAAACAACGGATTAAGTCAAAATTCCATTCACAGCATCTTTCAAGACCTCAACGGCGCCATGTATGTGGGTACCTTTTATAAAGGCGTTAATGTAATTTATCCTTCCGCTACACCATTTACCGTGTACCGAAATTCGAAAAAACAACAAAGCCTGAGCAGTAATATTGTGAGTGCGATGGCCGAGGATCAATACCATAACCTTTGGATCGGTACCGAAGGTGGTGGCCTGAATTATGTAAACCGAAACAACAATACCTTCACTTATTATAAATCGGAGCCCGATAACAGCAACGGACTCAACTCGAACCTGATCAAAACTTTATGCCTTGATAAAACCGGACAGTTATTGATAGGCACACACCGTGGAGGGCTATATGTCTTTAATCCATCAACACATCACTTCAGAAAAATTACGAATGTTAGGGATACGAAAAATAGCCCGGGGAGCGCAGAAGTAATTGCGATAACAGAAGATAGTAACGGAACAGTTTGGATAGGCTCCAGAGACGGTTTATCTACTTTATCTAAAACAGATGGTGTATATGCCAGCTCCACGGTTAAAAGCATTGTAGAAAAAAGCCTGAGAAACAAATACATCCAGGTGATTTTTGAAGATAAAGCCAAAAACTTGTGGATGGGCACCAGGGCGGGCTTATATGTATACAATCCATTAACAAAAAGAATTAGGGTGTACAAAGCAAATACCGGAGGCTTAAAATCCGACTACATCAATTGCATTGTTCAGCTTTTGGATGGGAAAATCTGTATTGGAACTGCCTTTGGTGGCTTGAGTGTCTTCGACGATAAAACCAGAACATTCAGGAATTACAGTGAAAAAGAAGGCCTCGCCAACAGCAATGTATTTGGCATTATAGAAGATGCAGAAAGGAATTTGTGGATCAGTACCGATAAAGGTTTATCTAAGCTGGTTACGCCAACAGGAAAATTTATCAACTACACCAAAAGCGACGGACTTGCGGGAAATGATTTTAACGTCAGGTCGTTTTTAAAAGATAGCCGTGGCGAACTGTTTTTCGGTGGGTATGATGGATTAACTGCGTTTTATCCGAAACAGATCGACATCAATAAAAATGTAGCTCCCATCACCTTTACCGGGCTTAAACTGTTCAATCAGCCCGTAGAAGTAAATGGTGAAAACGGCATATTAAAGGAAGCTATCCAAAACACACAGCAAATTACCTTTAAACACGACGAAAACAATTTCAGTATCGATTTTGCACTACTAAACTATATCAAACCCGAAAAAAACAGCTACAGTTATATCCTTAAGGGCCATAGTAAAGTGTGGACTAAAACAGCTATACCGAGTGTAAACTACGCCGACCTGCCATCAGGCAATTATACCTTTATGGTTACGGGCAATAATAACGATGGAAATCCGAGTGGTAAGATGGCATCATTAAAAATTACCGTACGCCCACCCTTTTGGGCAACCTGGTGGGCCTACCTGATTTATCTGGCCTTCTTTTCAGGTTTGTTATTCCTCATTGTACGTTATTTCTTTATACGCGCCTTGCTAAAACGTACCGAAGATATTCAGAAAATGAAACTGAATTTCTTTACCTATGTGGCCCACGAAATCAGAACGCCCCTTACCCTGATTCTTGGTCCTTTGGAAAATCTTTCCATACAACACCAAAGCGATCCTGAGCTGAACCGTCAACTCCTTCCCATAAAAAACAATGCCAACAGGCTCATGCGTTTGATTACGGAACTGATGGACTTTAGAAAAGCCGAAACCGGCCACCTTACCCTGCATGTTACCGAAGATAATATTATCGAATTTATCCATGAAATATTCATCTCCTTTTCGCATCTGGCGCAGACAAATGATATCCGATACAATTTTGTACATGAACAGGAGAACATCAGTTTGTTTTTTGATAAACGCCAGCTCGAAAAGGTATTGTTCAACCTCTTATCCAATGCTTTTAAATTCTGCGATAAAGGTGGAGAAATTTCTGTATCTGTACTCGAATCGGATGATGAGGTAATCATCAGCATATCGGATAATGGTTTGGGCATCCCTGCCGAAAGTTTGAAAGGTTTGTTTAGCGATTATTTCCAGGTAGACGAACAACAGAGCCAAATTGGTTCGGGTATCGGTTTGGCACTATCAAAGGCCATTGTAGAGGAACATCAGGGGCATATTGCGGTAGAAAGTAACCCTGCCGAAAATGGCTCGCGTGGTTTTACCAAATTTACCGTAAGGTTGAAGAAGGGTAAAGCGCATTTTAAAACGGCTCTTTTTGATGGTATAAAAGATTATCCAGCGCATCCAAATCTGTATACCGAAGAGGTAGAACAAGGTCTTAGCGTTTTAAAACCTGGAAGAGAAACTGCTATTTCGGCTGAAACCATCCTGGTGGTAGAAGATAATGGAGAAATCAGGTCCTTAATCTCTTCATTGCTCGGACATCAATACCAGATAGCAGAAAGTGAAAATGGTTTATTGGGTTGGGAAACGGCTGTAGAAACCCTACCCGACCTCATTATTTGTGATATTATGATGCCGGTTATGGATGGTATAGAACTTTGCAGCCGGCTTAAACAAGATGAACGCACCAGCCACATTCCAGTGATTATCCTTACGGCCCGTTCATCACATGTGCACCAGGTAAGCGGACTGGAAACAGGTGCCGATACGTACATCACCAAACCTTTTAGTTCGGAGCTACTGTTACTAAATGTGCGCAATTTACTGATGTCGCGACAGGTGATGCGCCAGAAGTTTCTGAAACATCTACATTTACAACCAAAAGAGCTTACCATTAATGCCATTGATGAAGCTTTTATGTTAAAACTCCTGAAATACATCGACGGGCATATTGCTGATGAAGATTTTGGGGTATCTGAACTGGCTTCGATGGTTGGCATGAGCCGCCCGGTTTTGTACAAAAAAATCAGGCAGATCACCAACCTTTCGGTAAATGATTTCGTAAAATCGATCCGGCTAAAAAAAGCAATGGAATTGTTTAAACAAAACAGATTCACCATTTATGAAGTGGCCTATCAGGTTGGATTTAACGATCCAAAATACTTTAGCAGGGAATTTAAGAAACAATTTGGCAAGAGCCCGAGGGCGTTTATGAACGGTGAGGAGTAGTTTGGAGTTTTTAGTTGGGAGTTTGGAGTCCAAAGTCCAAAATCCATCCCCTCGATGTGTCGCCCCTGGGCGGAGTCGAGGAGCTTTTCGTTTGATTAGCAGTCAAATCATGAGTGTTTAGTGCGCTACCTAACATTGGGGCAATTAGTTTGGAGTCTATCCCCTCATTGTGTCACCCTGAGCGGAGTCGAAGGGCTTTTCGTTTGATTAACAGTCAAATCATGATCGTTTGGTGCGCTACCTAACATGGAAATTGGTTTTCTTCAGTGCCAATATCAATTGTTTCACATCCTGTGCCGATTGCTAAACCGCCAGTGTTCTATGTTTGGCCTCCACTATCAATTGTTAAGCCGTAAGTACCTAATGTTTTGCTTCCACCCCCTTATGTTTGGCTAGCAGTATCAATTGCTTGGCGTACAGCATCAATTTCTTCCCTTCCAGTGTCAATTGCTTGACATATAGCATCGATTTCTTTCCTTCCAGTGTCAATTTCTTGGCCTACAGCATCAATTTCTTCCCTTCCAGCATCAATTGCTTGGCATACAGCATCAATTTCTTCCCTTCCAGTGTCAATTTCTTGGCGTACAGCATCGATTTCTTCCCTTCCAGTATCAATTTCTTGGCCTACAGTATCAATTTCTTCCCGTCCAGTATCAATTGCTTGGCGTACAGTATCGATTTCTTCCCTTTCAGTGTCAATTGGTCAGCATAAAGATCGATATGTTTGGCTGCAACTGACGTTTGGTCAGTATCCAGATCACTATGTTATAAACAGAGCTACTGATGCTCGAAAAGCACGAAGTATCTCCAGCACTTCACACTTTGTATATGACCTGAGCGTAATCGAAGGGTTATTTAATGGTGACAATGTGGTCACTAAAGTGCTCCATGATGAGACGAACTACTGCACCAGTAAATGATGCAACCTAATATACGTCCAGCTTTGCAGCCTTTGCGCCAAATACTTGCCCAATTGCGGTAAAAAAAAATGGAGAAACCATCATTAGATCTCTCCCCGCCTGTACGGGCAGGCATTTCGTTGCACTTCAGTCGAGATGACGAACTAAGTTAAATTATTTCGCCTCTTCTACCTTCAATACCACACTGGTTCTGTTGGTATTCAGATCAGGGTTAAAACCTACCTTCATCAGGAAATCGCCAGTATAGGTTTTGCTGCTATCGATAGATGATTTTGTGCCTGGGAATACATTAATCTCTTTAATCTGGTATTTTTTTGCTGGATCCAAACCATTCAGTTTAACCGGATATTTACTGCTTTCACCATAGCGGTAATTTACTAGGTAATTAAAGATAACGGCTTCGGTTTTTTTGTCGTTTACATATAACATGGAAGCTACACTACCAGTACGCGGATTCGCCAAACGGTATTGCTCACCCTGCCAGATGGTCCCTTTTATCTCATTATAACTTTTAATGGCGTCCTGACAAAACTGAAGTTCATTTTCAGGCAGTTTACTCACCACAATATCAAAACCCAATTTGCCCATCATGGCAACATCGGTGCGGAACTTGATAGACTGTTTGCCCCAATCGGTTACATGGTTTGAACTGCTTACAGCTGGATAGAAGTAAGAATATTCCCATTGCATAAAAATCCTTTCCAAAGCATCGGTATTATCGCTCGGCCAAAACTCGGTAAAATATTGCAAGGCCGCATAGTCTACCCTGCCACCACCGCCAGAACATAACATCATTGGTACCGTTGGGTATTTGGCTCGTATCCGCTGCAGTACGCTGTATAGTCCCCTTACATAATCGATATAGAAGTGTGATTGATTTTTTAAATGTGCTGAATAGGCGTTATAAATCACTGCGTTACAGTCCCACTTGATATAAGCCAGTTTCGGGTTTTTGGTAAACAGATCGTCAACCACTCCGAAAACAAAATCCTGCACCTTCGGGTTTGAGAGATCAAGCTCTAACTGGTTTCTAAAATAATATTCCGGTCGGTTGGGTTGTTTCACCACCCAGTCAGGGTGTTTTTCGTACAATTCACTTTTCGGACTCACCATTTCGGGCTCAATCCATATTCCAAACTTGGTTCCTACATTATCGGCTTCTTTTACCAATGATGTGATGCCATTAGGCAGTTTCTTTTTATTTTCCTGCCAATCGCCCAATGCCGCATGATCGTCGTTACGCGGGTATTTATTGCCGAACCAACCATCATCCAGTAAGAAAAGATCGACACCCAGTTTTTTGGTATCCTTTAATAAACCGGCAAGTTTTTGTTCGTTAAAGTCGAAATAAGTAGCCTCCCAGTTATTCAACAGCGTTAACCTGCTGCCTTTACCATCCAGTATTTTATAGTTTCTTGCCCAGTTCTGCAATTTTCTGCTGGCATCGCCCTTCCCCTGATCAGAAAAAGTGTATAAAAATGCAGGCGTTGCAAAAACTTCGCCCGGTTTTAAGCTATATGGCGAAGCATAATTGTTCATTCCGGCAATGATGCGCAGGTTGTCCTGATAATCCAGTTCGAGATCGACCTTGAAATTACCGCTCCACTCCAGTGCACCGTATAAAACATTCCCCTCATTCTCTTCGGCAGGTTTATCTAATGAGATCATGAAAACCGAAGGCTGAAACAGGTTCGCTCTTGTGCCCAGCTTGCTATCCAATGTTTTAATGCCATGGGTAATTTCACTTTGTTCGGGCTGCATTTCTTTGGCCCAATCGCCATGGTATTGGTTGAGCCAAAAATGTGGCGATTTTAAATGCAGGTTGGCCGATGCGTATTTATGCAGGACTACCGTCCCCTTTTCAGTGTGTTTAATCTCCGTCCACTGTTCGATTACGTCCTGCTGATAAAAAGATTTGTAACACATCGTTACCTCAAAATTATACACCGGATCTTTTAGCCTGATCTTTAACAAATTTACATTATCATCGATCCTGATAACCGTATGGTCAACATATTTCAGATCAAGCGAGTTATTGCCATCAGCATGGGTAACACTAATTGCAGGTTCTACCAGGTTGCGCGAACCTGAAGGGGTATAAACAGAATTTAATTGTCCGGTATAATCTTCTGTTTGTTTGTACTGCCCGTTAACCTGATTGTATTCCTCTTTATTGGCCAGTTTTTTTCCAAAAAATATTGTGTTTACATCTTTCTTCGCATTTGCTTCTAAAACCAATGCATTGTGGGCAGTTTCGATGGGGATAATGTTTTGTGCCTGTATAGTGGCGATCGTAAAAAGAGAAACGGCCATTGCCAATGCGCCATGCCTGATGTAAGCTGTAATGTGATGTGATCTGTTCATTTGTGTTTTCAATAGTATTCGATAATGTTTTATATAGATAGAGAATTGAGGTTAGGGTTTTCCAGTAATTTTAAAAATGACCGCATCTTTTGCCGCCAGACTGATGGTCTGTTTATTTTTAAAACTTTCTGTTTTTTGGTTAAATAGGTTTTCAGCGCTGTATATATCATTTTCATTTAAACCGATCCGCGAAAAATCGATGTTAAAAACTTTTGCCTCATCGCTGTAATTAAATAAGGTCAGATATTTTACATTTCCTACCTGTTTTACAAAGAGTTGTGAAGCTGATTTACCCCTGTTTCCTTCTACCGGAACAAATGCCTTTCCATCTTTCAAAACGTTAATGATTTCAGTATTGTTCAATAAACGCTGGGCGGTATAAGTCCACTTGCCCTGTCGCGAAAAATCATCACCTGTGATGCAGGTTCCGGTAACAATTGCCGATAAAAACCTTGCCTTGTTCTCTGCGTCTGATTGATCGGAGAACACCACGTGATCGGCATCAATGTAATCGTAAAGGTAACTTTGCCACCAGCCATTGCTTACGCTGTTTAAGGTATATTCGGTATCTTTTATGGATTTAAAGGCATCGCAGGCAATTCTTCGTACATGTATGTAACGTCCTGATGCCAGACTTGGTGAGATGGCTGCATACACCAGCATTTTACCATCGAGCTGCTTCAACAAAAACTCCATCCCAGATTTATAAGCCTGCATACCTGTGGTAATCTTTGGGTCGTAAAAATGGTCAGCTTCTATGGCAGCATGACCTAAGAAATCAATTTTGATCATTTCGAAACCACATTCCTTAAACTTATTGATTACAGTTGTAATGCGTTGCCTGGTGCCAGGATGTGTGGGATCTAATGCCCGTGCGCCATCAATATCATGATATCCAGCACCAACTTTTGTCCACATTTCACCAAAAGTATAAAAACTACCATCGGCTACGCGCTTTCCGCCAGCGGCAAAACCCCAATCTACAAAAGGCGCCCAATAAATACCCGGCTTTAATCCTTTAGATTTGGCGTGATCTGCAAAAGCTTTCAGTTTGGAATAGTCGCCGTGTAAACCGCCATTTAACAGGTTGTCCCAATATGAATCGAGATCGATATAAGCAACGCCACCGCTCCTGAAAGACTTCAAACTATCGGCGAAAAAATCTGTTACCTGCTTCGCTTTTTCGAGTGTGATTTTTTCCTGCATGGCACCCCAGCTATTCCAGCCCACAGGCGTTGCCGCTTTCCATTTAAAAACGATAGGTGGCTCTGCTAAACGGTTTGTTTTGGCATACGTTTCCATACCTTCGCGCCAATCGTCAAAAACACCAAAAAACACTTTCGCCGAATTGATGGTATTTCCCTTCAGATTACCATGTGCTATTTTATCGCGGGTGATTTTTTCTTCGGTATAACCACAAACGGTTTGTAGTCCAATATTTTTATCGTTATCCATGGAGGTAATGATGCCCGTTTTCCAGTTCTGATGCTCAATAGAACCGATTACAAAACCTGCTCTGGATAAATCGTGATACAGTGCCGTAACTTCCGCACTTGGATTGCTTACATTCGCCTTTAATGGTACTGTATTGTATGAAATAAAAGTATCGTTATCAAAGGGCACGAATAAACTGGTGGGTGTTTCTGAAGTCTCACCATCAATCAAGGTTCCGTTTATGGGTACCATGTGGTTAATGGATAAATTGTTGCCTTTCAGTGTAATTCCCATCATAAAATAATCTGCTCCACTGTAGGTATAAAAGCTTTGCAGCATATCTGGCAAACCTGCCTGTTTTAAAAGAAAGCAATACTTAAAGCCCTTTCCAATCCCATCATTAATTGTCGATCGTGTATAGCTGATCTGTTTATAATCCATCGAACTGAGGATTTTCTCCTGATACGTTACCTGAGAAAAACCGTTTAACAACAGGTTTTTGTTTCCATTTAACACCTTAAAAGTACCGGTTTGAAGATTGTAATCTATCTTTCCGGTTTTACCATAATCAATAATGATGGCTGAAGCGGATTGATGAATGCACCATAAAACCAATAAAACTAAAAAGGGCTTCTGCTTAAATAAAAATTTAAAAATCATGTATCGTGGTTTCATTAGCGCGGTAACAAATCTTTGTTTTTATTGTATTTTGTGAAACTACCTGAGTTCGATTAAACGAAATTAATGATTAATCGAACTCAGGTTTGTAAAAAGATTATTGAATATTCCAGAACCTGATTTCGCTCATATTGCTATAATTGCCATCTCCGTTGGTTACATGTTTAATCCTGATGCGAATATAACGGATCGGTTTTCCTGCATTATCCAATTCTGATGTAAAAGCATTTTTTCCATCGTCAGTTCTGGTTACATCTTTTAAAAGCGTCCATCCTTTACTGGTGGCTTCTGCTGGCCAGCCATTATCACTGGCTGATAAAGTGGTAGTGGCATTGGTTAAATCGGCTGTTCCCCAAACTTCAAAACGATCTGGATTATTACAGCAATCTCTTCCTGTTTCTTCTACACGCGATAAATTGGTGTACACTTTACCCAAATCAAAGGTAATCACATGCGGCATACCGCTGTTGCCCGCACTGTGGAAGATATTCGGATAACCTTGTGGGCCAACGCTTCCATCCCATAATTTACTGATACTGGTCCCTGATTCGTATGTCTGCGCATCACCAGGTAAGTGAACCTCGTTAAAA
This sequence comes from Pedobacter psychrodurus, assembly GCF_032678585.1. Classification (GTDB taxonomy): domain Bacteria; phylum Bacteroidota; class Bacteroidia; order Sphingobacteriales; family Sphingobacteriaceae; genus Pedobacter; species Pedobacter psychrodurus_A. The sequence continues at coordinate 44,497 of NZ_JAVTSN010000018.1, read as the reverse complement.
AGCGATCGGTTACAAAGCACATATCTGGGTACAATATCGGGAAAAGTTGAAAAATCACTTACGGCAAATACATCTAGAGAACCTTTACCAGGAATGTACGATGATTTGTACTGGATGTTAGTACCTGGTTTATAATCATTTAGTGTGATCGCAGTATCGAGCGGTAATAGTATTTTATCTACAGTTGACCCAGCCACATTAGTATACCTCACCACAGTATTTACATTGATGGTATCAGGTGTGTTAAAGTTTAATTGCACTGAATTGGTGCTGTTAATGAAATAAGGATCTATCGCATTGTAAGGTCTATTCAATAAACCCGATTGATACAAAGGACCAAAAACCCGTACATTTCTGGCCTCTATCGGGATTGATTTATGCCCCTGGGCATCATAAGAATATACCGTAAAAGTATAGGTGTATTCCTTAAGATTCGGGATCGTTACTTTTATGGTATCAAGTGGATTATGGGTGCTTGAATTTACCACCACAGAATCGGCATTATTGTTCCAGTAAACCACATATTTGCTGATGCTTGGATCTGGACTTGGATTCCACCATAAACCTGTGCGCAAATTACCTGGCTTGGTTACAATATTCGCCACCCGGCCAGGATAAACAATCTCGCCATCTTTTAAATAATCTTTAAAAGCAAGATCATCTTTGGTACAGCTGATCACTATTGTAACCAACAGCAATAGCAGACCGCTAATTTTATATATACTTTTCATATCTGAAAATTTATCTTTTATTTAATCATTAACTATCTGGGATCGCCGTAAAATGCCATTTCCATTGCGTGGGCAAAGGTACCGTTAGACCAGGTTGTGCTTACCGATAAACGGACATAACGCGCTTTAGGGGCAGTTAGCGGGAAATTGAAACTTACACCTGCTTTCACAAAATCGTTATCGGCCGTGGTATGTGCTACAGGAGCCAAACCTGATGGCGGTTTAGGATAATTGTAATTGCCCATGTTAACCCAATCGCCTATTACCGTCCCTACTGGCGCCGATAATGGCAATTGCGCATCGCGGGGATTGGCCAAATCAGATCCCCAAATAGAGAATACCTTTGGATTTCCGTGTCCATAAGCATATTTATCGCCACCGTCTGGCCTTTCCCATAAAATAAACCGGCTTAATTTTGCGCTAATGCCTAAACCAAATGTGGCAATGGCAGGCATAGCACCTCCAGGTGCGGTATGCCAACCGTTCGAATTACCGTCTGTTTTGCCATCCCATAAATATGGCAGATCCCATCCGTATGCGATTTCTCCATCCGTAGGGAGTTTATACTGAAAAAACTTATTCCTATCGAGTATGGTTTCAAAAAACGGGGTAATGGTTGTGTAGGTCGTATCAGAAATATTTCCAAAATTATCCGTTACATAATAGCCGATTTTCTTTGGAATAGGCGCATAACCCCTTAATGAATAAGAAATCGTATCGGTTTTACCATAATGCTGATCTATTACGTCAGATACATTAGCATCATTTATACCCAATAGAATAACACCTAAATTATTTTTTAATGGATTTAAGCCCGTAATCTTTATACCCCCAAAATCGGCCTCTGCATTAATGGTTGGTTTGGCAAGCAAATATGGTGGAGTATCGGGATTCACCTTTACCACAACGGGGTCTGATTTAACTTCTGCCCTGCTTACAGCATACAAAGTAACCTCGTAGGCTTGCTTTTTTGCAAAACCATCTACCATTATCGAATCGGAGTAATAACTCGATTTTGTTTCTCTGGTGGTTACCCCATTTATTTTATAACGGGCCAGTACATACAAAAGGTTTTTCGAATTGGGCAAAGCATAAGTAATGTACGCTCCACCATTAAAATTATCAACTTTAATATTGGTTACCACCCCTGGCTTCGTCGTATCTGATGAAGCGGGATCATTATAGCTATCCATTTTTTTACAGGCAGCAATGCCCGCCATAAGGGAAACGATAAGGACTAGGTAAATACTATTTTTAATATTCTTCATGTCTTTAAATATTTTAAACTACCAGTAAGGGTTTTGAACTAAGTTTGGATTAACCACCAGATCGTAGCTTTTAATCGGCCACAAATAATCTTTTAAACCAAAAACCGGAATAAACTGTGTAGTTGGGCGGTAATAATTGATTGCTTCTGCATTATTGATGCTCCAGCCCTGTATCGGGTTGTTCAGCACCGCCTGAAGTTCTTTCCATCTTCTTAAATCCCAGCCACTCTGGCCCTCAAAACATAATTCAATCCGTCTTTCCTGATGAATAATCTGTCTTAAGCCATCCTTCGTATTAAATTTGTTCGGGTTTTTCGAAAAGTTGGTCCAGGAGGCCTGTACACCTTGTAAACCCGCTCTTTGTCTTACTTTATCGATGTAAGTAAACACTTCTGCACTTGGTCCGTTTACTTCATTCAATGCTTCTGCATATAAAAGATATAAACCTGCTAACCTGATCAAGGGCAAACGAAATGCCGATGGTTGAAAACCGTCATCGTAAACTGAAGCGTAACTCACCAGTTTTTTTGGCCAGTAACCCGTAATGTTCAACCTGATGTTATCACTTGGTGCTGCAAGCCCTGTTCCTCTGGCAGAAACATAATAAAGTGGGTTTTTAGCATCGTCCTGATTATTTCTTCCATTCCCGAACCAAACCCCGCCATCAAAAGCAATATCGGCATAAAAACGGCTTTCGCGTGCAAAATGACCTTTTATCGTTTCGTAACCCTGTTGAATATAATATCTGCTGGCATTATCGCCCACTTTGATTGTATTTCTTCCGGCGTAATCCCAGGTTTTATCCTCACTGATCGGTACTCCATTAACCGTATAAAAAAGTTCCTGGGTACTTATCGGTGCTGAAAAAGTAGAAGGATTGGAAAAATTGTTAACTGCTGATTTAGGCGTAAGTCTTGGTGTTGCAAATCCCTGATAGTTAAACTCAGGGTTCGATGCCCAGATGATTTCAGCATTCAGTTCCCACTTTTCAGTTACCGCATTTTGAACATCAAGTTCTCTTTTTAATGAATCGGATAATTTACCAACGGTTGCAGGCGCTATAAAAGTATACAACTTAATTCCTTGCGTTTCTGCAGCGGTAATAGCTAATTTAGCCGCGTCAGCGGCTTTCTTCCATTTTTGTGCATCGTAAGCTGCAGGGAAAAGGCTTATACCATCCTTGTCTTTAAAACTTACATAATCAGGATTACCGTTAAAAAGTGGACTCGCGGCTGTGCTCAGTACATCTGCTTTTACTGACAATGCGATTACGCTGGTTACCCTTCCTAACTCTGTTGCCTGACTGGTTATTACCGCAGGTAAATCGGGAATAGACTCATCTAATAATGACACGATATAATCAACCGATTCATCAACGGTAGCACGTTTAATCCTCACCTCATCGGTAGTGCTCGAAATGGATAAATTTGTTTTGATTAACGGAATCGGGCCATACATTTTAAAAAGCACGTAGTGATAGTAAGCCTTTAAAAATTTGGTTTCGGCTATCCAGCGTTTCTTTTCTGTAGCACCCAAATCAATCGGTTTATCAATATTCTCCAACATAATGTTGCAGATCCTGATCGACCTCCATAAGCTATAACTTCCTTCGTTACCATCCCATGCGTTCAAACCTGGGTTTGCAGCGGTTTGTGTACCCCTTAGCAAATTAAATCCCGTACGGTTAAAGTTCAGGTAATTATCAAGCGTGTTCGAATAAATCAGCTCAGATGAAGTGGTAAAACCAGGGTTCGAAGATGCATCATTCATACGCTGCAGATACGCATAGCAAGAATATAAATAGTTTTCAGCCTCGTTTCTGTTTCTGAAAGCATAATCTAGCGTACCCAGATTATCAGGCGTTATATCAAGATACTTTTTACAGGACACAACGGTGCTTATCAAGATCATGATACAGCTGTATGCGAAATATTTTTTTATCGTTTTCATTATAAGGTTACGTTAAGACCAACATTGAATACCTTTTGTATGGGATAGGCAAAACCATTTCCACCCTGCTCTGGATCCCACATTTTAAATGGACTCCAGGTAATCAGGTTCAAACCGTTTAGATAAATCCTGCACGAGTTTAACTTGATCTTGCTCGAAATACGCTGTGGAAGGGTATAACCTACCTCTAAAGATTTCAAGCGCAATAAACGTCCGTTTCTCATCCACCAGGTACTGGTTTGTGCATTGTTTTCTAAATCGGCGCTGTTCACAGCCAATCTCGGATAAAGGGCATATAGATTTTGGTTTTCTGGCGACCAATGGTTATCAGCAAAATCTTTAAGCAATTGCGTGTTTCCATAAATATAATCCTGGTTACTCGGTACAAAAGGACTCACTTTTGATGGATCGATAAAGAAGGTCATGCGGTCTTGCCCGGTAAAGAATGCGGATAAATCAAAGCCTTTAAATGATGAACTGAAACCGAAACCATAAACTACTTCTGGCGACTGAGGGAAACCAATATAGGCTTTATCCGCATCATCTATTCTACCATCATTATTTAAATCGCGGTATTTAATATCACCTGCACGTGGTGCTTTACCACTTGTAGAGAAAATCTGCGTTGGCGAGTTTTGTACCTCTTTATCATCAACGAACAGGCGTTCGGCGATATAGCCATAGTTTCTGCTAATGGGCTGACCTGTAGTATAACGGTAAGCTTCTGCCCATTGTGGCTCTTCGTAATTGATGTATTTATTTTTGGCAAAAGTTAAGTTAGACCGAACGGCAAAAGAAAATGCGTTTACATTAAACTTATAATCGAGCGATAAATCGATCCCTCTTGATCTTGCCTTGCCAATATTGGCACCAATATCGGGAGCACCGGTTTTAGGATCAATCGCCTCTAAACCTAATGTACTTGGCACATTTTTACGGATCATGTAAATGTCGTAGCGGTCGTTATTATACACCTCCGCAACAATATTCATGTTCTTGAAAAGCGTGGCCTCTAATGCGATATTGGTTTGACGTGAAGTTTCCCAGGTAATATTGGTATTTTCATAACTGTTGATATATACTCCTGGACGGGTGGCCGCACCATTAAAACCAAACTGGGCATAATTTCCACCACCATTTAAATTCACATCTGATTGATAAAAGAAACGTTGCGAGCCAATGGCATCATTACCTACCAAACCAAAACTACCCCTTAGTTTTAAGCGGTTAACTACATTAGTAATTCCACCTGTCCAAAATTTCTCGTTCGAAACAATCCACCCGGCGCCAATTGTTGGGAAGAAACCAAATCGATGGTTTTCCGAAAACCTTTCAGATCCATTATATCCAAAATTGGTTTCAACAAAGTAACGGCTTTTATAGGAATAGGTTAAACGTCCGGCTAAACCCAGGTTGCGATATGGAAGTGAATATTGAAGGGTTCTCTTATCAGTTTTTGGATCTTTGGCGTTATTATATAGATTCTGCTGCGCGGTACCGATCAAAGTTCCACTAATAGAATGGCTATCGCCAAAAGTACGATCATAATTTACAGAAGCCTGTCCATAAAGAAAGGTACTGATGTTAGGTTCGCCAGGATAATAACTCAAATACTCCTGTGCAATATTCGGCACTGAATTTGGATCACCGGTAGCGGAGTTTAACCAATTTAATACATAGGTATTACTTGGCCGATCGTAAGAGCCTACATTATAATAAAATGGAGAATAAGCCATAGATGAATCGAAATAAGAATACCTGTTGGTACTAAAAATCGATTTGAATGATAAACCTTGTGTCAGAAAATCTAGCTTTTGATTGAGCTCCAATTGTGCAGACATACGAGATTCTGATGAATTTTTATGTCCGCGGAGCAATGCAGCATAGGGATTATTGTATAAAATACTATTTACCCCGGTACCCCCAGTATTTCCAAAAAGAATGTGCTGCGCATTTTGATTGGCGGCATCAGCAGGGAAATATGCCGGGAATAAAACCGGACTGGTGTGCACCGCAATGTTATAAAGATCGGTAGAAAAACCACCATCAGTTGCCAATGGCCCATTGTATTCGCTAAAATTACCCGATAAGCGCACCACCAATTCGGTAGTTTTACTGAGATCGATATTAATATTAGATCTCAATTGGTAATTGCGGAACTTAACATTGTTGTCGTTATTATTGCGTTCATCCTGGTTCAGTACACCATTATCTAAATTGTAAGAACCTGCAATATAATACCGGGCCACACCGCCACCGCCGCTTACACTTAAGTTGGCTCTTTGCGTATTGGTTCTTTTTTTAAACAGCAAGCCCAACCAATCAACTGCCGGGTAAACATATTCGTTATAACCTGGCGCTTTATTTACTGTTGCCTGCGTATTGATAATTTGGTTTGGTGTAAACTTAGGGTCCATCCCACGGCCAATAGTAGCTTCATTAAAAAGCCTCATATAAGTAATCGGATCTGCAAGCTCTAAACTTTGGGTAGATTGAGAAGAAGAATTCTCCAAACGGAAACTGATTTTAGCCTTCCCTTCTTTACCTGATTTAGTTGCAACCAAAATTACCCCGTTGGCGCCTCTTGCCCCATATAATGCTGTTGCACTGGCATCTTTCAGGATGGAAAAACTTTCGATATCATCCACCTGAAGGCGGGCCAGATCTGAACTGGTCAACTCCACGTTATCGATCAAAATAAGCGGATCTTGTTTGTAACCAAAAGTGGTTACCCCACGGATAAAAAACTGAGAGTTATCCTGCCCTGGCTGTCCGCTACGCTGGTAACCGATTACACCGGCAATCTGACCGGAAAGTGCATTGGTTAAATTGCTCGAGGGAATTTTAAGGTTGCCCACTTTTACAGTGGTTACCGAACCCACTAAAGCTTCTTTACGTTGTTTCTGCCCCAAAGCGGTAATAACGACCTCTTCCGACAGCATGTTTTCTTCAGCTAACTTGATGTTTAGCACATTAGCTGCGCCAACAGTTGCCCTTTGCTCTCTGTATCCCACATAAGAAAATCTTAATATTTCGCCAGGAGCCACATCAAGTACAAACTTTCCGTTGTTGTCGGTCTGTGTACCCACATTAACCTTATTCACTACCGCTACAGTTACACCGGGTAGCCCTACCCCTAACGTATCCGTAACCTTACCCGTAATGGTTTTCTTTCCCGCTTGGGAATACCCTTTTACAGGCATAAAAATCAGGAAAAATACAAGTATCGAACCTGTCAATACCAGTGCATTTTTTACCCTGCCAGACACCGACAGGTGTCTACAAAACAAAAATAATTGCTTCATTTGCTAATAAGCTTTTAAATGATGAATTAAAAAATTGTAGATAGATGTAGATCGACGGGAATTAACCTCTGTTAAGATTTTGTAAATCTGCCGGCCATCCTTTGGCAATCGAAGGAAGGGTTTGCATTATTGCACAATAAGTAGTAAAATTTCTCATAATTTGGGATTATTTGGTTAATGAGAATAATATTTAGGATTCGGACAAACGATCTTAGCATCTTAATTACCTTATGCCCTTTTTAAAAAGGAAACAAAACGCTGGAACGCAGATTAATTTTGCATTTTGACCTATCCTATCCTATCCTACAATTCTCTGATACAATGATAAACAAAAAAATTAATATTCCAAGTTTCTAAAATAAAACGTGTGAGAATAATCAATCAGGCTAGGCCAGCATGTAAGAAGAAAAAATAAAGAATACCAGTGCCATCAACGAAACCAAAACCACATTGTAGTAGTGCCTGCGGCGCCAGGGGATAATTTCTATTTTATTATCCAACACCAATGTGTAAGGCGTTTGATTGGGGTACATTTTAGAAATGCTCAGCATCAATACGATCGTAATTAAAAAAATGATGGCTAATGTGTGCAGATAATGGAGATGGATGGTAAATACCCATTCGCTGAGTACGTAACAGGAAATAAAAAATATCATCCCGATTTTGGCGGCTATGGGTGGCATTTTTTTGGTAATAAAACCCAGAAAAATAATGGTAAAAATAGGGAGACTAAATATTGCACTGATTTTTTGCAGATATTCATAAAATCCGTTTCTCGAAAATATGATAAAAGGTGCGAATGCCATGGCAAATAGCGATACACCAATCTGAAACATCCTTCCGGTTCGTAATAAACTTTTATCAGATAATACTTTTCCTTTCTTCTCCATAAAAGGTTTGTATAAATTGAGGAGAAACAAAGTGCTCGAACTGTTAAGGCCGGCGTTAAAGGTGGTAATGGCCGCACCAAATAGTACACAGGCCGATAAACCCATTAAAAGTGGTGGCAATACGTCTTTAATGAGCAAGGGAAATACCTGGTTGGTATTGGTTAAAACGGGGTACAAGTGCACCGCAATTAAACCGGGTATGTTGATCAACAAAGGGCATAATAGTTTTGCAAAACAGGTTAAGGCAATACCCTTTTGCCCTTCTTCCAGACTTTTAGCAGCCAGTACCTGCTGAACAATGTACTGTTCCATCCCCCAATAATAAAGGTTCACAATCAGCATTCCCGTAAACAGTGTAGAAAAAGGAACGGCATCACGGCTATTGCCAATCGAATTTAAATGCTCTTTTTTTGTCGAAAGTACGGTGGAGAGTCCTCCGAAGAAATCTCCATTGCCTAAATAACGCAAGCCGTAATACGGTAATGCAATGATTAAGATCAACATCCCTGCACTCAAAACAGTATCGGATATCGTAATCGCTTTAAAGCCACCCAGAATGGTATAAACGGAACCAATCAGCCCCATAATCCAAACAAATATCCAGATGCTTTCCCAATAAGAGAGATGGAAACCAGAAAGATCAATCAGATTACTAAAGGCAACTGCCCCACCGTAAAGCACCGATGGAAGGAGATTGATGATGTAGCTAAACAGAAAAACAACCGACACCAGTGTTTTGGTCTGTTTATCATACCGTTTTTCCAAAAAATCGGGAATGGTGCGGATGCCGGTTTTAAAATAAATCGGAATAAAAAACTCAGACACAATAATCATGGCCAGGATAGACGATATCCCCCACCCGATTACCGACATATTATTGATGTAAACCGATTCGTTCTCACCAATAAACTGATTGGCGCTGATATTGCTAAAAAACAGTGAAGCCCCAATGATGATAAAACCATTGGTTCTGTTGGCAAAGAAAAAACCACTGATGGTTGATCTCTGCGTTTTCCGGGTTTTAAAATAAGAAATTGTTGCGGCGAGAACCGTAAACAAAATAAAGCTGATGATTGCTGTTGTGCCCACGCTAAGGTGTTAAAGTGAATTTCTTCTGATCAGTTTATTTTCCATGACATGTTTGATGGGTTTTAAACTTAATACAAACTCAGCAGCCAAACGGCCCATGTGCGCAAAATCTATTGAGAATGTGGTAATGCCATCAAAAATGATTTCTTTAACGTTATCGTCGTTGTGCGACAGGATACCGAGATCCTGACCAACTTTTAGCCCCTTCACCTTGGTATCCTTTAACATTTCCCAAAGCTCGAGGTTGTGTATGGTAAAATAAACCTTATCTGTCGCGATACTTCCAGGTTCGTAACTGTTCTTGATCACCCCGTTTATCTTAAACTCTTTTATAAAACGTTTGAACGAAAGTAATACTTCATTTGGCTCGGCAGATGAAGGTTTAAAAAAGAACACAAATTCAGAGAATTCTTTAATCCGCGGCGCCAATTGTAAAAAAGCATTGTAGGACGCTTTCTTAAACTCCTGAACAATATAAGAATAATCGCCTTTAAGCTCCACATAGCGATCTACGATAAGCAGTTTTTCTTTTGGCAACTGTTCTAATACTTCTTTCGCCGCATTACTTTCTATCGGTGCAATCACATATAAACCATATTGCCCTTTGTTGCTGTTGATGATGGATTCGAATACGCTAAAATTATTGTGATGGAAATACACATCAACCTGGATATTTTCACCTAAATGGTCACGGAAGTTCTGATAGAAGGTTTCCTGAAAAGTATCGAAGGCATAAATCAATAAACAAACCTTAAGATGTTGCTCGGTATCATCGGTGGCTACAAAATAACCCATCCTGTTTTTAGACTCCAATATACCCCTACTAATCAGCTCCTTATACGCTTTGCCTATGGTTTCTTTAGCAAAACCTGTTTCGCGCATCATCTCGTTTACAGAGGGCAGCATATCTCCTTTGGCAATCAGTTTATGGTTTAAGCCATTGATGATTCCCTGTACAAGCTGTTCGTGTTTCGAGAAAGAATTGATGATGCTTAACTCCTTGATTTCATTGAACAGCTTTTCTTTATTCATGCAACAATATTTGGTTTAATCGATTTACTACAGGTTATTTTGCCCGAAATATATAAATTTAATAGTGATTATGTATAAAAATTTTCATCACTATAGCAGATGTTGCCACGCCTGCCCGATAATTCAGGTGGGGAAACACGGAATATTATTAAAGCAGTTCTTTCACTCATTTTGTCGTCCTGAGCGCAGTCAAAGGATTTAGAGCGGTGCTTTCCGTGTCTCCTGTGGCAGGAATAAAAGATTTGGTTCAATGCCAGATGTTAACATCTGACAGCACTAAATTTATATTATATTTGGCCTGGCATGAAAAAAAAGACCTTTAAAATTTCGCACAAAGTAATATGGCTGAGTTCTTTTTTTCTGGGCATATTAACTTCCGTACCTAAAATTGCCGAGCACCGGTTTAACCTATACGAGGCCCTGGTCGATTCTACAGTGACTTTTCTTTTTGCAGTACTCATCTGGTACTATAATGTGATGACGCTTCCCGCCTATTCTTCACGTGATGTGGCCAGCGGATTTTCGATCATGAGATTGGTAAAAGGCCTTTTCTTTGGGATACTCTTGATGTTTATCCTCGCCTGTTTGCAACAACTTTTATTGTCTAGCATCAATTTTGGGCCAATTATGCTGATGTTCGAGGTAAGGGGTATTTTGGTTAACATTACATTTTACATGTTCCTAAACCTGCTGTATCAAAACTATCAGAACCAACAGGTAGGGATTGAACTGGAACGGACAAAATCTGATAACCTGGGTGCTCAGTATGAATTATTAAAACAACAGGTTAATCCACACTTTTTGTTTAACAGCCTCAATACCCTGAAATATATGGTAGAGAGCAACGACAAACACAGTGTAGAATTTATCCTTAAATTATCTGACTTTTACCGCTTTACACTTGAGAGCCGTAAACACGACCTCATCAGACTTTCGGAAGAACTCGACATTTTAACGGCATATCTGTTCTTGTTAAAAGCACGTTTTGAAGAAGGCATCGATCTAACTGTAGCTATCGACAAACGCTACCATCAGTCGCTAATCCCCCCATTTACCCTACAGCTCCTGGTAGAAAATTGCATCAAACACAATGTGGTTTCATTAGATAAACCCTTACACATTAAACTTTATACTGAAGGTGATTTTATTGTTGTAGAGAACAAGGCCCAACCGAAAAGAATACCAGAAACATCTACGGGAATAGGACTCGAAAATATCAACCAGCGATACAGCCACCTATTGAACAAGGAAATTGTAATTGCAAAAGGAGACACTCATTTTAGTATAAAACTTCCCATTATACATGAAGATTATCATCATTGAAGACGAGATTAAGGCAGCAAAGTCTTTATCAAACCTGATTACCAAAATACGTCCGAAAGCCCAGGTTGTGGCTACGCTGCAGAGTGTAGACGACGCGGTACAATATTTCTCAGAAAATGAAAGCCCTGAGCTGATATTTATGGATATCCAGTTATCGGATGGTCTTTCTTTTGAAATATTTCAATCGGTAAAAATCAGTTGTCCGGTAATTTTTTGTACCGCATACGGCGAGTATGCCATGGATGCGATTAAGGCCAATGGGATTGATTATTTATTAAAACCTTTTTCTCAGGAAGATTTACAAAAGGCTTTTGAAAAGGTAGAGCAGTTCCAGAATTTCTTTCAGCAGCACAAGTTGCCTGATCTAAACGAACTGCTTAAGCGGATTGGTCCTGATGAGGGGAAAAAAAGTTTCCTGGTATTTAAACACAATAAGTACACCACCGTACCCACAGAACATATTGCCTTTATTTATATCAGGAACGATTCGCCAACGATTATGACCATGAAGGAAGAGGAATATACGCTTACCCAATCGCTAGATACACTACAAAGCCAGCTTTCATCTTTGCAGTTTTTTAGGCTCAACCGCCAATATCTCGTTAATTTTATTGCGATTAAAGAAGTAGAACATTACTTCGACCGCAAGTTATTCGTTAAGCTGGTGATACCATCGCCCGAAAAATTATTGATCGGAAAAGAAAAAACCACTGCATTTCTGAACTGGCTTGAGAACCGATAACTTAACCTGGAAATGATGAAAACTTTTGCTCGAGGATATACCTGATGCGTTCCCGAACATCCATAAGCGCTTCTGCATTGCGTTCACCCTTTATCAACTCTTTTTGATAGTGAATATCGGATATACCTTTTTCTTTTTTTAAAAGCCTTATTTTTTCAACAAAAAGTATTTCAGCATTGATGTTTCCACCAAACCATAATGGATGGGCCTTTTGTTTCCAGGTAACCAAAGTATATTTTTCATCCTTGTTAGGCACTCGTTCCCGCGCTGCTTCGTTTGCATAAAGAATGGTGATGATCTGCCTTTTCTGGCTAAAAGAGGATGAAACGGGATGCATTCCATTCTCCTGATACAGTGAAGCTGGCACCAGTTCGTGTTTTTTAGCTTTATTACAGGCATTGAACATGATCATGGCAAAGGCCGATGCCAGACATTTTAGGATAAGATTATTGTTGATAGTCGTTTTCATTTTTATTATTGTTTTTCCGTCTGACGAATTTTCCCGCTTTAATTTATAGACCGTCTTTCTGAACACAGTGAAGAATCTGTAACCCATGGAAAACGGGACCAAAAACTGAGTGAGTAGCTACTGTTTTCATATAAAGATCCTTCCCTGCGTTCAGGATGACAATAGTTATTTTTGATTAGGAATATCAAACACAAATCCTGTTTTCGAAGCCAACTGATGGCAATTGATACACTCGGTGGCAAAGCAAGCATTTTTGCCATAAGCCAATAGTTTTGGGCTGGAAAATCTTGCAAAACCCCAGCCCTCAGTATCCTTAAATTTTTTGCTATCTTTTACCATAAACTGGGCGTTGTTAAAGTCGCCTGTTTTAACCTCACCGTTTTGATCTTCAGGCAATTTATTCCAAACTACTTTCACAATTACCGCTCCTTCTAGCCATTGGTTGATGTTATTTTCTTTAATGGCTTTTACGGTAATATCGTTTCCATAAATGATGCGCATGGTGCCGTTGTCAAAACGGTTGGTTGCACTAATTACTTCCCAATTTTTATAATCACTGGTATAAGCCACCCCGTTTAAGGCGATTGGTTTTTGATTTCGCGCATGTGTTTCTTTAAGGTTTAATTTTAGCTTAAGCTTACTTTTCTTCAACGCTTTTTCCGCAGAATAGGAAATCATAAAATCCTTCAAAACAGCCAGTTCAGTTTCAGATACCTTTGACGAAGGGTGAAGCAATACATAACTTTTTAAGGGCATTTTTCCCTGATCGATCATGTTTACGATATACCAAAGTTTTGTTTCCTGCTCAGCCGCTGTCAAATCATTCCACCTAGAAAAGTTAAAACGGCTCCTTGCTGTACGCACATCATTGGCTACCTGCCAAGAAATAGGTGCAATTTTATCATACCAGGCCAATTTGCTTTCGTTCGAATGGCAATCATAACAAGCACGTTTAAATATCTGCTCCACCGCTTTCGGACCTTCAAATGCTCCTCCAACGGAAGGATTGGTCACAGTTGTTCCGGTAAATTGGATACAGATCAATATAAACACAGCAATCACACTGGTAATTAACCATATCCTCATTTCTCCTTGTTTTAAATTCTTCATTACCTATGCGCTGAATTAAATTATTTATTTCCTTTGGCATAGCCATCAACCCTTATAATTGCATTAGCGAAAGCCACTGGTTGCTCTTGCGGCAGGTTGTGGCCTGCCCCCTTTATAATCAGGTGTTGATACTTGCCGGTAAACTTTTTGGCATAAGCAGAACCGTCTGTGGCCGGGGCAACTCCATCGGCATCACCATCAAGGGTAATGGCTGGTACAGTAATTACAGGGCCTGCAGAGAGCTTTTGCTCGTAAGCATCATATTTTGCTTCGCCGCGTTCAAGACTCAACCGCCAGCGGTAATTGTGGATTACGATATTGATATAATCTGGATTGTTAAATGCCGATGCTGTACGCTGAAAGGTCTGTTCGTCGAATTTCCACTCTGGGGATACATTTTTCCAGATCAATTTGGCAAATTCATTTCTATTGGCTTCGTAACCTGCTTTACCACGCGCGGTGGCAAAATAATACTGGTACCACCAACCCTGTTCTGCTTTTGGCGAGAGTGGTTGTTTGTTCCTTTCTAAATTGTTGATCAGATAACCACCAACTGAAACCAGTCCAATAGTACGTTCAGGCCACAATGCAGCAATAATATCGGCTGTTCTTGCACCCCAGTCGTAACCAGCTAAAATCGCTTTATCAATTTTTAAGGCATCCATAAAAGCAATAATATCTAATGCCACTGCCGATTGCTGACCATTGCGAAAAGTTTTATCCGAAAGAAAAGTCGTAGTGCCATGTCCTCTCAAATAAGGCACGAATACATGATAACCCTTCGCTGCTAAACTTGGTGCCACCTCTTCGTAGCTGTGGATATCGTAAGGCCAGCCATGCAGTAAAATTACCGGAGTTCCATTTGCCGGACCTGCTTCAACATACCCCACATTTAATAAACCTGCATTAATCTGTTTTAACTTCCCGAAAGTGATCTGATCAGGGCTGATATGATTTACAACAGATTGTGCAACAGCGGTATTTACTACAAAAAACTGTGCAAAACAGATCATTAGTGCCGAAAATGCAAATGCATAACTACGGCGATATTTAAATTGTGATAACATTTTTTACTTGTTTAGTGAGGTGAATTTTGAAAATCAGATGGCGGTCTTATTAAGATA
The DNA here is from genome assembly GCF_032678585.1 of Pedobacter psychrodurus. Taxonomy (GTDB): domain Bacteria; phylum Bacteroidota; class Bacteroidia; order Sphingobacteriales; family Sphingobacteriaceae; genus Pedobacter; species Pedobacter psychrodurus_A. The sequence continues at coordinate 29,464 of NZ_JAVTSN010000018.1, read as the reverse complement.
AAATTGTCATCCTGAGCTTGTCGAAGGACTAACTTAAATACTCGCTAGTCGGTTCGACAACTTGCTCCGATTAACCGGCTGAGTGTGACAATTCTTCTATTGTCACTTTATGAACAGCCATCTGAAGCTGATACTATACCAAATTAATTTCTACATTAATATTTCCCCTTGTCGCTTTAGAATACGGGCAAGTTTGGTGGGCTGCATCAGTAAGTGATCTGGCTACTTCTGGCGATAAACCTGGAAGGCTCACATTTAACCTCGCCTGTAAACTGTATGCGCCATCTGCTAAACAAAGATCTACTTCAGTATCAACAGAAAGGTCTGCAGGTAAAATGATTTTATTTTTGGCTGCAGCTAAACCGATTGCACCTATAAAACAGGCTGACCATCCTGCAGCAAACAATTGCTCAGGATTTGTACCCTTGCCAGTTGAACCTGGAGAGGAAAGCGCGATATCTAATCTTCCATCCGAACTTTGTGCGCTACCGTCTCTGCCACCAGTGGTGTGTGTTTTACCTGTATATAATACTTTTTGTTTGTTTGAATCCACTATTGGGTTTCCGTTTTGATTATTTTCCATTTTGTTATAATTTTTAAATTTGTTGATCAAAATTACTGCTCCTATGCGCCCTGAGCGACTATATTTCCCTGAAGCAGACAGATTAACCGTTGAACCCGGCATCTGCTTACCTGAACATTTTATCGGGATTTTCTTTTATTCCGTTTCGTCATCCTGCAAAAAACCGCTTTTCTTTTTTCTGCCGATTTCTCTGATCATTTCACATTGCTGTACATTTCGCTCAAAAGGCGGTGTAATCAGAAATAACATCGACAATATTGAGATCAAACCGATAACAAAGCTGTTCGGACTTTTTTTAGGTATGTTTATCATGGTTTCAATATTTAATGGTGTGGATTTACGTCGATTGTAGATTCGAATTTGGTCGCTTTTGAAGCGGCAATAAGTTGTCCGGTTGATTGGTTTTGCAACAACCCGATCAATTCCCACTCTTTTTCATGGTATGCTTTTGGAAGTGTAACGGAAACTGTTCCAATCCCATCTTCAGCTAGCTTTTCGGTTTGTAGCTTACGCACAATCTGCACATGAGATAATGTTTTCCCTTCGTTTTCTCCCCGGGATACATTGGTATGGGCAGATTTTTGAACAAGCACAATCACCAGGTTATTCCCTTTAATCGCGCCAGAAGCCTGGTAGTGTATCTTAAATGATTTTTCAGATAAGTGCGATTGAAGTTTAATTTCTGCTGTAGCTTTGGTGTTGAGCTGGGCTGAAATCGCATTGCGGATACTGGCTTCCTCCGAACCGATAAATTCGTTCGAACCATTAATAATCACTTGTGGGGTATAAATCTGTGGCAATTTTAACCACTGACCATATTGAACCTGCCTTTTCGAATATTCGGGGCTCCCGAAAGTATCCTTCCAGCCTAAACGGTCGAAATAATCTACATGGTAAGCCAGTACAAACAGCTCTTTTCCCGCAGATTCTTTTTCCAGTCTCGCCATCAGTTCATCAGCTGGCGGACAGCTTGAGCAACCTTCGGAAGTAAATAGTTCTACAACTGCAAAGCCTTTTCCAGGGTTTGCAACCGCGGGCTTTTTTACTGGTGTTTGATAGATGGCCGCAAAGGCGGTAATGGAAAGGGCAATAATAATAAAGAAATTAATTAGTCCTAAAATTCTGGTCGTTTTCATTTTATATCTTTTTTGTTGCTCAAAACTATTTCAAAAAGCGCCGCTCAAGTAGCTGAAAATAGTCTAGCTGGACATAATCAGGTTTGAAATGGGAAGATAGCAGACTGAAATGGACAGGGTAAAATGGTGTGTAATTTTCTACTAGTTATATTGTGGCGGCAGATGTTTCCATCTGCTGCAATTCAACTATTACAATTCATAATCGCCAATCCAGAAATTAATGATCTGTCAGCTGGTAACAGCTGACAGCACGGATAAGATATTCGATTAAGCATGAATAGGAAAATACGACAGATTTACTTCGGGGTTTGTTCGGATGTAATTGTCACAACTCTGTCTTAGGTCCGAGCCAAGTCCGAAGCAACCCTGTCTCAACTGTTAATTTTTTACAACGGATTTATACTTGCCGTACATTTGTGGTGGGGGCAGATGTTACCATCTGCCGCTATTAAATTTTATTTGTTTTTGCATTTGATTAATCTATTGGTCGTTGTAACATAGACCAAATACAGCGTTGCTTTGCAATTTAACTTACGTTAAATTTGTCACGCCTGTCCAGACGTTCAGGCGGAAAGTCATAGATACCACTACTGTGTTTTCTGTGCTTTCCGTGACTCAGTGGCCAAAAAATATATAAGATTTGTTCAGTGTCAGGTGGTAACAGCTGATAGCATGGGAACAGTTGTAACAACCAGAGCCGTAAATCGTCTAAAACTTTTAACGATCTTAATATGTTTAACTAAAAAAAGAAAAGAACATGGGAATTTTAAAAACAGCAATTATTGGCGCAGCTGTATATGCAGGCGTAAAATATATCACGAAAAAAGATCCAATTACCGGACAATCTATAGTAGATGATTTATTGGATAAAGCACCACAATGGGCAGATAAAGCCAAAGGTTATGCTGAAGATATTAAAACCAGGGCAAGCAATGCCGCTGAGGATTTAGCGAGATGAATACCAATTAAAAGAAAGGAACCTGAACAGGTTTATCTTTTTCTTTAATGGTAAAAAACAAAAAACGTCCTGATATAAAATCGGGACGTTTTTTGTTTGCAATTAAAATAACAACATATTAATCAGAATTGAGAAGGTAACAGTAGTAAGTGTCAGATGGAAACATCCGACACCACTATATGAAAACACCTGACACCACTATCGAACTAAAAAGCATCAAACCAAAGTTTGGTGGTTAATAAATCAGCTCCCTGACTGCTTACTGCATTTTTATAATTCTGTCCGTTTAACGATTGCTCGGTACCTGGGTAAATAAAACGTACCGGAATTTTACCGTTAAGCACGGTATTTACTGATGCAGTTAACTGCGGATAATCTAACCTTCTTTGCTCTGCCCAGGCTTCTAAACCCTGACCAAATAAGGCAATCCATTTTTGCTCACCGATTGATTTTTTATAGTTGGCGGCATTATATCGCACTGCATCGCTATTAAGATAGATATTAATATCACTATTAAGATTAGTCAAACCGTATTGCGCGAAAGATGCTGCAATGGCCTGTCTGTATAAATCTTCAGCATTTTCAGTGGTAAACCCCCGAGCTGCTGCTTCAGCCCGATCGAAAAGCACTTCGGCGTAACTTAGAATTACCGCGGGTGCTTTTGGATCCAAGAAATAATCGCCAGGTTTTGAAGAGTTCGCTAAACCTATTGCACTGGCTTCAGAATTGGTAGAGCCGTTTGGAATGCCTACATAACCTTGTGGTGCATTTTCAGTCTTACTGGCGTAAATGGGTAACCTTTGATCATTTAATGCTGTAAGCCTATCCACAATAGTTTTACTGATCCGGTAATCGTTTCGGGTTTCAAATGAAGCCGCCACCGGATTCTGCTGTGGCGAAACATCATAATCAAGTTTGGCATTTTCCAGGTTAGAGCTAATATAAAGTCCACCTTCGGCTTTAATCTCATCAATTACCTGTTTTGCCTTGGTGGGTTCTTTATCGGCTATACGTAAAGCGATACGAAGACGTAATGAATTGGCGAATTTTTTCCAATTTTCGGTACTTCCCGAATAAATAATGTCTCCAGAAGCATTTCCAGTGTTTAAATTTAATGTCGTTTGTGCCAATTTTAAATCTTCCAGAATACCATAATACACATCTTTCTGCTTATCGTAAACTGGCGTAATAAATTGTTTAATTTTCCCTGCTTGTGTATATGGAATATCGCCATAAGCATCGGTAAGTAACAAAAAGACCCATGATCTTAAGATTAATGCAACGCCTCTATAACCTGAATTACCCTGGGCATCGCCCAATTCGATAATCTTGTTGTACCCAGGAATACTTTGCGCGTAAGCGGTAGACCATAACGACGTAAAACTGCTATTCGAATAGATAAAACGATCTTCCTCTGTATATTGAACTTTAGCCCAGTGCTGAGCAAAGAGCAGACTTGAGTTCATATTGTTGGTTACTCCCCAATAGGTATCTACGGTGGCCTTAGTGGTACCTGTTAATAAATAATCGGGTACCGGGATTTCAGGAGCATTCGGGTTGATATTCACCTCATCGAGCTCTTTGTTACAAGATGAAAATGCAATGGCCAAAATGGCCAGTATATAGATTTTTTTATTTTTCATGATGGAAAGATTTAAAATTTAACATTTAGGTTGATACCATAACTGCGCGTACTTGGATTAGAAAGACTTTCTAAACCCTGTCCGTTACCCGTATTAAAAGCTACTTCTGGATCAATATCTACGGTATTGCGGTGGATAATCCAAAGGTTACGGCCAACAAGCGATACTGAAACGCCTTGTAAACTTAAAGGGCGGATCCATTTGGCCGGCAGGTTATAGCTTAATTTTACTTCACGAAGTTTAACGTACGAAGCGTCGAATATGCTTGATTCATCAATATTTCTGAATGTTTTGTAATACTGCTGGGCAGGCAAAATTTTCTCATTTTGTTTACCATCAGCCGTTACCCCATCAAAAATAATCCCGTCATCATAAACGGTAACACCTGCAGGGGCAGTTCCGTTAAGCCTCACTGTTCCTTTTGTTTTATCATTGCCTGGATAATAGTAAGAAATCCCACCATATTCTGCTGCTCTGCCCGGAAGTGTAGAAGCCAATACACCAGTATAGGTACCAGTTGAGTAGGTACCGTTATAGATGGATCCACCAATGCTTGCGTCAACTAAAACACCTAAACTTAAACCTTTGTAAGTAAAGGTATTGTATACGCCGCCAATCCAATCTGGTGTATATTTTCCCAATACCTGTTTGGTCGGGTTTGTGGCTGGAGCTCCTGTTGCATTTACAATAATCTTTCCATTTCCATCTCTCAAAAATGCGGTTCCGAAAAGCGATCCATAAGGCTGACCAACAGTAGCAATTACCTGTGCCGTGCTTGATGCCACAACATAATTGGTTAAAAATTTTTCGGCATCCAGCTCTATTACCCTACTTCTGTTTGCTGCAAAGTTGAAATCAATATCCCAGGTAAAGGCTTTTTTGATTGGTGTAATGCCCAATTGCGCTTCTATTCCCTTATTGTTGATTTTTCCAGCATTGAGTAGCTTTGAAGTAAAACCTGTACTCTGACTTACATCGGCGGCTAAAATCTGGTTGTAACTATTGGTATTGTATGCGCTTAAATCAAGGCGTAATCTTTTATTAAAGAATACCGCCTCAACACCCAGCTCCGTAGAAGTTGTGGTTTCTGGCTTTAGATCTGGTTTTAAATCAATAGCACCTGTAGTAAGCTGTGGGTTGCTTTTAAATGGCGCACCAAACGCATAAGTATTGATCAAGCGGTAAGGATCAGCATCTTTACCCACTTTAGACCAGCCACCACGTATTTTTAAATAATTAAGGGCTTCACTTTTGATATCAAATGCTTCGGTTGCGACAAAACTTCCGTTAAATGATGGGTAAAAGTAAGATCTGTTTTGGGCAGGTAGCGTAGATGACCAATCGTTACGGGCCGTGATATTGGCAAAAAGGTAATTTCTGAAACCAATTTGTCCAGATGCATACACACTGTAAGATTTTAAACGTGATAAGTTATTGGAAGAAGTTAACGGGTCGCGGGAGTTTTTAAGTGTATACAATCCGGCAATGGCCAGTTTAGGAGCACTTTGATCGTTCTGCTCAATAGATTGTTTACGGATGTTACCGCCACCTAACAATTCTAGGCTAAAATCCTCATTTAACTGTTTGTTAAAATTTAAAGTCGCATCGGTATTGTTTTCATTCACCGCAAAGGCACTCTCTGTATAAGAACCGAATGGCGTTCCATTGGTGCCATAAGCAATCCTCACTTTACGTCTGTCGTTATAATAATCGGTCCCTGATCTGAAATTGAAATCAAGACCATCGATAATTTTATAATTCAGGGCTAAACTTCCAATAATGCGGTTACGGTTTTGTGAAACTGTATTTTCGTAAGCTACCCAATATGGATTGCTATAGTAACTGTTGTTCCAGTTAAACGTTTTTCCATTTTCGTCCAAATAGTTTTTCAGCTGGTTAATATCCACCTGACGGCCAAACCAGGTAAACTGTAACATCGTACTGGTTGATCTCGAACCACCTGTACCCGGCAAATTATCCGAATTCAGTTTACTGTAATTCGCGTTTGCGGTTAAGGTTAGTTTTGGCGTTATTTTTAACGAGGTATTAAATACAAACGAATTTTTCCCCTGACCAGAGTTCGGCACAATGCCCACCTGTTTCAGGTTGTTGTAAGAAATCCGGTAATCGTATTTTTCCCCGGCATCTGCAACAGATACCCCATTGTTTAATGAATAACCGGTTTGAAAGAAATCGCGTACGTTATCAGGGTGCGCCACAAAGGGTACCGCTACTCCTTTTGAATAAAACTGAGGGATTAACCTTCCATCCAGTTTTGGCCCCCAGCTTTCATCTACACCGTCGTTTAATCCCTTACCGGCACCATCTACGTAACTGAACTTACCTTCAGATCCCTGACCAAAAGCATTTTGATAAACAGGCAGGGTAAGTAAAGTTTCCAATACGGCATTGGAATTAAAATCAATACCCAGGCCTTTTTTCGATTTACCCGTTTTGGTTTTAATCAGGATCACCCCTGCTGCTGCCCTCGAACCATATAATGCAGCTGCATTTGGGCCCTTTAATACACTGATTGATTCGATATCCTCCGGATTGATATCCGAAATCGTGTTGGCATAATCCCTTGCTCCGGCAGAGTTTAACTGAGAGTTATCTACCGGGATACCATCAACCACAAATAAAGGTTGGTTATTTCCAGCAATAGAAGTTTCACCACGGATCACCACTCTGGATGAACCCATACTTCCCTGACTATTGGTTACGCGTACACCGGCTATTTTACCCGCGAGGGCATTAACCAGGTTCGATTCTTTGGCTTCGGCCAAATCCTGTCCTTTTAATTCCTGAACGGCATAACCTAACGATTTCTTCTGTCTGGATATACCCAGCGCCGTAACCACCACCTCATCAAGCGCATTATCGCTCGATTGCAGGATAACCGAAATCGGTCCGTTTTTGCCAATCTGCAATTCCTGGGTTTTAAAACCGATATAAGAAAACACCAATGTGCCTTTTTCTGGTGCATTAATGCTAAAGGCACCTTTGCCATCACTAATGGTCGTTTGTTTGGTTTCTTTTATGAAGATGGAAACACCAGGCAGTGTTTCACCATCTGCCGATTTTACCGTCCCGGTAATGGTGGCATTTTGAGCGAATAGCTGCTGCGTAATAAAGAGCAGCAGGATAAACGCTATTGATTTAAAAATTTTGATCATGTGTATGTGTTAATAATTAGTTAATGAATAAAATTTTGGCAATACCATTCCAGCACGATCAAAAACCGTGTTTCATTGTTGAGAATGATAAGGAATTAAGCCTGAAAAAGCCTGTTAAAATGGAGCAGTTTTAACAGGGCATGCGCATTCGGAAGTATGCATTAGGGTTCATGCAAAGGGATTTTAGCTCGTCTGTTTTTTTCATTTGAATATTTTTATATAAACATTATTTACCTGTCAAGATTGCATTGGGGCAAAAAAAAAGCACCCCTTAAATCAGAAGTGCTCCATATATTTTGATAAGGATAATGCAAACAACTGACTTAACTACCCCAGAACCGTCTGGGATGGAATTAGCACCATTTCTAAAATTAGATGGTTGCTAAGGCTTCACAGGGCCATTCCCTCCGCCTTTCTTGATAAGTATTTTAAAATAACTGGGACAAAGGTATAACTAATTCTATTTATCCTATAGTTTTTATAGATTTTTATTGAAATATTTTTTCTTTGGTGATTACATCCCTATATTTGTCGACTAATTTAGTCGATTAAAACACATCCTGATGAATCTGAAATCAATATTTACAGCCGCACTGGCCATATCCACATCCTTAACTTATGCCCAGGAACACGCTACTTTAGCAACCAACCAGGCGGGAAAGCTTAAAGAAAAAAAATCGAAGGCTTTTGTTGCCCTTGGTAACTGGCGTGGCGTAGCGAAAGTAAAAGAAGGCTTAGAGATCCCTTTCAATTTCGAAATCAATAAAAAAAGCGGACAACAGAAATTATATTTCCGCAATGCGGAAGAAAGTTTTGAAGGTGGTTTGGTAAAACAAACAGCCGATTCGCTTTTTGTTAAACTGGATCAATTTGATAATGAACTGGCTTTTGCAATTGAAGGTGACCAATTAAATGGTACTTTACGGAAACAAGATAAAGGCGGCAAACCTTTGATTATTGTTGCTGAGCGCAAGAACTATCGGTTTAAAACAGCAGATAAACCTGCAACCGCAGATTACTCCGGAAGTTACGATGTGGTTTTTAAATCACCTAATGGTAAGGACGAAAAAACAGTAGGATTGTTTAAACAGACTGGAAATAAACTAACCGGTACTTTCTTGCGCGTAACCGGCGATTCGCGTTATCTGGAAGGTGTAGTGGAAGGTAATGAATTTCAGCTTTCGAGTTTTATCGGCTCCTCTCCTGCTTATTACAAAGGAACTTTCCAGTCAGATGGTTCTTTAACAGGCGAAATTTTAGGTGCAAGAGGAAGTCAGGCTTTTACCGGAACCAAAAACAAAGACGCCGCCCTTCCCGATCCTTATAAACTGACTTACCTTAAAACAGGATACAAAACGCTTGATTTCTCTTTTCCTGATGTAAATGGCAAGAAGATTTCGCTCAAAGACGAAAAATACAAGAATAAAGTGGTGATTTTAACCATTACCGGCAGCTGGTGCCCAAACTGTGTGGATGAAGCTACATTTATTGCACCCTGGTATAAAGCAAACAAAAAACGCGGTGTAGAAATTATTGCGCTACATTACGAGCGTTCTACCGAACCTGAGTATGCAAAAAAAGTAATGACGCGCTTTCGTGAGCGTTTTGGAATCGAGTATGATCAGGTGCTTGCAGGCACGGCCGATAAAAAGGTGGTATCCGAATCTCTGCCAGCGTTGGATTCTTTTTTATCCTTCCCAACTACGATCATTATTGATAAACAAGGTAATGTAGCCCAGATTCATACCGGTTTTAACGGTCCCGCAACAGGAAAGTTTTATGATGAGTTTGTGAAGGAATTTAATACCGAGATTGATACTTTGTTGAAGAAATAAGTATCACATTATCAAACCTTAGCTGTCATTCTGAACGCGGTGAAGAATCTAATCTTATCTTTTGGTGTCTCAGTCCTTCGACAGGCTCAGGATGACAAATCGTGCAAATAATTCCGTCTTTGTATCAGATTCCTTGCTGAAAAAAAGTGTTTAGCCCCGGGCATAGCGGCATCCCCGAAGCACAGCGGAGGGATACAGCGAAGCACGGGAACATACTTTAATATTTGCTCAGACATTGCGCTCCAAAAAAGGGCATAATGTCTCGTTTAGTAAAGCAGGTGTAGCACGCTTCGGTTTAGGCAGTCCTTCTTTCCGCTTCTATCTTTTTGTGAAAGTAATTGCATTATGAAGCCTACTTCTTTCATTGTCCAGAGATCCTGCAAGCGTTCGGAATGACATTTATTTCAATTAACCTACATTAATCAATTACGCAATCTTTAAAGTTAAAGCATAATCTAATTTGGGCTTTGGCCCCTTTAGGTTTATCGATAATCCATTATTGGTCTGGCTAAAAGACAACTTTTCTCCAGTTCCCACCCACACAACGCTGTTGATTTTTTGTTTCAGGTAAACACTCCCATTTTTCATACTTTTAATCATAATTTTACCATCTTCCGGCCAGCCTAGCACAATTGCATAAACGGCTTTATTTTTAGTGGTAAAACGGATATCCGACGCAGTAAAAGGTTTTCCTTTTCCTTCGTTAAATCCTTGAGCCGAAAGTGGAGCGGCAGATTCTATAGCAGGTCCTTCACCGAATACAAACCAAGGCCTGGTGTCGTATATGGCATCACTATTAACAGTCATCCATTCGCCAATTTCTTCTACGATTTTTCTTTCCAATTCATCTATCGTCCCATTTCCTCTTACCGGGATATTGAGTAAAAGATTTCCATTTTTACTTACTACGTCGGCCAGTGTGTGAATAACTGTTTTTGCACTTTTATATTGTTTATTATCGTAAATGCGCCGATCATAATGCCAACCACCAATACAGGTATCGGTTTGCCACGGCAAAGGTTCTATGTTGTTGCTTTGTCCGCGTTCGATATCCCAAACCATGCATTTGCGTTGAAGCTGATCTAAAATTTTACCAAAAATTACCGCCTCAACCTTTCCACTCTTTTTAAGGCTCTTATTATAAAGATGGGCTGCTATCTTTAATCCGGCATCGTTTATTGGCCACAAAGGAAGTGCGGTGTCGTCAAAATAAACCATATCCGGATCGTAAGCATTGATCAGATCGATGGTTCTGTTAAAAAACTTGTCGCAATATGCTTTTGTAGGTGCATTAACACCATTTCCCCAATTCCACTGTTTATGTATAGTGCCGTTATCATTACTGTTCTCACTTAAAGCATGGTTCTGCGAATAAAGTTCCTGCGGGTCCAATCCATCCCACCACTTTCCTTTTCCATCCGCCGTGGTGAGTTTTCCATCGTAAGGCACACCAACTAAGGCGCCATTCTGATCTGCACGCTGTGCGGTTTCCATCCAGCTCCAGGCATGCGCAGCATGTACACTTACACCGAAATGCATATTATTTTTACGTGCGGCATTTCTCCAGCCCTCAATTAAATCTTTTTTAGGACCTATTTTAGTCGAATTCCATTTGTTTTGATGTTTGCTGTTGTATAAATCAAAATTATCATGATGATTGGCTAGTGCCATAAAATATCTTGCGCCAGCCTTTTTGTATAATGAAACCAATTCTTCAGGATCCCAGGCTTCCGCTTTCCATTCGTTAATTACATCCTTAAAACCGAACTTGGAAGGATGACCGTATTTGGACACGTGATATTTGTACTGTGCGCTTCCTTCCATATACATTTCGCGGGCATACCAATCACCAAATTCGGGCGCGCACTGTGGCCCCCAGTGTGCCCATATTCCAAATTTAGCGTCGCGGAACCAGTCTGGTGTCTTGTAGGCTGAAAGAGATTCCCAACTGGGTCTAAAATCACCTGAAGCGATCATTTTGCCCATGCCGTTTAAAATATGGCCTGCTGCCTTAATCTGACTAGCTAAGGCCAATGAGGGAATTGTCGTGGCAAGATGTTTCAACAATGTTCTGCGCTTGATGTTATGCATGTTCTGGTAATAATTTGATTAGCTAATATGAGAACCTTTTTAGATAATATGGCTTTAAACAAATTTATCAACCCCTTGCCTACAATCTTTGCATAAAACAGACTTTAAATTATACAAATACGACTTAATCTAATAATAATCACAAAAAAACAGAATCAGAATGGATTAATCATTATACAAATCAGTTATTTTTATTGCTGTATAAATTTCAAATAACATGGATAAAAGAATATGGAGACATTGGTTTTCCCTGCTTCACGTAGATTATGTACAACTCAATCACCGATGGAACTACAATGGCATAATAAGTCCATATTATCGGTTATACTATATTGATAGTGGCGAAGGCTTCATCGCCAATGAAAATAAAACCTTAAAACTAATGCCGGGTTACTTGTACCTGATTCCAAGTTTTACACTCTGTAACCTCAATTGCCCTACTGCTTTGGGCCAATATTTTATTCAGTTTTTTGAAGAATCTGCTGATGGGATTTCATTGTTTCAGGATAACCGCGATTTGATGAAAGTAAAGGCAAGCGATTTGGATGCAGACAATTTTAAACGTTTGCTGAACATAAATCCTGGAAGAGGTATCAACAGGTCTGATAATCCAAATGTGTACGAAAAAGATATTTATTACCGCGAATATCAGGAGCTCAATAATCAACAGCATCTTTCAAAACACATGGAAACCCAGGGAATCATTTTCCAACTGCTTTCCCGGTTTTTAGGTTCAGAAACCTTTCAAAAACCCAACAATATATCCATACCATCAAAAGTTCTGGAAGCCATCAGCTTTATACAGATCAATTTAAAAAACAGTTTTAATGTTTCAGAACTGGCATTAAGAGCGAACCAACACCCCGACTATTTTTCAAGATTGTTTCTGAAGTACACTGGAGAAAGGCCTATCACTTTTATCAACCGCAAGAGGATTGAAAGGGCACAATATCTGATCACTACCACCCGGATGTCGAATGAAGAGATTACCCTCGAAACAGGTTTTGACAGCTTGCCATATTTTTCCAGAATGTTTAAAAAAATCACTGGGTTAACGCCCGGACAGTATAAAGCGCAAACAAAAAATATTTAATAGTTACTCAGGCATTGGGCTGCAAAAACGGGCATAATTACTCTTTTTAGTAAAGCAGGCGTAGCGCGCTTCGGTTTAGGCAGTCCTTCTTTCCGCTTCTATCTTTTTGTGAAAGTAATTGCACCATGATTGGTTCTGCAACAAAAAGGATAGCCACTGCAATAAGATTTATTTAACCCGCGATGGTGCAACAACAGATGAACGAATATCAAAGACAGCATTCTCTTATCTGCGAAATAAATTTAAGTGTTGGTCGGTGAGACACCGACCAATAGAATAATGTAAGGTCCTTCGACAGGCTCAGGATAACAAATTGTGTAAATTAATTAGCTGGGTTCCGTGCCTCCCTGCCCTGCCGTTCAGACAGGCGTAGCAAAAAATTATTGAACAGCTTTTAAAACAAAGTTTACGATTGTCTTTTTTGGTACCACCACTGTGGTTGTACGGCTGAACCTGGCAATATTGATGCCATAAAAACGACCTTCCCAATCGAAAACCGGTGATCCACAGCTATTGGCTTTAATGGCGGCATCATGGGTAAAAACGGCATTAAAACCATCTCTTCTTTCTGATTTACCACCTTCAAATTTCTCGGCCGGGTGATTGAAAACCGATTGCCCCCTGCCGTCGAGTTTAAATGTTTTGCTCATTTTACCAGCAGGGTTTATCCACTCGAAAGTCACTTCATCATCTGCCCAATATTTCAATATTTCAGGTGCAAACTCATTTGCTTTTTTAATCGCTTTTCCATTGATACTGATCAGTTCGTCGCCAACTTTTAAACCTGCTTTTTCGGCCGGACCTCCCTCTTTAACTAAGGAAAACTGTACCGGACTCGAATTATACACCACCATTGCGCCTAAATAAGGCTGACTGTTAATTTTCGGTAAATTAAATAGTGCGCTGCCTAAAACACTGCGCATTATTTTACCATCATGTTCAACGGTATATAAAAATCGGCCCATGTTTATTTTAGCCGTATCGGATGGAATAAGATCTAAATCGATTCCACCAGTTATTTTTTCTCCCATCTGGAATAAAACAAGATCATTTTCCTGATCTCTAGCGATTAATTTAAGTGGTATTGTCAATCCATCAACATAACACATCGGCTTTTCGCCTACCATGGTGTTTTTACTCAAAAGAAACTGTTCTTTATCGCCCGCTGGTGTTTTAATATTCAATAAAGCAGCGTCAATTTCCTGTTCTTTACCTTTTAACATACTCTTTATCAAAAAGCTGCTGTTTTTAATTTTTGGGCTGTCAAAATCCGGATGTAATGCTTTCGCGCTGTTTTCCTTTACCAGTATCTGGAACAAGGGATCCGTTTTAATACTATCCAGCTTTTCGGGGAAAGCCATATAAAGGGTTTCCTTGTTTAAGGCCGTCCAATAACGGCGGTATAGATCAACAGGGATTTCAAAGTTCATCTCCTCAGAAACATCAATGGCACTATGCAAACCAATTACACGACCATAATAATCAAACAGTGGGCCGCCTGAATCGCCTGGCTCCATTTTACAGGTAGAGCGGATAAAACCATATTCATTTTTCACTTCAGCCACACGGCCCAGCCTTAACGTTGGCAAGGTTTGGTTTAAACTTTCGGGATAAGAGATACTGATACAAGCTTCGTTTTTAACCAAACTTGCAGAATAGCCCATTTCTGCAAAGGGCCAGGTTCCTTTATCGGTAATCTTCATCATGCCCACATCAGGTATACCTGGAGTATCTTTATTTTCTATTTTACCCAAAGCCACTGCAATACATTCGCGCCCGTCGGGGAAAAAGACTTTGTAATTTTTACCTGGTAAAATGGTGTGTGCGGCAGTTAAGATATAACCATCGGCGCTCACTACTACTCCACTAAACTGACCACTGGTTCTTTGGTTCTGTTGCACATCGAAACCCCACATCCGTACACTGGCCGGATATGCTTTTTTCACGGCTTCAGCAATGGTTTTCTGGAATTTTGCTACTTGTTTTTTCTGTGCAACAGCATTGAAGCTAAAAAGCACCACTATCGTAATCGTTATTCCCTTGATATAATTGTTCATTCTGATTGATGTTTTTTGGCCAGGTTAATCCGCTCAGCAATTTCTTCGAGCGCAGCGGCATCGGTTCCGGTGAAACCAGTAAGTTTAAATACAATATTTCCTGCTTGATTGATAATGAGTTTTGCAGGGATAGCGCTTACGCCATAATTTTCTACTGCGGCATTATGCCCGGCACTATCTTTCAGATCCATGAGTACCTCGAATTTAAAGCCAGATTGTGCAATGTACTTTTTCACATCGTCGACAGGTGTTTTGGTGGTTTCCCAGGTATGGATAAACAAGAATTTCACCGATGGATCATTTTTATAGGCATTAACGGCCAGCTGCATGGCTGGGAATGATTTTTTGCAGGGCACACACCAGGTAGACCAGAAATCGAGTACAATTACTTTTCCTTTTAAATCTTTTAGCGACACTGTATTTCCATCGAGGTCTTTTAAAGTGAAACCAGGTGATGGTAATTTGATCATTTCGGTTAAAAGCTTGTTGTGCAGGGAATCAGTTTTACTTATAGCAGTTTGTGCCGATGCCGAAATACATATACACAGGCACAACAAAGCTAAAAGGCCAAGCCTTAAAAAAGGTTTCATAGTTTAAATTAGAGGATTTAAGAAAACGGCAAGGCCATTTTACCGGCCATGCCGAGCGCATAGGTTGATTAGATGAGTATTTCCAATATCTTTTCTTTGGGCGGATAACATTTGGTTTCATCACACACCTGATAATAAAGGCCACATTTAATTTTGGTTCCGGTTTTAGCCTTGCTATAATCAACCATGATCCTAAAATTTGCCTTTCCTTCAAAAATGAACATGCCATCGCTGCCCGGATAAGGCACAGCTGCAGTCGTTTTCCATTCCTGATCGGCTACAGCACCTTCGGGAAGTTCCAATCTGGTTTCTGTAACGATAAATGGATTATCTTTTGAAACATAAGCATAGATATGCCAGCCTTTTAAAATTTTGGCTTCGATCAGTAAACTGTCTTTTTTATTGCCATTACCGGGAATAAATCTTGCAGAAATAGCAACCGGATCTGCAGTGGTAGGCTCTCCACCAACAATCGGCTTTGGCAATTGGTAGCTTTGTTGCGGGCTCACAGGAATGCTTTTTCCGTAAGTATTGACCATAAATTTAAAACCACCAGATTCAGTATAAAATAAGTTGTTGCGGTTTTGATTGAGCCAGTTTTTCCAATCGGAAGCTTTATTAAACTTTTCGGTGGTATAACGCTCGAGCAAGCGCTGAGCCATCGCCACATCTTTTCCGCTCTCTAATAAACTGATACATTTATCTAAAAGTGCCACTTTACGGTTCGAAATACCTAATTTTTGCGCATCCCGATCCAACTGGAGCGTATACACACCAGAAGGATAGAAATACTCATAATTTTGACGGTAGTATTTGTGATACTGGCTGATGTTGGTGCCGTAAATGGCAAACAAACTATCGCCTGCAAAACCTTTTACATAGTCCTCAAAAGATTGTGTATCGTTGGTTACCGGCATTTTCAAAAACATTTCGTTGCCATGGCCAATATCTTCACCCTTTGCTTTTTTATCCTTTAATTCCTGTTGCATTTTCAGCATGCGCAGATTGCCTTCGCGTCTGGACACAATGGCCTGGTTATACAGCTCTTTGTTTAAGCGGTAAATCAGTTCATCAATACCGCTACGGGTTTCGATCTGCACTTTTTTAACCATCGCTGGCTGGCGGTCGAATTTTCTGATGTAACAGATGCTATTTACAAAAACATCTTTGGCCTCATCCGTCATATAATCGGGCGAACCCGCAAAACCCCACATAAAATAATTGCCCTGCCGGCCAAGCGCCACAGCTTCTGCATTTTTCAGGCAAACGCCGCCTGAAATAGATTCGGCGTCAGGCGAATCGTTAAACCCTTCACCATGCGAAACCATGCCGATTAAATAAGGCTCTTTTGAAGAAAAACCCTGTTTTACCACCTGCCACATGTCCATTTCTTTTGGTGTTTTTGCCCCTTGGTGGCCATTAAAAAAAGAACCTGGCGTCGCTTTCTTTACCATACTTAGTTTTACGGCATTTGGAGTATTAAAAATGGGGTGACTGGTTTTAATATTTAAAGCTTCATTATCCAAACACTGGCAATACCAATCGAACTTTAATCCTAAAGGTAAACCCACATTGGGTGCCATGGCATGCATTAAAACCATTGGGCGGTTAAAGTTTGCGGGCAGGTTAACCGGGCCGGCGTCCATTAAGGTTACATCCACCCCTTCAGACATTTCTACCTTATAATCGGCTACATCAACCACTTTAACTTCGGTAAAACGTTGCTCCAGAAAAGCTTTAAAATCGGCCATTCTGGTTTTGTATATTTTTTCGAGAATATTGGGGGTAGTTGAATAATACACTATATTTTTGGGCATTGGTTTATCAGGATTATATCCTACATACAATACCCTTAAGGCAATTTTATCCCGATGTTTCGCAATGCCAAAACTGAGCAGCGAAACCAGCATCAGGCATACAGTTAAAATCTTTTTCATGGTCTATATTTGTTCGGCCTATAATTAATTGAATATTTCGGCAAGCTTTTTATTTAAAGGTTCGCCACGTAAGCCATTACCGATAATTTTGCCTTGCGCATCTACCAGAAAACTAGCAGGCACGGCACGTACGCCATATAAACGACCTACTTCGTTGTTCCAACCTTTCAGGTCTGAAACATGGATCCAGTCTAAACCATCTTTTTCAATCGCTTCCAACCAGCGTTCCTTAACATTATCCAACGAAACGGATATAATTTCGAAGCCTTTATCTTTATAAGTCTGGTATTGTTTTACCAGGTTCGGATTCTCGGCCCTGCATGGTCCGCACCAGCTTGCCCAAAACTCAACGAGCACCACTTTACCTTTTAAACTGGCCAGCGAAACTGGCTTGCCTACCACATTGTTCTGCGTAAAAAGCGGAGCAACGTTTCCAATAGCAGTAATGCCGCTGGCCGCAATGCGTTGGGCAAGTTCTTTACCCATATCGCTTTCGCGGTAATCTTTATTCAGGGCATTAAAGAGTGGCTGAACTTTAGCTACATCTACCTTGCTTCCGGCAGCTTCTGATAATGCCACTAGTGAGAAATAAGATGTTGGATGTTCTTTTGCAAACTGAAATTGTTTGTCTGTTCTGTTTTGGATGTTTTTCCGGTAACGCAGATCAACTGCTTTCATGTAAGCGGTATCTTTTTGCTGTTCGGGTGTACCACGGTTAAAATCGATATTTACGGCTTTGGTAAGCGCCATAATGGTACCGCCGATGGCTTTGTTATAGGCATCGTATTCCTGGTATACTTTCGAACCACCAAAAACAGCATTCTCCAGAGAATCTTTTGAAGTAATACTAACCTGCTCCTTACCAAAATAAAAGTAAATCACATCGCCAGTATAAACGGCCTTGCCTTTACCTCCACCGGTATGATCGAGCGCCATACGCGCATAGGCATTGCCCGAAATATGTCCTGCAAACTTAAAAGTTCCGTTAACCAATGCAACAGAATCTTCGTGACTTACACCATTGTCCATGTAATCGATATAGGCTTTTGCCGGAGCACCCAATGTGCCTATTTTACCTGTTAAACTAAAATTTGGCGCTTGCGCCCAGCTCAAAACCGGGACTAAAAAGGCCAATACTGCTAATTTTATAATTTTCATTTGTTTGTTTCTTTATGGTCTAAATATTTCCATGCCTAAGATTTTGAAGTCCCGGACATGGAATAAGATTATTTTTTGATGGCGATATCTACAGGATTACCCGGGATTCCCTCAATCTTTTTAATAAACACACCGTTCATTCCGGTCGTTATGTTAAGAAAAGTAACGGTTTCTTCTGTTCCCACCATCAGTGTTTCTTCGTCATCAGAAAGTTTTAGCATTGTAATTGTTTTTCCACTAAAACTGGTGGCCAATTCCCTCAACTCTTCATTTACAGGATTGTACCGGTAAAGTTTATTGCCATTGGCAATATAGATTACGCCATTTTTAGCACCGCTCCACTTTGTATTTTCATTGATTAATTCCTGGCGCACAAAAACACGTTTATGTTGAGGGGTAAAAGTGAATGGTCCGTTAAACTGAACATTGAACTTTAATTCATAAATCTTTCCATCTGTCCCTTTGCAATAGGCAAAACAATCTGCGTTATTAAGCTGCTCCAAATGAATAAGATCCATCCCTACATTTGTAGGATCGAAAGGACTTGTTGTGGAAACCGAGTATTGGGTACCAAAATATACAGGCGCTCCATAAAGATTGATCCTGACAAATTGCTTTCTGTTTTTGTCGAAGCCAATAAAATAAGTAGCCGATTGCGTAAAGCTCATCACAAAAGAGGGAGCCAGTTCATAATCTCCATCAGCAGGTAAACCAAACATCCCATAAGTTGCGGCCTGATCCCATGTACTCGTTGTTCCTCCATAAAACTTACCATTTACAATGCCCATCATTACCCCCTGAGGATGTGAAATAAGTGAACCCACTTCAAGATTATCCGGTTGCGTAAAGAAGTTATCTTTGAGTGTATTTGGATATTTTGGATCTTCCTGCATGGTGTTTGGTTCAAGCCTCACTCCGCCATTTTTTGTAATAATCCAATACCCTAATAAGGTTCCACCTGTAAATGTGTTCCTAAGCAGAAATAAATTGGTGGGGTTTGGGGGCAGATCTTTTCCCTGCATGGCCCTGTACAAACGTGCCTGTACACTACCATCTGGTTTTACAAATGAAAATTGTGTGATTCCATTTTCAACACTCAATACCGAGGTACCATTGGCGAATTCGGTTCCACCTTCGATGTAAAACTTGTGGAAATATTTCATTCCATTCGCTTTGTTGAAGACGGTAAGGCGGGCGGCGTATCTTTTGGCCTGCAAACCGAATATAATCCTTAAAGCCGGGCCGGTATAAAGGACGTCGTTCCCTTCCATTACGCTGATTCTCCATTGAAATTCGATATTCGCAACATCAGCACCTTCAATTTTTGGTTTGATGATCAGACTATCACCTACACTTGCAGTATACACAGAATCGAGGTTTGCCAATTTGGGCTCGACAGGCATATTGATATCATAATTGCCTAGGTCTTTATGACATGCAGCCAGGAAAGCCACACCAATTATTAACAAGATTAATTTTTTAATATCCATGTTTTTATATTTAAATAACCTCATTGCCGTTCTCATCTATAAAATAATATTTACCATTCTGCGTGTTTTTCCGCAAAAGCGTTTTTTTGGCCGGATTGCTCTTGTTGTAGAAATAATAGCTATCCGTATTACCAGCGGTTACCGCTTCAATTACATAACCTTTTGTTGCATTTTTAGTTACCCAATTAAATGGGTTGTTTAACATAGTAGTTAATAAGCCTATATAATAAAGGTTTTTAGGTGCATCCAGTCCGTCGGTAGTCAGGGAGGTTTGTCCGGTTACCAGAATAAACAACTCATGTTTGGTTCTCGAGTAAGGAGGAAGTGGCCAGGAGTCCCACCAATCTGGTTTTTCCAATTTGGCGGAGAAAACTACTTTTGCCCTGATCAGATAAGGGTTTTCAATGCCCAGATCTGATGTACCGGTTAATTTGATCAGTATCGAAACCGATCTGTTTTCCAGTTCCTTATCTTTATTATAAATCACCACAGGGATATAACCTATCCCATTATTGGGAAGAATTGAATATTGAGCTTTCAAAGGTTCATAATGGAGTCCGGGAGTGGCGGTAGAAGAATCGCGGTCTACCCGTGCACTAAATTTGCGATCTGCATCTGTCCTTACGCCAGACAAACGTACCGGTAGCCATACCGTATCCTGTGCTCTTGTAGGATTATAGGCAAAGGTTCTTACTATACTGTCTTTATCACCGTTATAAATATCGAAGTAGACATTTGCACTGTGATCAAAACGCATCTCTTCTGCTTTCTTGCAGGAAGCAAGACAGATGACTGCGAATATTAATATATATACTTTCATAATTTGCTATTAATAATTTTCAAATTGTTTTACCTGCCACCATAAACAATCTCATCGTTAGGAAGAGGAAGTACAAAAATGTTATCGGAAGCAGGAATAATTACACCAGTTTGCCCTACTATGCCTCTATTCAGTCGCTTGTACATATAAAACAACTGACCTTCGGCCAACCATTCTTTACGGGCATCTTTAAGTAGTTCTTTTAATAAATCTTCCTGGCTATTGATGTTCAAAGGATCACCTATTTGCCTCGCTTCACGAACCTGTTTAAGGTAGTTAACCGCAACTGTAGGATTACTTGCATACGAACATTCTGCTGCGATATAATACATTTCGCTAAGCCTGATTGCAGGCGCCATCAGGTAATGTAAATTTGCACCTGCCTCAGCACTTAAAGGGTTTCTGCGGTATTTAACGATGTCGTAAGATCTTGACGATTGACTCGAAGTAGCAGATAGCCAGTATTTATAGCGGGAATCACTTGCTCCGGCAGTTGCCTTTTCATAAATATAATCTGCGGCGTCCTCAATCAGATAAAAACCCCGGGTGCCACTCTGAAACCAATTGTCTTTTATATCTTTTGCAGCTCCGGGGATATACCATCCAAAAACAAGTTCCTTGTAAAGGATACGGTCTTTCTTCGAATCTTCGAATGCCTCAAAATCACTTTTTGCAGTCCAGGGGAATTTTTTTGAGTCGATAACCTCCTTAGCATTAAGTAAGGCTTTAACCTTATCATTTTTATACAGGTAAACCCGGGCAAGCGTTCCGCATACCGCATAATAATTTAAACGGTGCCTTCTGTTCTGCAGGAAAAGACTTGGGTTCGTCTCTTCCGTATTTTTCAGCGTATCGGTAACTAAAGGATAGTTTACGATATAACCAGCACTGCGGATCGGATCGGCAACCAACAGTTGTTTCGACTCTTCCAAATCT
Organism: Pedobacter psychrodurus; assembly: GCF_032678585.1. Lineage (GTDB taxonomy): Bacteria > Bacteroidota > Bacteroidia > Sphingobacteriales > Sphingobacteriaceae > Pedobacter > Pedobacter psychrodurus_A. The sequence goes on along the minus strand of NZ_JAVTSN010000018.1, from coordinate 7,961 downwards.
TTGATGATGAGATCCATGGTTTCTGTTACTGAAGAAACCGGAGTGATATCTTTCGTGTATTTATTTGCATATGGAATTCCTTTTGCAGTTGGGTTTCTCAAATAAGAAGGTGCAAAAAGACGCAAGAGGTCGAAGTGCAGATATGCTCTTAATGCAAGTGCTTCTCCTTTGATAATGGCGTAATTATTCCCACTAAAAATATTCTTTTTTGCATCTACGTTTTCGAGGATGAGGTTACAGTTTACAATTGCATTGTATAAGCCCGCCCATATTTTATCCTTACGTTTGATAAACTCACCATGTTTATAATTATACAACGAGGTTTGTCTGTAATCCTGTCCATCATCGCGCATCGAGAAATTTTGGGCCAGCACCTCTGTTGTGCCAAAGGTGAGTTCTTTACCATACAGATCTGATTGGGTACTGCGGTTATACACACCATTTATGGCTTCCATAAAACCACTCTCAGTACTGAATAAAATTGGAGCGGCAATCTCTGATTCCGGCTCAATTTCCAGCCACTTCTTACAGGAACTAAATAAGCCTGTTATTAAGATGAAGCAAATTAACAATCTAATTTTCATGTTTTTATATTTTAAATCTGTTAACAGATAGCTTAAAAAGCTGCTCTAACAGAAAAGGTTAAACTCCTGGTAAATGGATAATTAATTCCCCTTTCTTCTTTTACTGATGACCAACGTACTACATCATTGGCAGTTACCTGAAACATTAAACTCGACATCGATAATTTAGAGGCGATTTTTTTATCCATGTCATAAGAAATGTTGAGTGATTGAAGGTTGATTACATTATCCGGCTGTATAAATCTCGAGCTTACATCGGTCTCGCCGTTATCTGCTATATTTTTATAAAACGAGAGGTCGCCAGGCTGTTTCCACTTTTCTTCAAATACACGTTTATCAACGTTATATCTTGGATCAGCATTTTCAACGCGTTCTACTAAAGTCAGGTTGTATTTGTCGCCACCGAAATTGGTCTGAAACTGCACATACAGGCTAAATCTTTTGTAGTTAACGGTTCCACCAAAGTAACCGCTCACTTTAGGGTTGGGATCGCCAATTACTACATAATCTCTCTTATCGTAGTCGTACGTAAGCGTACCATCTTTTTTGAGGTACAATTCGCGTCCGTTCTCCGGATCTATGCCTAAGGAGCGTACACCATAAATGGCATTAAATGGTTGCCCTTCGCTAAATCTAAGTAATGGTATACCTCTGTAACCACCATCTCCAGGTTTTACCGACTGCAGTTCGTCTGCCCGGTCATTGTATTTCTTCAAAGCGTTAGAAATTCTCACCACTTTATTCTTGTTGGTAACCATACTTGCGTTCAGATTAACCGACCAGTCTTTACTTCTTACCGCATCTACTACCAGCCCTAATTCGGCACCTTTGTTCTCCATGTCGCCCAGGTTTTCTTTATAGGATAAAAATCCTGTTGACGGTGGTAAGGTAATATCAGCCAAAATGTCTTTGGTGAACTTTTTATATATCCTCGGCGTAATCATAATACGGTCTTTAAACAGGCCGATATCGATTCCAATATCCGTCATCCTGGTTTTTTGCCACCCAAGATTATCATTCCCATAGCTGTTTACCCCGGCGCCGATACCCGATGAGTACCAATTTCCAGTATTGTACTTATAAATGGTTTTTGATAAGTAAGGATCAAATTCTACCGAACCAGTAAGGCCTGTTGATGCCTTTATTCTCAGTTGGCTGATTACACTATTGTCCTTAAGAAATTCCTCCTGATGCACATTCCATCCTAATCCGAACGACCAAAAAGGAGCGAGTTTATTGTTTACCCCGAATTTTGAAGATCCGTCAATACGAACGGTTCCGTCCATCAGGTAGCGGTTTTTATATGAGTAATTCATGGAAAAGAAAGAGCCAAAAAGCCGTGCTTTTTCCAGATTACTCTGAGGTTTTCCATCTTCAGCATAACCCTTGGCAAATCCTATGCTGGTAAAACGATCATTGGCAAATCCTATAGCCGTAAATTCTTTTTGATCGCGCAGCTCCGTACGGGCATTTACTCCTATTACTGCGTTGAAATAATTATCACCGATCTGCTTTAACCAGGTTAACCTGATATTGCTGTCCCAATAGGTTTCTTTCATTTCCCTATTGGTGTATTCCCCCTTCTCATCTATTTTATCTGTTGTATACAGAAAATATTTATTGGCCTCGGGAGAAGTAAATACGTCGTCAGTATTGGATCTGCTGGTTAAACTCATTTGTCCCCTTAATCTCAGGTTCTTTGCCACCTCGATTTCGGCAGAAAGGTTATCAATAATTTCCGTGTACTTAGATTTATTGAAACTGCTTAAATTGGCATCAAACAATGGATTAAAAACATATTCTTTCGAGCGGTCTTGTTTTTCATATACATCCGAAATCCGCATGGCCATGCCATTGGCATCCTGCAATGGATAATAGGGGTTCATCTTTACATAGTTAGAAAAATCACCATAGGGAGATTCGGTAGCACCCATCTGTGTGATGGATAATTCATTTCTGAATTGAATTTTCTTCACATTATACTGAAAACTCATTCCTCCTGAATATTGATCCCTTTCAGATCCTTTCATTGCTCCAGGTCTTGTTTGGTAGCGCAGGTTTACATTGTATCGAAACGCTTGCGAACCGCCATCTAAATTTATACCATGTTTGTGCCCTATCGTATTGCGCAGGGGTTGCGATAGCCAGTAACTGTTTACGCCACCAACAACATTAGCTTTATTATGGTAATAAATTTCATCGAGCTGATCTTGAGGCACTTGTTGTTTTGCAGAACTATATACGCCTGCCAATACTTCATAATCTAATTTTTCAGCTGCATTTAACACCTGATAATCCGTTAAATCTGCGGCGGTAAGATTCAATTCGTAATTGTATTCTATTCTTAATTTCCCTTCTAATGGTGTTTTAGTCGTAATTACAATTACACCATTGGCCGCGCGCGAGCCGTAAATTGCCGTTGCAGCTGCATCTTTTAATGAGGTAACCGATGCGATCCTGTTCACATCCAAGTCAAATACTTTCTGTACACTTACTTCATATCCATCAAGCATGAAAACAGGCATGTTTGCATTTCCCTGAATTTCATCCCTTCTCAATACCTGACTATCGCCGCTTGGCAGTGCAGAAGCTCCCCTAACATTAATAGAAGGAATTCTGTTGGGGTTAGATCCGGCAAGATTATTATCGATCAGTTTAAAGGAAGGATCGAAAGTACCGATACTTTGAAGCAGATTTTGTGGATTTACCCTTCTTAGCTGATCTCCGGATATCGTAATCGCATTACCTGTATAGTTATCTTTTTTAATGGTTTGATAGCCCGTTACCACCACGTCGTTCATTTGGGTTAACTTAGCGGTAAGCTTAATATTTAAGGTTTTTCCGCTTGTCGCTTTTTCCTCAAACACATCGTAGCCTACATAACTAAAAACCAAAATACTTCCTTCATCAACATTGACCTTAAATTCGCCCTTATCGTTGGTCATGCCCACGCTCGAACCATTTTTAACGGAAACATTAACCCCCGGAATGGTTTCGCCAGTGGTTTTATCAATCACAACACCCTTTACCTCAACTTTTACAGCTGCGCGTTCTGCAACAGCAGGTAAATTCTCCTTGCCACTGATGACGATGGTTTTGTTAACAATGCTATAGCTCAGGTTTTGATCTTTTAAAGAAGCATTCAATGCATCTATCAACGATGCCTTAATGAACTCGACCGTAACATCAGGTTTATCCTGAAGCAGCTGACCTTTGTAAAAGAAAAAATAGCCCGTTTGCTTTTTTATCTCCTTAAAAACTTGTTTAAGCGAGGTTTTTCTTCGAGAGAGCGTTACTGTTTGGGAGAAGGTGGCTGCCGACACATGTAGGGCACCAACCAATAGTAAAATAGCAGTCAATTTCATGACCAATAAAAATTTAATCTTTACCCTCCGCATGTCGCATACGGGGTTGTAAAGGGTAGTTAATTTCATACCTTTGTAATGAATGAGGTTAAAAAATAGCAGCTGGGTTTCGAAGCAAGCTGCTTGTCCAAATTTCTACCGGAAGCGTTGTCGCGCTTTCGGTTTTTTTTAAAGGTAGGATGCTAAATTTCTGGTAGTTTTTTCATCATAAAGTTTAGTTTGTTTGTGAACTGGTTGGTTGATTTCTCGGCTGTTTAAAGAAAAGCCATTCTTATTTAATCTCTTGTTACGGTAAGTACCTTGCCCCTGGCATCAATATGAACGTGGTTAAGTTCTAATATCTTAAATACCTCTGCGAGGTTGCTATTTCTTGGTATCTCGCCAACATATTTTTCTGTCGAAATTTTGCCTTCATAAACCACGTCTACATCATACCAACGCGAAATCTGTCGCATGATACTTTGTAGATCCTCATTATCGAAAGAGAAAATATTATTCTTCCAGGCCATTTCTTTATCGATATCAACCTGCTGATCAACAATTAATCTGGCGTTGTTGATGTTTAATTGCGATTGCTCTCCAGGATGTAAGTTTACACTAGCTGAAGCCGTACTCACTTTAACAGCGCCTTCCAAGAGAGTGGTTTTAACAACCACTTCATCGTTATAAGCGTTAATGTTGAAATGAGTGCCCAAAACTTCTACTGTTTGTGCATTTGTTTTTACCTTAAAAGGACGGGTATGGTCTTTTGAAACCTCGAAGTAAGCTTCACCAGTAAGTTCCACTACCCTTTCGTTTTTAGCAAAGGCATACGGATATTTTAAGGTGGTGGCTGCATTGAGCCAAACTTTTGTTCCGTCAGGCAAGCTCACCTGATATTGTCCGCCACGCGGTGTGCTAATTGCATTCGAGCCTGTAAGCGCGGCATTTTGTACATCGTTGATCACATATTCAAGCTGACCGTTTTTAGCCTTACGGATTTCGATGCCATTTTGATTGGCAATCTGGCCATTTTTGGCATCGTCTAAGTTAACCACAGTACCATCAGCCAAGGTTAATATGGCTTTATTTCCACCAGGAAGAATATCTTTTAGTTCTGTTTTAGCGCTTAAAGGCAAAGTATTGCGACCGGACATAAAATAAAATCCGAGGCCAAAGCATAAAACAATACTTGCTGCAATGGCAATACGTTTTACCGTGATCAACTTTACAGACTTTCCGCGTGGACTTAATTTATTCCAAACTTCTTCCTTACTGCTTTCGATGGTAGAATGGGTCGGAGCTGCAGTTTCATCAGGCAACTGAAGATACCAATCTTCAACAATAGCCATTTCTTCTGCCGTACAATTACCTGAAAGGTACTTATCTAAAAGCTTTTTCGAATTTTTCTCCATTAAAAAAGAAATCTAGTTTGGTTGATTAGTATATATACGGCGAAGCCATATCCCTGGGGGTATATAAAATGTACTTTTATTTAAAATAATTTTATTTAGCTCATTTAAAATAAGAAAACATGTTTTAAAACGAGTATCACTAAGGTTATCTGTAAGTTTTCAATAAGAAAGCAAGGTAAACTACGAGTCCTAATCTATTTTTAAGAATCCTTATGGCGTTTTTAACCTGTGTTTTAACAGTTAGCTCAGAAAGCCCTAGTTCAAGGGCAATTTCTTTATGTGATTTATTTTCTTTTCGACTTAAAATAAATATTTCACGCATTTTGGGTGGCAAAGCGTCAATTTCCTTCTCAATCAATACAGCCATTTGCTTTTCGCGAACAAGATAATCAGTTAACACATGGTCCTGATCGATATAATCTTGCAGGGAATCTACGTATTTGCTTTCTACCTTTTGGTGTGCAAATACATCTAAAACTCGATTTCGGACTGCTGTATACAAATAAGCCGACAAGTTACCATCGGGTGCCACTTGCATACGTTTTACCCACAACGACTCGAATAGTTGGTGGAGTACATCTTTGGCTTCTTCTTCGTCGTTTAAACGTTTATTCGCATGGATAAAAAGTAGACCATAAAAACGGTTGTAGATTTCGGTAAATGCCAGTTCATCACCTTGAGTTAACAAGAATGCCAATTCGCTATCAGAATATGAACTGTAAATACGCATAGAGATTACACAAAGATAATATAAATACAATCGATTTCATTGAGTTGTATCTGGGCTTATCTTACTTATATCTTGATATTTGCAATTTTTCAGCTAGAAAGGATGTTTTTTGATTTTAAACAAGAAAATAAAACGGTTTTAAAAGTTTGTGTAAACGTAGAAAGACTAAAAATAAATCGATCAAATGGCGCCCAACAACCTAGGATTTAAACCTCTTAATACAATGTTCATTTACGAACGAAAAGCGTTCACTTATGAACATATTTAAAGAACTATCGCTAAAATATCATCCAAAATCCATTTAAATAAAGATTATCTCTCTTGGCACAGTCTTCGCCATTAGCGATATAAATTCAAAAAATGAAGAAGATACTAGTATTTGCCCTTATGCTTAGTTCCATATTATCGCAAAACATTTACGCTTGTACAGTGATCTCATATGCACTAAATGGTGAGGTATATGCTGCCGCCAATGAAGATGATGATATGGGTTTTGCCAGGATTTGGTTTAATCCAAAAACTACCGAAAGATATGGATCGGTATGTTTTGGACTCCCCGATTTACAGGCACAAGCTGCTATGAATGAGTATGGTTTATTTTATGATTTTACCGCACAGAATATCGATCCTGCTAAATACCATCCTAAAAATATTTATAATGGAGATCTTTTTTTTGAAATCCTTGGCAAATGCAAAACAGTAAAGGAAGCCCTGGTTTTCCTGGAAAAATACGATTACGCCATCAGTTCACAAGTATTAATTGCCGATGCACTAGGGAATTCGATGATCATCAATGCAGGAACAAAACTAACTAAATCTGGCCATTACCAGATCAATACCAATTTTGATATTTCTAACCTTAAAACCAAAAACTATTCGTGCAGAAGATATGATATCTCAGATGAAATGTTAAAGGAAGCAAAAACCATAAATGTTCCCTTTCTACGCGACATTTTAAACCGTACCCGGCAAGAAGGAAAATTATCAACCATTTATTCCAACATCTACGATCTTAAACGAAAGATCATTACCGTGTACAATTTTCATGATTTTGAACATCCTTATGTAATCGATTTAAAGAAGGAGTTAACCAAGGGCTACAGGTTAGAAAAATTAAGTAATTATTTTCCTGCAAGTTTTGCCTACGAACAATTCTCCATGAGCGATCGGGCCATGTACCGTAAGGAAATGATCTTGGATGAGATCAACGCGAAAGGTTTACAGCCTACCTTGAACCACTATTTTGATGTAAACAAAGTTGCAGTAAAAAAAGACAGTACGATCAATGGCGTGCTACTGGAGATTGGCATTCAATTGATTAAAGACAGTTATAATCAGCATGCCAATGGAGGGATATGGGAATATTGGTTTGCCATGCCAAATGGTTTTAAAATAGAAAACTTTAATGACAAACGACTAACAGCAGCCACTGAAATCTTCAACTATCTAGGCACCGAAAAGGATTTAGATGTTAAACTAAAGAATTTTATCCTTGAACTTAGTGCATATGTAAATCTTATTCAGGGCGACCAGCAAAGGGCAAAAGAATATTATGGAATAGCCGCCAGTAATACTACCGATAGCTGGCCGATATCCTTTAACCGATCCAGGAAAATGTTGGCGCTGTTATAAATTAGTTTTAAAGGAAATCAAAAAGAGATTATATATTAAGTTGTAAGGTGATTTTTCATGCTGAGCATATCGAAAGGCCTTGCTACACATTTAACAAGTCCTTCGACATGCTCAGGATGACAATTATCCTACCGTTGACGTTATTTTGTAATTATTTATTAATGAGTAATTTAAAGGTATTTGCATTTCCTCCCAGCTAGGCCAAAGCACCTCATCCACGTTCAACTAGGACCCGGCCTAACATCCCGATAGCTAT
>NZ_JAVTSN010000017.1:0-133667 GCF_032678585.1 Pedobacter psychrodurus | reverse complement strand
CCACGATAGGTTGGCTACGGGAGTTAGATCGTTATTTAGTTGGTGCCCACCAAAAGGCATTTCGCGGAAAACTGCCCAGGGGATACTTCGCTTATAAATGGTGAAGTGATCAAACGGAACTACATCATCGTCCTTACACTGATAGAAAAAAATCGGGATTTCTTTCGGTAGTTTCTGAGCAAAATCTTCCTGCAGTTTAAGCGGCTGCCTCCAGTCTTCATCACCCTTCCAAAATGGTGCTGCAATAAGAAAAATCCCCGAAATATCTTTTTTGGTTTGCTGTTCCGAAAGATATTTTAACAACATAGATGCACCTAGAGAATGACCTGCTAAAATAATTGTACCATCCATAGCCGAAATCTCTTCACCTATATGTTTTACCCATCCCGATCCGAAATAAGGTACTTCATCGGTAGGCATTTCAGGATAATGTACTTTAAAATCCGTTCCCAAAGCTTTTTGTAAAGAAGTAACCAACTTTACATCTCCTTCGTAGCCAACGTCACCGGCGCCTTGAATAAATAAGATCTGATTTTTCATGTCTGAATATATAAAAATGTTTACACAACATCTGAATGGCAATAGACACTACCGCCGATATATGATTATCTTTATAACAGAGATCGACCAAAATTATTGTGGCACTGGAGTCAGTATGGTTCGGGTTTTATTGCTTACCTGAATAATCGATAAATGAAGGAAATTGAACTTGCAAAATAACATGAGATACCCTCCTGGCAAAGGTTTCGAAAGTCATGATATGTATCAGCGAGAACAGTTACGAGAGGCAGTCCCTGTTTTTACGTTTCCCTGAAATGAGCCAGATACAGGCCATCCAGCTTACCAACGCCGTTGATATGCCCAATTCAGGATCTGCAAGGGTAAAAGATGAAAATATAGCAATGATCGAGATGGCGGTGGCAAATAAAAATGGAAGAAAATTTTTCATATCGGCAGTTTAAAGCAATTTGCATTTCGCAATTCAAAAATCAATCCAAATAAGGTGTTGGCAGGGAGAGCAGAATCAATATTTCTCTAATCTGACATTTCTACCAAAAAAGTCAGGATTATATGCGGTTTGTAGCAACACCTTGAAGGTTATCTGCGATCGTAGCGAAACAGGTGTTGGCTATTATAGACAATTGCTGTAGCATTCTGATAATTTCGATATTGATTGTGCTTATTATGGATTCAGTGTGCCCGTTTATCAAATTTATCAAACAAAAGAAAATTAATGCTTCTGACAAAAGCAAACCTCATCAAACAACATTTAGTTATATGTAAAACCGACAGATAGATCGGCTTTGATATTTCCACGAGATAAATCGATTTAGAATTTAGAAAAAATAGTATCTTGGTCTTTTGAGCCCGAAAGACTTTATCCTAAAATTCCATGAAAAATACCAGCCTAGTGATCATATGTTTAACCGCCCTGTTGTGTGGGAGTTATTGCGGGAATGCTTCCGCTCAGACGGCAAAGCTACCTACAAAATGGACCACAGAAGCAATGACCGCTACAGATCCCTTTCCTGAATATCCGCGTCCTCAACTTGTTCGCGGGGAATGGAAGTCGTTAAATGGCAAATGGGACTACATCGGTGGAAAAGAAAAAACGTCCACACTAAATCCAAAAGTACCAGTTGAGTTTACAGGCAGAGCCGAGCAAATCCTCGTGCCATATTGCCCTGAATCTGTAATTTCGGGGATAGAACGTAAGCAGGAAGTGAACATGTGGTACCGCAGGCGTTTTGAAATTCCGCAGAATTGGAATGGGAAGAATATCCTGATCAATTTTGAAGCGGTAGATCATGATGCAACCATATTTGTGAACGGAAAAAAGGCTGGCTCGCATTCTGGTGGCTACGACGCATTTTCGCTCGACATCACCCGGTTGTTAAAGGTGGGAAGCAATGAATTGATTGTGGCTGCCCATGATCCTAACGACGGAAGGACGCCCTCCGGCAAGAATGGACCGCGAGGTGACTATACCTTCAGCTCGGGCATCTGGCAAAGCGTATGGCTCGAACCGGTAAGCGCAGCACACATCAAAAATATCAGACTTTTACCCGATCTGGAGCATAACAGGCTCCAGGTTACGGTTGATGCAGGTTCATCTATCGTGTCTGCGGTGGCGCTTGAGGGCAGGAAAATCGTTTCGCAGGCGCAGGGGAGTTCTGGAAAAACATTCTATCTGCCTATCGCAGATCCAAAACTTTGGTCGCCGGAAGCGCCTTTTCTGTACGACCTTAAAATCACGCTCAAAGATAGTAACGGTAAAGCTAGCGATGAAATCAGCAGCTATTTCGGTATGCGGGAGATCAAGCTAGGTAAGGTTGCGGGCGTTATGCGCCCATTGCTTAACGGTAAGTTCGTGATGCAGCTTGGGCTGTTAGACCAGGGCTATTGGCCGGATGGTATTCTTACCGCACCAACGGATGAGGCGCTAAAATCGGATATCGTATTTACTAAGAAAGCTGGCTTTAACTTGATCCGCAAACATATGAAGACCGAGCCAAAGCGTTTTTATTACTGGGCAGATAAACTGGGTATGCTGTTATGGCAGGATATGCCAGCGATCTGGTACCAGAACGAAGATACAGCAAAAGTGCGCCCAGTATTCCGCAAGGAACTTAAAGCAGTGATGGATGAACATTACAATTCTCCCTCGATTATTGCATGGGTGCCCTTTAACGAAAATTGGGGTGCCTTCGATGTGCCGGAGATTACCGACTGGGTTAAAAAGTACGACCCTTCCAGATTGGTTAACGGAAATTCAGGATTCAACAACAATCCAGGCTACCAGAAGGCTGCTGGCGATCCGGGTAATGGTGACTTCGTGGATACCCACATTTACATTGGCCCTTATGACGCCTCGCAACCCGATGCCAAAAGAGCGGCCTCGCTTGGCGAGTTTGGTGGGGTTGGACTTTTTGTAAGAGACCACATGTGGCCCGTAGAGAATAATGCCTATGCTTACGAACCCACCGTTGCGGCACTTACCGATAGGTACGTGCTCCTGATGAGCCAGGTGGAGCAACTGATGAAATATAAAGGCTTGAGCGTTGCAGTGTATACCCAAACAACGGATGTTGAGCATGAGGTAAATGGTTTGCTTACCTATGACAGAGTGGTCGAAAAAATGGATATCAAGCGTGTAAGTGAAATCAATGCGGCGGTAATAGCTGAGGGTAAAAAACTAAATTCTCCTGTAGGTCGTTAACGAATAGCAGAAACCGTAGCAGAGATTATAATTTCGCCTAATAAAAGATCCATTTCCATTAAACATATCTGAAAAAGTCAGATGGTAACATTTGACTCCACAGGTAGGGGAATATCCGATTGCACCAATATTCTTAATAAATTTGGAGTAAATAGCGAACGGATTGTTTGGCTGTTTAACTCCGTATTTAAAAGATATTCTGTTAAATATAAATATGGCACAAGATTCTTCGTAGAATAAGATAAATGTCATTAAAATAGCGCTTTTTTAAATAAATTCTTAATTTTAAATGGCATCTAAATTAATAATTATATATTTGCAGCCTTGAAAGTAAACAATTTAACTGATGTTTTTATTTAGTGATTTGCATTTTGCTTTTAAGAGAGCCATAGGAATAAGGCTTTTTTAATTTTGAAGACAACCTAAACAACTTGAATGCTTAATTTAGTTCTCTTTGGCCCTCCAGGGGCGGGTAAAGGCACCCAATCTGAAAAACTGATTACAAAATATCAGTTGGTACACGTTTCAACAGGCGATCTTTTTAGAGCACACGTTAAAGGAGAAACCGAATTAGGAAAAAAAGTTAGTCAATTGTTAGCTGATGGAGAATTGGTTCCTGATGCGCTTACAATTGCCATGCTTGAAGAAGAGGTAGATAAAAATCCTGATGCTAAAGGATTTGTGTTTGATGGATTTCCGCGTACCGTTCCACAAGCAATTGAGCTTGATTTATTTTTAGAGCGTAAAGGCAGTAAAATTGCCGGCGTTATTGCTTTAGATGTTGATCAGGATGAATTGACAAAACGTATTGCTGAGCGCCATAAAACCAGTGGCAGGCCAGATGACGATGCGGAGAAATTAAAAAAACGCATTTCAGAATACTTCGACAAAACCATCCATGTATTACCTTATTATGAGGAACAGGGAAAATTGAATAAAGTAAATGGAATTGGCGAAATTGAAACCGTATACAATGATCTTTGCGCTGTGATTGATCAGTATAAGGTTTAGGTCCTAGTATTGGGTATCAAGTATCAAGAAGCAGGTATATTAGTATCGAGTAGCAAGTATCAAGTATCAAGAAATGCATCAGGGTAATTTTTATCCAGATAACATTTCAAAAACATACAAGGAGTTATAATGTTAAAACGTTATAACTCTTTAATTTTAAGGGAATTGTTGTTTCAACGTTCCAATATTATAACATTTCAATAATAAAATATGTCACAGGGTTCGAATTTCGTAGATTATGTAAAAATTTGTTGCCGTTCTGGTAAAGGCGGTGCAGGTTCGGCACATTTACATCGTGATATTTTAACATCAATGGGTGGTCCCGATGGTGGTGATGGCGGTCGTGGTGGCCACATTATCGTTAAGGGCAGTATCCATATCTGGACATTATTACACCTTAAATACCGCAAGCACATTATCGCAGAAGATGGTGGCGCAGGTGGCAGTTCTCACAAGTTTGGTAAACAGGGAATTGATGAGATTCTTGAAGTTCCGCTTGGAACAATCGCTAAGGATGCAGAAACAGGAGAAGTGCTTTTTGAGATTACCAAAGATGGCGAAACCAAAATTTTAACAGCCGGTGGCCGTGGTGGTTTGGGTAATGCGCATTTTAAAAATTCAGTTCAGCAAACACCACGTTTTGCACAACCAGGCGAACAGGGAAAAGAGGTTTGGAATGTGCTCGAATTAAAGGTTTTAGCCGATGTTGGTTTAGTTGGATTCCCTAATGCAGGAAAATCTACGTTACTTTCAGTGGTTTCTGCTGCCAAGCCCGAAATTGCAGACTATCCTTTTACCACGATTGTTCCAAACCTGGGTATCGTAAGTTATAGGGGTGGAAAATCTTTTGTAATGGCCGATATTCCCGGAATTATCGAAGGGGCATCAAAAGGTAAAGGTTTAGGTTATCGGTTTTTGCGTCATATTGAGCGTAATTCGGTGCTTTTATTTATGGTTCCGGCCGATACGAGCAGAAGTATTAAAGAAGAATACGAAATCCTTAAAAGAGAACTGGAATCTTACAACCCCGAATTAATGCAAAAACCGCACGTTTTAGCCATTACCAAATCCGATATGCTGGATGAAGAGTTAATGGATGAAATGAAACAGGATCTGCCGAAAATCCCATCCATATTTATTTCATCAGTAGCGGAGAAAAATATCCTGGAGCTGAAAGATATGCTTTGGAAAGCAATTGAGGGATAGATAGTTCATTGGTTCAATGGTCGGTGGTTTATTAGTTTACCATGTTGCCCAATGAACTAATCATCAATGAACCAATCAACAATTAGGCGCTTTGAACAATTAACCAGTTAACCGATTTCAACAATTAACCGCCTAGGCCCTAATCCTGTCAACAAGTAAACCAGTCCATTCTTTTAGCAATATCTCCCAGGTGTCTAAAGCAGAAGTACTGGGGATCAGGAAGTCGTTTAAGTCGAATTCGGTTTTGCCACGAAAATCTGTGGGATAGTATTCGATATTACGTTTAGTTTGTTTATTAAAGATCAGTTTTGCCCTTGGGATATGCCAGGCACTCGTAATGACCAAAACTTTAGCTTGAGGATTCTTTTTTTCAATTAACGCTAAACTGTATTTTGCATTTTCGATGGTATTTCTGCTCTGGTTTTCGATCAGAATTGAAGAATCCGGAATGCCGATCAGTTTCAAATATTTAACGGCTAATTCAGCTTCTTTAACCTCATTATCGATCAAATTGGCACTCCCGCTACTCACTAAAATCTGTTTAATAAGTCTTTTTTTATAAAGTGCAATGGCCTGGAATAAGCGGTCGCCGGTACCAGCAAAAGCAATTTCATTATTGCGATTGTTTAACTTCGAAAAACCACCAAGCACAATCCCCACATCATAATGCTGAGTTTTAGGGTAATTGGTTTCGTAACTGTTCATGATCTTACCGACAATGAAATCATTCGAAAAGAAGAAGAAAAAGATTAAACTTACTATTAAATATTGCTTCTTTTTTTTTTTGGCGTTTGGTAATAAGCGTCAAAATTAAAAGCGCAATAATCCAAACGATAGGTTTGATCAGAAACAATAAAATTTTTGAGAGGATAAAAAGCATTTGCATTGATTATCCTGTAAAGCTAATAATTTGTTTAAATGGTTAAGGTGCTCGAGGCTATTAATTGGCTAATGCTAATACGCTAACCAATTAATAGCTTAATTTTATCCTTGTCCCTCTTGTACCTGTCCATTTTCATGGGCATTTTCCAAAATTTCTTTTACATCTGATTTGCGTTTCTTCGCAACAGTATGTTTAAAATGCGGTACCTCGTGTTCAACAATATCTTCTTCAATGGCCTCTACACCAAAAACCTTCTCTTTTAACAGATTGTATTTATCTTGGAAGCCATAACGTAGATTTTTAGCTCCGCCAACAATTTTTCCGCGGGTACCTGCACCACTATCCGGGGCAAATAAAATACTGATCACTGCACCCGCAGCTAAACCAGCCACAAGGGCAAGTGCTATTTTGGCACTGTTATCTGAGTCGTGCTTTAAATATTTTCCGATTAACTTTCTGTATTTCATAACGTAGCATTTTTAGAAAGAACAAATGCAAGGTTATAATGTTTGCTATTTTTTGATTTGGGAAACTATTGCTTAAATTTTGGGATAATTAAACCAGCTCCAATCTTCATTTTTAAAAAAAGACCGGAGTTTTACTTAAGTTTAAAGTTAATGCACAATATTTGGGATTCTAAAATGAATATATAATGGTAAAAGCAACGATAAATAAAGAGCACTATGCCTGTTCGGTTAGTAATGGGTCGCATGATATTATAGTAGACGAACCTATCGAATTGGGCGGAACACATCAGGGATTTGCACCAAAGGGCCTGTTGATGGCCTCCTTGGCATCATGTGTGGCCATCACTTTAAGGATGTATGCCGATAGAAAAGAATGGCCGATTGATAAAATTGAGGTAGAGGTAAACATCGATACCGAAAACGGCGAAACCATATTTTTCGAAGAAATTACCTGCACAGGGGTGCTTACCGAAGAGCAAAAAATCAGACTGGAAGAAATTGCAGCGAAATGTCCGGTAAGTAAAATCCTGGCTGCAGGTCATGAGATCAGATCGAAAGTGCTTTAAAAAAATGGTGGTGTAAAACTCCTTTATGCATTCATAAAAAGCTTTAATATCTTTGTAACCCCCAGTGTTAACTGCGGTAAAAAATAAGTTATGCCTACCGAAATAAAATGCCCCAACTGTGCCCATGTTTTTCCGATGGAAGAAGCCATGGCCGAAGATTATAAAAAAGAGCTCCGCGAGAAAATGTTGTCGTTTACCAAGGAAAATGAAGCCAAATTACAAAAGCGGCTTACAGAACTTGATGCCGAAAAACTTCAGCAACAAAAGGCTTTTGAGGTACAGCTGGCTGAAGAAAAAACCAAGCTTAAAGATAACCTGGAGGAAAACCTGCGTAAGAGCATTACATCAGATTTCGAAACCAAACTACAGATGCTCGAAGGCAATGCGAAAGACAATGCCGAGAAATTAAGATTGGCACGCGAAAAAGAACTGGAGTTTTTGCGACGGGAGGAAGGTCTTAAGGTGAAAGAGGAAGAAATGGAACTGGCTTTTCAACGTAAAATGCAGGAGCAACGTAACGAACTGGTAGAGCAGATCCGCAAACAGGAAGCAGAAAAAAATAGTATTAAAGATACCGAACACCAACTGCGTTTAAAAGAATTGGAAAAACAGCTCGACGATCAGAAAAAACTGGCCGAAGAAATGAAACGCAAGGCCGAGCAGGGCAGTATGCAACTGCAGGGAGAGGTACAAGAACTCATTTTAGAAGAGTTGCTCCGTACCAATTATCCTTTCGATTTAATTGAAGAAGTTGGGAAAGGGGTTCGTGGTGCAGACTGTGTGCAGGTGGTACGGAACCAGTTTGGCCAGGAATGTGGCAAAATTATCTATGAAAGTAAACGTACCAAAGATTTTGGGGGCGACTGGATCGAAAAACTGAAGAAAGATATGCGGAGTATGGGCATTGATGTTGCCGTAATCGTAAGTCAGTGTTACCCTAAAGGTATGGATTGTTTTGGTCAGCGCGACGGCGTTTGGATCTGCTCTTTCGAAGAGGTAAATGCAGTGGCCTATGTGTTGCGCGAAGGGATATTACGATTGGCCGGAGCGGTAAAATCGCAGGAAAACCGAGGTGAAAAAATGCATATGTTATACGATTACCTGATGGGGCCCGAATTTTCGGAACAATGGAAAGCCATTAGGGAAGGTTTTATGAGCATGAAATTATCCATCCAGCGCGAACGTGATGCCATGGAACGTTTATGGAAAGCCCGCGAAAAACAATTGGAAAAAGTGTTGTTAAATGCCACCCATATCAGGGGATCGATAGAAGGAATAGCAGGTAGCGACAGTGTGCAACTGAGTTTAACTGACGATGACGACGATGCTTTGCTTTTAGAGTAAATTATCTTCGATTTTAGACCTCGCAGGTTTGGAAAACCTGTGAGGTCTGGAGAATACTTTTGACTGGATCAGTATCTGAAGCGGTACAATTTACATCTAATTATAATCAATTTGCTTATCGCTTGATATGATATGTATTTATTAAATAACTTTTCAGTGTTGAACAAACGAAAACCTGCATTTATAATGTGGTATAAATAGTAATAACAATATATAAATATAACATGAATAAGAAATCTAACCAATCCTTTAACCGCTCTAAAATCCTTACTTTAATATGCGCTTTGCTATTTTTTGGGAATGTTTTCGGGAACGTTCCCGGAGAGGGTTTGAAGTCGCCGGATGGCAATCTGGTGGCTAGCTTTGCTTTGGCTGAAGGGGGAGTACCTATCTATAGCTTAAAGTACAAAGGAAAAGACGTTATTAAAATCAGCAAGCTGGGGCTTGAACTTAAAGATGGTAAATCTTTAATGAGTGGTTTTACGATAACTGATATCAAAACAAGCACTTTTAACGAAACCTGGAAACCGGTTTGGGGTGAGGTAAAAGAAATTGTAAACCATTATAATGAGCTGGCTGTAACACTGACTCAAAAAGAAAGCAATCGTTATATTATTGTGCGTTTGCGCTTGTTTAACGATGGTTTGGGTTTTAGGTATGAATTTCCTGAACAGAAAAACCTGGATTATTTCGTGATCAAAGAGGAGAAAACGCAGTTTGCCCTGGCTGGTGATCATAAAGCATTTTGGCTTCCGGGCGATTATGATACGCAGGAGTACAGTACGGTAACTTCAAATTTATCGGAAGTTCGGGCTAAAATGAAAGCTGCAGTAACGCCAAATGCATCGCAAACCACTTTTTCTCCAACGGGTTTACAAACACCTTTGATGATGAAAAGTAAAGATGGTTTGTATATCAATATCCATGAGGCGGCTTTGATCAATTATTCCTTAATGTCGCTAAATCTTGATGATAAAAACATGGTTTTAGAATCGTGGTTAACGCCTGATGCCATTGGCGATAAAGGCTATATGCAGGCACCTTGTGTATCACCATGGCGCACCATTATTGTGAGCGATAGAGCCGGAGATATTTTAACTTCCAAACTCACTTACAACCTCAACGAACCAACAAAATTTAAAGATGTATCGTGGATCAAACCCACAAAATACGTTGGTGTTTGGTGGGAAATGATCACGGGTAAAAGCACCTGGGCTTATAACGATTTAACCAGTGTACAATTGGGTGTAACCGATTATTCGAAAACAAAACCTAATGGGAAACATGCCGCAAATACCGCACACGTAAAAGAATATATCGATTTCGCGGCTAAAAACGGCTTAGATGCTGTTTTGGTTGAAGGTTGGAATGAAGGTTGGGAAGATTGGTTTGGTAAAACAAAAGATTATGTTTTTGATTTTGTAACGCCATATCCTGATTTTGATGTAAAAGAATTGCACCGTTATGCAGCAAGCAAAGGCATTAAAATGATCATGCACCACGAAACTTCTTCATCGGTACGTAATTATGAACGCCATTTAGATACCGCTTATAAATTTATGAAAGCCAATGGCTACGATGCCGTAAAAAGCGGTTACGTAGGCAATATGATCCCAAGGGGAGAGCACCATTATGGCCAATGGTTAAACAACCATTACCTGTATGCTGTACAAAAAGCGGCCGAATATAAAATTATGGTGAATGCGCATGAGGCGGTCCGCCCAACAGGTTTGGCACGTACTTATCCGAACTTAATCGGAAATGAATCGGCAAGAGGCACGGAGTATGAAGCTTTTGGCGGTAACAATGCCGATCATACCACCATTTTGCCCTTTACACGTTTAATCGGCGGACCGATGGATTATACACCTGGTATCTTCGAAACGAAAGTAAGTGCATATAATCCTGAAAATACTTCCTTTGTACACAGTACATTGGCCCGACAGCTGGCACTTTACGTAACAATGTATAGTCCTTTACAAATGGCTGCCGATTTGCCTGAAACCTATAATAAATACATGGATGCTTTTCAGTTTATTAAAGATGTGGCTGTAGATTGGGACGATACCAAAGTTTTGGAAGCTGAACCTGGCGATTACATTACTTTCGCGCGTAAAGCAAAAGGTAAAAACAACTGGTTTGTTGGCCGTACCAATGATGAAGAAGCGCGTACCTCTAAAATTGATTTCAGCTTTTTAGATCCTGGTAAAAAATATACGGCAACCATTTATGCAGATGCTAAGGATGCCAATTACGAAACCAATCCTAAAGCGTATACCATTCGCAAAATGGAGGTAACCAGTAAAACCAAGTTAACCCAATATTGTGCACCCGGAGGGGGCTATGCGATTAGCATTATGGCTAAATAATTTTGTGGTGTCAGTTTCTTACCACAGATAACACAGATTAAATATTTCTAGTCGTAGCATCTCGCTACGACATTTTTGTTGTTAGTTTTTTGCCACTGATGGACACAGATGAACACAGATTAGAACTCCCTATCTGTGTTTATCCTTTTTATCAGTGGTTAAGTATTCTGTGGTGTCTGTTGTTACCAACTGACACTAAATTATCTATCAGTCAGATGGTAACATCTGACTGCACGAGTATTGCGCTTTTTGTTGCCAGTTTTTTGCCACTGATGGACACAGATGAACACATATTAAAACTCCCTATCTGTGTGTATCCTGTATATCTGTGGTTAAAATATGCTGTGGTGTCAGATGATAACATCCACCTACACGTTTCTTTTATTCTATCTTATTTTATAATATCTTAGCAAAACCATTAAATCAAGCCGTATCACCATGCCCAGAACCAAAAACCACATCGAACTTCAATTTTTAAGCGAACCTTCCGACGTCAATTATGGTGGTAAGGTACATGGGGGAATGATGATGAAGTGGATCGATCAGGCTGCTTTTGCCTGTGCCTTACAATGGAGCCAAACGTATTGTGTAACGGTTTATGTGGGTGGGATCAGGTTTTTTCATCCCGTTCATATCGGCCATCTGGTTAAAATGGAAGCACGCATTATTTACACGGGTAAAACCAGTATGCATATTGCGGTTGATGCCTTTTCGAAACCTGTTGGGCAAACTGATTTTGTAAAAAATACCCACTGTATTATTGTTTTTGTTGCTGTAGATGACGACGGACAGCCAAAACCGATCCCAGCTTTTAAACCAAAAACCGAAAAGGAAATTGCGATGCATGGTTATGCCATTAAACTAATGGAATTGCGAAAAAGCATCGATAAGGAAATGGAGCCGTATATCGTTTAGCGCTGGGTGGGTGGCGTTTGGTGATACGATAGCTTATCGTCCATTTTCCATTATCCACCTTACATTTTTTCTCTGCGTCCTCTGCGTAAAACTTTACGCTCTTTGCGGTAAAAAACAGAACCTAATCAACAACTGGTAAACTAAAACAAAATTTACTGCCTTCGCCAATGGCACTTACCACCCATATTTTCCCTTGTTCTGCTTCTATAAAATCCTTAGAAATGGCCAGTCCCAATCCAGAGCCCGATTTATTCTGCCCGTCAGTAGGTACCTGGAAATACCTGTCGAATAATCTTTTCTGGTATTTCTCATCAATTCCTTTCCCGAAATCGCGTACTGAGAATTCTATAAATTTATCTTTCTGAAAAACATCAATCATTACCTTCGATTTTTCTGAACTATAACGCAGTGCGTTGGATAAAAAGTTAACCAATACCCAGGCCGTTTTCTGTATATCGGCATTCACATGAGGTAAATTCTCATCACAGTTGAGCACAAGGTCAATTGATTTTTGTTCGGCCTGAAATTTAACGGCATCGATGGCATATCGAACAATTTCTTCGGGTTTGGTTAGGGCAAAGCTGAGCTTTAAATTGCCGGTTTCCACCTGCGAAAGGTCTAAAAGTTCGCTGGTAATTTTCAAAAGCCTGTCGCTATCTTCTTTAATGTGGTTCAGCAGCTCGTGCTGTTCTTCATTCATATCACCTACACGTGTATCATTAAGCAGTTTCAAACTCATTTTGATGGATGATAAAGGCGTTTTTAACTCGTGCGAAACAGTAGCGATAAAATTCGTTTTGGCTTCATCGAGTTCTTTAAACTGGGTAATGTTTTTTAAAGTGTAGACACTTCCGGCCGATTTTGAAGATGCAAATAATGTTTTTTCTTCCTGCTCTTCGTAATTCGGAATAATAATTTCGCGGTTCTCTAACAGGAAATATGATTCTTTGTCGTCGGCATAGATTTTTAAGGTATTATCTGCTGTTTCTGGTTTGATGATTCGTTTTAACAGCTGATTCTTCTGCATCAGTTCTGCCACGTTCTGCCCAACAACCTTTTCTTCATCAAGGCTCATCAGCTTTGCGGCCAGGTGATTTAAAAACAATACTTCACCTTTTTCATTCAGCCCGATGATGGCATCCTGCATCTGCGCAATAATCGCCTCAATACGCGATTTTTCAGATTTGATCTTTGATAAATTGCTATTTTCCCATTCGTTAAGTTTCACTACCATGCCGTTAAAAGAATCGGCCAGTTCGGTAAACTCATCATCGTTTTCGAAATGCAGGCGCTGTTTATAATTTTTGCGACTGATCTGTTTAATGGCCGCGCTAAATTCGGCAAGAGGATTGGCCACAAAGCCAGGAAAGTTGACGATGAAGGTAAACAGGATAATAAAACTCAAGGTAGCGGCAATCATGATATACAGGTTTGCCCTTGAGGAAGCTTCATTGGCCAGTTCATTTTTGTCGTAAATGGCTTTCATGTTCACCTGTTCAATATTTTGAAAAGCCACACGTAAATCGTTAATGCTGTTTTCTTTTATAATTGCCGATTGCGAACTGTTAAGCATTTTAAAAGCTGTTTCTAATTTCTGAAAAGCTATTTTTTCGCCTGGCTCGGTGATGTTTTTACCTTCGTTTTTGAGGTTTTCGGTAAATATGGCCACTTGCGGAGCATTTAAAGGAAAAGCATGCTGGTCGATTACATTGCGCATGGCAGCAACGTATTTTAGGGATTTGTAGTTGTCTTTAAGGATTACCTTCGATTTGTCAGACAGCTCGTTTAAGTAAAAGAGCGCGATCAAGCCGAAGGATAATACGATTATAAAAAGAAACCCGAATCCGAGGCGGAGCTTGGTTTTGATTTTCATGACTTTCTTAGTTTAACCGCAAAGGACGGAAAGTTTTTCGCAAAGAAATGCAAAGTTATTGCGTTGGTTTTTGCTTGTTCTTCAGTTTACCTTTGTGGTTTTGTAGTAAAAATATGGTTTAATTAGATCTGTTTCTTATTTAACTAATTTATGTAAACACTACATAAATAAATTACATCTGCTTTGCGTATTGTCAATTGTAATGCCAATGAAAAGTGTTGGTGTTTAAGTTATTGTTTTTTAATTAGATAGGATATTTTTGTGTTTTTTGGGCGCAAAAAATCTTTCCATTTTGGAAGGCTTTTTGCCATTTTGAAATGTTGTTTTGGAGGCTGAAGTCGGAGAAGTCTTCCTATGAAAACAGAGGTTTTAATTTTCAAAAACAAATTTTAGCTTTTTATTTTTTGGAAATCAGGTTCGGTGGAGTTTAGGATAATGCAGTCCCGCTGTACGCTATACTGCGTGCCGCTTCCATCGCCCGCCTGCAACGGGCAGGGGGTTAATTGGCGCGGCCGGTAATAAGATTTGGGGTTGCAGGTGTCTGAACATAAAAATTTAATATCACTCAAGGTTTTAAGGTCATGGCACTTTCTTTTGTTCCTAAACCTGATCGCAGCGAACACGCAGTGCAACGGAGTAAAGCGGAGAGTAGGGACAAGCGCTGCTATGAAATACAGGTTTTGCTTTTCAAATGAAGAATAGATTTTTTTTTTCGGAAAGCAAACCCGGTAACATTTGGGGCAATGCGGTCCCGCTGTACGCCATACTGCATGCCGCTTTCATCACCCGTCTGTAACGGGCAAGGATTTAGGTGGCGCGGCCGGTAGATATATTCTTGTTTAAAACACCAAATGTTCCTAAGGAACGAAAACGCCAATTTTGCAATTGGCTACCAGGAAATCGTCCTGCTGGGACGGCCCTGTAATCTTTTGCGGGTTATGAAACTGTTTTTTAGATAGAAAGATGTTTTTATTAAAAGTTGATAAATTTATCTATCTGCTCGTTGGTAAACTTGATCGTATCTGCCTGGATAAAGTTACCTTCGGCATCCAATTCTGTTTTAATATTCGGAATATGTAAACGGAGGGGTAAAATATGGAGATGGATATAGTGACAAACACCTGTAAAATGATCTACACCACGGATGTTGCCATATTTACCAGAAGAAATACCAACCAGCGCTGCTTTTTTATCATAAAAACTATCAGGGAAATTACAGGCATCGATTAACACTTTTAGCACACCAGGATAGCTTCCGTTGTACTCGGGCATAATGAACAAAAACTTCTCAGTTTGGTAGATCATATTCTGGATTTCCTGAAAGGCTTCCGATCTTTTGCCGTACATATCCGTATTCAGTACATCGATAGGGAGGTGCTCCAAGCTGAACAAATGAGCAGCAACGCTTTTTTCTTTTAGTTGCCTTTGGTAATATTTGGCAACTTTTAGCGTATTGCTATTGGGCCTGTTCGTAGCGGCTATAATTGTGATCATGGATAATTGTTAATAAGATGTGTAAAACCCAAATGCGCTTCTTGCTAAAATTGCCATATAGTTTGTATCTTAGCTGATTGTGAAAAAGGCCGTAAACAATGCAAAAATAGAACTTTTTGCCAATTAAAACGCATAAATAACACAGCCCAAATAAACGTTACGTAAATTTCGGATACATAGATGAGCAAAATTATTGCATTAGCAAATCAAAAAGGTGGTGTTGGTAAAACAACTTCCTCTATAAACCTGGCTGCGAGTTTGGCCGTATTAGAATACAAAACTTTACTGGTTGATGCTGATCCTCAGGCAAATTCAACTTCAGGTATCGGTTTCGATCCCCGGAACATTAAAGATAGTATTTACGAGTGTATCATTAATGATATTGACCCTTTACAGGCGATTCAGAAAACAGATACCCCGAATTTAGATTTACTTCCTGCGCACATCGATCTGGTAGGTGCGGAAATTGAGATGATTAACCTCAACAACCGCGAGTATAAAATGAAAGCGGTTTTGGAGAAAATCAAAGATCAGTATGATTTCATCATCATCGATTGTTCTCCATCTTTGGGTTTAATTACCATCAATGCTTTAACGGCTGCCGATTCGGTTATTATTCCGGTTCAATGCGAGTATTTCGCTTTGGAAGGTTTGGGTAAATTATTAAATACCATAAAAATTGTTCAGAACCGTTTAAACCCTGACCTCGAGATTGAAGGTATTTTACTTACCATGTACGATGTGCGTTTACGTTTATCTAACCAGGTGGTTGAAGAGGTTAAAACGCATTTCCATGAATTGGTTTTTGATACCATTATACAACGAAATACACGTTTGAGTGAGGCACCAAGTTATGGCGTTTCGGTAATTATGCACGATGCCAATTGCAAGGGCGCGATTAATTACCTTAACCTTGCCCGCGAAATTGTGAAGAAAAACGGCCTGTTAAAGGAAGAAGAAAACATTGGAACAGCAACTTTATAAATTATAGATGACATCTTTTCAGCGAAAAACAGGTTTAGGAAGAGGGTTAAGTGCGCTTTTAGATGATAGCGAATCTTCTCATCCGCCGAAACAGCAGGTAAATGCTGTTAGCGAAACCGAGCAGATTGGCAATATCAGTCACGTAAGTTTAACTGAAGTTGAAACCAATCCATTTCAGCCACGTACCGAATTTGATCAGGTTGCTTTAAACGAACTGGCCGATTCGATAAAAATACAGGGTCTAATCCAGCCGATTACCGTTAGGAAATTGGGCGCAAATAAATACCAGTTAATTTCGGGCGAACGTAGGTTCAGGGCTTCAAAACTAGCTGGTTTAACACAGATACCTGCTTATATCCGCAGTGCCAACGACCAACAGATGTTGGAAATGGCCCTGATCGAAAATATTCAGCGCGAAAATTTAAATGCCATTGAGGTAGCCTTGAGTTTTCAACGGATGATTGACGAGGTAGGTTTAAAACAAGAACAGTTAGGCGAACGTGTAGGTAAAAACCGTACAACGGTGACCAATTACCTGCGTTTGTTGAAATTGCCACCGGCTATACAGGCTTCTATCCGTGATCAGAAAATCACGATGGGCCACGCAAGAGCTTTGATTAATGTAGAAGGTGTGGACAAACAATTGTACATCCACCAGGAGATTTTAGAAAAGGGTTTGTCGGTTCGTAAAGTTGAAGAAATTGTGCGCAACCTACAACATGTACCTTTACAGGCTACCGAGAAACCCAAGGTAAAAGGTGTTTCTTTTCAGTACCAAAAACTACAGGACGATCTGGCTTCTAAATTTGCTACCCGCGTAAAGTTAAAAGTGGCTCAGAATGGTAAAGGTGCAATCGAAATTCCTTTTATGAGCGATGACGACTTAAACAGGATTTTAGAGTTATTAGACTGGTAATGCAAAAGACTAAGCTTTTAATACTGGTTGCTGCATTTACATTTTTTCTTGTAAACCTTACCTCAGCGCAGGTAAAGGATTCTGTATTAAAGCCTGTTGATACCTCGAAAAAAATTAAATTATCCAAATCGTTAGATACCGCGGCCAAAAAACCATTGACCAGAAAGGATTCGATGAAGGCCAAATACGTAAACCCTGGTAAGGTTGCAGGTAGGAAAGCCGTTTTTAGATCGATGCTGATCCCAGGCTGGGGGCAGTTGTACAATATACAATTGCTTAGCGATGGTTATGGTACAAGGGCAGGCAAAAGTCAGGTATTACAGAAATTGTATACCGGCGGTAAAATTGTGGCCATTTATGGTGGTGCTACTGTGCTCACCTTATCCTATCTTGATAGTAGAAAAAATTATAGCCGTTTTTTGGCCGAGGCACAATATCGGGAGCAAAATCCCGGAAAGAAACTGGATTTAACACAGCATACCGATCAGGGTATATTGGATGGCAAGAGCCTTTATAAACGGAACGGCCAGATTGTACTTTTCTCTTACGGTTTACTTTATGCCGCCAATATTGTTGATGCTTACGTGGCTGCACGCCTTCATTTCTTTAATATCGATAATGATCTTTCTTTTAAGGTGATGCCATCAGTGATCAACTCCAGTACCATGTATGGCTTTAACGCTGCACCAGCATTAAAACTGTCCTTAACCTTTTAATAAATGAAACCATAAATGATTTCTTGATTATCAATATGAAATCTTGATGGTTTTATTACCTTTAAACCACCAAAGGTGTTTCAACGGCAATTAATACAATAATAAGAACTGAAATAAATATATAGAAATGAAAATTGCGCTTTTAGGTTATGGCAAAATGGGGCAGATTATCGAAAAATTTGCACATGAACGCGGTCACGAAGTCGTTTTAAAAATAGCAATCGATAATCAGGAAGATTTAACCCGGCAAAATTTAAAATTAGCAGATGTGGCGATTGATTTCAGTACGCCGGATTCGGTTTTGAAAAATATCGATGCCTGTTTTGATGCCAATGTTCCGGTAGTGGTAGGTACAACCGGTTGGTATGGCAAACTGCAAGAAGTGAAAGACGACTGCAACAACAGTAACAATACTTTGCTGTATGGGTCTAACTTTAGTATTGGCGTAAACCTGTTCTTTAAGCTCAATCAAACTTTGGCCAAACTGATGAACAATTATCCCGCTTATGAGGTACAGGTAGAAGAGATTCACCACACCCAGAAGTTAGATGCACCAAGTGGTACGGCAATTACGCTAGCCGAAGGCATTGTAGATAACCTGGAAAGAAAACAGGAGTGGTTAAACGAGGTAGTAGGAACAGATGTAGAATTGTTTCCGAAAGCTGAACAATTATTGATAGAATCGCACAGGATAGAAAATATTCCGGGCACGCATACGGTAATTTACAGCAGTGAAGTCGATGAAATCGAAATCAAGCACACGGCTCATAATAGAGCTGGTTTTGCATTAGGCGCAGTTGTGGCCGCAGAATGGTTGAAAGATAAAAAGGGATTTTTCAACATTACTGATATTTTTGAGTAGAAAAATAGTTTTTAGTTAACTGTTGGCAATTTGTAGTTGACCAGTTAATACAATTAAACGATTAACACGAAGAGCTACTTAAAAGGAAATAAATCTGTGAAATCACGCAATCTGTGAAATCACACCTAAGGAAATACAGATAACAGGTAACCGATTAAATTGATCGCAAACCAAAATTAAGATATATGAATTACAAATTCTGGCAGAAGAAAAAGGATGCCCCAAGAAAGAAAAAAACCAAAACCCGCGAATGGGTAGATGCGATTGTTTTTGCAGTAGTAGCCGCAACCATCATCCGTGTATTTTTTATAGAAGCGTATACCATTCCATCGGGTTCAATGGAGAGGTCTTTATTGATTGGAGATTTTCTTTTTGTAAGCAAGGTGAATTATGGTGCACGTATCCCGATGACACCAGTGGCCTTTCCTTTTGCCCACCATACTATGCCTTTAACTACATCAACCAAAGCGTATTGGGATGGTGTACAGTGGAAATATCACCGTTTGCCAGGTTTATCCAAAATTAAAAGAAATGATGTAGTGGTATTCAACTTCCCTGAAGGCGATACGGTTGCTGTTGAAAATCAGGCAGATAGTTATTACAATCTCGTTCGTACCATGGGCCGCGAACAGGTGAGAAGTACCTATACCATTATTGACAGACCAGTAGATAAGCGCGAAAACTTTATTAAACGCTGTATTGGTATTCCGGGTGATGTGATTTCGATGAGCAATGGCATTGCCAGCGTAAATGCTAAACCTGAGCCTTTAAAAAATACCGGTATGATGCCTTACCGTATCGTATTTAAGACCATGGATTTTAAC
This sequence comes from Pedobacter psychrodurus, assembly GCF_032678585.1. Classification (GTDB taxonomy): domain Bacteria; phylum Bacteroidota; class Bacteroidia; order Sphingobacteriales; family Sphingobacteriaceae; genus Pedobacter; species Pedobacter psychrodurus_A. The sequence goes on along the minus strand of NZ_JAVTSN010000017.1, from coordinate 114,017 downwards.
TACGCCGCGCTTGATGAGTTTAACCTAAACCTGGGCAATACACCAGCGGAAGCTGCGAATACTTATGTAGTTGATGCCTCACCGGAAATCGCCGATAAGCTGAAAACTTTTGATTTTGTAAAATCGGTAACCCTAAGTCCTGATGCACCCGGTGCTGTTCAGGGAGGTGTTTTCCCTAACGATCCGAACCGTGTTTGGAACAGGGATAATTTTGGCCCGGTTAAAATCCCGTCGAAAGGATGGACGGTTAAAATCGATAGCAATACCATGCCGCTTTATTATAGGGCCATCAGAACTTACGAAGGAAACAAAGTAGAACAAAAAGCTGGTGTTTGGTACATTAACGATCAAGTAGCCACTACCTATACTTTTAAAATGGACTATTACTGGATGATGGGTGATAACCGCCACAATTCAGCCGATTCGCGGTACTGGGGTTTTGTACCGGAAGACCATATTGTAGGCAAAGCCTTATTTGTTTGGATGAGCTGGGACAGTACAGCATCTTTCTTGCATAAAATAAGATGGAGCAGATTGTTTATGGGGATTCACTAGTAAAGATATAATTCTTTTAAAAGGGCGGATAATCGAAGATTATTCGCCCTTTTTTGTCTGATCATGCCATCAATTTAAATGAATGTTTGCTGTAATGGTATTTTTATTTTATTATAAAGATTATATTTCTTTTTAAAATAATTAGAAACTTTAAATTTTATAGTTATATTTATTTATGCTTAAGTCTTGATTTTCTACTACTTATGAATCATGGCGAAAGATAACTAGTCAAATTTCTAACCAAAGTCTATCCATTATGAAAAACAAAATGTTAATGTTTTCAGCAATAACGTTATTGCTGGTTTCGTGCAAAAGGCATGAAAATGTAGAGAGCGAAAAGATATCGCTTTCTAAAAATGCAACTTTAGCGCTGGCCACTACGCCGGCCGCAGCACCTAATACTTTCAAGGTATTCGATCAAATTCTATTTTATGATGGTTACGCCGCAACTGTAACTACCCCTGTGCCGGCAGGAATAATAAGGGTTTCGAATGCCAAGTACGTCAAAAAGTTAACGGCTACCGATCTTTCCAAGCTTTCTAACAGTTTAGATATTAAAGTAAGTATTACACCTTATTGCGATAATTATGATCGGATCGGATTTGTAGGCTTAAGTTTTATTCCTAAAAATACGGCTTTTAGCGAGAGTATTGGGAAGCATATCGAAGTGGGGCGTTTTATTACGCCATTTATGGATAAGAACAAAACACCAAGTCTGGTACCCTATCTTTTTAGTACAGATAATGTTGCTAATCTTTTACGTGATGGAAATTGGCGCTCTACTTATGATATTTATGTGGTATTTAGTGTATTTGGTGTTCCCTACACTGCAAATACTGAAATAGCTGGCTGTAGTGGCCATAATGAAACAGCGTATGGTACAGTCGAATTTATCAACAAATCTGGTGGAACGGATCCTGCAACTGTAGTACAAATGGTACCCATAGCAAACAATAAACAATTGGATAATTATACAGCAAGCAATACCGATCAGATTGGTACTTCCAAAAAAACCTATACTGTTAATTTAACCTCGGCAATCACAGATGCCAAATTATACCTCATTACTTCTGCGCATGGAGCCAACAGCGGTGGGGAAGAATATAACCGGAGAGATCACAATATCTATTTTGATAATGTGCTAAAACTGACCTATAAACCGGGTGGAAAATCATGCGAACCATACCGACAATATAATACACAGGCTAATTTCATATATGGCGCTTTTCCTAGAAGTACTGCTGACTGGGCTGCATCAAGCAATTGGTGTCCGGGAGATGCCATTCCGACACGTGTTATTAATCTTGGTAACCTGGCCGCTGGTAACCATAGTTTTAGAATTGATGTTCCAACTGCAGTATTTAATCAGAAACAAGGTAATATTTTGCATTCGGTTTATGTACAGGGACGTTAATAAGTTTGTTTAGATAAAGTCTAAATTTTTATTGTAATATTCAGCGCGGGAACAAACCCCGCATATAAGTGCTTAATGTGGCAACTATGCACACATAATACGTCTAGAAGTCAATTAATATAATTAATAGTTTTTAAAAAAGGCTTGCTTAAAGCAAGCCTTTTTTATGCTAAAATCACCTTTTTAAAAAAATTAATAAGTTTTGTAATTTTTTAATTTTTTTTAGTAAGTTTGTTATGTCATCCATTAGTAAAAAACTTTCAAGAAATCATTTGGCTTTTTGTGTGCTAAAATTCGATCCTAACTAAATCGAATGTCACAAGAGATAAAGTTTTATGCGAGCTGGTAAGACAAATACCTGATTATTTATAACCATTTATCCAACTAACCAGTGCCAGTGCAAATTGTGAGAAAATCTACCACCTTTCTGAATATTTAATTTGATGTTCGAAGCTATTTTTTGCTTTCAACAAAAATCGAATATGTAAAGTAAACACAGTATCTAAACTGATATTGATGTTTGGAAGAAAGTGCGATTTGAATCGATACCCTTTTTATTAAGCCGAGCCTATTACCCATACTTCTTTTTTAATGAAAGAGGTAACAAAGTTATTCTTGTTGATACATTAAAGCCTCGTAAATGAGGGTTTTGTACTTTGCTATATGTCTGATTTTAACTAAATAATTGCCTATGATATAAAACAATTCATCAATAAACCACATGTAAAAAAACAAACAAACTAATCAAAAAAAGAATATGCAAAAAAAAATACTAACTAATTGGCTAATGCTAAGGCCTACGTGTACCTGGCGAATAGCTTTTTTATTATTTATAGCTTTAAACTATCTAAATTTAGATTTAGCCGCCTTTGAACTAAATAGTTTTCAAGTACCTATAAAAGGTGTTGTGTTAGATTCTAAAGGATTGCCAATCCCAGGGACAACAATTTCAGTAAAAGGTAAAAAACCAATTGCTTCAACTAATGCGCAAGGCGCATTTAACATAAATGTAGAAGAAAGTGAGGTTTTAATTTTTTCATCCATTGGTTTTAAAACTAAAGAAGTAAGAATTTCCGGACAACAATCATGGAGAATTATATTGGAGGAAGATTTCTCGCAATTAGAGGAGGTAGTATCTGTAGGGTATGGTACTCAAAGTAAACGGCTTAACGCAACTTCCACCTCATCTGTTAAAGTCGAACTATTACAAAACAGGCCTAGCGGTTCTATAGAGTCTTTATTGCAGGGAGTCGTTCCAGGTTTATTGGTTCAGAATAACAGTGGCACACCAGGTGGTCGAAGCAATATTCAGATTAGAGGAATTTCCAATTTTGCATTATCTGCCAATTCGAATGTAGTAAGCACGCCACTATTTATTATAGACGGTGTTCCTCAAGATCAGGATGCGTTTAACCCTTCAAACCCACGTCAGTCTATCACAAGTGTTTTAGCGGGTATAAATCCTTATGACTTAGAAAGTGTAGATGTTTTAAAAGATGCATCTGCAACAGCAATTTATGGTTCGAGGGGAGCAAATGGTGTAATTGTTATTACAACAAAAAGAGGCAAAATAGGTAAACCGATTGTGTCTTTAAATACGCAATTTGGAGGTTCTTATTATCCTGAATTGCGTAAAACGTTAGGTGGAAAGGCTGAACGCGACTTTAAGATTAGTTTATATAATTTATATAGAGGTTCCAAAGTTGGTGGTGGATACTCAGATATGCCTATTGAATTAAGCGATAGTTTAAATACCTACTATAATAATAATACCGATTGGCAAAAGCTTTATTTTAAAGATGCCACCTTAGGTAGTGTAAATTTAAGTGTTAGTGGTGCAAACGATAATAGTAGTTACAGAATAGGTGCCGGCTATTATAACGAGAGTGGAACAGTAATTGGTTCAGGGTTTAAAAGCTATTCTTTAACATATAATGGTATTTTTAATCCTACAACAGCACTAACTATTACTGGTCGGGTAAATTTATCGCAAACAGATGCAAGTTTAAAACGTGGTGAAACTTTTGGTTCGGCAGTAGTTGGAAACAATTTTTCGAGTTCTTTCAGGCCTGGTCCATCAAGCGAATATAATTATGCTTTTATAGAAGCTTACCGTAAGGGAGTAAATATTAATTTAACAAGAAAAGTAATTGCAACATTAGAAGGTAGTTATGATGTTACCAAGTTTTTAAATATTACTTCCCGGGGATCTGCTACTTATACATTTAATCGAAGTAGATCATTTAATCCATCGGTAACTAACACTGATGGGAAATCTTCAGCATCTTATTCTTCGGGAGAGGTATTAGACTTGCTAAATGAAAATTTTGTAAGGTTACACCACAAATTTGCTAATGCTCATACTTTTGATTTTGTTGTAGGAAATTCGATAAATGTAAACAAGAATGATGATATATATGGTTTTGGCTATGGTGGGCCAAGCGATGTTCAGCAGGTTATTCAAGGTTATCCACAGGCTAACATCACATTAGTTACCAACAGTATTACCTATGGCTTGCTTTCTTATTATGGTAGGCTATCCTATGATTACAAACAAAAATATATCTTCCAAGGGTCGCTAAGGGCAGATGCTTCATCGAAATTTGGAAAGGATAACCAATGGGGGAATTTTGGATCGCTTTCTGCTGCCTGGGTATTTACTGAGGAAGGATTTTTCAAAAAGAACATTGGCGATTGGTTTTCGTTTGGTAAGCTGAGGGCAAGTTATGGCAAGGCTGGAGAGCAATACCAAGATAATTATTTGGCACTAGGAGCTTACAATAGTGGGCCTATACGAAATAGTGATGGTAGCTATACTACAACAAATAACACTTATAATGGTGTGCCATTGTTAGCACCTAATTACGATGGGGGTAATGGACTACCTATTCCAAATTTGACATGGCAAGTAAGTACTGATTATGGTGCTGCATTAGAAACTCAATTTTTTAAAGGCCGTCTTAGTACTTTATTCGAATATTATCATAAAACAAAAAATGGATTTCTATTTGAAGATCCACTGGCATCAACAAGTGGATATTCAAAACGATTTATCAATAGCGGTGCCGTAAGGAATACAGGTATTGAAGCAACCATTACTGCCTATATTACCCGGCCAGAGAGTAAATTCCAGTATAATTTTACTTATATGGCCGCAACAAATAAAAATATATTAACTAAGTTGCCTGACTTTGGTAGAAGTATTACCCGAACAGGTTTTACAGCAGGGAATCCATATTTAGAGGTAGGAAAACCGTTAAATGGATTTTATCTGTTAAAATATCTAGGCGTTTTTGCTAGTGATGGCGATGTTCCTATTAACCCCTATACCGGTGCCAGATTGAAGCCATTTGGATTGGGCTTTGCTTCACAAGAACCTTATCGCGCTGGTGATATTTATTTGTACGATGCTAATGGTGATTACATCATTCAAACTAGAGGGGATGCCGACAAAGTTTATATGGGTGATCCCAACCCTAAATTTTACGGAAGTTTTTCACATACTTTTGGATATAAATTTAGAAACAATTCTAATATATCGTTATCCATGCAATTCAATTATTCGGTAGGTAATAAGGTGTATAATCAAGTGTTATTAGATCGTTTAAAATCAGTTAGTTGGACAGCAAGTAATAACTTGAATTATCCTGGTGGACAAAGTAATTTATTAGATGTATCTGATTTAGATTATTGGACCCCAACAAATACTGATGCTAAATACCCACTTTTAAATCCGTGGCGCTATTATGCAGAATCTAGCTATGATTTTGTTGGAAATTACGACAGTAATACCTCGTTGTTTTTAGAAAATGGAAATTTTTTAAGACTAAATAATATAACCGTTGGTTATGATTTTTCCCCAACCTTATTACAGAAATTAAAGATTAGAAGATTACGGGTTTATGCCGGGCTTGATAATGTATTTCTGTTAACAAATTATTCTGGTGTGGATCCGGAAAATGTAAATAGTTACGGATATGATCAGGGTAACGGCTATCCCATTGCTAAAAAATATAATTTGGGTTTTAATTTTGAATTTTAAAACATATGAAAAATATAATCTTTCTTAAAAGAAAATCAACGTTATTTATAATATTGTGCATTTGTATTACATTTTCTTGTAAAAAGGTACTAAATCCTGATGTAATACAATTACCAACTTCAGAAAATGCATTCTCAAGCGGTGCCGATATTGATAAAGGTATAGCTGCGGCATATGGTTTTTTACGCATAGCCGTGCCGGATAAAGTCTTTTTATTTAACGATGTTAGAGCAAATACATTTGCCAGTTATAGTGATAATGTAAATGTAGCTGTAGAAACACCTATACCACGTAATACCCAAACTTCTTTACTAGCAAATGGTGGAGGGGATTGGCGCTCTTTTTACAAAGTGATTTCACAATGTAATTTGATTTTAGAAAAAATACCAACGATTGCTAATTACGATGCTGAAACTAAAAAAAGGCATTTAGGCGAGGCAAGCTTTATAAGGGCTCTTTCTTATTTTTATTTAGTTCGTTTTTGGGGAGATGTGCCTATCAATTTAAAAAGCATCGATATTGATATAATAAAAAGAAATCCTCAAACAGAGGTATTACAGCTTATAAATAAGGATTTAGATATAGCCATAGCTAATTTAAAACCATTTTATAATGCTGGCGATAGGGCCGTAAGGGCTACAAAAGGGGCGGCATGGGCTATTAAGGCACATGTAAAAGCATGGCAACAAGATTACTCATCTTGCGAAAAACTTTGCGATAGCGTGATTACCAACGGACAATACACCATGGTAAAAGATACCACCAATTTGATAAGTATTTTTATAGGTAAAACAAGCGAAGGGATTTTTGAACTAAATAACGATGCTTCATTAAAAGAGGTACAAATGAATCGGATTTACTACAGAACTATGCACCTGCCATACTATAATAATGGTGGTATAGGTGCTCAGGTTTTACTGTTTCCACCTCCGGATATGCGTAGTCAAATGTTCCCGAAGGGCGTAAGAGATGCCAGGCTGAGAACTTGGTTTGTGGCAAATACTTTTGGTTATACGAGTACAAACTATCCTTATCTTGGTAAGTATAGAACGCTACAGGCCAGTGGAGATACCACTTCAAAAAATATTAATGAGTCTAACGTTATAATTACTCGTTTACCAGATATCATGTTATTAAGAGCAGAAGCCTTAGCGAGTAGCCAACTCAATAGAACTCCAGAGGCAATAACATTGCTCAACAAAGTAAGAGAAAGGGCCTATGCTCCGCTCTACTTAGGTGGGGGTAGTATTCAAGATACAATTTTATTAGAACGAAGAAAAGAACTATTAGGTGAGGGACAAATATTTTTTGATTTGGTGCGTACTCGAAAACTAGATAAATATAGTCGTATAACTGATGCAAATTGGTATGCGAGGGGAGCGTGGCTATTGCCTATAGATCAGAGTATTATTGCTAAAAGCAATTTTGTTATTACGCAGAACAGTTTTTGGCAGTAAACCTAATATTTTAAACTACTAAATAGCAGAAAATGAAAAATATAGCTTTTAAAATAAGTCTTAGTATTATTATTGTCAGTTTGATGATAACTGCATGTAAAAAGCATGATTATTTTGTGGATGGAGGACTTTCAGGTCAATCAGCAGCAGAGAAAAATATGACTGTTTATGATTTTTTGGCAAGTCGTCCAACACATGATTTTGATTCCCTTATAAAAATTATCAACCTCACCAATTCTAAAGCATTGGTTAATCAATCAAATATCACCTTTTATGCATGCCCGAATTCAGCTGTAATTAAATTTCAAAATAGATTTAACCCAGATGATCGGCAAAAAGTAAGGCCACTCAATAAAATAGGGATTGATACACTTCAAAAATTATTGAATAGGTTTATAGTAACCGGCAAAAGAATCTCATTAGAGGAAGCTGTATTTGATGGTAACAAATATTATAAGGATAATCAAGGGGATAGTCTTTTGATTAATGGGATAAGTGGGCTCGCAAGTCCTGGGAGTCAAGTCCGGATAGATGCTGACAGAATGGAATATCAGCATCGTAAAATTCCAAAAATTGATACTGCTAATTTTGTATCGAGGATACAAACACATAATTTGATCACGGTAAATGGTACTATTCATGTACTGGAGCCTGGTGCAAATTTTGCGGCAGGCTTTAAAACAAAATACATTAGATAGTTTGATAAATGGAAACTAATATGAAAAAAATATATTTAGTGCTCTTAACAGCAATTATTTTTTGCGCAAATAGTGCTTGTAAAAAAAGTGATGAGGACGGTGATAAAAGTGGCTATTTAAGCACGGCTATAAAATATCCTAATCCTGTGGTTTCGGTAGTAACGGGTAGGGGGCTATATATCTCGCCAGCTTTATCCACTGATGAATCTACAAAGCCGCTTGAATGTAGTATTGATGCTATACGCGATACATTAGGGAATGTACTTACAAATTTAATGAATTACAAAGTAGATACATATTTTTGGAAAGGAACGCCAACGGGTTTGGAAACAGAACTATCTCAAATAGATGCCATTAGAACTAAAGTAAATAGACCTGCAATAGATATGAATCCTGTGAATGGGCAATTACTCATTTATGGCGAAGCAACCAATGTTGCTGTATTTCCCAAAGGAACCTATATTATTGATGTCAAAATTAAGAACAGATCTGGGGAGCAGGTTTTTAAAAATGCATTAAGAGTTAATACTACTCCTGCTGGGCCATATTCTTATCAATTTGCAGGTGTTGATGGTATTGATGGCCTAGATGTAACGTTTACAAAAGTGCAGTCGGCCGGCAATAAATTAATTATTAGAACGCTAAGAAAAGATGGTACAGCAATAGACCCAAAAACGCTATTGGGATATGATTATGGCACCGCCGCAAACCCTAATTTAAAGGATTGGCATAATTTGGGCTTACAGAAAACTACAAAATATACCGAGTTTCCTGATAGATTAGAGATAGAGGTAGCTGGAATGCCAATTCCTGTTATTGGTGGTCTTCCAGCTGGACAGGGCATTCCTAGCTGGGGGCAGCGTATAGATATGTATAATAACAGTAGCGCTATTGGAAAATATTTTAACTATTGGTTTGATTTTGCAATATTCGAACCTGGTACATGGGAAATAGTGGTTAAGTTAAAATACCAATAATGTTCTTATGTTGGTATTTGTAAAGAAGGACGTCTCTATAGTCACTTTTTTATATTCGAATAAATCGAATGCTGACTGACATAGGTTTAGAGTGTAAAAACGGCAATTTTCAGATCGAAAATTGTCGTTTTTTTTAAATTGTAACTGCAGATTATTATTAAAATCAATCTGTAATCAAAAAAAATGCATTTAAAATCGACTGACTGATTACCACATATTATTTGAGTTTTTGGATTTCTTTTTAAAAATTTTAAAAAGATTGCATTTCTTTTATTTTTTTTATAAATTTATATAAACCAAATCCCAAATGTCAGCAACTATTAAGAAAGCACAGAGATTACGAGCCGACATCATTAAGCTGCTTTATTATAAAAAAAAGTCATCGCTCACTGATTTAAGCAAACGCACTAAAAAAAGCTTGCCGTTGATTACCTCAACTGTTAATGGATTAATCGAAGATGGCTTAATTATCGAGCAAGGGCTTGCCCCGTCTACCGGTGGCCGCCGGCCTTTAATTTTTTTATTAAACCCCAATTACAAAAGGTATATCGTAGCGGTAGCCATGGATCAGTTAACTACCCGGTTAACCATATACGACTTATCCAATCATCAGGTTTTACCAACCCAGGTGATCGATCTGGATATGGCCGAAAATAAAAGTGCCGATACTTTGATCGCATTCATCGAAGATTGTATTAAAAAATCAGACATCAATAAAACGCATTTATTGGGCATTGGCATTGGGATGCCTGGCTTTGTGAATGCGGAAAAGGGCATGAACTATTCTTTTTTGCAGGTTGAAGAAGAAATAAGTCTGCAAGATTATCTCTCTAAAAAGTTAAGTCTACCTGTTTATATCGATAACGATTCGAGTTTGATCGCCCTGGCTGAATTAAATTTTGGCGAAGCCAGAAATTTAAAGGATGTACTTGTAGTTAATATAGGCTGGGGTACAGGATTGGGGATGATTGTTAACGGAAAATTATACCGGGGCAGTAGCGGTTATGCTGGCGAATTTAGTCATATACCCTTATCTAATTCGAATGCCTTGTGCTCCTGCGGTAAGCGGGGCTGTCTGGAAGTAGAAACCTCTCTTTTGGTAATGGTGCAAAAAGCAGAAGCAGCGGTGAAAAATGGTGAAGAAACCAGTTTGAAAACCCTTTTTAAAGATAAAAGTAAAAGCCATGCTGATCATTTTTTAGATGCCGTCATCAAACAAGATCCCGTGTCTATTTCTATTTTAGCTGATGCTGCATTCCAGATTGGAAAAGGCCTTGCTACTTTGATTCACATCATGAATCCTGAACGGATCGTATTAAGTGGCCGTGGTGCTAAAGCGGGTAAAATGCTGCTTCCGCCAATACAACAGGCCATTAATGAATTTTGTATTCCCAGGATTGCTGAACAAACTGAAATCAAGTTTTCTACCCTAACGGATGAGGCTGAATTATTGGCTGCAGCAAGTTTGATGGTAGAAAACAGCTTATTCGAATAACGAAACTTAATAATAAATTATAAAATAAATTTTAACCAATACAAGCAATATATGAGGAAATAAAGAACAGCTATTGAACCACGTAATGAACCACCTTTAACTAATCTAAACCTAAACAATTATGAAAAAAATGTACTTAAAGTGCTTAAGTGTGTTTTTGTTGAGTTTTTTAACAATAACAGCTTTTGCACAAAAAACCATTACCGGTACGGTAGTGGAAGCATCTGGTCCTCTGCCAGGTGTAAGTGTCTCCATTAAAGGCACAACCAAAGCCACTCAAACGGATGGGAGTGGTAAATTCTCTATTTCAGCAGCCGATGGAGATATCCTTGTTTTTAAGTCTATTGGTTATACTTCGAAAGAAATCACTGTAGGATCATCTACAGTTGTAAATGTTAAATTAGAATCATCTGCCAACAGTTTGGAAGAAGTTCAGGTTACCACCGCATTCGGTATTAAGAAAGAAAAAAGAGCGCTAGGCTACTCTACACAAGAAGTGTCTGGAAAAGACTTAACGATAGGGCAGGCACCTACTATAGCGCAGGGCTTAATGGGCAAGGTAGCTGGTTTACAGATTTCACAATCAGGCGGCGGGGTAGAAGGAGGTTCATCAAGGATTGTAGTCCGTGGGAATACCTCATTAACCGGTGATAACAGGGCATTAATCATCGTAGATGGTGTTGCGATTAATAACGACCCAGCCAATGTGAACGGAAATAATACTTCATCTGTTGCAGGCAATACAGGCGCCGATGTTTCATCAAATAATGACTGGGGTACCGGTATGAACTTTATCAATCAGGATGATATTGAGAGTATTACCGTTTTAAAAGGCCCTGCTGCAGCAGCACTATACGGTGCAAGAGGAGGAAATGGCGTTATTTTAATTACAAGGAAGAAAGGCAGTAACCGTCCTGGGCTTGGCATTGATTACAATTACTCTTATCGACATACAGATCCTTACGAGCTACAAAATTTTCAAAATGAATATGGCCAGGGAGGAGTTGCCTCTATGTTAACGGCGGATAACAGCAAAATGTTCCCGGTTAATGGTGCTGGCCAACGTTATCAGATCGGAAATAATTACACTTCGGCGGGAGAATATTTAAGTAACTCTTTCGGTACGGTTCCTTATCCAAATGGTAAAGCAACTGATGCCTATTTCAGTTATCCCGGTAGTCAATCCTGGGGGCCGAGATTTGATAATTTACCAATATTGAACTATGACGGGGTTTTGAGACCTTATTCGGCTCAACCAGATAACTGGAAAGCATTTTTTCCTGATGGTTCTGTAGTAAGCCATAATGTTGCTGTTTCCGGAGGAAATGATAATGCTACGGGGCGTATCTCCTATACCCGAAATGACACTAAAGCCAACATTTTAAATAGCAATATCCAATCGAACGTTTTTAACTTAGGCTCTACACTTAAGGTTTCTAAAAAATTAAGTGCAGAGGTTACGGCAAGCTATGTGAACTTCACGCGTTTAAATGCCCCTGCTGTTGGTTCGGGCTACTTAGGTGGGGTAATTTATTCTATGCCAAGAGATTATAATCCTTATGTAGATTTTGATAATACTTATGGACCTAATAATTCGCGTAAGGATGTACTTACTCCAAGTAATTTCCCTGCAGGTTCACCTGCCTATCCTTACAGTGGAGGTTATTTAGGTAACCAATATTGGAATATTAACAACAATAACACGCTTTTTAATCGGAACGGGCTTACCGGCGGAATGAAGGTAATGGCTGATTTAACCGATTTTTTAAATGTAACGGCACAAGGTGGAGTAGATAACTCGAATGATGTAACGACTGTAAAAAACTATCCAACAGATGTTTTAGGGCAGGCAAATGGGGCTTATAAGTTGGCACAAGCCAAAAATTTATCAACTAACTTGCAGGCTTTTGCCCGTTTACACAAAGATAATCTTTTCGGCAAAGAGATTAATGCGAGCTTAACGGCTGGGGTAGAAAGCTATTATCGCAACGACTATGTTTCGAGTAACAGAACTGAGGGAAGCCTTGTAAAGCCATTTGTTTTTGCCTTAAATAATGGTTCAAACCCAGTTCCACAGCCAGAGGAAACAAAATATGCGAAAAAAATAAACTCAGCATATAGTTTTTTAAACCTTTCTTATAAGAATTATCTGTTTTTAGAGGCTACAGCGCGTAACGATTGGTCGAGTACATTGGCAAATGGTTCAAATTCCTATTTCTACCCAGCCACTAATTTAAGTTATGTATTTACCGATGGGATCAAAGGTTTACAAAGCAGTTTACCATGGCTGAGTTTTGGAAAGTTGAAACTCTCTTATGCAGAAACAGGATCAGATACTGATCCATACTCTATTTTTAATTTATTGGATGTAACCACAAACAATGGCCAGCAAGCACAAAGCTTACCTGGTACATTGAAATTCGAGGGTGTAAAGCCACAAAAAAGCAGATCGTTTGAAGCTGGTATCAATTTAGGTTTATTTAAAAACAGGTTAAATATAGATTTAACAGGTTATACCATGAAAAGCTTTAACCAGATTTTGGATAACCCATTAGCCTTATCATCAGGCTTTAATAATGTTAAAATTAATACGGGTTCGTTGGGTAATACTGGTTTTGAATTCATTATAAGCGGCTCGCCAATAAAAACGCAAGATTTTAGCTGGGATGTATCTATAAGCGGAGCGCATGCCAGAACAAAAGTACTAGCGCTACAGGATGGAATTGAAACCTTAACATTAGGTACTTTTTTTGGAGGTAACGGCATTTCACAGCGTGTTAAAGTTGGCGATTATTATGGTACCTTATACGGAAGGGATTTTACCTACTACAATGGAGAAAAGATAGTAATGCGTGCTGAAGGAACTGATGGACTGCCATTGCAATATACTGTTAATGGCAAAACCTATTATGCAGGTACGCAGTGGGTAAAAACAGCCAATGAGGTGCCAATTGGTAATTCCCAACCAATATTAACAGGTGGTATTACCAACACCTTTAAGTACAAGGCATTTTCATTATACATATTGGCTGATGCAAAAATTGGTGGAGATACATTTTTTGGCTCTTATGCCGCAGGTATGGGCAGCGGAAACTTAGTAGAAACCCTAAAGGAACGTGACGGTGGGGGTTTACCTTTGGTTTATCCTGACGGAACTACTTCGAATAGCGGGGTTAATTTCGGAGGTGTGTTTGTTACCCGAGATGCTCAAGGCAACGTTACAAGTGCTACTCCAAACAACGATGTCGTAAATTATCAATGGTACTACCAGGGTACTTTTTCTGCCTGGAACCACCTTGGGGCACCTCGCTCGGCATCTGTATTTAAAAACTCCTGGATGAAACTTAGGGAAGTGGCTTTAACCTACCAGGTTCCGGCTACATTACTCCAAAAAACAAAGTTTATTCAAAATCTGTCGCTTTCGTTGGTTGGACGAGATCTGTTTTACATCTTTACTACCATACCTAAAGGCTTAAATCCAGAAGGGGTAAATGGTATCGGTAACATGCAAGGTATAGAATATGGATCTCTGCCAAAAACAAGATCATTTGGTTTTACTATACGGTCTTCATTTTAATCACTTAAAGCATTTAATGATATGAAAATTCAACATAAAGTAATCCATACTATACTTGGCCTGTCGCTAATCTTTGGTGTGGTATCATGTAAAAAAGGTTTCGAAGAATTAAATAAACCCTATAAAGATGCAACCGTTTCTACGGCAACACCTGCAGGTTTCTTTAATAATCTGGCCAAGCGTGCAACAGACGAGGATTATACGATCTATGCCGGGTTGTTTATGCCGATTACCAATCAGCAAGGCGTTCAGAATAAAAACTTGCCGTACATTAATTATATTACTACTTTTTGGAGTAATTATTACCAAGACCTGGCAGATTATAAACAACTATTAAAGCTTGTAAGTGCATCTCCAAACCCAGGTATTTACAATGATGTAAAGTACATGGCTACTATTCTGATCAGCCAAAAAACTTTATCAATGTTAGATCGTTATGGTGATATACCCTACAGTCAGGCGGCTATTGCTACAGAAGGTTCGGCAAACTATCAACCGAAATATGATAAAGAAGAAAGTGTTTATAATAGTGTATTAGATGATCTAAAAGCTGCTGTTGAAGGTGTTGGTGGTCCAAACCAAAGCTCAATCGGTACGTATGAGTCTTTTTTAGCCAACGATTTTGTTGCCTGGAAAAAGTTTGGAAACGCCTTAAGGTTGCGTTATGCTGTTCGTTTAAGCAAAACCAATTTGCAAACAAAGGCTAAAGCTACCATTGCAGAGATTTTAGGAAACCCATCTATTTACCCTCTGCCTAATGATCAGGATCTTACCGCTTTATACAAAAGTAATTTTGGCAGTTTTCCTTTAGTAGTGATACCAAATTCTCCAGATTATGGCGATCGCTATTGGTATGCATTTCGGGAGCTCTCTGTTTCAAACATCAGGATGAGTTCGAATGTGTTTGCTAAAATGTCGTCTACCAATGCTGATAATGGTTCCGGCTTTTTTGACCCGCGTTACAAAGTATGGTTTATGCCAAACAACGCAGGTAAATGGGTACCTCAACCACAAAATGGATCTATACAAGATGGCGGTACACCTTACCCGAATGAATCTACCAATAGCCCAAAGGCTCCAGGTACCGATCCTGGTAATAAATTTGCTGTATTTAATTATTACCTCGTTCGTGATTTTCAGAGTTTCCCTTATGTTATTATTTCCGAAGCAGATGTACATTTCTTAAAGGCCGAAATTTATAATCAGGGTATAGGTGTTGGTGCGGATCAGGCATTGGCCGAAACAGAATACAATGCCGGAATGAAAGCTTCTGTTAACTTTTGGTACACTACTGTTAACAGTAATACGACCGCATTATGGCCCACGGCTGCAAAACCGGGTCCAATTACCCAGGCACAGATTGATGTTTTTACCAGTAATCCTGCTGTTAAATTTACAACTGGTGATGTGGCCGGGAATTATCGGAAAATCATTACTCAATCGTGGCTGGCAAGTATGTTTAATGCAGTAGAAACCTGGTGTACAGTGCGTCGTACCGGAGTAACACCTAAAGATGCCACTTATACTCCTGTTACCTATAATAGGCTACCTTATCCTGACGATGAGAAAACCAACAATCTTTCTAATTTGAATGCCATTGGTGGTAATGTAGATGCCAATGTTCAGATTGCCAAAAAGGTGTATTGGATGCCATAATTTATGATCAATCCCAGCATATGAATGCTGGGATTCTTAATTACTTAAAATGAATAAGAAGTACTTTACATCACTTTTTTTGTTTTTATGCTTTTCAGCTGTAGCCTTCGCCCAGCAAAACGACATCATGCCCCAATCGGAGATTTACGAATCGCCTAAAGATGATGCCGTTAAAAAGAAACTCGATACCTGGCAGGATAAAAAATTCGGCATGATCATCCATTGGGGGCTTTATGCTGTTCCCGGGATTATCGAATCCTGGTCGATCTGCTCGGAAGACTGGATCGAAAGAGACAGTACCGTCAAATACGAAGATTATAAAAAATGGTACTGGGGTTTTAGCGAAAAATTTAATCCTACAAAGTTCAATCCTGAGCAATGGGCAAAGGCAGGTAAGGATGCTGGGATGAAATACCTGGTGTTTACTACCAAACATCATGATGGTTTTGCCATGTTCGATACCAAACAATCTGATTTTAGCATTGCTAAAGGTCCTTTTTCTACCAATGCTAAAAAAGACGTTGCCAAATATGTTTTCGATGCTTTCCGTAAGGAAAACTTTATGATCGGTGCTTATTTTTCTAAACCCGACTGGCATTCGCAATACTATTGGTGGGACAAATATGCCACAGCGAACAGGAATAACAATTACGACATCAGAAAGAACCCATGGCGCTGGAATATGTTTAAAAGTTATACCCAGAACCAGATTGGTGAGCTGATGAACAATTATGGAAGCATCGATATTTTATGGTTAGATGGTGGCTGGGTCCGTCCACGGGCCAGTGTAAACCAGGAAGTGCTTTCGTGGGGAATGCCAATTCCAGAATGGAGTCAGGATATTGATATGCCTAAAATTGCCGCTGATGCCAGGAAAGCACAGCCGGGTTTAATTGTGGTGGATAGAACAGTGCATGGTCAGTTCGAAAACTACCAAACGCCTGAGCAGAAGATCCCCGAAAAACAATTGGATTACCCCTGGGAAAGCTGTATGACCTTAGGTGGAGCCTGGGGTTTTGTGGCCAACGACCGTTATAAATCTGCTGCTGAAGTGGTACATAAATTAGTAGAAATTGTGGCCAAAGGTGGAAGTTTGCTTTTGGGTGTTGGTCCTAAAGCAGATGGAACTTTACCTGATGAGGTAGTTGCTAAACTGGAAGATATTGGTAAATGGACGAGTAAAAATGGCACTGCTATCTATGAAACAAGAATTACCAAAAACTACCATGACGGGCAAAACTGGTTTACCCAGAGCAAGGATGGGAAGACGATTTACGGGATCACTTTACTCGGCGATGGCCCTGTTAAAGAAATTTCATGGGAAGGAAGTATCCCTAAAAAAGGAACATCAATTACCATTTTAAGTACAAACCAAAAGGTAAAATGGACCTTAAAAGAGGGTAAGGTACATTTCAATCTTCCTAAAACTGAAGAGAAAATAGCATTGACTTTTTCTTTTACACCTGAAAGCAATTAACAATGCTAAAACTGATTAAATACCTATACTTATTACCTGCACTATTTGTCTCTTGCGGTCTTTATGCGCAAGTTAAAAAAGGGCCGGTTTTACCTTATAAAAATTCAAAATTAAGCATCGGTTTAAGGGTAAAAGACCTGATTTCGAGAATGACACCAGAAGAAAAATTCTGGCAGTTGTTCATGATTCCCGGTGATGTTACCGAAGCAAATAAGAATCAATTTAAGCAGGGGATTTTTGGTTTACAGGTGAGTGCCGCCGCACAAGGCAGTGGCAATGCACAGCAGATGTTAAGCTACAATACTTCCGAAGACGGACTTTCACTGGCTAGAAAGATCAATAAAATTCAAAAATATTTCGTTGAAGAAACCCGTCTGGGGATTCCCATGATTGCCTTTGATGAAGCTTTACACGGCCTGGTTCGAGAAGGGGCTACCGCATTTCCACAATCCATCGGTTTGGCTGCAAGTTTCGATACCACTCTGGTGGCCAAAGTAGGTACAGCTATTGCTGCTGAGGCCCGCGCACGTGGCCTGCGGGACCTTTTGGCTCCAGTGATCAATATGGCTACCGATGTAAGGTGGGGCAGGGTAGAGGAAACCTATGGCGAAGATCCTTATTTAACAACCGTGATGGGCCATGCTTTTATGAATGCCATAGAAAGGCAAAACATCATTGTTACCCCAAAACATTTTGTGGCCAATGTAGGCGATGGCGGAAGGGATAGCTATCCAATCGAACTGGATAAACATTATTTGGAAGAAATCCACTTTCCAGCTTTTAAAGATGGGGTTAAAAATGTCGGTATACGCTCATTAATGACTTCCTATAATAGTGTTTTTGGCACACCAGCTACCTCAAACAAATGGTTGCTTACCACGAAGCTAAAAACAGAATGGGGATTTAAAGGGTTTACCATTTCTGATGCCGGTGCAGTGGGTGGCGCCAACGTATTACACTTTACGGCTAAAGACTACAAAGATGCCACCGCGCAATCTATTAATGCTGGTTTGGATGTGATTTTTCAGGTGGATTATAACCATTACAAACTTTTTCTGCCAGCATTTTTGGATGGCAGCATTCCAAAATCAAGAATTGATGATGCACTTGCGAGAGTGTTGCGGGCTAAATTTGAACTTGGCTTGTTTGAGCACCCTTATGTAGATGAAAGTGTTGCCGAAAAGATGTTAACTGATCAAACTAACCATCAACTGGCTAAAGAAGCTGCATTAAAGTCCTTTGTGCTGCTTAAAAATGATAATAATACGCTTCCATTAAAAAACACAAAACGGATTCTACTTCTCGGTGAAGATGCAATTGAAGGCCGGTTGGGTGGTTATAGTGGCACTGGAAACAATAAGATCAATATATTGGAAGGCTTAAAAAATGCGGTATCCAATGAAATGGAGATTAGTTATTTAAAAGGCAGCAGCAGGGAGCTTCATACCTACATTCCAATAGATAGTCAGTTTCTTTCTACAAATCAAAAATCAGGCTTAGCTGGAACATACTATAAAGGACTTAACTTCTCGGGCAAACCGATAAAGGAAGTAAATGATAAAACTGTCAATTTTAGCTGGACTTTGTACCCGCCAGATGAACAGCTCCAGTTGGATGACTATTCGCTAAGGTGGGAAGGAAATATTAAGGTGCCACAAAATGTTGATGTTAATATCGGATTGGAAGGTAATGATGGTTACCGATTATATCTGGATAATCAGTTGATTATTGATCATTGGGATAAAAGATCTTTCAGTACCAAAACAGTTCCATTTCATTTTGAAAAAAATAAAGATTATGCCATTAAGGTCGAATTCTTCGAATCTAAAGGCAATGGCAAAATCAAACTGATCTGGGATTATGCTACCAAGCCAACAACCGAAATAGCTGATGCCGTAAAAGCGGCTAAAAATAATGATGTGGTCGTGTTCGTTGCGGGCATAAAAGAAGGGGAGTTTTTAGACAGGGCAATGTTAAACTTACCCGGTAATCAAGAATTATTACTCGAAGAACTTTCAAAAATAGGCAAACCGGTTGTAGTGGTATTAACCGGAGGGAGCGCCATTAATATGCAGCCGTGGTTAAATAAAGTGAGTGCGGTTTTAAACGTGTGGTACCCGGGCGAAGCAGGCGGCAGTGCCATTGCAGATGTATTGCTCGGAAAGGTAAATCCATCAGGAAAACTTCCTATTACTTATCCTATTGATGAGTCACAACTACCCCTGGTTTACAACCATAAACCTACAGGTAGGGGCGATGATTATAATAATCTAAGTGGCGAACCGCTTTTCCCTTTTGGTTATGGATTAAGTTATACCAGTTTCTCTTATGAAAATTTAAAGTTTAGCCGCAAAAGCATCGCTAAAAATGAAACAGCTACAGTAAGCTTCACGCTTAAAAATGCTGGACATGATAATGGTGAGGAAGTGGTACAGTTGTACATGAGGCCATTATTGAGCAAGCTGGCACAGCCTGTTCTTGCCTTAAGGGCTTTCCAAAGAGTAAATCTAAAAGCAGGCGAAACTAAAGTAATTTCTTTCAAGGTAGATAAAGAGCTACTTCAAACACTCAATATCAATAATGTATGGGAAGTTGTTCCCGGAGAATATCGGATCATGATCGGCTCATCAAGTAAAGCACTTTATTTAAAAGATAACTTAACCGTTAAACCTTAAAAAGACACCCCCTATGGTTGGGTATAAACCATATCAAGTAATAGTTGCCGTAGATTCTGGTTAAATCTGCGGCTTTTTTATAAACTAGATTTTTTGCCACGCCCGCCTTGCCATTCGGGCAGGGCAACATAGAAAGCACGGAATTTCTATGGGTGTCATCCTAAGGGATAATTTTTTCATAAAAATCAACATGATTGACGTATAAATTATTTTTTTTTGTCCTGCTGCTCCGTCTTGCCTCGGCTCGCCGCCGCCGAAGGGCTCTTTCTTTTTGGCATCAAAAAGAAACAAAAAATGCCGGCTGAAAATTTTTCTTTGGAAGCCAGTAGAGTGGCTTGGTCTGTGGGGTCCGAAAAATTTGTTAGGCCGGGTCTTAGTTGAACGTGGATGAGGTGCTATGGCCTAGCTGGGAGGAAATGCAAATACCTTTAAGTTTCTCATTAATAAATAATTAAAAAATAACATCAATGGTAGCGTAGTCGAAGGATCTTTAAGATAAAAATAGAATTGCTGCACCCAACTCTGTGATCTTCGTGCCTATATCTCAATGCGCTCTGTGGTTATATAAATCGACAATAGTCTATCAACCATTGAACCATTAACTAAGACCGGCTATCTCTAACTTTACAGCCAGTTCATTCAGGTCCTTCACCACTACATCAATGATCGGAATCCCACTAATTTTTCTTTCCTGCTCAAATTTGTGCTCAGGTTCCCCTGGAATGATGACCTTTTTGTCAGGATCTATTGTTTTTGCACTTTTAAAGCGTTCTACCCAATTATCTAAATGGCTTTTGAAGTCTTCCGCCGGTCTGAAGCCATCTACGCGCATAGCGCCTAAAAAATGGCCTAATCCTTCGCCAACCGGATTTGCCGAGGGTTCTAAGAAGGCCACAAAAGGAGGTACCCAGGGGCCATAATTTGCGCCCGATAATACCGCTGATAAAATATCAACCGTTGCACTCAAACCATAACCTTTATGACTGCCGTGATCTTTATCGCTACCCAAAGGTAAAAGCGAGCCGCCATTTTTTAATTCGTTGGGATCAGTAGAGTTTTCCCCATTTTTATCCTGAACCCAGCCATCAGGAATACTTTTGTTGGCACGTTGGGCAATTTCTAATTTTCCGTTCGCTGCGGCTGCGGTGGCCATGTCTACAATTACAGGTGGATATTTTCCTGCCGGGAAAGCATAACACATCGGGTTGGTACCCAGTAAACGTTCGTTGGCATAGGTAGGGGCAACCAGCGGACTTGCATTCGTCATACTGATGCCGATCATATCTTTTTCTACCGCCATCAAGGCATGATAACCTGCAATACCGAAATGGTTGGAGTTTTTAACCGATACCCATCCGCTACCATATTTTTCTGCTTTTTCGATGGCCACTTTCATCGCAAAAGGGGCCACCACCAAACCTAAACCTGCATCACCGTCTACGGTTGCAGTAGTTGGTGTTTCGTGCACAATTTTAATATCAGGCGTTGCATTAATTCTTTTCTTTTCCCACAAGCGTACATAACCACTTAAACGGGCAACACCATGCGAATCAATACCACGTAAATCTGAACGGACCAATACATCGGTTGCCAAATCAGCATGCGCATCAGAACAGCCCATTTTTTTAAAAACGCTATAAGTAAAAGTACGAAGGTTGGTTTCGGTAAAGGTGATAAAGTTCATTTTATTGGTATCAGGTTGTAGGTGTTGAGTATTAAGTAGGGAGTATCAAGTAGCGAGTATCAAGTATTAAGTATGGAGTATCAAGTAGCAAGTAGCGAGATTGGGGGCTTGGGGTTATCGACTTCTGACTCCCGACTTCGGACTAACACTACGGTAATAAAACAGTAAAATCGCCGCCCAATGGTTCAAAATTTTCAATACAGGAAGAAAGAAAATCTTCGCCATAATTTACGTACATGGGCGCAATATTCAATATTCTTTCCTGCAGTGTGCCGTTAGGGAAAAGCCTTTTCTTAACATGCTCAATTTGCAGCAATGCCGTTTCGTGTTTGCGTTTTTCTGCGCGGAACAGTTTCTTTTCCAGATTGGCCAATAAATGATTGGTTCTTTGTTTAGCAGTGTCTGTAGAAACGGAAAGCGTTTTATCGATTTTATAGGCATTGAGCTTAATCTGATCGAAAATACTGTTAATCGCTCTTGTTTCGTCAGCCAAACTCAATTGTGCGGTTGTATTCCGCTTTACCCAGATGTTTTTTAATTCTTCAACAGGTAAGAAAATATCTTCTAAAGAAAAACCTAAATGGTATATGTTCTGGGCGCTGCGTTTATCGATCAATATAGCTGAGTTACGCAACAATAAAACCGGGAAATCAACCTTATAGAAATCGAAATTTGCTTTTAATTGCATCCAATAAGCCACTTCTGCACCACCACCTATATAAGCGATGTTGGGTAGAATAACTTCCTGGTACATGGGCCGCATCACTACATTCGGACTAAAACGCTCAGGATGTGATTCTATTTCAGCTTTTAATGTTTCCTCGGTAAAACTGATATCCGTGTGGTTCACGATATATTTTCCTTTTTCGAAGATCAAACGCTCGCGCAGATTATCGATCATATAGAAGAAGTTAATATCGCGTCCGTTTACCTGGGTTTTATAGCCTAAATCCTCGAGGTTTTTTGAACTGTTATCTATATTCTTCGCACTGTTATGCTGAATAATATCTTCGGTAATGATATTCGCGAATTGCTTTTTTAATCGGCTATCGTCTGCGTTTACAATGACCAAACCATACTTTTCGAATAAATTGTTTACCAAAAACCGGGTGGCGTCGGCTAGATTATCGTGTTGCAGATAGGCCTGTTCTACCAGTTTGGCAATCCGTTTTCCATTTTTTGAGATGCCTAAATAACCTTTATATGCGGTTACCGCTGCGGCAACGGTTTTAGTACTCAGTCTGCCGGTTGCCCCATTGGTTTGCTGTATCCAGCTGATGTTTTTTTCATCAACACTTACGTGGTTAATTTCATCAAAATCATGATCCTCCGTAGCCATCCAATAAACCGGAACAAAGTTTTGATCAGGATGGGCCATTTTTAGCTCAATGGCTAGATTAATGGTGGTTACAATTTTATAGATGAAATAAAGCGGACCGGTAAATAAATTCAATTGGTGACCTGTTGTTACAGTAAAGGTATTTGGCAGACCTAAAAGTTCTATGTTTTTGGTAACCGACTTATTGGGTTGTAAATGCTGGTATTGATCTTGTAAAACTTTAACTAGTGTTTCTCTATTCCCTAAGAAATTTCTGTTTTCAATTGCCCTGGCCAAACCCTCCATATCAGGACGGTAACTGTAAAAAGCTTTAAGCTGCTCTTCGTTATTAATATAATCCAAAACCAGTTTTGAAAAAGATCCGGTTTCCTGATACGAGATATATTTTGCCTGCATGATGTGCGAAAGTAATGCAATTTAAGGATAATCGTAAAGTTGTACCACTATTTTACAATTGTTAAATAATTTTTAGCCACGTGCGCCGTACCATCAATGTCATTAAGTTAAGGGTTTTTAACCACAGATGTACACACCTGCCCGACTCGTCAGGCGGGGATAAACACGGATCTTTATATCCCCGCCTGTAAAGGTAGGCATTCCGTGATGCTCCAGTCGAGACGCCCCTCTACTGGAGTCTGTCATTGATAGCTGGTCGAAGGATCTTTAGGCACAAAATAATTAGAGATTGCTTTCTATTGCGCCAACTTTTTCGCGGTATAAATCAATGGGCCCATCTAAAAGCACCGCAATTACGGTTAATTCAGGATCTAACTTATCTTTTGGAACCGGAATGTAAACAATACCTGGTATTTTACTCCAATACAGTTTATTATAGATTTCGTGCGGAAGCATAGTACCTTCGCCCACAATCCTGATTCTGCTGATGTTGTTTTTCAAACCCTTTATCGCAATGGGTCCGGTTGGACTTCCTTCAACAAATAAATAAAGCGTCTGCTTATCAGCTGATAGTGCGGTTTTGCCCTGGTAATGGCCTGCTGGAATTCCACCGGTTGTTTTGTATAAGGCTTCAGCGTTTTTAATCACCCAATTATTCACCGTTTGGTCAAGAGGTTTAATCTTGGCATTAAAATCCAATCCATCAGCCGCTAAATTGCTGTCGTTAAAAATATTGATTCCTTTATCTAAGCTATTGGCCAATTGCTTTAGCTTATCAGCAGCTGAATTTAATTTTTTATGCTCTGTTAAGAGGTCTTTTAACGAAGAGGTCCCGTTTGGACTTTCAATAAGATCAAGAGGTTCATCAAAACTTACCTTTACCACCGTTACATCCTGATCAAAATCAGTTGAAGGAATATTGAACGTATAATCCGAATCATTAACATTGGCAAATTTAACCTGCCCGCCACCCACCAGCTGAATGCTTTTTACTTTTGATTTTATACCTGTTAATGAAATACCTTTTTCAGTTTTGTAATCCAGATAGAGGAATAAGGTTTTTTTGTCTTTGGATAGCGCCGTTTTTCCATTGAAATGTTTTGGAGAGATACCGGTTTGCGTACCATAAATGGCCTCGCTATTTTTTTTGGTCCAACGGCCTAAATCTTTTAAAATCTGAACCTGTTCTGAAGCAATTGTTCCATCGGCTTTTGGTCCGATATCCAATAGCAAATTGCCACCCATACTGATGCAATCAACCAGGGTACGGATAATCATGTTAGATGATTTATAATGGTTGTCGTAAGGTTGATAACCCCACGAATCGTTCATCGTATAACAAAGTTCCCATTCTGGTGAGCCTGGTTTTATTACCGGAACACCTTGCTCGGGCGTATCGTAATCGCCATGGCCGTTTAAGCGTGAGTTGACAATGATATCTTTATTCGTTTTGCGTAAATTTTCTAATATGTTTTTGGCCTGCCACTCTTCTCCACTGTGCTCCCAATCGCCGTCAAACCACAAAAGATCCGGATTGTATTTTGTCGAAAGTTCGTTGAGCTGCCCCTGGAAATAATATTGAAACTTTTTAAAACGGGTAGGATCCTGTTTATAATCGTAGCGTTTCCTGTCGCGCGTAAAACCATCATAATCAGCATAGCTCCAATCGGGTAAAGAAAAATATAAGCCCGTTTTTAAGCCAGATTTTTTAAGTTCAGCAACAAATGGTGTAATCAAATCTTTTTTTGCAGCACTGTTATTTAATGTTGTGGTTGCATTGGGCATTTTGCTGTCCCAGAGCGATACACCATCATGGTGTTTGGTGGTGATTACTGCGTATTTAGCACCGCTTTCTTTAATGAGGTTTACCCATTCATTCGGATTATATTTTGCCGCGGTAAAACCATTAAGCTGTTTCATATAAGCATCATGGTTGATGTAATTGTTGAAAAAAGACCAGGATTCGGAAATACCATTCACCGAATAAATACCCCAATGGATAAAAATACCCAGTTTGGCATCAGCAAACCATTGCATTTTTTGATCTGAAACTTTTTGTTGAGCGTTAAGCCTGCTCACTATAAATAAAGGGAATAAAACAATAAAAAACTTTAAATAACGCATGATTTGTTTAGTATAGCTAAACGTTAAATATAGTATTTTCTAGCTGTTTTTTTAAAGAAAAATTGGATGTGGAGACAGATGTTACCATCTGACTGGAGATTTATTTCTTATGAAAATTTGTAAATAGGTATTACCATTTGGTTGAATGATCATTATAGAAGCAATAAATTAAGAACTTGATTTTCTGCCGGATGGTAACATCCGACAGCACAAAGAGCTGTTTTTTTAAAGAAAAATTGGATGTGGAGACAGATGTTACCATCTGACTGGAGATTTATTTCCTATGAAAATTTGTAAATAGGTATTATCATTTGGTTGAATGATCATTATAGAAGCAATAAATTAAGAACTTGATTTTCTGCCGGATGGTAACATCCAACAGCACAAAGAGCTGTTTTTTTTAAGAAAAATTGGATGTGGAGTCAGATGTTAGCATCTGACTGGAGATTGATTTCTTATGAAAATTTGTAAATAGGTATTATCATTTGGTTGAATGATCATTATAGAAGCAATAAATTAAGAACTTGATTTTCTGCCGGATGGTAACATCCGACAGCACAAAGAGCTGTTTTTTTAAAGAAAAATTGGATGTGGAGTCAGATGTTAGCATCTGACTGGAGATTTATTTCCTATGAAAATTTGTAAATAGGTATTATCATTTGGTTGAATGATCATTATAGAAGCAATAAATTAAGAACTCGATTTTCTGCCGGATGGTAACATCCGGCAGCACAAAGACATGTCAGATGGTAACATCTGACATCACAGGAATACCCTTCGACTATACTCTGGGTGACATCTTTTGGCAGACTTTCTCCCTAATATAATAATACCAATGGTATCTCACCGACGGATAAATTAGCGTGGTCGATGCCAAGAAAAAAAACTTATTGCAAAAAAAAGCCGTCCCGAAAAATCGGGACGGCTGTAATATATTTGGTTTAGTGATTTACCATTTTTTTCTGCGCTCACCACTTCCACCTTCACGGCTTCCGCCTTCTCTGCGTGGACCTCCGGTGTTACCACCTTTGTCGTCACGGCTACGTCCAGAGAAATCTCTGAAACCGCCACCGCCGCTTCCGCCTTCACGTCGTCCGCTACCACCGCCAGATTTTCTGTCGCCGCCGCCACGATAACCGCCGCCGCCACCGCCGCTTCTGCGTTCACCGCCGAAACCACCGCCACCGCTACGTCTTTCGCCGCCACCGCGTCTTTCACCTGCGCCTTCACCACGACCACCGTCTCCGCTTTTCTCGATACGTACCTGACGACCGTTAAACTCAACAGATTTAAAGCCTTCAAAAACTTTGTCAGCTACATCGTCTTCCACTTCAAAGAAAGAGAAAACACCTTTTAAATCGATTTTACCAACACTTTTGCCACCAATTTTACCGTTGTTACAGATAAATGACAACATATCGCCACGGGTAAACTCATCTACCGAACCTAAGTTGATGAACAAACGGGTGTAACCTTCGCTACCACGTCCACGTCCGGCACCTCTTTCGCCTCTGTCTGCACCGCGGTCGTCGCCAACTGCTGCATTTAAATCAGGAGCTTTGGAATAGTAATCCAAGAAACGGTTAAATTCTAACGAAGCAAAACGTTTAATTACATCTTCTTTGGTTAAATCAGCAAATTCGTCCATAATACGGGGAATGTACTGATCAATCTGTTCGTTGTTAACCTCTACATTGTGTACTTTATGTACCAAAGAGAATAATTGTTTTTCACAAACATCAAATCCTGTAGGAAGCTCAGCTTTGGTAAATTGTTTACCAATAATGCGCTCCAGCTGACGGATTTTTCCAACTTCTTTAGAGTTGATGATACAGATAGAGATACCGGTTTTACCAGCACGGCCAGTACGGCCCGAACGGTGGGTATAACTTTCAATTTCGTCAGGTAAAGAATAGTTGATTACGTGAGTTACATTGTTTACATCGATACCACGGGCAGCAACATCAGTAGCAATTAACAACTGCATGTTACGCTCACGGAAACGTTGCATTACTTTATCACGTTGTTGTTGCGATAAATCGCCGTGTAAAGCATCCGCATTATAACCATCTTTAATTAAATGCTCGGCAACATCTTGTGTATCCAATTTGGTTTTACAAAATACTACTGCAAAAATTTCAGGGTTAAAATCTACAATACGTTTTAAGGCTGCGTATTTATCACGTGCACGAACAATATAATATTCGTGTTCGATGTTTACGTTACCGGTATTTTTTGTGCCCATAGTTAATTCTACAGGGTTATCCATATAGTTTTTAGCTATACGGCGAACTTCTGCAGGCATGGTAGCCGAGAATAACCAGGTTTTTTTGTCATCAGGTGTAGTTGATAAAATGTCGTTAATGTCGTCCTGGAAACCCATGTTCAACATTTCGTCAGCTTCATCAAGCACAACATATTTAACTGAAGAAAAATCGATGGCTTTACGGCCAATGATATCCAACATACGGCCGGGCGTGGCCACTACGATCTGAACGCCTTGGCGTATTTCGCGTAGTTGTTGCATAATGTTCGCGCCACCGTAAACGGCAACAACGTGGGCATTAGCAACGTTTTTAGAAAAGTTTTTAAGGTCGTTAGCGATTTGTAAACATAACTCACGGGTAGGGCATAAAATCAATGCCTGTGGTTTGTTAATTTTAAAATCGATTAGTTCTAACAGCGGCAAACCAAATGCGGCTGTTTTTCCTGTTCCTGTTTGGGCCAAACCAACAAAATCATTAGTGCCTTCTAACAGTACAGGAATACTTTGCTCCTGAATAGGTGTTGGAGTTTCAAATCCAAGATCCTTTACGGCATTAACGACGTCATCACTTATCCCCAATAATTGAAATGGGTTTGTCATTCGTCTTTTTATTTTTAATTGAGCCGCAAAGGTAAGGTTAATAATCCGTATTTTACAGATAATCAAGTAAATAGTTTTTTAAGCTAAATATTTGAGAATAAGGTGATAATGGGGAATGTAAAATGGATGAGGGAAAATGTGGGATGGATCAAGTTAAATGGAGGCCGTGATTGCGTTAGAGAAGCGTGTTTTTTATTTGGAAAGCAGTTGCAGTGGTGCTTGGGTCGCATCAGTCCCGTTTTCCGTTTCAATCTTTTTAAACCTTTCAGGTTTTAAAAAGGATTTCCACTCCAACCGGGTTTAGGTGGCCAGAGCAATGCAGCTATTTACGTTTGTTTTTGAATAGCCATTTGGGAAGTTCATCCGTTAAAATTGCGGGTGCGAAAATATCGTTGTGGGCAAGATTATCGAATTCCCAGAACCTGGTTTTGTTTTTAGCGTTTACCTCTTCAAAAAACTGTTTGTCGCTATCAAAAGGATTCTCGGTATCTATATTGCCGTGGATTAACCATATAGGGATGTTCGCCAGTACGTTTACCTGGTCGAATTGCGGTATGCCCGAAATACTGATCCCTGCAGCAAATACATCTGGTTTTAACGCTAATGCATTGATCACCGAAGAAGCACCCATCGAAAAACCGATGAGGTAAATCCTTTTCTCATCAATGTTTAAATTGTTTTTCAAACTGTCGATCAGTTGTAAAGCAGTCGTTAAACAGGATTGCGGTACCGAAGTCAATACATTTCTGCTCCGGTCTAAAACATAATTCGACGAACGTGAAGGGAACTGCGGGGCTAAAACAAAAGCAGGATATTTCGCCTGTATTTCGTCGCTGGCAAATAGTTTTGCCAAAATACCAAGCTGACTGGTATTGTCGTTCCCAACCGCGTTTGATCCATGAAACACGATCACCAATGGAAGTTTCGTTTTGGTGTTATTGGGCTTTAACAATCGGTAAACAATTGCAGTATCGGCTGTGCCCTTGAATGATGCTTTGGTAAAAATATCGGTATTTAAACTTTTAATCTCCGCTATTCTCTGTTTGAGGTAAAGGGAATCTACGCTTTTCGCGACTTTGGTTTTGCCGGAAGTGTTGATGTGCTTGCTACAAGATAAGATCCCACAGAGCAAAACCAAAGCACAGGTATAATAAACAATATGACTTATTTTAACACGCATAGAGCGCAGTAATTTTTTGGTTAAAATTAAAGAATTAGCGCAACCTTTCAGCCGAACGGATCAACCTTTCGTCCTTATTGATGCCGAAAATGCCCAATACTACAAATAAAATGGCCAATGCGGGTAAATATGCCCCAACACCAAAACTTGCACCCTCAACACCCCCTGGTAATTTTTGGGCATATACACTGCACCAAAAGGCGAAACCAATAATTAATATGATCGAAACTATGGCAAAACGTTTCTGAAAGCTACGTTTTCTAAAGTTGAAGATATTTACAAAACAGATCATGGCAATCGCGATATTTGTAATGAGCAATGGAAAAAAAGGCTCTACACTTAAGCTTGATCCACTATTATCTTCAATTTTTTGATGTAAGCCATTCGTGTATATTTCCGATTTTGCACCTTTAATTTCTTTGCTTGCAATTGGCAAAAAGAACATTAGAACTAAAGTTAAAGCTGCTAATAAAAGCCAGATCGATTGTATTCTTTGTATCATGAATGTAAAATATATAGCAACAAATCTAGCCTTTTTTGAGAAAAGAAAGAAAGATTAAAGTTCCCGGATAGGAGTAGGAATGAGTAAGGAACATGAATTGCTATTTTTGATAGGTATTTCCGCCCGAACTCCAAACCCTAAACTCCAAACTCTCTACCCAGCGCTTTGCCCTTTGCGAGCTAAACTGTACTTTTGCATCGCTTTGAGTAAAAAAAGGTATTTCATACAAATCGCTTACGATGGCAGCTTATACCATGGCTGGCAAACCCAACCCAATGCAATAACCGTTCAGGAATTGTTGGATAAGGCGATGTCTGTATTTTTCCGCCAACCGATCGAAACTTTAGGCTGTGGCAGAACCGACGCGGGCGTACATGCTACTGATTTTTATGCCCATTTTGATGTGGAAAACGTGGAAGAGGCTAGGGTGTTAAATGCCATAACCGGTATCAATGCGATGCTACCGTACCAAATTGCAGCGAAACGTATTATACCTGTACATGATGATGCCCACGCCCGCTTTGATGCCACTGCCCGTGCGTACAAATATTACCTGCATTTCGAAAAAGATCCTTTTAAACTTAACCGGTCGTGGTTGGTTAAAGACCGACTCGATGTAGAAGCGATGAATGAGGCCGCAGCGATTTTATTAAATTATACCGATTTTTCGTGTTTTAGCAAGTCGAATACCCAAACTTTTACCAATAATTGTAAGATCACCAAAGCGGTTTTCGAACAGCAGGAAGGCGGATTGGTTTTTACCATTCAGGCCGATCGTTTTTTACGCAATATGGTGCGGGCGATTATGGGTACCCTGGTAGAAATCGGTAAAAAAGAAATAAATTTAGCAGCTTTTAAAGCAATTATAGAAAGTAAAAACCGCAGTAAAGCCGGACAATCGGTACCTGCCTGTGGTTTGTATTTAGTGAAGATAGCATACGATTATATAAAATGATTGAATGATTGAATGAGAGAATGATGAAATTATCCCTAACACTCACTCATTCAAAATTCCCTCATTCTAAATTAAAAACATGGCAGTTACAGGCGACGTATACAACACCGGATTACTGAAACGTATTTTTCAATACGTAAAGCCTTACCGTGCCGTTTTTGTGTGGTCGGTTGTTTTAACCATTCTACTTGCGGCCATTTCTCCCGTACGTCCGTTTTTAATTAAGTATACACTGGATCATTATATTTTAACCGGCAATTATTCTGGATTGGTGAATATGACCATGTTGATGGTTTTTATGTTGATCTTACAGACTTTGATCCAATATAACCACACCCTTTTAACCAATACGCTGGGGCAATCGGTTATCCGCGACCTGCGGATCAATGTTTTTAACCACATTACTAAACTTCGCCTTAAATTCTTCGATAAAACCCCAATCGGACAATTGATTACCAGAACGGTCTCTGACCTGGAAACCATTGCCGATATTTTTTCTGAAGGTTTAATTTCCATGATTGGTGATAGTTTGCAGGTGGTGGTAATTGTGTGTGTGATGTTATATACCGATTGGCAATTGAGTTTGGTGGTACTTTTGCCCATTCCGTTATTGATCATTGCAACAAGGAAATTCCAAAAAGCAATTAAGGTAGCTTTTCAGGAGATCAGAAATGAGGTTTCAAACCTGAATACCTTTTTACAGGAACACATTACGGGGGTATCAATCGTGCAGTATTTTGCCCGGGAGAAACAGGAGTACAGAAAATTTTACGCCATTAACAAGCGTTATCGCGATGCCAATATCCGTTCTAACTGGTATTATTCTATCTTTTTTCCTGTGGTAGAGTTGATCTCGGCCATGTCGTTGGGTTTATTGGTGTGGTATGGTGCCAAAAGCATCCTTTCTAAACCGCTTGATGTAACGCCAGGAACCATCACCCAGTTTATCATGTACCTGGGCATGGTGTTTACACCGATCCGCCAATTGGCCGATAAGTTTAACACCCTGCAGATGGGGATGGTAGGCGCCGAACGTGTATTTAAAGTGTTGGATACTGATGAGGCTACGCCGAATGAGGGTACACAAAAACCCGCCAAATTGGAAGGGAACATCAAATTCGATCAGGTTTGGTTTGCTTATAACGACGAAAACTATGTGCTGAAAGACCTCAGCTTTGAGGTGAAAGCTGGCGAAACCGTAGCATTAGTGGGCGCAACAGGCGCAGGTAAATCTTCTACCATCAATATCCTGAACCGTTTTTATGAAGTGAAAAGGGGAGATATTACCGTAGATGGCATCCATATCGAAGATTTTGATCTGGATTACCTGAGGAGCAATATTGCTACCGTACTTCAGGATGTTTTCCTGTTTTCAGACACTGTTTTAAATAACATCACACTCAACAATCCAGAAATTACCATCGAAGAAGTGGTGAATGCTTCAAAAAAGGTAGGTGCACACGATTTTATCGAGCGTTTGCCTGGTGGTTATCAATATAATGTGATGGAGCGAGGCGCTACACTTTCTGCAGGTCAGGCGCAATTGATTTCATTTATCCGTGCACTGGTACACAATCCGGCAATTCTGGTTTTAGATGAGGCTACCTCATCAGTAGATACCGAAACAGAATTGTTGATCCAAAAAGCTATTGATAATCTAATGGAAGGCCGTACCTCGATTGTAATTGCCCATCGTTTATCAACCATTCAAAAGGCCGATCAGATTATTGTGCTCGATAAAGGCGAGATCAAAGAAAAAGGAACGCACCAGCAACTGTTAAAATTAAACGGCTACTATAAAAAACTTTACGATCTGCAGTTCTCATCGAAGGGGATTGCTAAAGTTTAAAACCCATTTATTCTAAGGATTTTCTTAATTTAACACCTTTCTAAATCCAATAAGAAGATGAAATTATTAAGACTGTTTATCTTGTTTTTACTCTCGGCAATAACACTAAGCCTTTCTGCACAACAGAAAAAATATGTAATGGTGATCCATGGTGGCGCAGGTACGATCCTGAAGAAAAACATGACAGCAGAAAAAGAAGCCGCATATATTGCTGCCCTTACAAAGGCACTCAATGCAGGTTATGCCGAAATTAAAGCAGGTAAATCGAGTTTGGATGCCGTAGAAGCCACTATTCATGTGTTGGAAAATGATCCGCATTTTAATGCCGGTAAGGGAGCTGTTTTTACCCACGATGGCAGAAATGAACTCGATGCTGCGATTATGGATGGTAAAACTTTAATGGCAGGATCTGTTGCCGGGGTTACGACCATTAAAAATCCAATTTCTGCTGCAAGGGCCGTGATGGAAAAATCGGAACATGTAATGATGGTTGGTGCCGGGGCTGATCAGTTTGCTAAAGAGGCCGGATTGGAAATCGTTGATCCTAAATATTTCTGGACAAAAGAACGTTGGGATGGTTTACAAGATGCCATTAAAGAGGATTCTACGAAAGCGGTATTAGACCATGGAAGCAAGAAATCAGAATTGTTCGGTATCAAAAACCACGATTACAAATTTGGTACAGTAGGTTGTGTGGCTTTAGATAAAGCCGGTAACCTGGCAGCAGGTACTTCTACAGGTGGCATGACGAACAAAAAATATGGTAGGGTGGGCGATGCACCAATTATTGGCGCCGGAACCTATTGTAATAATGAAACCGCTGGCATTTCCTGTACCGGCTGGGGCGAATTTTACATCCGCAATGTCGTGGCCAAAACCATCTCCGATTTAATGGAATATAAAGGCTTATCCGTTGCCGAAGCTTCGAAAATTGTATTGGATAAAGTGGGCAAAATGGGTGGCGATGGTGGCCTGATTGCTTTAGATAAAAAAGGCAATGTAGCTTTACCATTCAATACCGAAGGCATGTACCGAGGTACCATTACAGCAGATGGAAAAATTGAAGTAAACATTTATAAATAATGAAGAAACTCCTTTTAAGCTGGCTATTGGTTGGTTTTTCTTAATTATAAGCGCACAAAACAAAGCAGCTAAAGGTAATCTGTTTATTATCGGCGGCGGCAACCGTTCTGATGCCTTGATGAAAGAAATGTTCAATATCGCTGCTTTAGATGCTAAATATGATATAATTATACTCCCAATGGCCAGCGAAATCCCTGATTCGGGTTTTAAAAGCATTGCTGCCCAATCGAAAAAGTTAGACAAAACTTATTCCAGTATAGGACATAGGTACCAAGTTAACCCCATGTTAACCCTTTGCTTACCTATTCTCTACCTATTGCTTACCTATTCGTTACCTATTGCTTACCTGGAAGGTAACCAAAAGGTAAAGCCAGGGTCTGTTTTGGGGCTTGCTTTAGTGAGCCAGAGCCAATGCTGCCCATAAGCAGTCATCCATAGCCATGCTGCTTGCGCTCGTTTGCGCAGCATAAAATTGCGATTCAATCGCTTGGCGTATGAGTATATCCAAAGAAATGATGCTATGTTATTGCCATCTTATTGTCCTATATTTTTATTCAGGAATTTAAACGAAAAGAAAAATTACGCTATCTTTCATTTTTAGACTCTTGCAAATTCATATTCTGCTTTTTTTACGCAATAATTAATGGATATTAATGAAAAATAAACCGCCTATGGTGGGCTGAGCGAGATTGTTATTCCCAACCCGAACTATCGGGTTGATTGAGGACCACTATTGCTTATAGAAGATAATCGTAATGCATTGGGCTTTAAGATTCCAGCCTGCGAGGGAATGACGATTGTATTAGTAAAATTTAATCATCATACATGAAAAAGATATTTTCCAATTTAACCTTCCAGGTTATTGTAGCCATCATCATAGGGATTAGTGTTGGTGCTTACTTTCCTGGTTTTGCACCAACCGCTAAATTAATCAGTCAGGGTTTTATCAACCTGATCAGCATGTTAATTGCCCCAATCATATTCTTTACCATTGTTTTAGGCATCGCACATATGGGCGATATGAAAAAGGTGGGCAGAGTAGGGGGTAAAGCACTCTTGTATTTCGAAATTGTAAGTACCGTAGCCATTGCAATCGGTTTATTGGTGGCCAACATTTTAAAACCAGGTGCCGGAATGGTTGCCAAAGCCGGTGATGCAACCAAGATTACGGGATACGCTGAGCAAGCCAAAGATATGAACTGGGCCGAATTCTTTCTTCACATCATTCCGCATAATGTGATTGCTGCTTTCGCAGAAGGTAATATTTTACAGATTCTACTCTTTGCCATTCTTTTTGGTTATGGCTTAAATAAACTGGGCGGAGAGGGAACTAGCGTTCTACATGCATTTGATAAAATATCCAAAGTGCTTTTCAAAATTATGAAGGTAATTATGCGCCTGGCGCCAATCGGGGCTTTTGGTGGAATGGCATTTAGCATCGGTACCCACGGATTGCAAAGTATAGTGGGCATGGCCAAACTCATGGGCTCGGTTTACCTCACCTGCATCCTGTTTATTTTTATTGTATTAAATGGGATTTGCAGGTACTATAAATTCAGTTTATGGCAATATTTGAAGTACATCCGTCAGGAAATTTTAATTGTATTGGGTACTTCTTCTTCAGAATCTGCACTGCCAAGTATGATGCAGAAAATGGAGGCTATTGGTTGTGATAAATCGGTTGTGGGTTTAGTGATCCCAACAGGTTATTCGTTTAATCTTGATGGAACAGCAATTTATCTGGCCATGTCGGTAATCTTTCTTTGTCAGGTTTTTCATGTCGATTTATCCCTGGGACAGCAGATTACGGTTTTAGGCGTGCTGATGGTTACCTCTAAAGGTGCTGCAGGGGTAACAGGAAGCGGTTTCATTGTTTTGGTTTCTACCTTAACCGCATTAAAAATTATGCCCATCGAACACATTTCGATATTAATCGGTGTAGACCGCTTTATGAGCGAAGCAAGGGCCATCACCAATGTAATCGGTAACGGAGTGGCCACCATCGTAATTGCGAAAAGTGAAAACCAGTTTGATGAAGAGAAATATCAAAATGCTATTCGAATAGAGAAAGTATAGAAAGTTTGGAGTTCTCAGTTTGGAGTTTTCAGTTTTGGGAGCAGAAAGCAAATCCTTAGTTTGGAGTTTAGTGCTCGGAGTTGATCGGGCTATAAACTAAAAACTCCGAACCCTTAACTAATTAATAGGTAAGGATGCCGGCCCATTGGGTAACTCCCAGCTAAAAACTCCGAACTCCCAACTAATTAATGGGTACGGATACCGGCCCACTAGGTGACTCCGAACTAAAAACTCCGAACTCCCAACTAATTAACTATCTTTGTAGCAGAAACATGCACACAGCTTGTTTAATTAACTCATAGCACATTGGCTCAAGAAGAACAAAATAACCGCAAAGAAAAAAGCGAGTTACATCCACGCAACAAACACCGTTCGCGTTACAATTTCAAACAACTTACTGCAACCTCAAAAGAATTGAAACGTTTCGTTTTTAAAAACGAGCATAACGACGATTCTATCGATTTTGCCGATCAAAATGCCGTTAAAGCACTTAACCGAGCATTATTGAAGTATTTTTATAACATTTCACAATGGGATATCCCTGCCGATTTTCTTTGTCCACCTATTCCGGGCAGGGCCGATTACATCCACTATGTTGCCGATCTTTTAGGGTCGAGCAACAAAGGTAAAAGCCCTAAAGGAGCCAACATCAATGTATTGGATATCGGTGTAGGTGCCAACTGTATTTACCCAATCATCGGTCATCAGGAATATGGCTGGAACTTCGTCGGAACAGAGATCGATCCACTTTCGGTAGATTCTGCCAAACGTATTATCGAAGCCAATAAACCTTTACAGGGTGCGGTAGAAATCCGTCAGCAATCTTCAAAAATGGGTATTTTTAGAGGTGTTGTTGGTGGTAAAGAACGTTTCGATGCCGTGGTTTGTAACCCACCGTTCCATGCTTCGTTAAAAGAGGCTGAACAGGGTACCCGTCAGAAATGGCGCAACCTGGGTGGAAATGAAAAAGAGGTAAAACACGTATTAAACTTTGGTGGAAACAAAGCCGAACTTTGGTGCCCGGGTGGCGAACGTGCTTTTGTAGAGCAGATGATTATCCAGAGCGAGCAGATCAAAAACCAGGTATTATGGTTTACCTCTTTGGTATCAAAAAGTGCCAACTTAAAAAGCATTTATAGCGCTTTGGTTAAAGCCAATGCTTTTGAGGTTACCACCGTTCAAATGAGCCAGGGACAAAAAATCAGTCGCTTTGTAGCCTGGACTTTCCATGATGAAGCTGCACAGGCCGAGTGGGCAAAAGGTTGGAAAACTGAACCGAAACCAAAAGTAGATAATCCTAAGGCAGAAGTCAAAAGTCTTTAGTCTAATCAATAATAGTAAAGCAAAGCCGGATTAACGATTAAAGTTAGTCTGGCTTTTTAGGTTAAAAGGGATTTGCAAATCCTTTCGATAAAATCAAAAACTGGGAATATAGAACTGAAAACTGCCAACCGTTAACTGCCAACTGCCAACTGTTAACTGATCTTCGTATCGAAGAGATAGCCAACCAAAGCGGTAATCACCATGGCTACTGTGCCCCAGAAACAAATTCTAATTACAGCTTTAGTCATATTCGAACCTCCAGCTTTTGCGGCAATTGCGCCCGATAATGCCAAAAAGACAATGGCAAAACCATATTGATAAAATACCATCGATTTGATAGGCGCAAGGAAAGCCACTAAAAAGGGCAGGATGCCGCCACTGATAAAAGAAGCACCAGATGCAAAAGCTGCTTGAAACGGTTTGGGTTGGGTAATTTCGTTGATGCCCAGTTCATCTCTTGCATGTGCCACCAAAGCGTCTTTTTCGGTGAGTTTTATGGCTACCTGCATGGCTAAATCCTCATCTAAACCTTGTGCTACATAAATCTTTGCCAGTTCTTTCAGCTCTATTTCAGGCATGGTTTCGAGTTCTATTTTCTCGCGTTCCAAATCTGCTTTTTCAATATCTGCCTGCGAGCTCACCGAAACATATTCGCCGGCTGCCATCGATAATGCACCTGCAACCAAACCCGCCAGTGCCGCCAATACAATCGGACTTCTGGTCTCGCTTGCTGCGGCAATACCGATCACCAAACTCGTAGTTGAAATGATGCCATCGTTGGCACCAAGCACAGCAGCCCTTAGCCAGCCTGTTCTATTGGTATAATGTTGTTCCAGTTCCATGGTTTGGTGTCTGATCTCTATTTTTTGTCAGTCTGAGCGGAGTCGAAGACCCTTATGGCTAATATCCTCATTTCTTTTCGTAAACAATCATAATTGTTAAATCGTTGTCCGCATTTGGCATGATACCATGCGAGCTACCCGGACGGGTTAAAATGGCATCGCCAGGTTTAACTGCAAAAGTTTTTCCATTCATTTGCATGGTTCCTTTTCCGCTCAGTACATAATAAATTTCATCTTCCTTTTGCAAATGATAACCGATGGAAGAGCCTGGTTTTAAAATTCTTTTACGAAAGGCTGTTTTCAGGTTTTTGGCATCAGCAAAAAAGTTAAAACCAATGGTTTTTCCGCCGCCATCATGTGTTCCTGATTCTTCTTTGGCCACTTCAACATCGTTTTGAAGAATGTATTTACTCGTATCGGTACTTTGTGCATTGGCATTTAGAGAAATAAAAGTTGCAGCAAAAACAGTTACGATAGAGATTAATTTCTTGATCATATGAGGTTTAATTATTTGGTTTATATTTTGAGTTTAGTCTTTAGCCTCTAAGGGTAAATTTAAGCGTTTTGCCCGGATGTTGCCTAAGGCTCCCGAACTTTGTTACTAAACCTGATCGCAGTGGTTCCGATTCTTCATCGGAAAGAACGGAGAGCAGGACTGAAGACTTCCAAAAGAACCAGACTGTTCATTTTCTAATCCTAAGCATTAATGTTTTTGATTTGAAAACGGGTGGCTTGTAGTTCCTAGGTCGGGTTCTGCCCTGCCATTCGCTTTATCCCGATGGAAATCGGGATGCTCGCTACTGTCAGGTTTATAACCGAAAAGTCTGCTCCTAATATGGAGCCAAAAATATTTATCTTCTAAACCTAATCCCCGTGCCAAC
This sequence comes from Pedobacter psychrodurus, assembly GCF_032678585.1. Lineage (GTDB taxonomy): Bacteria > Bacteroidota > Bacteroidia > Sphingobacteriales > Sphingobacteriaceae > Pedobacter > Pedobacter psychrodurus_A. The sequence continues at coordinate 74,894 of NZ_JAVTSN010000017.1, read as the reverse complement.
ATTAGGCAGTTAATGGAGGTGCAACACTTTTTAGTAGCAGCAACCCTGAATTTGCTGTCATGCTGAGGTACGAAGTATCTATTTCATCGGCTGCAGATGCTTCGTACCTCAGCATGACAGTAGTTATTAAAAAGATTTAATGCACAGCAGGCCTCCAGCTGCCATAAAGCATTTCCTTACATTTTCCTGAAAAAACGGACTAAATAATATGGTTTTAGATTTGAATTCCAGTTCAATAATATTAGCTTTGCACAAAAAAAATATTGATACATGAGCGTTTTAGTAAATAAAGATTCTAAGGTTATCGTTCAGGGTTTTACCGGAAACGAAGGAACTTACCACGCTGAGCAAATGCTGGCCTATGGTACAAACGTAGTTGGTGGTGTAACGCCTGGCAAAGGTGGGCAATTGCATTTAGAAAAGCCTGTTTTTAATACTGTTAAAGATGCCGTTGATGAAACGGGTGCAAATGTATCTATCATTTTTGTACCACCAGCCTTTGCTGCTGATGCAATTATGGAAGCTGCCGAAGGTGGTATTAAAGTTATTGTTTGTATTACTGAAGGTATCCCAACTAAGGATATGATTCAGGTTAAAGAATATATTTCAGACCGCGATGTTACGTTGATCGGTCCTAACTGCCCGGGTGTAATTACTGCTGATGAAGCTAAAATTGGTATCATGCCAGGTTTTATCTTCAAAAAAGGTCATGTAGGTGTGGTTTCTAAATCAGGAACTTTAACTTACGAAGCAGTAGATCAGGTAGTTAAAGCTGGTTTAGGTATTACAACAGCTATCGGTATCGGTGGTGACCCAATTATCGGAACACCAACTGTAGAAGCCGTTAAATTATTAATGAACGATCCTGAAACTCACGGTATCATCATGATCGGTGAAATAGGTGGTGGAATGGAAGCTGAAGCAGCCCGTTGGATCAAAGAACACGGTACTAAACCTGTTGTTGGTTTCATCGCTGGTCAAACTGCGCCTGCTGGACGTAGAATGGGCCACGCTGGCGCTATTGTTGGCGGTGCTGATGATACTGCAGCTGCTAAAATGAAAATCATGCGTGAGTGTGGTATCCGTGTAGTAGAAAGTCCTGCTGAAATCGGTGCTGCAATGGCAGAAGAATTAGCAAAATAAGATTTAAAAATCTCCTTATAGAAAAGCGCTTCGATTAAATTCGGGGCGCTTTTTGTGTTTAATTGTTGCCACGGAAACACGGAAGGCACAGAACCTCTCCCTATCAAAGTCAGTGTTGAGGCTAACTGGTGCTATCCCTCTCCTTGAAGAGAGGGATTTGGGGTTTGGGAATGTAACCTAGCGGGTTATTGATGTGTTGTATTCTTGCATCTGAATCTTTTTTCTTGCTTTCTACAATGATTTGCAATTCTTATTAACCCCAACTCAACTTTTGGGTTAAAAGCACCAACCCTCGTTTCCCTCTCCTCCAGGAGAAGGACTTGCAGAACAGCACATAGCCTCCAAACTTTGTCAGGGTGAGGTTCTGCACCCAAAACTGAAAACTCCCAATTGAAAACTCCCAACTCAACTTTTGGGTTAAAAGCACCTACCCATGTTTCCCTCTCCTCCAGGAGAGGGACTTGCAGAAAAGCACATAGCCTCCAAACTTTGTCAGGGTGAAGTTCTGCACCCAAAACTGAAAACTCCCAACTCAACTTTTGGGTTAAAAGCACCTACCCACGTTTCCCTCTCCTCCAGGAGAGGGACTTGCAGGAAAGCACATAGCCTCCAAACTTTGTCAGGGTGAGGTTCTGCACCCAAAACTGAAAACTCCCTACTGTCAACTCCAAACTCAAAAGGCACATTTATCATTATTCTGTAAATAGAATATGATTCCCCTAAACCAGCGAACCAAAACCTAATCTAAAGCGTATATTGATATATGAAAACGATGTTAAATAAACTATTTTTGATTTCTGCTGTTGTTTTAACCACAGGTCTTTCCGCTTGCGCCCAAAAGCAAGACAAGAAAGAAGTAAAACAACCGAAGGAAACAGAACAAATCATACCAAAGAAGAAAATGAACTGGAATCCATTAACACCCGAAGAAGAAAGAGTAATTGTAAATAAAGGTACAGAATACCCTGGTACAGGTAAATACGAACATACAACAGATAAAGGTACTTATACCTGTAAACGTTGTAATGCAGCCCTATACCGTTCCGAAACCAAGTTTGATGCACATTGCGGATGGCCTGCTTTCGACGACGAAATTAAAGGTGCTGTAAAACGTATTCCTGATGCAGATGGTTCGCGTACAGAAATAGTTTGTGCCAACTGTGGCGCGCATCTTGGTCACGTATTCGTAGGCGAAGGATTTACCAACAAAGACACCCGTCATTGTGTAAATTCGATCTCCATGAATTTTGTGCCAGATCAAAAATAAGGTGGATGTAGGAGGGTTAGGTAGAGGCGTACGGCGACAAGTTGTACGCCTTTTTTAATGCACAAAATCAGGCTGTTTTTCCACAAATTATTGATTATAAACTAAATGCTTATATTTGCAGGCTCGATAAAGAAAATTTAGCCTATGAAGTATCTGCTGTTATTAAGTTTTTGTTTCCTGTTTTTACAAGGTAAAGCACAAAATTCTGAGTCATCAAATGAACCGGATAGTATCAAAAAAACAGTTCTCGCCACTTATTACCACAGAAAATTTGAAGGCCGCCGAACCACCAGCGGCGCCAAATACCGGTCGAAAAAACTAACTGCCGCCCACCGTACCCTGCCATTCGGCACCTTGATTACAGTAACTAATCCCGATAATGGAAAATCAGTAGTGGTGAAGGTAAATGACCGTGGTCCTTTCTCTAAAAGATTGGCTATCGATTTATCCGAACGTGCTGCAAAACAGATCGGTATCTTCCATAAAGGCATAGCTAAGGTTAGCCTGAGTTATACTGTTGAGTAGTACTCTTTTTAGCTCTATTCAGGGCTTATTATACCCCTCAAATTTAAGTTATTAACACTTATTTTGGTTTGCTAAACCCTTGAAAAGAAACGATTAGCTTTTTTTTCGCTTGAAAATGATATTTGGCTGATCGTTTTTCCCCAGCAATCGGACAGGGTGTTAACAACTTTGATTCACAAAAAAGGGCCACCGTATATATATTTGTTATAACAAAGTTCTTTAACTTCTTGCGCTTGAAAACAAATATAAAAGCTTAGTTTTTAGTAATTTATACGTACATCATCCTGATTGCAATTTTAAATTTTCCTAACTAAAAACTCAGTTGTTTGTCAGGTTATAGGGTTAGCACTTTCACAACAGCGTTTTGATAAAAGACATTACAATCATCATATAAAATTGATGGATGCGTGCCTTTGTCGGCTCTGTTAAAAAAATAGAATTAAAAACATCAGCGTATGGAACAGGAATTATTACTACAAGAAAACAAAGACAGATTTGTGCTTTTGCCGATTAAGTATCCGGCAATCTGGGAAATGTATAAAAAGACCGAAGCTAGTTTTTGGACTGCAGAAGAGATTGATCTTTCTGACGACCAGAAACACTGGGACAATTTAAATGATGGCGAAAGGCATTTCATTTCTCACATCCTTGCTTTCTTTTCTGCTAGTGATGGTATCGTGAACGAAAATCTTGCTGTAAACTTCATGAGTGAGGTGCAATTGCCGGAAGCACGTTGTTTTTATGGTTTCCAGATTATGATGGAAAACATCCATGCCGAAACCTACGCCCTGTTAATCGATACCTATATTAAAGATCCTGAAGAAAAAGACCGTTTATTCCATGCCATCGATACTGTTCCTGCAGTAAAAAGAAAAGCAGAATGGGCTTTACGCTGGATCGATAACGGAACTTTTGCCGAACGTTTAGTTGCATTTGCTGCGGTTGAAGGCATTTTCTTCAGCGGAAGTTTCTGCTCTATCTTCTGGTTAAAGAAACGTGGCTTAATGCCAGGATTAACCTTTAGTAATGAGCTGATCTCGAGAGATGAAGGTTCACACTGCGAATTTGCTTGTTTGTTATACAGCATGTTGAGCAATAAATTAAGTGAAGAAGCGGTTCATGGCATCATCAGCGACGCAGTTGAAATTGAAAAAGAATTTATTACCGAAGCATTGCCAGTTGCCTTAATTGGTATGAATGCAAAGTTAATGAGTCAGTATATCGAATTTGTGGCCGATAGATGGTTACAGGAATTGGGGTACAAAAAAATCTACAATGCAACCAATCCATTCGATTTTATGGAAATGATTTCATTGCAAGGTAAAACCAATTTCTTCGAGAAACGTGTAGGCGATTATCAAAAAAGCGGTGTATTAACCTCTGCTGATAATAATAAACAAGCGTTTTCTTTAGACGAAGACTTCTAGGCAGAATTTTGAATTAGTGAATGATGGAATGAGTGAATGCTCTTTTATCAGTCGAAAAAATAAATAATTACAACGAATAGAGCTAGGGCGATGGGCGGATTAACATTCTCTCATTCAAAACTCACTCATTCGACCTTAATAAAACTTAAATCTCATAAAATATGTTCGTACTAAAAAGAGATGGCCGCAAAGAGGCGGTGCAATTTGACAAAATCACAGCCCGTATTCAAAAGCTGTGCTATAGTTTAAATTCAGACCTGGTAGATCCAATCGATGTAGCCAAAAAGGTGATCGAGGGTTTATATGATGGTGTAACTACGTCTGAGTTGGATAACCTTGCTGCAGAAACAGCCGCATCGTTAACTACAAAACACCCTGATTACGCTTTGCTGGCATCGCGTATTGCGGTTTCCAACTTGCACAAAAATACCATCAAGTCATTTTCAGGTACGATGAAGATGTTGCATGAGTATTTTGATCCCAAAGCACAAAAAGCAGCACCACTTATTGCTGATGATGTAATGGAAATCATCAATAAAAATTCTGATATTTTAGATAGTTCTATCATTTACGACCGCGATTTCGGTTTCGATTATTTCGGTTTCAAAACATTAGAAAAATCTTACCTTTTAAAAGTTGACGGCCAGATTGTAGAACGCCCGCAACACTTGTTTATGCGTGTTTCTGTTGGTATCCACAAAGAAGATATCGAGAGTGCAATCAAAACCTATAACTTAATGAGCGAGCGTTGGTTTACACATGCTACACCAACTTTGTTCAATGCGGCTACACCAAAACCTCAAATGTCATCATGTTTCTTGTTAACCATGCAGGATGACAGTATTGAAGGTATTTACGATACGTTAAAGCAAACTGCTAAAATTTCGCAAAGTGCCGGCGGTATTGGTTTAAGTATCCACAATATCCGTGCAACGGGTTCATATATCGGTGGTACAAACGGTACAAGTAACGGTATCATTCCAATGTTACGTGTATTTAACGATACAGCCCGTTATGTAGATCAGGGTGGGGGTAAACGTAAAGGTGCCTTTGCTATTTATTTAGAGCCTTGGCATGCTGATGTTTTCGAGTTCTTAGACCTACGTAAAAACCATGGTAAAGAAGAAATGCGTGCGCGTGATTTATTCTATGCCCTTTGGATCAACGATTTGTTTATGCAACGTGTTAAAGATAATGGCGAATGGACATTATTCTGCCCGCACGAAGCACCAGGTTTAGCAGATTGTTTTGGTGCCGAGTTCGAAGCGCTGTATACTAAATACGAAGCCGAAGGCCGTGGTCGTAAAACCATCAAAGCACAAGAACTTTGGTTTGCCATTTTAGATTCGCAAATTGAAACCGGTACACCATATATGTTGTTTAAAGATGCAGCGAACAGCAAATCTAATCAACAGAACTTAGGTACCATTAAGAGTTCTAACCTGTGTACCGAGATTATCGAGTATACTTCTAAAGATGAGGTTGCAGTTTGTAACTTAGCTTCATTGGCATTACCTCGTTTCGTTATCAACGGTGCTTTCGATCACCAGAAATTATATGATGTAACGTATCAGGCTACTTTAAACCTGAACAAAATCATCGATCATAACTTTTATCCGGTTCAAGAGGCCGAAAATTCAAACATGCGTCACCGTCCGGTTGGTTTAGGTGTACAAGGTTTGGCCGATGCCTTTATCTTAATGCGTTTACCTTTCGAAAGTGATGAGGCTAAACGTTTAAATAAAGATATTTTCGAAACGATCTATTTTGCTTCAATGACTGCTTCGCACGATTTGGCTGTGAAAAATGGTCCTTACCAAACCTTTAAAGGTTCACCGTTATCAAAAGGTAAATTCCAGTTCGATTTATGGAATGTTACACCAGATAGTGGCCGTTGGGACTGGAATGCATTGCGTAAAAAAGTAGTTAAAGATGGTGTGTACAACTCATTATTGGTTGCGCCAATGCCAACAGCATCTACTTCTCAAATTTTGGGCAACAACGAGTGTTTCGAGCCATATACTTCTAACATTTACACCCGTCGTGTATTGAGTGGAGAGTTTGTAGTGGTAAACAAACATTTATTGAAAGATTTAGTTGCATTAGGTTTGTGGAACAACGATATGAAAAACCAGATCATATTGGCTAATGGTTCTGTTCAGGCAATTGATTCGATCCCAGATTATATTAAAGAATTGTACAAAACAGTTTGGGAGATTAAAATGCGTAATATCATCGATATGGCTGCCGATCGTGGTGCCTATATCTGCCAATCGCAATCGCTAAACTTGTTCATCAATGCACCAAATACATCAAAATTAACTTCAATGCACTTCTATGCATGGGAGAAAGGTTTGAAAACCGGTATGTATTACTTACGTACTCAGGCAGCATCTCAAGCCGTTAAATTTACGGTAGAAAACCAGGGTGGTAAAGCCATTGAAGCGGTTATCCCTGCTGAAATGACACAAGATCAGGTTGCAGAAGAAATCGTTGACGGACCAGTTTGTTCAATGGAAGAAGGCTGTATCAGCTGTTCAGGATAAACCCCTAAATCCCCTAAAGGGGACTTTCAAAATCTAATCATATCGTAAGGTTTTGGGCAAACGCTCAAAACCTTATTTTTTGTTTATACTTTTGTATTAGTTCAATAGTTCATTAGTCACTGGTTCATTGGTTTGCCAAATGCCATAGAAATTTCACTAATGACTAATGAACCAATGACTAATGAAACTTTAAAATGCCGTCACAAATCCATAGCGCCAAACACGAAATCATTCCTTGCGAGCGATGTAATGGTGCTATTGAATGCAAGGCAAATTCTTACACCAAATGCCAATGCAGCGTGGTGCAACTCAGCATTAACGAAGTACAATACATCTCCGAACTATACGATGGCTGCCTTTGCGCCAAATGCCTGTTTGAGTTACAGCAGGAATACCGTGAAGAGATTGGCGTATAAAACTTTGTGATCTTCGTGCCTTTGTGGTTAAAATTACTTGGAAATCAATAGTGATAAACCAAAATCTATTAACGATAAGTTGTCCAGCCGATACCCAACAAACCCCTATGTTTTTCGATATAAAAATAGTTGCCTTTTCGAAAGCGATAATATACCTGCTCTGTAACCGTCAGTTTTGTTGATTTAAATTTTTCCTGCAGTAAAAAATCCTCGTTGTTCATATTGTTTGCAGGTGTGATGTAGAAATAATATTCATAACCTCCGGATTCCTCATTAGTTGAAGAAGGAAAATCATGTTTATATGCATTTGTAATCCAATATTTTTTTACGGCTGGCTTCGCAAAATCAAAAGTATAGTTAATTGCAAAGAGAAAGGGCAAAAGATAAAAACACATGGTAGATAAGAGACTGTTTTTGTAGTGTAAAACATCTGGCCAAAATTTAACCAGAGCAAAAAAGATGGCACAAGGAATTGAAAGTAGAATAGCTATAACCGGAAATGGATAATTATAAATGATTAATATATGTGTAAACAAAATCAGGTATAATATAGGCGTAATAACTGTAACTGCTAAACCAAAATTGTTTTTCATTAGCTTATTTGTTAATCTGTACCAAAAATATCTAGCTATGGGTAGGCAGAAAATAATGGTGATAGCGCATTTGAATGCTAGCGAAAATGGGCCGATAAACAAGAGGAAAAAACATAAACCCAAACGGGTATATATAGAAAATAAATAATCAGTAATGGGCGCTAAATAATCTTCTCTAATATTCATAAATAATTTTAAGATTATTTGTAAGTAATTCTATTGATACCTAAAAGGCCGCTCTGTATTTCTCTAAAAACATAATTTCCTGTTTTTAACCTGTTATACACTTTCGATTGTACCTTATAACGGTTGAATGCAATCTCATCTTGCAACAGAAAATAATACCTAAAGTGTGTTGAATCGATTCTTATCGTATCAATTACTTTTTTCTTGTCAAATATTTTATAAGTTTTCTTTTTCAGGGTTACAAATTTGTTGAGGTAAAAATAATTGCGATTATCTTCTACTTCTTGAGTAACATCTATCCACTTGGCAGGCGAAATATCTTTATCAGCATTTACTAAATGCAGGTAATAATCTATGTCTTTTCCTATTCCTCCTTCTTCTGTGGTATAAGTAGCATTTGTAATCTCCGACTTATCAATTACATAATATCTATCAACAATCGGTTTAGAAAAATCGAATGCGTAGTTAATAACAAGCAAAAATGGTAGGAGATAGAAACAAAGGGTAGTTAAAAAATGTATCCGGTTATCAGGGTAACGGTGCTCCGAAATAACGAAGACATAATAAACCATCAGGGGTAAAAATAATATGAATAATCCGAACAACAGGGGGAAATCATAAATATGCAATATGTGAAAAATCACGAAAACATATAATATTGGAAAAATGCACAGCGTAAACGTATTCGAACCATCTGGCATATCGGTTTTGGTAACCGAATGAAAAGTATACCTCAAAATTGGGATACAGAATATAATAACAGCCAGGTATTTAAATTCGACTGAAAGCGGGTTGCTAAAAGCCAGATAAATACATAAGGCAATACGCGTATAAATAGAGAAAATAACCAGTATGATCAGTTTTCCAAAAGGTTTTATAAAGTCGTACGTAAAATCTTCAACAAAGCCCATGTCTGATAATCCTTTTAATAAATGTAATAATATCTCTAATATATTGTATTGTTTTCATCCGCATAAAATATTTTAAGGCGATCCTCAGTCTCCCATTTGAGACCTTGGTATTAAAACCTATTAATTTGGTGTACTCCAATTCGGTCAATTGTATAGGTCTAAAAAAGGACACATTTTTCTTATTAATTGTAATTTATACAATTAAAATTTCTGCAGTTATCTGTTTAAACCTAAATGGTTAGTTTTTGTGCTTTATAAGCTTTCAGTTAGCTTATTCATCAAAATGTCATCTGCAGTTGGTATTCTGCAATTGATCGATCTCAGGTCATCTTTAGCGCCTTAAAATCAATAAAAAATAGTTTAAAAATAAGTGTTAAAAGTGGTAACAAAGCACATCATTTGATATCTATATCGTGCTTGATAAATGGTTTATCAGGTTAAAAAAATAGAAAAATATATAACATTATGGAAGCGCTCATTTCTAATTACTGGTGGGTTTTAGTGGCACTGTTGTGCATCATTTTATACAAATATATTTTACGTTTCTTATTCGGGATGGTGATCGTGCCCGAAGATAGAATCGGGTTGATTACCAAAAAATTCGTGCTCTTTGGTTCAGACAGAGAGTTGCCCGACGGGCGCATTATTGCTGTAAAAGGCGAAGCGGGTTTCCAGGGAAAAACATTGGCGCCGGGACTGTATTTCGGGATGTGGTTTTGGCAGTACAGTGTAACCATGGAACAGTTTACCATCATTCCGGAGGGTAAAATCGGACTGATTATGGCCAAAGATGGTTCGGAAATCCCAACGGGGAATATCCTCGGACAAAGGGTAGAATCCGATAATTTTCAGGATGCCGTGAAGTTTCTCGACAATGGCGGTCAGCGGGGACGGCAAACCTCTTATATTACATCAGGTTCCTATCGTATCAATACGATGTTGTTCCAGGTTTCGGTTACCGATATGATCCGGATTCAGGAAAGCATGGTGGGCATTGTGACCACCTTGGATGGTTTACCAATTGAAGCCAACCAGATCGCGGGTAAACTGGTAGAAGGTCACAATAATTTCCAGAATTTCGATGCCTTTATCAAACAAGGCGGTAACCGTGGTTTGCAGCCGCAGGTAATTTTGGCGGGTTCTTATAACCTTAATCCATGGGCCATTCAATTGGAAGAAATCCCAATGACCGAAATTGCAATCGGTTATGTAGGCGTGGTAATCTCCTTTATTGGAACAGAAGGAAATGACTTAACAGGTGCCGACTTTAAACACGGTAATATTGTTGGTAAAGGTTCGAAAGGTGTTTGGCTTGAACCGCTTGGCCCGGGTAAATATCCGATCAACAAGTATATCATGAAGGTGGAGCTGGTGCCAACCACCAACCTCGTGTTAAACTGGGCATCGGCACGGAGTGAAGCGCACAATCTGGACAAAAACCTATCTACGATTACGGTACGTTCTAAAGATGGTTTCCCATTTAATTTAGATGTGGCGCAGATTATCCACGTACCCACAACCGAGGCACCGAAAGTAATTGCGCGTTTCGGGAACATGGTGAACCTGGTTTCGCAGGTTTTAGAGCCTACCATCGGTAACTATTTCCGTAACTCGGCACAAGGTAGCGATGTGATTGCTTTCTTGAGTACCCGTAAGGAGCGTCAGGAATCAGCAAAAGAACATATCCGTAAAGTGCTTGATGAATATAACGTTAATGCGGTTGATACGCTGATTGGTGACATTGTTCCACCAGAATCGTTAATGAAAACCTTAACCGACCGTAAAATAGCGGAAGAACAAAAGGTAACTTACGAAACTCAAAAACAGGCGCAAGAAACGCGTCAGGGGATGGAGAAAGAAACCGCAATTGCCGATATGCAGAAAGATATTGTGAAAGCACAACAGAGTGTGGAGATTGCCGAACGTACTGCAAGTGCTACCGTAAAAAAATCGGAAGGTGATGCAGCTGGTGTGAAATTAGCAGTTGGTGCAGAGGCTGAGGCCACAAAAATGCGGGCACATGCTGAAGCAGAATCTACTAAAGCAAGGGCACAGGCCGATTCGGAAGCCATAAAATTAAGGGCATCGGCAGAAGCTGAGCAGATTTCGTTAACGGGTGCGGCTGAAGCAGGTAAGATTTTAGCAGTAGGTAAATCAACTGCCGAAGCTTACGAACTTGCTGTTAAGGCTTTGGGTGGCGAAAACTTTACCCGTTACAAAATTACCGAAGAGTTATCGAAAGGAAACGTGAAACTGATCCCTGACGTATTGATTGGTGGCAGTAGCGGCAATCATGGCGGTTCGGCCATGGACGGACTGTTGGGCTTGAAACTGATGGAACTGATGGATCCGCAGGCACGTAAAGAAGTAGTGGCCGTTGCCGAAATTGTAGAAACAAAACCAAAACCTAAAAAGGATAATATCAATCCTTAACCGGTTTTAAACCAGAATGGCTTCTTGATTTTTCAGGAAGCCATTTTTTTTAGAATCCCGGATCGATAGCAGTATTCTCTGTTGATACGATAATTTCATCTCCCTGTACTTCAGTTAACAGCTGCTCAATATTTGCGTAATCTTTAATTACTTTTACCGTAATTAATGCCAAGGGTAAACCGATAACATTTCCTATCATGCTGGCAATAGTGCCATTTGTTAATGAATCGATACTGTCACTATTCAGTGTTGTACGGAAAACGACTTGACCAATGATATTACTGGTAATCCAAAGGCCCCACCACCAGCCTAAATATGAAGTTGTAACCGCATTAGCCTGATTTGTTTCTTCAAATAAGATTTCATTGGTTTTGGTATACATTTCTTTCATTATCTGATACGGTTTATATAAACAGATAAAAGGTATAAACCAGCTTAATGCAACCCAATTGTCAGAACTCGAAAGATAGTCGGTTTTTAGATGGAGATTAAAGTATGCCCTTCTAAACCACCTGATAAAGGTAATGCAAGAGATTAGATATGCACCAAAGTATAATATCGCAATCAACCGCTCTCTAAGGTCATTGACGCTAATCTCGCTATTTGAAACAGCGCTTCCTGACGAAAAGCTTTTTAAAAGATCATATTGGAGATAACTTGAGAAAAATGAGACAATTTCTAATGCTAAAACTATCCAGATCATTAATATGGCAGTTTTAGCCCTTTTTTCGTTGGGTCTGATGAGATTCATATTGAGGTTAATTTTTTATAATAATACAAAATCCTTATCTACATTCCGCTTTTCTTAAAAAACAATTACATAATTATGCCGTTCTACTTTTAAACAAAATAGTAACTTTGCAGCCTAATTTTGAATGAATGAATTTTTGAATGAGTGAATGTCGTTTACATAGACAATAACATTCTCTCAGTTAATCATTCTCTCATTCTCTCATTTCAAAAAACATGAAGAAAGTAAAAGTTGGCTTAGTGCAAATGAGTTGTACTAAAGATAAACAGGAAAATTTAGATAAAGCGATTGCAAAAGTAAGAGAAGCGGCGGCAAAAGGCGCACAGATTGTGTGTTTGCAAGAGCTTTTTACTTCTTTGTATTTCTGTGATGTTGAGGATTACGACAATTTCGACTTAGCAGAAGCTATTCCAGGCCCGTCTACAGATGCTTTGCAAGTGGTAGCTAAAGAACTGGGTGTGGTCATCATCGCTTCTTTATTTGAAAAACGTGCGGAAGGTTTGTACCACAATACTACTGCTGTTTTAGATGCTGATGGTTCATATTTAGGTAAATACCGCAAAATGCATATTCCTGATGATCCTGCTTTTTACGAAAAATTTTACTTCACGCCTGGTGATTTAGGTTACAAAGTTTTCCAAACCAAGTTTGCTAAAATTGGTATCCTGATCTGTTGGGATCAATGGTATCCGGAAGCTTCGCGTATTACCGCATTAATGGGTGCCGATATCATGTTCTATCCAACCGCAATTGGTTGGGCTACCGATCAGGATGAAGAAACCAATCAGGATCAATACAATGCCTGGCAAACCATTCAACGTTCGCATGCAGTTGCAAACGGTGTTCCGGTAGTGAGTGTAAACCGTGTAGGTTTTGAGCAGGATGGCGCCATGAAATTTTGGGGTGGAAGTTTCGCCACAAACGGACAAGGCAAAATACTTTATTTGGGTTCTCACGATCAGGAAGAAACTGAAGTGGTTGAGCTGGATTTATCAGAATCTGATTTCTTCCGTAAACACTGGCCTTTTTTGAGAGATAGAAGAATTGATTCTTACCAGCCGATTACGAAAAGATATATTGACGGGGATTAGAAAAGTCGGGGGTCGGGAGACCGAAGACGGAGGCCAAAGAGCATACCGGGCAAGATGGCCAATCTCAAATTCATGAATAAGTCGGTAAACGTAGGTTATAGGTTTGATTGCATTATAATAAATTGTAATTTTTTAGTATATTTCTAATAAACTATAACTTTAGACCTCTGACTTTTGAACTTAATTATGGCATTCAAATTTGAAAAACTTAAGGTTTGGCAAAAAGCTTTAGACTTAGCTGATGAAATCGATAAAATGACAAGAACTTTTCCAAAAGAAGAGGTATATGTTTTAACATCTCAAGCGAAACGTGCTGCCGATTCGGTTTCAATGAATATTGCTGAAGGAAGTACGGGTCAAAGTAATCCTGAATTTAAGAAATTTTTGGGATATGCCTTGAGATCAGATATAGAGGTGGTGAATTGTTTGCATCTTGCTGTAAGAAGAGGATATATAACAGAAGAAATATTTCAGAAACATTATCAATCTTGTGAAGAGATTTTAGTTATGATTTCGGCTTTAATTAAATCGTTAAATTAAATAGGATGTCAGGAGACAAGAGTTCAAGATATTGAGTGATTTATTAAGAATACACTAAATCATCCGACTTCGGACGCCTGACTTTCTGACTTAAAATAATACACTAAATCATCCGACTTCGGACACCCGACTTCCGGACTTAAAAATTATGTCAAACTTTCCTCCAAGAAACGATTTAAATATTAATCAATTCGATTATTCGCCAAAGCAGCAAGGTTATGCTTTCCCTGCAGAATGGGCTAAACATGAGGCAACCTGGTTAAGCTGGCCACACAAAGAGGGGAGCTGGCCCGGAAAAATCGAAACCATTTACAAACCATACTGCCAGTTTATCAAAGCTGTTGCTGAAGGTGAGAAAGTACGCATCAATGTTAAAGATGAAGAAATGAAAGCTTTTGCTGTTTCTGAATTAACAAAGGTAGATGCTAATTTAACCCAGATCGAATTTTATTTTAATGAAACCAATGATGCATGGTGCCGCGACCATGGTCCTGCATTTTTGCTGAAAGGCAATGAAAAGGCAGTGGTAGATTGGGGATACAATGCATGGGGTGGTAAATATCCGCCATTTGACCTGGACGATGTAGTTCCGGCAAAAATTGCCAAGCATTTTGATCTCCCTTTATTTACACCAGATATTGTGATGGAAGGTGGTTCGGTAGAGTTTAATGGCGCTGGTACGGTTTTAACCACCACTGCTTGTTTGTTAAACGAGAACCGTAACCCACATTTAACTAAAGAACAGATCGAAAAATATTTATTGGAATATTATGGTCAGGAGCAGGTATTGTGGTTGGGCGATGGTATTGTTGGCGATGATACGGATGGCCATATTGATGATATTACCCGTTTTGTAAATGAAGACACAGTTTTAACGGTTGTAGAAAGTAATCCTCTGGATGAGAACTATGTACTGTTACAAGAAAATCTGGAAGCTTTAAAAGCAATGAAACTGAAAGATGGCAGGCCATTGAATATTGTGGAGTTGCCTATGCCTTCGCCGGTTATTCATGAAGATACCCGTTTACCGGCATCCTATGCCAACTTTTATATCGCTAATGCGGCGGTAATTGTGCCTATTTTTGGTGATGTAAACGATGAAAAAGCACTCGAAATTATTCAAGGCTGTTTCCCTGATCGGAAAGTGATCGGTATCAATTCAGTTGATATTATCTGGGGATTGGGAAGTTTCCATTGTTTGAGCCAGCAGGAACCCACCCCCTAGCCCCCTGAAGGGGGAACACCTATTGTGTTAAACAATTCACAATTAATATTAACTTTACCACAATTAAATTTTTTATACATTATATAAAAGTCCCCTTTAGGGGATTTAGGGGTTATGAAATTATTAGAAGGAAAAACAGCATTAATTACAGGTGCATCGAAAGGAATCGGCCGTAAAATAGCTGAAAAATTTGCTGAGCAAGGCGCTAATGTAGCTTTTACATATTTATCATCAGTAGAAAAAGGCGAAGCCTTAGAGCAGGAATTACAAAGCTTTGGAACAAAAGTTAAAGGTTACCGTTCGGATGCTTCTAAGTTTGCCGAAGCGGAACAATTGATCAACGATATCGTTGCCGAGTTCGGTACGATTGATATCGTGGTAAACAATGCTGGTATTACCAAAGATGGTTTGTTGATGCGAATGAGCGAAGAAAACTGGGATGATGTAATCAACATTAATTTAAAATCGATCTTCAACGTAACCAAAGCGGCTTCTAAAGTGATGATGAAAGCCCGTAAAGGTGTTTTTATCAATATGGGTTCCATTGTTGGTACAACAGGTAACGCCGGACAAGCAAATTATGCTGCGTCTAAAGCGGGCATCATCGGTTTTACCAAATCAATCGCCAAGGAATTAGGTTCGAGAAATATCCGTGCCAACGTTGTAGCGCCAGGTTTTATCCGCACCGAAATGACAGATATCCTTGATCCGAAAGTTGTTGAAGGCTGGGAAAAAGATATTCCATTAAAACGTGCCGGCGAAACAGAAGATATTGCCAATGTTTGCGTGTTCTTGGCATCAGATATGAGTGCTTACGTAACCGGACAAACTTTGTCTGTTTGCGGTGGAATGCTGTAAAAAAGATCAAGGGTTTAAAGGTTTAGGGTAGAAGGTTCTTTTCTAAAGCCATAGAAATATTAAGAAGTCAAGTTTTTTAAAACTTGACTTCTTTTGTTACTTCACAACATATTTTCCTTTTACCTCACCAACATTAGCAGGCATTTTAGTCTTCTCAAAAGTTAAATAACCTGTTTGTAAAGATTTCCAAAAGTTTGCCTGCGCTGGGAATTGAGTACTATATTTTTTCATATTTCCATCGGTCATTTTGAAAGGATAGAGGTTAACAGGAATCCTTTCCTGACCCGCATTTCTGGCCTCAACCCCTAAAACATACACTTCTTTAATTTTTTCATCTGTTAGAGGAATGCAACCTACGGTTACACAATTGCCATGGATATAAATGTCGCTTCCGGGTTTTCTATCCTTTCCCGTTCTGGCATAATCTACTGCATTTGGATAGTTTACGCCAAGTGACAAATGAAAATTGCTCATCGGGTTAAAAACGTTTATGTAATAAAAGCCCTCGGGCGTTTGCCCGTCACCTTCAAATACTTTAGGGCCAATAGTGCCGGAGTGTGCGCAGAAATCGTATGTTCTAAACAACGAATAGGTTTTTGCTGAATTGTTCTTTAACCAGATTTCGAGCTTTCCTTCGGTTTTATAAGCATTGATCACCATCGAAAACTGATCGCCATAACCACCGGCAAGCACGAACTTTTTCAATGTTTCCCATTTTTCGTTATAAGCCTTTTCTACTCTTTCAAATTTAATTTGCGTGGCTTTAAAATTATTTTGGGCATTCACCATAAGGCTTAAAGACAGTAGAAACGTTAAACAGATTAATTTCATAAAGATTGATTTGGTTAAAAATAACGAATTTATAGTTTTTACCGCAAAGATCGCTGAGATTTCCTTTATCAAAGCGCTAAGGTCGCTGAGTCTAAGTATTTAGATACTGGGTGACGTCTTTGCGGTGCTTTGCGTAAATTCTTTGTGTGCTTTGCGGTTAATAATCTTGAAAATTTCCCTAAAATTACCATCTTTATGAATTATGGCTGGTTTTTTTTCGGGTACTTCTATTTTGTTTTTTCTGGGTTGCTTGGCCTTGGGCGTTTTATATGCCTGGTTGCTGTATCGGGGCAACAAAAATTTAGATCAAAAACTTCAGTATGGCTTAACGGCATTACGGATTATCGTAATAACAACGATCGCCTGGTTAATATTTGCACCGCTCATTAAAACACTAAATTATACCTTAGATAAACCTGTAATTATTATTGGACAAGATAATTCTTTGTCTGTTGGTCAGGTTAAAGCTACTGGTTTCGACCAAAAATTATATGAACAGAATCTTAAAATCTTACAAGATAAACTATCAGATAAGTATGAGGTAAAAACACTCCATTTTGGCGATCGGGTTGCTGATGGTTTTGACTTTAAAAATCAGGGTAAATTAACAGATGCTTCAGCTTTTTTTCAGAAAGTGAAGGATGAATATACCAATAGAAATGTTGGTGCCATTATTTTAGCAACGGATGGTATTTTTAATCATGGTGGAAATCCGCTATACAGCGTAAATCAGATTAATGCACCAGTTTACACCATTGCCTTGGGCGATAGTATCCCCAAACGCGATGTATTGATTTCAAATGTGAACTACAATAACATTGTGTATCTGGATGATGATTTTACTATAGAAGTTCAGGTTCAGGCTTTTCAAAGTGATGGCGAGAATACTGTTTTAACGGTCAGCCAAAACGGTGCAAAGGTTGAGCAACAAAATATAGCCATTAGCGGAAATTCTTTTGTTAAAACTATTCCGGTTAAAATTCATGCAGGTAAAATCGGTGTCCAGAAATATACTGTTCAGCTCGGGGTTTTAAAAAATGAGATCACTACCCGAAATAACACACAGACTTTTTATGTGGAAGTGATTGATGGCAGGCAGAAAGTATTGTTGGCTGCAGTGGCACCACATCCCGATTTAGGGGTGTTAAAGGAGGCTATTTCGCTCAATAAACATTATGAAGCTAAACTTGTTCTTGCAGATGATTTGAATGCAACAGACCCCTCTAAATTCGATTTAATCATATTGTATCAATTACCAGATGTCCAAAATATCTCGGCTACCTTTTTAAAGAAGTTAACAGGTTTAAAAAAGCCAATCTGGTATATTTTAGGCGCTCAGAGTAATGTAAATGCTTTTAACCAGATTCAAAGTCAGGTTAATTTAGGTTCTGCAAATGGTTCCATTCAAGAAGTATATGCCGATTTTGCCAATGGTTTTACCAGTTTCAATCTTAGTGAAGAAAATAAAAAACAGTTTTCATCTTTCGATCCATTACTCAGTCCATTTGGTAGGTTAACCGTAAATGCAGGCGCAACACCTGTTTTTAATCAACGTATAGGTAAAATAAGTACACAACAGCCATTGTTGTTCTTTTCCAATACAAATGGCTTAAAGACGGGTTATTTGATGGGAGAGGGACTCTGGCGCTGGAAACTCTCAGAAGCTGAAAATGAAAGCAATCAATCCGTTTTAAATGATCTGATTTCTAAAACCGTGCAATACTTATCTGTTAAAGATGATAAGCGCCGGTTTAAAGTATTTACATCAAAATCTGCATACGACGAAAATGAATCGATCCAGTTTAATAGCACACTTTATAACGATAGTTATCAGCCCGTAAATGAATCTGAAGTTAATCTTCAGGTTAAAAATGAAGCTGGGAAAGTATTCAACTATATTTTCTCGAAAACCGAAAATTCTTATCAGTTAGACGCAGGAACCATGCCTGCAGGGAATTATTCTTATCTCGCCAACACCGAACTGGGCGGGAAGAAATTCACAGCCTCAGGCAGTTTTTATGTGAATGCACTAATTGCAGAATTCCAGCAAACAACAGCCAATCATCAACTTTTAAATACCATGTCTAAACAAAGTAATGGTAAATTGTTTATGCCTGAAAATCTGCTCAAAATAGCTGATGAGATTGCCAGGAACGAAAATATTAAAACGATCAGTTATGAAGACCGCAAGTACGACGAACTGATTAGTATGAAATGGCTCTTTGGTTTAATCTTGATTTTACTCGGTACAGAGTGGTTTTTAAGGAAAAGGAACGGGGAACTTTAAGTTTTTAGGTTTGATGTGTAGTCAGATGTTACCATCTGACTGTGAGAAAAATGTAAGATTTATTGTAAGAATGATGATCCGTTATTTAAGTAACTTTTTAATTGTCAGATGGTAACATCTGACACCACGAAAAAACTAACTTAATGCCATTCATCCCTGTAAACAAACTTTGGCATATGCCATTCAAAACGGATAGAAAGTAGTCTAAGCGCCAATCCAACTATCGCAGCGGTAATAGTAGCCAGCATCTCGCTTCCATGAAAATGCTCTATTCCGATATAAACAGCTCCCGTAACAATCGCTGCACTGGCATAAATCTCTTTTCTAAAAAGAAACGGAACTTCGTTACAGAGCACATCACGAAGTACACCGCCTGCACAACCGGTAATCATTCCGCTGAACAATACAATCAAATAAGGCAAATGGATTTCTTGCGCAACCTGACAGCCAATAATGGTGAAAACGACCAATCCAAGCGCATCGAGGTAGAGAAAGAGTTTTTTAAGTTTAGTCATTACTGAAGCTATAAATGCGGCCAATAAAGCTGCTACCGCAGTAATCACTAAATATTCAGGGTGTTCTACCCAGCTCATCGGGTAATGCCCGAATAATACATTTCTAACCGTGCCACCACCCAGGGCTGTAACCCAGGCAATAATGCAAACACCAACCCAATCCATATCACGTCTGCCTGCAGAAAGCGCCGCAGTCATGGCTTCAGCGGTAATGGCGATAATGTAGAGGATGTGGAGCATGGCGTAAGTTGAAACGTTACAGGTTGTAAAGTGGGAAGCTTAGTTCGATTACATAATCGGTTAACTGATTAAACAATTGTGTTATGGTTTTTATTGTTGAAATTGTTAGGACGACTCCGAACTCCTAACCCAAAACTCCCAACTAATCTTTCTTCTCTTCCTGAATAATTACAAAAACATCTTCATTGTCTTTTTTCATGAAGTATTTTTCGCGGGCGAATTTTTCAGCCGTATTTAGATTGGTATTCAGTTCGTTTAAATCTTTTTTAACCTGCGCGGTTTCCTTCTCGAAATATTCCTTTTCCTCCTGCAATTTATTCGCCTGACTGCGGTATTCGTATTGCGACATCATATCGTTTTTGTCGAAAAATAGCATCCACATCGCAAAAGCGACAGTAGCAAGGAAATATTTGTTGCGGAAAAGATCTATTAAACGTTTCATATATTGATATGAGATTTTAGATGTGAGATTTGAGAAAACCCAAATCCAACAAACAAATATAGGATTAAAATAAAAACATCCGAAGATTTAAAATCTCCGGATGTTTTGCAAATAAGTTTTTCAACTTGTTAACACCCCAAACCCCTAAAGGGGCTTTTCGGCATTATCCTTATTCCCCTTTAGGGGATTTAGGAGCTTATTTTTTAGCGTATTTGAATTTCGAACCGATGAAACGTGCGTTTTCACCTAATTCTTCTTCAATACGTAATAATTGATTGTATTTTGCAATTCTGTCTGAACGTGATGCAGAACCCGTTTTAATCTGTCCACAGTTTAATGCAACAGCTAAATCAGCAATGGTAACATCTTCAGTTTCGCCAGAACGGTGACTCATTACCGAAGTATAACCACTGTTTTGTGCTAAAGTTACTGCATTGATGGTTTCAGTTAAAGAACCGATCTGGTTCACTTTTACCAGGATAGAGTTAGCTGTATCTTCGTCGATACCACGTTGTAAACGCGTAACGTTGGTTACAAATAAATCATCACCAACCAATTGAACATGGTCACCGATTTTATCAGTTAAACTTTTCCAGCCTGTCCAGTCGTTTTCATCCATACCATCTTCAATAGAGATAATTGGATATTTTGCAGAAAGATCGGCTAAATATTGTGCCTGCTCTTCGCTAGAACGAATTACACCAGTAGCACCTTCAAATTTAGTATAGTCGTATTTACCATCTTTGTAAAACTCAGATGAAGCACAGTCTAAAGCTAAACAGATTTGAGAACCTGGTTTGTAACCAGCGGTTTCAATTGCCTTTAATACCGTTTCAATAGCATCTTCGGTACCATCAAAAGTTGGTGCAAAACCACCTTCATCACCTACTGCAGTAGATAAACCTCTGTCGTGAAGAATTTTTTTCAAGCTATGGAAAACTTCAGTTCCCCAACGTAAAGCTTCAGAGAATGAAGGTGCGCCAACTGGCATAATCATAAATTCCTGAAAAGCGATCGGCGCATCAGAGTGAGAACCACCATTAATGATGTTCATCATCGGAATAGGTAAAGTATTTGCATTAACACCACCAATGTAGCGGTATAATGGTTGACCAATTTCGTCAGCAGCAGCTTTAGCAACAGCCAAAGAAACACCTAAAATGGCGTTAGCACCTAGGTTACCTTTGTTTTCGGTACCATCCAGGTCGATCATTAATTTATCGATTGCATTTTGTTCAAAAACATCAACACCTCTTAATGCATCAGCAATTTTAGTATTTACATTTTCTACAGCTTTTAAAACACCTTTGCCTAAATATGTAGATTTATCACCATCACGTAATTCAACAGCCTCATATTGTCCAGTAGATGCACCGCTTGGTACAGCTGCACGGCCAAAAGCGCCTGCCTCTGTTACTACTTCTACTTCTACTGTTGGATTGCCTCTCGAATCGAGAATTTGTCTGGCATGGACATTAACGATTATGCTCATTTTTATTTGATTTTTATTGATTTTTTAACCTGCTTAGTGTATAAAGTACAATTACTAAGCGCAACACCAAAGTTAATATATTTTTTAAATAAATAAAGCCTTTTAAGGCTTAATGTTACGATAGTTGTTTGAGTTAACGGATCGTTAATTTTAACTTAATATTGATTGGTAAACCTGTGTGTTGTATGAGATCTTCAGAAGCTTAGTTACATTATTAATCTTTTGAAAAGCAATTTCAGTCATAAATCGGTTTAGGCTGGTCCCGCTTTTTATTCCTTCCGACTATACGTCGGGATCCATTCCATCCGATAACTATCGGATCGGGTTTAAATTGCAAGGTTTGTAGTGCTTAGGCAAGTACTGTCATACATGTTGCCTAAAATAGTAGAAAAGAGGCCGTCCTCTCGATCCGATAGCTATCGAATCGGACGGCCCATACAGGCGGGGAGAGATCTATGAATAAATATTCTACCCATAGATTTCTCCACTACGGTCTAAATGACGATTTATTATTTTTTAGCTTCAGCCAAAAGTTCAGAATTTAAGCGTACATATTCATCAACTTTTTGTGCTTTAGCAGCATCAATACCTTGTTGTGCTGTAACTGCTGCACCAGCCTTATCGCCCATTTTTAACTGGATGCGCCCTTTCCATAATTTAAACCAGGGTGCTTTTGGGTCTGATTTTTCTGCTTCCGTCATCCATTCTAAAGCTGTTTTTAAATCTTTCCCATTTTGATAATAATACAATGCAGCATTAAAATAAGGTTTCTTTTCGCCTTTCATCGCCTCTGCAATATTGGCCATTACCTTTTCGTCGATAGAGGTGGTGATATTGATCGTATAGGTGCTATTTTCCCACATCATATTTAACTGTGCAGAAGTTTCGCTAACAGCAGAAAATTGCATGGTTAAGGTTTCTACCTTTTCCTTTAAAGCTGTCGTTTTTACTTTTACGCGAAGTACATCGTCACTTTCTTTATATTCGTAAGCTCCCCATTGATCGGCAATTTTGTTAAAAATAACCGTCCATTCATTTTTGCCCGGGATACTAAAGAGGCCATATTCGCCTGCAGGTAAATCTTTACCTTCAATTTTAACTGCATCGGTAAATTTAATGCGGGTAGCTGCATTTGCTCCATTGCGCCAAACTGTGCCTAGTGGCTCCATGCCACCAAAAATTTTACGGCCCTTTACATTCGGACGGGAATAGGTTAAAGTTATTTTACCCAATCCAAAATCCTGGATAATGGTTTGTCCACTACTGGGTTGCGGGAATTTAGCTCCCTGGGCATTTGCGAAACTTGCCGCGCCTAAAAGTGCGATAAACAGCACCACAGATTTGATCAATAATTTCATTATTTTGTTGTTTTTGGTTTATACGAATTTACAATAAGCTTTGAGTTTAAGAAAATGTTTTAATTCAGCTCTTAGCCTAGCTGATGTTTCCTGAAGCCAAAAATCAGTTCATTAAAGTATTCACCATTT
This sequence comes from Pedobacter psychrodurus, assembly GCF_032678585.1. Classification (GTDB taxonomy): domain Bacteria; phylum Bacteroidota; class Bacteroidia; order Sphingobacteriales; family Sphingobacteriaceae; genus Pedobacter; species Pedobacter psychrodurus_A. The sequence goes on along the minus strand of NZ_JAVTSN010000017.1, from coordinate 51,688 downwards.
TTAAAAATCGTGTCTTTTAATTCCGCTTCGAAAACAAAACCTGCTTTTTTTAAAACCTGTTGCGAGGCCAGGTTGGTATGAGCAGTACGGGCAAAAATCCGCTCGATATCAAAAGTTTCGAAACCATATTTCAACATCTCTTTTACGGCGAGAGGAACAATACCCTTACCCCAAAAATCCTCAGCAATCCAATAGCCTATTTCTGCACTTTTGCTATAAATATCAGCCAATTGGTGTACGCCTATTGATCCGATTACTTCATCGTTTAGTACAATGGCCTTAATTTGTAGTGGATCATGACTTAAAGCCAATTGAATAAATGCCTCGCCATCTTTTTTCTCATATGGGAATGGGAACTTATTGGTTAAGTATTTCGAAATGTTGAAATTGTTGGCATTTTTTACCAAATTATCTATATCGCTGGGTTGATAAGGGCGTAAAATTAACTGCATGGTGTACGATTTTATCAAGATGAACTAGATCTGTAACTTTTCATTAAAACCAAAGTCAGAATTAAAATGCTTTTATGTTGCACTTCAGTCAATTTGAAAAATCTTATTTCGGTTATCTTGTTTTAAAGATAGATAATATTAAAATTCCCGAAGGTATTTTCTGGATAAAAGGAAGTAATGGTATCGGAAAGAGTACGCTGTTAAAATCAATCGCAGGGATATTATCTTTTCAGGGGGATATTGCAATAGGCAAAGTTTATCTAAAAAGCCATGGTGTTGCGTACCGAAAGCTGGTCAATTTTGCGGAGGCAGAGCCACTATTCCCTGAATTTTTAACCGGATCAGAGATGATCGATCTTTTTGCCAAAGCAAAGGGAGCAGTTCGGGGTCAGGAAGAAGATTTGATTACCGGAATGGGGATGAAACCTTACATTCATAATCCATTGGGTTCGTATTCCAGCGGTATGCTCAAAAAATTGTCGTTGGTACTGGCTTTTTTAGGGCAACCTAAGCTGATCCTATTGGATGAACCATTAAATACGATTGATGTAGAATCTTTAGAAGTGTTGTACCGTTGGATCAATGCCAAATACCAAAATGAAAAAGTTAGTTTTCTACTGTCCTCACATCAGCCACTGGATGAAGTAAAATTACCTGGACTAAAACAGATCAATATCGGGGATAAACAGATCATGATAAATTTTTAATGTTTACTACTTCAAACACGGCTTTAAAGAAAATATTTGTAGATGGATTTTACCGGATCCATGCGGGTATGCTGGTGTTTCTCTTCGTGATATTGATTAGTTACTGTTTATTTATCAATACTTTAGGTACAGTGCGGCCAGATCAAATTGATTTCTGGCAGTTTTTCTTTACCGTTAGTTTAGTGAGTAATCCACTTATCTTGACATTTTATCTTCTAGGCAGTTCGTTATATGCCTATAAAAGTTTAAAATATGTTTTAAATCAGCTCGCTTTGCCCCAGCAGCAATTTCTGTATTATAGTTTCAGCTCTTCAGCCAAAAAGCAACAGTTTTTAGCCTGGTGCGCAGTGCAGACTTATATATTTATTCCTGTTTTATGCTATACGTTGTATGCCACGGCCATAGGCCTGGTATTCGGTTTCTATGTGATTTCGATCGGGATTTTGCTTTTTCAGGTTCTGCTGATTGTGGCCAGTGCCTATATCTGCCTAAGAGAAAATAATCGTTTAATGCAAGCTAATCAACCGGGTTGGTTGATCAGGATCAGCAAAAAATGGAGTAAACCTGTTTTTTTATTGTTTAGCTTTCAGGTTTTCAATCATTCGAAATTGGCTTATCTGCTCACTAAATTACTGTCGTGGGTATTGATGTCGAGTGTATTTTTGGATTTTGCTGATCTTGAAGATAATTCGAGACTGCTGATGCTGATTACTTCCTGTATCGTTGTTGCACACGTAGTGCTCATGTATCAGGAAAAGATTTTTAACGATCGGTATTTATCTTTTCTTCCGAATTTTCCATTTACCAAAGGCAGGGTCTTTTTTAGCTTTTGTTTAAACTATGTCGTTTTACTGCTGCCTGAAGTTTGTTGGATGTTGAGTCGTTTTGGTGTTTTACCAGCAATTGGATTAATTGCATTTGCTTTTTCGGCAATTTTGTTATTTAGAAGCCTGCTCCTGTTGAATGCAATACAGATTAAAGGTTTTTTGATCAGGGTTTTTTGTTTGTTTTTCCTTTTTTATGTATTGATTATGTTCGGATTAGGTTTAATGCTTATTCCGTTAAATATTGTTGCAGCGTGGATTTTGTTCAGACGCAATTATTTAAATAACAATATTTTGTGTTGATGTTTTTTCAGATTATGTAAGTCTGAAATGTGAATTTTTGTGCAAAAAAAAAAGTCTAGATTATATATCAATTAATGCCAAGTCACTAATTCTTTCGAAATGCTTTTTGTTAATTGTAGCAATTTTTATTTTTCTAGATAGTGCAGTAGCTCCTATAAAAATATCTGGAATTTCAATCAAACTGTTTTTTCTCTTCAGTTGTTTTGTGATTCGATTGCAATGTCATTTGCTGGTTTATCAAAAGGAAGAATTGTTACACGTCCAAAGAAATCTTTCCAAAAATCAATTTCTTCAGCTTTTGCACCAATCATGATTTCATATTCAGTAATAATTGACACAGCAAACAGGTTGTAAATTTTGGTCAATTTATAAAAGGCGCTTTTTTACTTAAACTTTTTTCGATAAAAATCAATTAAAATAGAAGAATCCAAGCAGATTATTTCACTCTCCATGAATTGAAATTTTTTCTATCCTTTTAATGCTGCTTATATTGTTCTTCACTCATAGTTGGAGCAATAAGTAAGAAACTTTGAAAATCTGATAAATCATTTGATGCTTTATGCTCAATAAATTCATCATTTAAAACTGATTTTAATTGTTTGATTTTTGCAGCCGGAAGTTTTTTTATTGCTGCTAACAATTGCTCATAGCCTATGTCGATTGTTATTTCCATATATCAAAAATACAAAATTTAAAAAATCAAAGCAAATCTATATGTTGCTCTACTTCAGTTCATCTAAAACGCTAAACAACTTCTTGTTAATTCCACTTCCGCTATAATTATTGATATTGATTACCACCACATATTTATTTCCTGCAGCATTGGTATGGTAACCGGCAAATGCCGAAACATCATTTATCGTACCGCTTTTAATTTTCATACCATTGTATTCAGGCAGGGCTTTATAATAATCAGGAAACCAATTCTCTTTCTGGATTTGGAAAAGCACATTCGCCATTGCTGATGTGGTTATTCTATCGCCTGGAGAAAGTCCGCTACCATCGATAATATTCAGTGCTGTTCTATCTATGCCTTTATCGGCCCAGAAATTGATTTCGGTTTCGGCACCTTTGCCCGTTGTACCTGCTTTACCTGATTTTACAGCGATTGTTTTTAGAAGTGATTCGCCATAGAGATTAATGCTTTTCTTTAAAAACCAGTAGGTGATTTCACTTAAATTAGGTGAACTAATTGTGCTTATTTTTTGTGTAACCGATGGGATCACCTGGTTGTTTAAAGTCATTAACCGGGCAGTAGTTGCTTGTTGTGAAGTAGTAATGCCTAATCTTTTCAAGGTGTCTTGCAAGCGATAGGCACAATCGAAAGCGGGGTCGGGGAGGGCGACTGAAATGCCTGATTTACTAATACCCATGCCCCAGCTTCCGCGGATATATGCAGTATTGCTGTATGGCGGCAAGAAAGCATAGGCACGATCTCCGGATCCAGCGCTGCCCGTTTTTAATTCATTCACAATTTGGACATAAGGGGTCGCAGGTACTGTTTTTACAATTTTCACGTCATCGGCAGTACTACTTCCAGGCCTTAAATGGATATCGAATTGGTTTTCTCTCCAGGCTAATCCGGAAGTCCCGGCACCGTAATAATTGCCGATATCTTGCCAAACCCAGCCTTCTGGTGTGGTTTGCGTACCGAAAATACGGTCGTCGCCAATCACTGTGCCTTCTATTTTTTTTATCCCTGCCGATTTTATAGCAGTAACCCATTGTGTTAAAACAGTATTTTCTTTGTTTTGATAACGCCAGGAGCCCAGGGTCGGGTCACCACTGCCAATAATGATCAGATTACCTTTTAATGTACCATCTGCTGTAATCGTTCCGGTATAGGCCAATGTGGTCTGGAACTGAAAATCCTTCCCTAAAATACTGAAAGCCGTAGCTGCCGTAATGGTTTTTAATGTTGAAGCGGTAGCTAAACCGATCTGTTCGTTTTTGGCGAACAATGTTTTACCCGTATTGGCATCCAAAACACAAAGTGAGGCAATGGCATGTTTAGCCTGTTCATCATTTAATAAACTGTTGAACGCTTTTTTCAGATTTTGGATTCTGTTTTGGGCAATTGCAGAGGTTGCTAAGCAAAAGAATAGAAATAGTAATTTGAAAAATTTCATTTTTTTATTGGCAAAGATGTGTTAGATCAGAAAGCTGGTATAATTTGATTTGTTTATCACGTATGTTTCATTGGTGCTGTATGCATCTAAAAAAGTTGATGGAAATCTTACTTTTTTGTTTTCATTCCATTTAATTTCTATCGCATTTATTTTTCCATCAATTTCTTCTATTAAATCAATTTCCTGTTGTTGAAAGCTACGCCAAAAATAATATTTCGCATGTTTTCTTTTGTTATTACTGGCCTTTATATATTCTGAAACGATATAGTTTTCGAAAAGCTGACCAGCATCCTGTCTTAACCCAAGCATACTAAAATTTTCGATTACCGCATTGCGGATTCCGGTATCGTAAAAGTATATTTTTTTGCTCTTCTTTATTTCGTTCCGGAGATTGCTACTATAAGCGCCTAACCTAAATACGACAAAACATTGCTCTAATAGGTCGATATAACGCTCAACGGTTAGTTTATCTGCTTCAATCATTTGTCCAAGCTCGGTATATGATACTTCATTGCCAATCTGTAGAGCTAATGCCTGTACTAATTTTTCGAGTTGTAACGGTTTCCGGATACCGGTAAGCGATAAAATGTCTTTAAAAAGATAACTGTTGGTTAAGTTTAATAATAGTTCTTTTTCTTCTCCAGGATAGTTGATTGCATCAGGGTAGGTGCCATAAATCAATCTTTTTTCTAATGCTTGTTCCTCAATAAGCAGATTCGTGTCATCAACAAGTTCTGCAACTGAAAAGGGAAAGAGGTGATATTCGAATTTTCTTCCGGTTAACGATTCTTTTATACCAGCAGCCAGATCCAGTGATGAAGAACCTGTAACTAAAAGCTGTACGTCGGTAAAATTATCTACTATCAACTTTAATGTCAAACCGATATTTGTAACGCGTTGCGCTTCGTCGATAAAAATAAATTTATTTGAGCCGACAATTGATTTTAACCGTTCAATGCTGATGTCTGTTAATGTAGTTCGAACATTGGCTTCATCACAGTTCAGAAAAACAAAAGGTAGCCCTGTTTTATTTACCAATTGCTTTAGCATAGTGGTTTTACCTACCTGCCTTGCACCGGTAACAATAATCGCTTTTTGCTTAAAAAACTTCGATTCGATATGCGTTTGCAAACTTCTAATGATCATTTCATGATATCGTTGTCCGATAACAAATATAATGAAATTTAATGTGTAATCTCTTTTTTATATATAATTTAGTGATTACAATCTCTTTTTTATATGTAATTTAGTGATTACAATCTCCGTTTTATATGATTTGGTTTAAATTGAGCTTATCCGTTAAATAGTTTATTGCGTTTGATTTCTTTCCCTTGTCTCAGTTTTACAGCATGATAGATGGTGGGAACATCATTCGTCCATTTTTTTAGCGTAAAAACAATGGCGAGTATCTCCAGCCGGGTTAACAGACCCAGCCAAAAGCAAATTTCAAACAGGACTACCGATTCGCAGTGCACCATGATTTCGACCAATGTGGCAAATATGCTTAATGTCCAGATTTTAGCCCCGATAGAATGCGTGGCAATTTCCTTTTTAAATTTTAGATAACTGAATACGTATGTGGAAGCCTCAAAAATACCAAGGACAATTAATTTTATGAGATTGGCTTTGAAAAAATCAGGACACTGGATATAGGTAGCAATAGCTACTGAAATGAAAAACACCTGGTCAATACCGGAATCTAAACGCCTTAACTTTTCAGAAGATATGTTGAGTTTACGGGCGATTATCCCATCAAAAACATCAGTTAATAAACCGATCGATAATAATGTGATGGCTATAAAAGAATAATGATTGGCATGGAAAACACTTAACAGGATGATTCCAAAACCGATAAGCAGTCTGGAGTATATCAAGGCAATTGGAATATGTTTCATGGTGGAGAGCGGGCATAAAAAAAGTCCCCCGATTTTTACACCGGGGGACTCTTCTTGAGTTTATGATTAAACCAATTCTTTTTGAATCAGGTATTCGGCAATTTGTACGGCATTGGTTGCAGCGCCTTTGCGTAAATTATCGGCAACAATCCAAAGGTTTAGCGCTTTAGGAGCCGATTCGTCCCTACGGATACGGCCTACAAAAACTTCATCTTTTTCATGCGCATCTTTCGGCATTGGGTATTTTAAATTTGCAACATCATCAACAACGATTATACCTGGCGATTTTTCTAAAATACTGCGTACCTCAGCTAAATCGAAATCATTTTCAAATTCGATGTTTACCGATTCTGAATGACCGCCCATTACCGGAATACGAACTGTTGTAGCGGTAACTTTAATGCTATCATCGCTCATGATTTTGTTCGTTTCCTTAACCATTTTCATTTCTTCTTTTGTGTATCCGTTTTCTAAGAAAACATCAATATGAGGAAGTACGTTTAAATCTATTTCGTATGGATAAGCTTTCGGACCATCAATGCCCTTGCGCTCATTCATTAACTGTTCAACCGCTTTAACACCTGTACCGGTAACCGATTGATAAGTAGAAACCACAACACGTTTGATTTTGTATTTATCGTGCAACGGTTTTAATACCACCACCATCTGAATTGTAGAACAGTTTGGGTTGGCAATGATTTTGTTATCGATGGAAAGCTCGTGTGCATTCACTTCTGGTACAATTAATTTAATTGCAGGGTCCATTCTCCATGCAGAAGAGTTATCGATAACGGTTGTTCCAGCTTCTTTAAAACGTGGTGCGTGTTCCAATGAAGTATTTCCACCAGCAGAAAACAAAGCAATATCTGGTTTCATGCTAATTGCAGTATCCATGCTAACAATTGGGAACTTCTTACCCTTAAAAGTAATTTCCTTACCAACACTCTTTTCTGATGCTACGGGAATCAACTCTGTTAAAGGGAAATTTCTTTCCTCCAATACTTTTAACATGACAGTGCCTACCAATCCGGTGGCACCTACTACTGCTACTTTCATTTTAAATTTTAATTAAATATTAAACATTTGATAAGCCCAAATATGCTAAAAATTAAGCTTATATCCCCATTATCACCGATTAAATTTGCTTTTAATATTTTAAATCTTAGTTTTTCGATAGAAAATAAAATTTAAAAATTAACCGTTAATTCGATTTAGTCGACCAGATATACACTCGTGAGAAATTAGTTGATTGTTTTTTTGAAAGCAGGTTCCTGTGCATATCGGTTACGAAAGTCCTGCCATCCGCTTTATCCCGATGGAAAAATCGGGATGTCCGCTTATGTCAGGTTTAAATAACCTACTTCAGCCGTCATAACGTAAAAAAATCTTTTTAGTGTGTTAGTTCCGCGTTAGGGATTGTAAGGGTTCAGTGCCGATTTTTTCGGCACCGGAGCGAAGCGGAGCCCTGAAAAGCCCGACCCTTGCGTAGCTTGGGAAACGCCCAAATTAATTTACAATTTTGGGTGATAACCTCTTTTTTTAAAGACCCCGCAGGTTTTATTCAGTATTATTGTTGTTTTAAAGGCCTCATTGAGGGGTGCGCCGTTTTAAAACCTGCGGGGATAAGAAATTTAAATCAAACTTGCTTTGATATAATCGCAACTAGTTTTAATCGAACCGATTGGATCAGGCTGATAATTATTTTCGTGCTCTACAAAGAAATGTTGCATGCCTGAAAGTTTAGCCTGGGCAAAAATGGTTTTAAAATCGATAGATCCTTTACCAACTTCTGTATTTAACTCAGGTTTGGCTTTATCCATATCTTTTACATGCCACATCGGGAAACGGCCAGGATATTTTTTAAATAAAGCTAAAGGATCGTTACCAGAACGAACAACCCAATATAAGTCCATTTCAAAATTGACCAGGTTTTTATCTGTTTCGCTTAGATATACATCGTAGCCAGTAGTATCGCCTAATTTTTTGAATTCGAAATCGTGGTTGTGATAAGCGAATTTTAAACCAGCTGCTTTTGCAATTTCGGCCACTTTGTTAAAATCGCCTGCGGTTTTTTTGAAACCATCTGCGCCTTTGCTCATATCTACATGTGCACCAGCAATGGTAAAATATTTACCGCCAATGGCTGCTGAAGATTCGATATCTGCTTTTAATTTATCGGTTTTTCCTGTTCTAACAAAATCATCCATACCGTAGTGGCCGCTTGGTGCTTTTAAGCCATTGCTATCTAATAGGGATTTAAATTCTTTAGGTGTTAAGCCCCAAAATTTTCCTTCAGAAAAACCATAGGTTTCCACTTCTTTATATCCTGCCTGTGCTACTTTTTCGATAATACCTTTTACATCTTTTGGCAATTCATCACGCAAAGTATATAATTGTAAACCAACATTTTTACTTGCTTTATCAAAGGCAAATGATGGAATTAACAATGCCGCTCCGGCAGCTAATCCTGCCTGTTTTAAGAATGTTCTTCTTGAATTCATCATTTAAAATTTAAATAATTTCTTTTTTAATATATGCGCAGCTCGCTGCAACAGATTCCATTGGGTTTGGTTTGTAATTGGTTTCGTGCTCTACAAAGAAATGTTTCATGCCCGAAAGTTTTGCATCGGCAAAAATGGGTTTGAAATTGATAGAACCTGTTCCTACTTCAGCATTTAATGCAGGATCTGTTTTGTCCATATCTTTAACATGCCACATGGTAAAACGACCTGGGTTTTCTTTGAACAATTTAATCGGATCGTTTCCTGAACGTACTACCCAATATAAATCAAGTTCAAAATCAACAAGATTTTTGTCGGTTTCTTTTAATAAAATTTCATAACCAGTTGTATCGCCCTGTTTCTCGAATTCGAAATTGTGGTTATGATAAGCCAGTCTGATACCAGCCTCTTTGGCCAATTTTCCGGCTTCGTTTATTTTAACCGCAATTTTTTTATAATCATCGGCATTTTTTCTAATGCTTTCGTCTAACCATGGAATCGTTACATATTCGCTTCCCAATACTTTTGCAGCCGCGATAGCAGCCTTTAGTTCTTCCGTATTTCCATCGGTTAAATAGCTCCCTAATCCATAATGGCCACTTGGTGCTGTTAATCCGTTATCATCAAGCAGTTTTTTAAATTCAGCAGGAGTTAAGCCCCAAAATTGATCTTTTATCGAGAAACCATAGGTTTCAACTTCCTTAAATCCGGCTTTTGCTACTTTGGCTATTGTTCCTTTTACATCTTTAGGAAGTTCATCCCTTAAAGAATATAATTGCAGGCCAACTGATTTTTTATCGGTAGCCATGCAAGCAAATGATGGCACCAAAAGTGCTGCGGCTGCAGCCATACTACTGTTTAGTATAAAACTTCTTCTTGATAACATAGGTATATATTTTTAGATGTCGCAAATGGAAACGGCCTTTTTTAAGGAGGCTATTTTATCGGCGTTTTTAGGTATAAATTCTTGAGCAACGAAACCTTTAAAGCCAGTTTCGGCAATAGCTTTCATGATTGCTGGATAATATAACTCCTGCGTATCATCGATTTCGTTTCTTCCCGGAACACCTGCAGTGTGGTAATGTGCAATGTATTGATGATATTCCCTGATATTTCTGATTACATCACCTTCGTCAATCTGCATGTGATAAATGTCGTAAAGCAGTTTGAAATTTTCGGATCCTAAACGTTTACAAAGCTCAGCGCCCCAGGAGGTTCTGTCGCATTGATAATCTTTGTGGTTAATTTTACTGTTCAGTAACTCCATTACCAGCACTACATTGTGCTTTTCGGCCAGGGGCATTAACTGTTTTAATCCTTTAACACAGTTGTTCCAACCTGTTTCGTCATCCTTACCACGGCGGCTTCCACTAAAGCAAATTAAGTATTTGTAACCAGCTTCGGCAACAAGGGGAATCATTGCCGTATAATTCTGAATTAATTTTTCGTGGAATTTTTCGTCATTAAAACCATCTGTTAAATTAATTTCAGCACCGTTACACATGGTCGATTCTAAACCATGTTTTTTTAGGGTAGGCCAATCTGTTGGTCCAACCAGATCGATGCCTTTAATACCGATCTTTTTGGCTTCAATGCAAAGTGCTTCTACATCAAAACTGCTAAAACACCAGCGGCAAACGGCATGGTTAATATTCCCTTTTAGCCTTAATGGCTGATCTGATTCTGGTTTATCCATGGCTAATGCTGAAAAACTGGAAGAAACACCAATCGCAGCGGTTCCTGCGATGATGTTCTTTAAAGCATTTCTTCTGTTTAGATTCGAGGCCATTTTAAACAGTTTTAGCTTCTATCTCAGCCTTGGTTTTATCGTTGAAGAGCACAGCAAACAATAAGAAAACTGCTGCTGCAATTCCTGCCGGGATAATCCAAACCATTTTCCAATCGGTTACATCACCAGTTTTATACATATCGGTAATTAATCCCGCTACCTTAAAACCGATCAGCATACCAACGCCATAAGTTGCAAGGGTAATGATACCTTGCGCAGCACTTTTAAATTTTTCTCCTGCTTTCGAGTTGGTGTAAATCTGGCCCGAAACGAAGAAGAAATCGTAGCAAACACCGTGAAGTGCAATTCCAATAATCAACATAAAGCTTAAACTGCCGGCGTTACCATAAGCAAAAAGTACATAACGTACAGCCCATGCCAACATACCTACAATGATCGTTTTCTTGAAGCCGTATTTAGAAAAGAATACAGGAATGGCAAGTAAAAATAAGGCTTCAGAAACCTGTCCGATTGCCATTTTACCTGTTGGATTAGAAACTTTGATATCTGCTAAGAAAAGACCTGCATTTTGGTAATAGAAGGCTAGAGGAATACAGATTAAGATCGATGAGATAAAGAAAACAGCAAAATTTTTGTCTTTTAGTAATTTTAAAGCATCTAATCCTAAAATGTCTCTCAATTTTATTTTTTCGTCTTTAGCCACTTTAGGAGGGGTTGCAGGTAAGGTAAAGCTAAATAAGCCCAATACCAATGATGCAATACCAGCCATTAAGAATGTGCTTTTTAACAAACCAGCCTGAATTCCTTCTGGAGAATCCCAGTGGAAAGCAAAACTGATTAATAAACCAGCGATGATCCATCCGATGGTGCCAAATACCCTGATGTTTGCAAATTCTTTTTCCGCATCTTTCATTTGATTAAAAGACACTGAATTAACCAATGCTAGGGTTGGCATGAATAAAATCATGTAACCTAAAACGTAAGGGTAAAATACACTCACATCTGGTGCACTATACATCTGGTACATTAAAATAGCACCAATGATGTGTAAAACACCTAAAATTCTTTCAGCGTTAAAATATCTGTCGGCGATAAGACCGATTATAAATGGAGCAATGATTGCGCCCCAGGATTGGGTTGAAAATACAGAACCAATTTCGGAATTGGTTGCCTTTAGGTTATTGTTTAAAAAAGCCCCTAAAGTAACAAACCAGGCGCCCCAGATAAAAAATTCCAGGAACATCATGGCAGAGAGTTTAAAGCGAGTAGTGCTATTCATTTGGTTTATATAAGGTTATTTAAGGTATACGGTTAAAGGTATAGGGTATAAGGTTAATGGGAAAGCGGGTAAACTTTATGCTTTCCCGCTCTCTAACTCAAATATCTGGTTAAAGCGAATGAAAGGAAACCTTCAACCTTATTCCTTCCGCCTTCAACCTTATTTACAGTTCTTTAATAGAGATGTTTTTGTACCAAACTTCATCGCCGTGATCTTGTAAGGCAATTTTACCAGTTTTAAAAGTTCCCCAGTTTTCCCATGTTGCAAACTTGCTGCCTGCAACAATTGTTTTCCAGTTCTCATCCCAAAGCGTAGTTTTTACAACTTCCACTCCGTTTAAAATTAAAGTTAATTTACCTTTTTTACTAATAATTTCAGCTTTATTCCATTCGCCAACAGCTTTAACGGGCTCTGATGAACTTTTTACAAGGTCGTATAAGTCACCTGCACGGTGTTTAGTGATTTTTCCATCAGGGTGACCGTCGTTATCGATTACCTGCATTTCTAAACCTGTAGAGTAGGTAGCATGGTATTTTGGTTCTTCGTGCACATAAAAAATCAATCCACTATTCGCTTTTGGAGCCACCTTCCACTCATATTTTAAATGGAAATCGCCATATTCTTTGTCGGTAACTAAATCACCACCACCGTCTTCACCTTTTTTAGCTAAATCCAGGTGTAATGCACCATCCTGAACTTGCCAGCCACTACCAACAGTAGTTTTGTTGTAAGTATGCCAACCGGTTGTTGTTTTACCATCGAACAATGGTTTAAAGCCTTTTTGCGCTTTTGATATTTGTGTTACTGCAAGTAAGATACAGGCAGAAAGAAAGATTTTTTTCATTTTTTTAAGTTTAAACCTCGCAGGTTTAATTCGGGGTTTTTAATGTTTTCAAAGGCCTCATTGAGGACTTCGTCGTTTAAAAACCTGCGAGGTTTGTGGATGTATTAAAGAGTTAAATTGTTCCAGCCTTTGCGGTATTCGCGTTTTACAAACTGGTTTGCTTCATCAAAATTGGTTACTTTCATATTGTCGTTATCCCAAAGCATTTTAGTGTACCTGCCTGGATAAGTAGTTTTGCCGTTTACTGTTTTTTGGATATCGAAACTTCTGATTGCCAGGTTGGCCATCAATAAAGCTTCGGTTAATGGACCAGCAATTTCGAAAGGAGAGCTCACTTCTTGTTTACCGTAACCAGCAATTGCAGCTTCTACCCATTGTTTATAGTGTCCGTTTGCACCATCAGGTACACGGGCATATTTAGGTGCTACTTTAATGTCTTTATTTCTACTTAAAGGCAATAATTTCGGGTTTGCACTATAAGTTTCAGACATCATTTTGCCTTTTGTCCCGATAAATAAGGTACCATTACCGCCATCGCCAAAAGTTTCGTTTGCTTCTAATTCTTCAGGGCGTTCTGGTTGGATACCACCATCCATCCAATGTAAAGTAACATCACCTTTGGTTTTATTCGTTTTAGGGAATTTTAAGGTAACGTGACTTGAAGGAGGACAGCTTTCAGGGAAATAACCGCGTTTAAATTCATCTACATAAACAGAACCTACACTTGCTTCAACTTCTTTGGCATATTTTAAATTTAATACACTAAAAGGAGCTTCGATAAGGTGACAGCCCATGTCGCCAAGGGCACCTGTTCCGTAATCCCACCAGCCGCGCCAGTTAAATGGCACTAATTTGTCTATAAAATCCTTTTCGGGTGCAGTACCCAGCCATAAATTCCAGTCTAATTCTTTAGGGATCTCTGCTTTTGTAGTTGGGCGAGGAATTCCCTGTGGCCAAACTGGTCTATCTGTCCAGGCGTAAACAGTATGTACATCACCAATTAACCCGGCTTCATACCATTCTTTCATTTGGCGTGGACCATCGTTTGATGCTCCTTGATTTCCCATTTGGGTTACCACTTTGTATTTTTTTGCAGCTGCGGTTAGAATACGCGCTTCATAAATATCGTGTGTTAACGGCTTTTGAACATAAACGTGTTTGCCTAACTGCATGGCTGCTAAAGCCTGGATGGCATGGTTATGATCAGGAGTGGAAACAGAGACAGCATCGAAATTTTTATGTTCCTTATCTAACATTTCGCGCCAATCTTTATAGTATTTTGCTTTAGGAAAAGCTTTAACACTATTGGCTGCACGGCGGTCGTCTACATCACATAAAAAAGCAATGTCTGCTTTTCCACTTTTGTAAAACATACTTAAATCACTTTGGCCTTTTCCGCCAACACCAATGCCGGCAACCAATAATCGGTCGCTAGGTGCTAAATAACCTGGTCCGCCTAAAACATGGCGGGGTACGATCATAAATGCCGCGGCTGCGATAGCCGAAGTTTTAATAAAATCACGGCGGTTACTCGTGTTTTTATTTTCTTGCTCTGTTTTCATATCTAGTAAATCGATTTGCTAATTTGGTTAAAATTATTTTTTTAGGGATAAAATGTACTTTACCATCAATTTTGCATCGTCTTTTTTAAGGGTAGCATGAGCAGTCATTGGCATATTGCCCCAAACTCCGGTTCCACCTTTAATAATCTTATCCGCTAACATGTTGATGTTTTTTTCTGTAGCCGGATATTTTTTTGCAATTTCCACGTAAGCAGGGCCGATAATTTTATTGGTCTTGTTGTGGCAGCCTAAACAATCGTTTTTGTTGATCAGTTTCTCGCCTGGATTTGACTGAAATGCAGCATGGTTTGCCATTGTTGCCGTTGCAACCACCGTTTTCTCTCTCGATAAATCAGCCTTTGAAAACGACGCCATAAAAATGACTACAGCGCCTAGAGCTAAAAATGTTTTTTTCATGTCTTGTGTGTTTTTTTAATTGCATTCAAGCTTGCATAAGCGGTAATATTTTATTTGTTGTTGCTTATGCAGGTTTTCATCTTGTGTGTGTTTTGTGTTTTGTTAATCTTGTAATCCTAATATTCTTTTATTGAAAGCGCTATCACTTCCCGATGCGGCAAAATCATCAAATGCTTTATCGGTTACGTTAATGATGTTCTTTTTTATAAATTCAGCACCTTCTCGGGCACCATCTTCCTGGTTTTTGATACAACATTCCCATTCCATAACCGCCCAACCTTTAAAATCATATTGGGCCAATTTACTAAAAATGGTTTTAAAATCAACCTGGCCATCACCAGGCGAACGGTAACGTCCGGCACGGTTTGCCCAACTCTGGTAACCACCAAAAGTGCCTTGTTTGCCTGTAGGGTTAAATTCTGCGTCCTTTACGTGGAAGGCTTTGATGCGTTCGTGGTAAAAATCGATGTATTGAATGTAATCCAATTGTTGCAACACAAAGTGAGAAGGGTCATACAATAAGCATGCCCGAGGGTGATTATTTACCGCGGCGAGGAACATTTCGTAGGTTTCGCCATCAAATAAATCTTCTCCAGGGTGTATTTCATAGCAAACATCAACACCACATTGATCGAATTCGTTTAAGATTGGTGTCCACCGTTTTGCCAATTCTGCAAAACCTTCTTCAACCAATCCGGCAGGGCGTTGCGGCCAGGGGTGGAAATATTGCCACAATAATGAACCGCTAAAAGTAGCATGCGCATTTAAGCCTAAGTTTTGAGAGGCCTTTGCAGCATATTTCATTTGTTGTACGGCCCATTCTGTTCTTGCTTTTGGATTTTTATGTACTTCTTTTGGTGCAAAAGCATCAAAAAGATCGTCGTAAGCAGGGTGCACTGCAACCAACTGACCCTGTAAGTGAGTAGAAAGTTCAGTGATTTCTATACCGTAAGATGCGATTTTTCCTTTCAACTCATCTGCATAAGTTTTGCTTTCTGCAGCTTTTTGAAGGTCGATAAACCTTGCATCCAGGGTTGGCATCTGGATGCCTTTGAAACCTAATCCGGCTGCCCATTTGCAAATATTATCTAAAGAATTGAATGGTGCTTCGTCGCTTATAAATTGTGCTA
Organism: Pedobacter psychrodurus; assembly: GCF_032678585.1. Classification (GTDB taxonomy): domain Bacteria; phylum Bacteroidota; class Bacteroidia; order Sphingobacteriales; family Sphingobacteriaceae; genus Pedobacter; species Pedobacter psychrodurus_A. The sequence goes on along the minus strand of NZ_JAVTSN010000017.1, from coordinate 35,895 downwards.
AAAATACTGCTGGTCCTTTTATCGTTGTCATGCTCGATTGTTATAATTTATAATCTAACCATTTTTGGTCCGATTGACTAGAAGCCACTACATTTTCGATAAATGCCATTCCTCTGATTCCATCATCGGTACCAGGAAAGTCTAACATTTCTACTGTAGGTTGCTCGTTATTCAACTTGGCATCTACCGTTAACGCGAAGTTTTTGTAAATATTTGCAAATGCTTCTAAGTAACCTTCAGGGTGACCTCCAGGCGTACGGGTATTGTGCTGCGCGAAACTGCCCATATAACCGTTTCCTGTTCTATAAATCTGAGCAGGTGCATTTAACCATTTTACAATTAAGGTATTGGGTTCCATCTGGTGCCATTCCATGCCACCTTTTTCGCCATAAACCTTAATTTTTAATGCATTTTCTTCTCCAGCCGCAATCTGCGATGCGATTAGCACCCCATTAGATCCGTTATCGAATTTTAATAATACGTTTCCATCGTCATCAATTGCCCTGCCTGGAACAACAATGCTTAAATCGGCGCATATTTTAGCGATTTTTAAGCCAGAAATATATTCTGCCAAATGTGCTGCGTGTGTGCCAATATCGCCCATGCTACCACTCTTTCCGGTTTTAGCGGGATCGGTACGCCAGGCAGCCTGTGCATTTCCTTCACGTTCTGAAAGGGTACTCAACCAGCCTTGAGGATATTCAACTATAATTTTTCTGATCGCGCCTAAAGCACCTTCGCTTACCATTTGTTTGGCTTGTTTAACCATAGGGTAGCCCGAATAGGTGTGTGTTAAACATAAAGTTAAACCAGTTTCTTCCACTTTAGCTTTCAGTTGTTTTGCTTCGTCTAAGGTTAAAGTAATCGGTTTTTCGATCACCACGTTAAAACCTTTATCCAAAGCCATCATTGCAGGGGCAAAATGGGCAAAGTTTGGCGTAACGATGGTTACAAAATCAATTCTTTCGTCTGCTGGCAGTTCACTTTCTTTGGTCAGCATTTCTTCGTAATTGCTGTAAATCCTGTTATCTGGAAGAAATAACAATTTTCCAGATTCGTATCCAATTTCAGGGTTTACACTTAAAGCTCCGGCAGATAATTCAATAAGGCCATCCATATTGGCAGCCAAACGGTGTACGGCACCGATAAAAGCGTCTTTTCCACCGCCTATCATGCCCATTCTCAATTTTCTTTTCATTTTATAAAGGTGTGAGGTGTAAGGTGAAAGGTTTAGGGTGATTTTCCTATAGCTTAAATCTTGTGCCTCTTGCTCTGTTTTTTAATTTAATTAGGGTTTAAGGTGTGAGGTTTAGGGTTTAAGGTAATTTTCTAGCGCCTTTAGAAAGGTTTAGGGTTCTTAAGCCTTACAACTTCTGCCTTCTACCTTAAAAAGGTTCAGGGTAAAAGGTGTAGGGCTTTTGGGTAATTAAACCTTCTACCTTACGCCTTTTACCTTAAACCTCATACCTTCGCGGCCTCAAACCTTTCTATATGTTCTTTTTCTTTAATTCTTTTACAGCATAATCACAAGCACGGGCAGTTAAAGCCATAAATGTTAGTGATGGATTTTGACAAGCAATTGATGGCATACAAGATCCATCGGTTACGAAAACGTTATTTACTTCGTGCATCTGGTTCCATTTGTTCAACACTGAAGTTTTTGGATCGTTACCCATTCTTGCCGTTCCTTGCTCATGGATGGCCATTCCTGGATAACAGCCGTTATCGAATGTTTTGATGTTTTTCAAGCCTGCTTTTTCTAACATTTCGGCAGCATCATTCATCATATCCACGCGCATTTTTTTCTCGTTCTCTTTGTATTCGCAATCAATTGCCAATACCGGCTGACCCCATTTATCTTTTTTGGTTTTGTCGATATACACTTTGTTTTCGTAATAAGGCAACATCTCTCCGAAACCGCCTAATCCCATGTTCCATTTTCCTGGGGTAGTCATTTTTTGTTTCAGATCTGCACCAAATGATAACTCGGCCACATCACTTTGCCAATTGCTTCTGCTGGCGCCGCCCTGGTAACCGAAACCACGTAAATAATCGCGTTTATCGTTACCAATGTTTTGATATCTTGGTACGTAAATTCCGTTTGCACGGCGGCCATATGTATATTTATCATCAAAGCCCTCAGCTTCTCCATTAGCGCCACAACGGAAATGATGATCCATTAGGTTATGACCTAACTGACCACTTCCATTACCTAATCCATTTGGATGGGCTTCGGATGTTGAGTTTAACAGCACGAATGTTGAACCTAGTGTAGAACCATTAACGAAAACGATTTTTGCATAAAATTCCATTGTTTTGTTGGTCTCCGCATCAATTACCATTACACCTTTTGCTTTTTTGGTGTCTTTATCGTAAATGATATGATTTACGATAGAGTATGGCCTAACCGTTAATCTTTTTGTGGCCATCGCCGCAGGAAGGGTAGAAGACTGTGTACTGAAATATGCACCAAACGGACAACCGCGGCTGCATAAATTTCTGTACTGGCAATTGCCACGTCCTTTATGCGGAACAGTAAGGTTGGCAACACGGCCAATCATGATAATACGTTCTTTTTTATAATGTTCTTCAACGCGGGCCTTTACCGATTTTTCTACAATGTTTAAATCCATTGGGGGTAGAAACTCACCATCGGGGCAGGTAGGCCAGTTTTCTTTTGAACCGCTGATGCCAGCAAATCGCTCAGCATAATCGTACCAGGGAGAAAGTTCGGCGTAACGAATTGGCCAGTCATTTCCATGGCCATCCTTTTTGTTATCCTCAAAGTTATGATCACTAAAACGGTAACTTTGGCGGCCCCACATTAAGGATTTACCACCAACATGGAAACCGCGGTACCAATCGAAACGTTTATCTTCGGTATACGGGCATTCCAAATCGTTTACCCACCATTTTTCGTTTGCTTCCTGGTATGGGTAATCTCTTTTTTGTACCGGGTGGGTACGTTTCTGCTCTTCTGTAAGTTTACCGGCATGTTTAAAATCCCATGGATTTTTCATTGCCGTTTCGTAACCGGTAATGTGCTCGATGTTCATTCCTCTTTCAAGCATCAATACGCGTAAGCCCTTCTCAGTAAGTTCTTTTGCAGCCCAGCCGCCACTAATCCCCGATCCTATCACAATAGCATCGTAAGTATTTTCTGCTTTTAAATTTGTATTTAAATTCATGATGTTTTGTAGTTGTGGTTAGAAATTAGGTTGCCCATGATTTTTGGCCTGGTTTTAATGGTGCGTTACCATCATATCGGCCCGGAATAAGTACATATTCACGTGCTTTGGTACAACCAATTTCTGAAGAATAATAACCAAGTAAGGTTAAATCTCTGGCGGTAATAAAAAAGTAGGCTAAATCTTTGTTTTCTTCGGATTTGCTTTCTTTTTGTGCCAGAGCAATGGCCCTTAAATCGATCATTAGTTTTTTACGGTCGGCTGGAGTTAAGGTGACATAACTTTTCCCGAAATCTTTCATCGATTTAGCCTGAAGATCTTTCAATCCCTGCGCAAATGAGGTTTGCATTGTTGCAGGATAACAATCTTTCATCATCATCGGGATAAATTTCCCTAAGCCTGCAGCTTTGGCACCTGCAGACGATTTGGTAGTTGGTACAATAATATCAGCAAATTCAGCAAAAATCTTTTCATCTTCTAGCGAATAGAGGACGAAGTTTTTTTCGTTTTCGGGGAGCGTAAAACTTTCAAACAAAACGCCCATTGTACTTGCCGAGATTGCTCCTCCCAGCAAAAATGCAACGTTTTTGAGTGCTTCTCTTCTGTGCATCGTTTTTATGATTTTATATATTGGTTACTTATGTGTTGAATTAGTAATATTAGAAAAAATATAATGGAAAGAGTAAATTTTTTGCGGTAAATTATACGTATGCAATGTGATTGTTACTGAGTAGAATTGTTCTAAATAATTGTTATTTTATGGCTCTATTGCTCTTTAAATCACTATTTTTTTGCATTTTTACTTGGTGTAAAAAATACATTTAGTATTAATGAGTATATTCTTTACTAATAAATCCTGAAATGGCATTTTTTTGTGCTTAAAATCTGCCTAAAGTAGATTTTTTTTGATGTAATTGTAGCTTTCAGCTACACTCTCGTAAGGATCTTTTTTAATGATGTCTTGTTCAGTAAAAATGTAATCTACCCCCGCCATTTTTGATGCTGCGAAAATGCTTTTAAAATCAATCCTTCCAGCGCCCACTTCTACAAACACTGCTTTGTCTGTTTTATCCATATCCTTAACATGGAACATTTTATAGCGACCCGGATTTTTCTTGAACATCTCAACCGGATTTAACCCTGCGTTTACTGCCCAGAAGATATCGAGCTCAAAACCGACTAATTTTGCATCAGTTTCTGATAAGAGAATTTCGTAACCTGTAACACCATTTCCCTGGTCTTTAAATTCGAAATTGTGGTTGTGGTAGGCCAATTTTAAACCTGATTTTTGGCAAAGTTCTGCTGCCTGGTTAAATTTTGCAGCCATGCGTTTATAGTCATCCAATGTGCCATTGGTTCTAACATCAGTAGGCAGCGCAGGGATAACGAAATATTTTTGGCCCACAGTTGCTGCAGTTTCAATATGCGATTTTAATACCTTATCGTCGCCGGTAGCTAGAAATTCGGTGAGGTTATAATGACCGCTGGGAGAGGTAAGACCATTTGTTTTTAATAACGCATTGAAATCCTTAGCTTCTAATCCCCAGAATCCCTTTACTTCGTATTTGCCCGGATAGCCGTAATAAGTTTCTACCTGGTTATAACCGATTTTGGCTACCTGTTCGATAGTGGCTTTTACATCGGCGGTTAACTGTTCGCGCAGCGTGAACAGACCGATTCCGATTTTTGAAACTTTAGCAGACTCTGCGAAAACTGTTGTAATTAATGATGGACTTAAAAAAGCCGCTGCACCAGCGAGGCTTACTTTTTGTAAAAATGATCTTCTTGTTGTCATGATGTTTTAAAATTAAAAAACCGGAGCGTAAACTCCGGTTTTGTTTGTTAGAATGAATAAGCCAATGATCCCCAGAAAGTACGTTGAAGTAATGTTCTGCCAATCATCAATGTGCCAGGGGTTACGGCCGAGAAATCTCTGAACTGATCTCCACGAACATCGCCTTCTGTCAACACTTTTGCATTTAACAAGTTGTCTGCCCAAAATCTTATTGAAACCTTTTTAGTGAAATTATACCCGGCTCCAGCTTTCATTACCACATAAGCAGGTAGTTTATAGCTATCGCTAGGCGAAGTGAAACGGCTACCCACATAGTTTGCCGCTACATATAAATTGAAGTTTTTGTAATCGTAATTCGCACCAAGCTCAGTATTTAAAACCGGCACACGTTCTGTTCTTTTTCCGGTAAAACTATAGGTACGGTCTCCAAATTCGGCCAATACGGCTGCATTTCCTTTAGTAGAAGCTTCGTAATCGGTGTATTTAGAATCCTGTAAGGTTCCTGTTAAACGTAAACTAAGTGGTTTGGCAATTTTGTAAGAAACCTCGTATTCTGCACTGAAAGTACGGGTTGATCCAAAGGCAACTAAAGCTTGTGTACCTGCTGCTGCTGTTGGAACATTGATCGTTAGCGACACATTTTTAATGGCCGAATAACTTCCTGAGGCAAAAATGGCCAAGTTGTTTTTCGCATATTTAAAACCGACCTCACCTAAATACACAGGGCGTTTTTTAATGTTTGCAGCATTAAAAGCCGCAGCGTTGTAATCGCCAACATTTGGTGCATTATAGGCTTTTGTTGCTCTTGCAAAAATACTCGAGGTGGAGTTGATTTTGTAATTGGCGCCCAATGATGCTGACCAATTGGTTAGGGTTTCATCATAAGGGGTATAACCTAAAATGGTTGCGGTAGCAGCTGCGGTAGTGTTTACTGTTCCGTTTGTATTTAGGGCATAATAGGGTCTGTCGCCTTTTACATTCTGATTGTCGATCCTTGCACCGATATCTAAACGCCATTTCTCTGAAATTTTAATCTCATCTGTTGCATAGGCCGATAATGTTCTGGTATCGCCGATAAAGGTGTTTTTAGTTTGAATTGTTCTTTCTGCTGCTGTTGGCGATTGCAAAATGATGCTTGGATGTTCTTTAAACTCTGAGAATGACCGGAAAGCATAACGTAAATCATCACGGTTATATTGGTGAATGCCTGCACCGATGCCCAAGCTATGGTTTTTAATGGTTTTTTTCAGGTCTAAATAATCTACAATCTGTACATCACTATTGATCTGTCCGTTGGCCGATGAAGTTATTACATAATCACCAGTAACGAAGGGCGCTACAGCACCGCCTGGATAGTAATAAGGTGTTGCGGCAGTTCTTGCTGCAATTCCTGCCGGAACAGTATACGTTGCATTGGTATGGGTATTTTGGTAACGGAAATTGTTCACAATCTGCCAGCCACTATCGGTTAAATAGTTAAACTGAAAACCACCAGACCCTAATTTGGTATGGATACCGTCTGTTAAACTAAAGTTGTGGTTTCCAGTTGCAGGATCGTTATAACTCCACTCGGTTTGCAAGGGTACGATAGATTGTGAAGCCATATCATAATCGCGGTAAGTGGTCGGTTTTCCGGTACCATCGTAAGGGTAATAACTGGTTAATAAAAACTGAACCTTATCATTCAGGTATTTTCCATACACCCGGATAAAACCTTTGTTGTTCTTGAAATTAAAAGTCATGTTACCTTTAATCTGCCCACCTTGATTGGCTGGCTTAAAGCCCTGATCTACTACACCATTATCCGTACGGTAAAAACCACCGATATTGTATTTGATCTGATCGTTGATTTTTCCGCCGGTGTTGGCATCAAAACGGTATAGGCCCTGCGAAAAACCAGTGGTAAATTTTACCTGACCGTATTGTTTATCGGCACCAACATAACTGATGTTGTTTACTACAGCACCTGGTGTATTGGCCTGGATGATTGAGGCATTACCACCTCTAACAGCCTCAATATTCTGGATGGTTAAATCCGTTTTATAATATTGATCTACCGACGGGTTGGTGTTAAAACCCGTTGGCAAAAGTGGTAAACCATCTTCCTGGATACCCAGAAAAATATAACCGCCCTGCTGTGGAAAGCCCCTTACCCAAACATTGCCCGGACCATCGCCACCTGTACTCTCTACGGTTAAACCTGGTATGGCTTTTAATAAATCGGTGCTGTTTAATGGCGCCCTGTTGGTAATGTCTTTATTGCTTACCGAAGTAAGTGCTACACTACTTTCTAATTTTTTCTTCGGGTTACCACCGGTTACCATCACACTTTCTAATTGAAGGTTATCTTCTGATAGGCTAATGGTTAAATTTTCATCGGCATTGCCTGCTGATAAGTTTACTTCTTTTGAAATGAAACCTACATACCTCACCACGAGTACGCGACTGTCGACGGTAAGGCCTTTTAAGGCGAAAGCACCATTCTCATCGGTGGTGGTTCCGATTGATTTACCTTTAACGGTAACTGAAACCCCAGGAATGACATTTCCTTTGCTGTCGGTTACTTTTCCGGTAACAATGCCTTCGAAAGCTTTTAACAGCTCTAAGTTGTTATTGGCGGGAATAGAATAGAGCAGAATCTGATCTTTAACTATCCTATATCCCACGTCATAACGTTTTAGCGAATTCTCAAGAAAGTATTTAAGCTTTTGGTTCACCACATTAATGGAAACTTTGCGGTCGGAGTTTATTAATTGTGGACTGTAAACAAACTTAACATTGGCTAGGTGTTCTGTTTTTTCGATAATGGTTTTAATATCTGTTTGATCGGCTTTGATCGAAATTGGTTTATTCAGAAAATCCTGGGCGTCGACATTTTTAGCGAATGCACCGCAGGTAAAAATTATTATTGCAAGTATTTGGTAAATCGAAACTCTCATTGCATATATCGCCAGCGAAATAAGTTGATTTTTTTTCATAAATTTGGTTATTGTTCATTAAATGATTGGATTTATTGGACATAGGAATACCATGAATACAATTCTTTGTATTTAACTCGCCGGCAATGCCCCACATTGTCGGCTTTGTTTTTTAGAAAAATATTATGGAAAATGGAGCCGCGGTTACGGACTGTTGGTGTTGTGGTTCTTCTTCATCGTTTTTTATATTTGGTTAGTTTTTATTGGAAACCACAATACTGGTTCCCTGGATGTAATATTTGCTTGATATGCTACCGCAGATTAGGTCGAGCTGCTCATATAACCCTTTTTTACTCAGGTCTCCGGTAAAGGTGTAGTTCGAAATCTGCTCATTATCAGATTTTATCTCTATCCCATAAGCCTCAGATAAGGTTTTGAAAATTTCTTTAACGCTTTCCTCTTTGAAATAATAACTTAAGCTTGTTGGTACATGGTAGGCCTCAGCTAAAGGAATAGGTTTACTTACTAAGGTTTTCTTTAAATTATGATCTGCAAAAATGCCCTTCTGGTTCGGTGTAAGTAAAATCGGTTTGGCCAATTTTTCTTTAGAGGGGGTAAATAGTGAACTATTCTCATTTTCCTGAACCTGAACTTTTCCTGTTCTTACCGCAACCTGTGCCGGCATTTGATCGGTTGATGATTTTACCCAGAAGCTGGTTCCTAAAACACGAACAACGAGTTTTTGATTATATACATAAAACGGTCTTTTAGGATTTTTGCTCACTGAGAAAAATGCACTCCCCTTTAAATAAACCATTCTTTTATTGGCGGCAAACACTTTTGGATAAATTATATTGGCCTGCGGTTTAAGTGTTACCGTACTTTCATCGCTAAGCGCGATAACAATAGGGCGATCAGTATCATTGGTTTTGCTCACTAAGGCTAAATTTCCATTTTCATCAATAAAAGATTGTTCAGCATGGTTATATCGCATTAAATAAAAGCCAGCTAAAAAAAATGCAACCATAATGGATGCTGCGATGGCAAACTTTGGCCAAAGTTTTTTAACTTTTGAAGTTTGCGTTGGTTTACGCTCAATATTATTGATGTTTAGCCAAATATTTGTCTGCATTTCTTCAAGCGCAGTTGAAGACAAATCTTTGAAATTCCTATTGTTTAGATTATGATACCATTTATCTACCCAAAGCTTTTCGGCTTCAGTACAATTTCCGTTTTCGTAACGGCTGAGTAAATCGTAAAATGATTTCTGGTTCATAAAAAAGAATATTTGGCTTTATACTATACAAGTAACACAGTTGAGGTGAAACCCTAAAGGTAGGAGAAGAAAAAAGCGGAATAATCTGTAACTCCTTGATAATCAGTTATAAAAAGATATAAAAATTTTTAATATATTCTTTAATCCTTTTAATTGAGCGGGTGATGTGGTATTCTACAGCCTTTTCGGAGATGTTTAAACCGGTAGAAATATCTTTTGTAGATTGGTGTTGGTAGCGGCTTAACCTAAAAACTTCCTGTGTTTTTTCTGGTAGTGAGTTAATGCCTTCTTCGATGATGGATGATAAATCGTGAAGATCGACGAGGTTTGCGGTGTCCTGATGGTTTTCTGAATAGGTGAGTGTTTGGTACGCCATGTATTTATTTTCCATCACCATACTTCTGATATGATTGATCACGCTTAATTTTAAGGCACCGAATAAATAGGCTTGTAAATTATTGATCTGTGCTTCCTGCCGTTTTTCCCAGAGGGAGATAAAGATATTCTGTACCAGCTCTTCGGCAATGATCTTGTCGCCTGTTTTTTTGTAGGCCGCCAATAACAGCTCTTTACTGTAGGTAAAATATATTTTTTCGTAAACCTGCTTATCGCCCTGTTTTAGGCGGTTAAGTAAATCAGAAGATTTTTCAGGCTCAAAAGGAATCATTTATTTGGCTGTTCGGTATAACAATGATAGTAAATGTATAAAATTAATGTTGAAATGTTTGAAGGCAGTTAACAGTTTGCGATTTACAGTTAACAGTTAGCAATTCACAGATAACCAGTTTAAACAATTAACCCAGTTCAGTTAACAGTTAGCAATTCTCAGTTAGCCAATTTATACAATTAACCAGTTAGCCCAATTCAGTTAACAGTTAGCAATTCACAGTTAACCAGTTTAAACAATTAACCAGTTAACCACTTCTTAAGTATAAATATTTTATCGCGTTTTATCTCATTTTTTTACCTTTGCTCAACCTCATAAAAAATATGCAAGAAAAAATTGTTGTTTTGGGCTCTAACGGGCAGATTGGTACCGAGCTGGTAACCATGTTACGCAAAATATATGGAGATGACCATGTAGTAGCTTGCGATATCCGCAGACCGGATTACGACATCAAGAACTCTGCGCCTTTTGAATTTGTGAATGTGCTCGACAAAGAAATGATTAAGGGTATTTTTCATAAATATAAACCCACGCAGGTATATCTTTTGGCCGCTTTATTATCGGCTACTGGAGAGCAAAACCCGAAACTGGCCTGGGATTTAAATATGAACGGTTTGCTAAATGTTTTAGATTTGGCTTTAGAATATAAAACGGCAAAAGTATATTGGCCAAGTTCTATTGCTGTATTTGGGCCTAACTCGCCAAAAGATCATACTTCACAATATTGTGTAATGGACCCGAATACGGTTTATGGGATCAGTAAACTGGCAGGAGAGCGTTGGTGTGAATATTACAATCAAAAATACGGATTGGATGTGCGCAGTATCCGCTATCCTGGATTAATCAGCTGGAAAGCGGCCCCTGGTGGTGGAACAACAGATTATGCCATCCACATTTTCCACGATGCGTTGAAAAAAGGCAGTTATCAGAGTTTCTTAAATGCAGAAACAGAATTGCCGATGATGTATATGGATGATGCGATCCGTGGAACCATCGAGCTGATGGATGCGCCTGCAGATCAGATTTCGGTACGCAGCAGTTATAATTTTGGTGGCGTAAGTTTTACACCTGAGGTTTTGGCAGCAGAAATCAGAAAACATATTCCAGATTTTACATTAACTTACGGCGCCAATGATCCACGTCAGCAGATTGCAAACAGCTGGCCACGTTCTATCGACGATAGTTATGCCGTGAAAGATTGGGGCTGGAAACCAGAGTTCGATTTATCGAAACTGACAATTGACATGTTAAATAATTTAAAAAAATAATATAAAGGTAGAGGGTTGAAATGTTGAAGGCCTAAGGTCTCATATCTCAAATCCTATACCTCAACACTACAAAATGGGAAGAGCATTCGAATTTAGAAAAGAGAGAAAATTTAAGCGTTGGGCCAAAATGGCGGTTCAGTTTACGCGTATTGGTAAAGATATTGTAATGGCGGTAAAGGAATCTGGACCTCATCCGGAAACCAATTCGCGTTTACGTACGGCAATGCAAAATGCAAAGGCCGTAAATATGCCAAAAGATAGAGTAGAAGCGGCTATCAAACGTGCATCGGATAAATCGATGGCCAATTACGAAGAAATTGTGTATGAAGGTTATGCACCTCACGGAGTTGCGGTTTTAATTGAAACAGCTACAGATAATACCAACCGTACCGTAGCAAACGTACGCAGTTATTTTAACAAAACTGATGGATCTTTGGGTAAAACCGGATCTTTAGATTTCGTTTTTAACCGCAAATCTATTTTCCGTTTTGCAGCTACCGAAGGTTTGGACCTTGAAGAATTGGAATTCGAATTAATCGATGCCGGTTTAGAAGAATTATACGTAGAGGCCGATGAAGAAGGAAACGATATTGTTGTGGCCCAGGGTGCTTTCGAAAACTTTGGTTCTTTACAAAAAGCATTGGAAGAAAAAGGCATTGAGTTAAAAAGCTCAAAATTAGAGCGTATTGCTTTATCTCATCATGAGGTTACAGAAGAGCAGGCTGCCGATGTATTGAAATTGATCGATAAATTAGAGGAAGATGATGATGTGCAGGCGGTTTACCATAATATGGCGGAGTAATATCAATTAGAATATTTTACAAGAGCCTGAAGATTTTTTCTTCAGGCTTTTTTTTTTGAAGAGCAAAACCTGTGCATTTCGGGTACAGCAGTCCCGCCATCATTTCAAGTCCTCTCCAGATGAAGAATCTGGATCCGGGCTTTCCATTTTGTCGGGTCTAGGTTAATAGGTTAACCCAGGTAAATTAAACCTGACAGGAGCGGGCACGAGCTCCGATTTTTTCAATCGGGGTGAGTAAAGCGGATGGCAGGGCTTTTGGAACCGATACAAGCCGGACCCTGCTTTTCTAATTCTTTTGGTTCTGATCGTTTAGACCTCGCAGGTTTTTAAACGGCGCAGCCCTCAATGAGACCATTAAAAACAATACTACACTACGAACTAAACCTGCGAGGTGATACACTATTTCTTATGCGAAAACAACCAGCTTAACAACTCTGGTTCTGCAAACGCATTGTCCCAGCTATTATGGTATGCATTAGGGTAGAGGGTAAATTTTACTTCATCTCCTACGGTTTTTAAACGTTCGGCAATGGCGATCGAAAATACAGGATCAACCACATCATCTTTTGCCCCATGAAAAATCCAAAGGGGGATTTTCTGGTATTTTTTAATATTGTTGGTGTTATCGCCACCACAGATGGCAATGGCCGCTGCAATTTTACGGTGTTCTCTCCTTAACAGTTCGTAGGTACCCATTCCGCCCATAGATAAACCACCCACATAAACCTGCTCTTTATTTACATAAGGTTTTTTAAGGAAATCTTTAAGCATTCCTTGTAAAGCATGCATAATTTTGGTGGGCTTGCCCCCTTCAACAAAACTTATTTTTCTTTTGCCATTGGCATCTTTATCGAAATTGGCATTTGCCCAAAAATCGGTAGGTGGACATTGAGGAAAAACTACAATGGCAGGAAAATTTTTGCGTACATCGTTCTTTAAAAACAATTTTCCACCATGCAACAATTGATTGCCATTGTCAAGCCCTCTTTCGCCAACACCGTGTAGAAAGATGATCAAGGGATATTTTTGGTCGGGATTAAAATTCTCGGGAAACAGAATCCTATAATAAATAGAATCCTTCCCTTTGATAAAGCTTCCCTTGTCGTATTTTTTTAAGTCCTGAGCGTTTAAAAAGAGTACAGAAAAAAGAATGCAGATAGTTAGAATAATCTTTTTCATCTGTTTGTTTGTTTTAATGGTGCTGAAGCCGTTATGATTGTTATTTCTATGTGAGTTTTGATAGATCATAACGGTTTCATTCAACAAAAATAGAAAACCCTGGCTACTTTACAATAGCACAGGGTTTATAACCAAACCTAATTGTCTTTATTTCAGCGTAAAAGAAGCTTCTTTTACATCGCGCGAATTGGTACCGATAAATACTTTAAAATCGCCAGGTTCTGCTACCAATTTTAAATCAGAATTGTAAAACTTAAGGTCGTTCTCTGAAATATTAAAAGTGATCGTTTTACTCTCTCCTGCTTTTAAACTCACTTTTTGGAAACCTTTTAATTCTTTAACCGGACGGGTAATGCTACCCACAAGATCCTGGATGTATAACTGAACCACCTCTTTGCCCTCATATTTACCTGTATTGCTTAACGTTACCGATGCGGTGATGGATTTTCCTTTAGTCAAACTATTTGAACTTAGCTTAATATCACTGTAGTTAAATGTGGTATAACTCAAACCGAAACCGAATGGATATAAAGGATCGTTGCTTACATCTAAATAATTAGAACGGAATTTTTCGAACCATTTACCATTTGCCAATGGCCGACCGGTATTTTTATGTGCATAATACAACGGCACCTGACCTACGTTTTGAGGGAAGGTTGTACTCAATTTACCTGAGGGATTAACATCACCAAAAAGTACATCGGCAATGGCACTGCCTGCTTCGCTGCCTGGGAACCAAACGTTTAAGATGGCAGGGATATTTTCCTGTTCCCAGTTTAATGCCAGCGGACGGCCTGTAAACAATACCAAAACCACTGGCTTGCCTGTTTTAGCCAATGCCTTTAACAGGTTTTTTTGTGTTTCTGGAATCTGAATGTCGGTTACACTACTGCTTTCGCCTGTAAATTCAGAACCTTCGCCAATAGTGGCTACAATTACGTCCGATTTTTTAGCCACCTCTAAGGCTTCTTTAATCATTTCAGCTTCAGTTCGCGGATCGCGTTTATAAGTAGGGTTGTGGATGTTTACATAACGGTGTTCCATTGTAGAATCGGCAAGGAAATTGGCACCACGAGCGGTTAATATTTTTGCATCATTACCCAAAGCATTTTTTAAACCTTGAAGTACGGTTACCGATTTGTCGAAAAGGGCAGCAACACTCCATGTACCGTACATATTGGCTGTATTATCAGCCAGTGGACCGATTAAACCAATCGTGCCCGATTTTTTTAGTGGCAGTAAATTATTGTTGTTTTTTAATAAAACAAAGCTTTCTCCCGCAACTTCTCGTGCCACCTGGCGGTTAGCCGGACTAAAAACTTCTTTTTCTGCTCTTTCAGTATTGCAGAATTTATAAGGATCAGTAAATAAACCCAGTTTGTATTTAGCCTGAAGTACAAGACGACAAGCCCTATCTATTTGTGCCAGGCCAACTTTTTTCTCTGCCAATGATTTTTTTAGCGTACCTAAAAAGCCTTCACCAACCATATCCATATCGATACCAGCATTTAAAGCCAGGGCAGAAACGGTTTGTAAATCGCCCATTCCGTGTGCAATCATTTCAGGGATACCGGTATAATCAGTCACCACAAAACCTTTAAAACCCCATTGGTTACGCAAAACATCGGTCATTAACCATTTACTTCCTGTAGCCGGAATGCCATCAACCTCGTTAAAAGAAGCCATAATACTGGCAGCACCGGCATCAACAGCTGCTTTGTATGGTGGAAAATATTCGTTGTACATGCGCACCTTGCTCATATCAGTGGTGTTGTAATCTCTACCAGCTTCGGCAGCACCATAAAGTGCATAGTGTTTTACACAGGCTAAAATTTCGTTGTTGGCCTGGAGTTTACCCTGATAACCTTTTACCATCGCTGCTGCAATCTGCGAACCTAGGTAAGCATCTTCGCCACTTCCTTCAGAAATGCGGCCCCAACGTGGGTCTCTTGAAATATCAACCATAGGAGAAAAGGTCCAGTTGATGCCACTAGCACTGGCCTCTATTGCGGCAATTCTTGCCGATTTTTGTACAGTTGCCATATCCCATATACAGCTTACGCCTAAAGGAATTGGAAACACAGTATTATAGCCATGAATCACATCCATCCCAAAAAGTAAAGGAATTTTCATCCGGCTATTTTCAACAGCGATCTTCTGAACCGCCTTGATTTTATCAACGCCTTTGATATTAAATAAACCACCAACTTGCCCGTCTTTAATCTTTTTGGATATGTCGCTGCTATTGGCCTGTCCGGTAGTGATGTCGCCAGAACTTGGCAGGTTCAGCTGACCGATTTTTTCATCAACAGTCATCTTCGCCATCAGGTTATTGATGAAAGTATTCATCTTTGCATCTGCTGCCGAAACAGGTCTTTTGGTCTGTGCTGATCCGTTCAGCACAAACAGGGTTAAAAAAACAACCAGGATATTCGCTCTCTTCATTATTATGTGTGTTTACTCTTTATTAATCAATTTTATTTGTTATCGTTAAAAACGATCGGTTATTTTCACGCTTGTTATAATAGAGCGTGAGCTGTGTTTTATTACTCAACTTTCTTTACCTCTGTTTTTATAGATACACCATTCTCATTTATCGCTTCAATAGCAAAATAATAAGCTTTTTGGCTGTCCATTGCCTTGAACCAATATTCATTAAAATCGTGGATCATGATACAGTTATATAACTTATCTGGTGCCGTGCCATAATAAAGGTTATAGGCAAAAGCATTATCTACAGGTTCCCATTTGATGTAGGCACTGCGTTTATCTTTTTCTGTCCTCAATACAATGAGGTTTTTAACTTTTGTAGGTTTTTCTCCATTGCCATTCCCGAAAACACGCAGACCGCTAATGGCAAATTTTCCGGTAGGCATATGGATGTTGACCATTTTGATAAACCTTGTTTTCACTGGTTTTTGAAGTTCGATGTAATCATGCGGAACATCGGTTTTGTTCTGGCTTTTATCGACAAGTGTTGTCCATTTTTTGCCGTTGGTTGAGGACAGGATTTTATATTGGTGAAAAATGCCCGTTTGTTTGCCGATAAATTCAGCATCCTGATCAGCATAATTGATCTGTATGGCATTAACAGTTGCCAGGCTACCCAGATCGGTCTGAATCCATTCGCCATTGTTGGCTGTTTTTGCGCTCCAATAGGTTTTGATGCTTTCGTCGACAGCATTATTGGCATTAAAACTTCCTAAGGTAGAAGACACCGTTACTGGCTTTTTATAGTTAATGAGCATCCAACCCGGGCCAGCAGGAGCACTTTCTTTTCTTTCAGAAGGTAAATAAAGCGGGTAATCGCCAAACGCGGTGTTGGTCCACATCACATCGTCTTTATCAAAACCGGTTGGCCAAATGCCCATTCTACGTTCCCAGGTATTTTTTACACAGATGATGCTGGTAGAAATGTGCCAATAATTTTTACTATTGTCCTGAAATGTTGCGCCATGGCCTGCACCTCGCGAAAATCCCCCGCCTTTATAACTCAAAGGATCAGATTGTGGCGTGGATGGGCTATCATAAAATAAAGGTTTGTTTCCCACCACCACACCATCAGAATAGCCACTGAATTCGGTTCCGGGGGCGCCGTACTGAAAATAATATTTGCCGTTATGTTTCGTCATCCAGGCACCTTCGGCAAAAGGATCGAGAAAAGTATCATCCATATATTCGCCAAAACGTTGCCAACCATATCTCCAGCTTTGAAGCAGGTACATTGGCGTACGGGTTCCTTTAGGTTGAAAAGTTTTGCGGTCTAACTCTACACCATACATTGGGTAGTTGTTGCTGCTTCCGTTGTACATGTAAAATTTGCCATCGTCGTCGGTAAAAAATGAAGGATCCCAACCACCAATTTCCAAAGAATCGACCAATGGAAACCATTTGTTCCCTTTAGGGTCGGTACTGCCCCACAAAGTGAAGTTTTTGGTATAGGTACTGCCAAAAACTACCATGGTATCGCCAACAATGCCAACACCTGGCGCGCAAAGCTCATCTTTGGTTTTATTCCATGGGCGAAGAAACTTTCTTTCGTGAAATTTCCAGTTTAACATATCGGCACTATGCCAATAGCCCCATTGGTTGGTGCTGAAAAGATAAAAGTCTCCTTTATAATTTACAATTACCGGATCGGCCGTGGCGCGATGTTTCCCCCATTCGGTAAATGATTCGAACGGTGTGTAACCATAATCGATATTGATCGGGTTACAATAGGTTTTTTGTTGAGCAGATACCGGATAAGTACTGCAGAACAATAATGAAATTAAAAATATTTTGAATAAATGTTTAGCCATTATTCTTTATGAATTAATTAAAGATGTTTATTCTGGCGCAACTAGAGCATCCTATCGACATTCCGCTAACGCTGAGTCCGGTAACGTGTGATTGATGTTCCCAGTAAACCCACATATCATGTGCGCCGCCTGTTGAGGTTAATTTTACAGTGTAAACATCTCCACTTTCGGGTACTTGTCCGATAACTGTTCCGGTTGGAGAATTTGGTGGAACAAAGAAAGAATAAACACCTCCACTGGTATTGTTTTCTAACCTTACATACACGCCATCGCTAGTTGAGTTGGTGGCCGTAACATTTATATTAGTGAATTTTGTTATTGCGGCTTTATATTTAGCATGGGATATGGCAGTAAAACTTGAATTTAGGATTATACATCCGATCATTGCTGTTAATATTAAAATGATTCTTTTCATGGTTCTGTAGATCTAATTTGAAGTTTATAATGGCTAAACACTTAAATACAACTTAATCTTATGGCTTAAACTGGAAATCTAATTTTGTTAATCCAGCTTGTACATCTTTGTTGCCCATAAATAACTTCCAGAGCAAACCAGAACGGTAATTCTCAATCATCACCACCATAGGGCCCTGGTCTATGCCTAAATATCTTTTGGGATACCAATTGTCGGTTTCAGAAAAGGCATCATAAAAACCATATTTGCCCCAAACTTTATCTCCAAGGTTTTCATAAAGGTGTCTGATTACTTTCATTGATTCTTTTGGCGTGTAAGGGATAGAAGATATGGCGGCAGTAGGGGAGATTACGCCAAAATCTTCCTGAAGGCTATGGGCGGCATAACCTTTTACAGAGTAGCTTGCAGTTAAACCCCAGCTATTTTCGCCATAACCTTTAAATTTTTTTGGATTGGCTACACAGTAATCGTGTATGGCCAATGTTTGGTTAACATTATTTTCCCAATAATCTGCATAGCGGTCTTTTAGCCCTTTGGGGTTTAAACCTAAATATGAATAATGTGCCCAAAATAGAGGACCTACAGAATTTTTTGCGCCTTGATAGTCTAATGGAATATGATATCCATATAAATCGAAATTCGCCTTAATTGCTCCACTTCTTGCCCAGCCTTCATGATAAACTTGAGCAGGTACACTGTGGGTAGGGGATGAGGCCGCCATAACATACATAATTAAACATTCGTTATAACCTTTTACCGGGAAGTTCATTTCCCATTGGTACTCGGGCGACCAATGCCAATACAATACATTTTGTCCGTTACGGAACCAGTTGAAATCAATTCCCTTCCAAAGCTCATCTGCTTTTTTTGCCAGCGCTTTTTCTTCTTCAGTTCCGTTTTTATAATATTCGTTGATACAGATTAAGGCCTGTGCAACAAATGAAGTCTCTACAAGGTCTCCACCATTATCTTTTTGTCCGAAAGGACGTACTTTGGCGGTTTCGCCATTGATCCAGTGCGGCCATGCGCCATGGAAACGATCTGCTCTGGATAGAAAATCCAATATTTTATTTAATCTTTCTAAACCTTCTTTTTTGGTTACATAATTTCTGTCGATACCACTTAAAATAGCCATCAAACCAAAACCTGTTGCCCCTGTAGCCACCGTGTTTTGATCATTTTCCGGATACACATTATCCACATGAAAACGTTCCCTGCCTGCCCCTGATGTTGGTTCGGCTCCATCCCAGAAATATTGGAAAGTTTGCTTTTGAACCAGATCTAATAATTCGATATCGGAAAGGTTTTTTTTGATCGAGAGATCGGGATTATACGCTGTATTTCTACTTTTTGTACAAGCTATTAGTAGAAGTGTACAAAATGAGGCTATCAGTAAATTTGCAGTTTTCTTTGAGATTATTTTCAACATAGGAGTAGATGAAAGAAAAGGTTGCCAGCATTAACTGGCAACCTTTATCAAAAAAGTATAAATTAGTAACCAGGGTTTTGTTTCAATAATCCCCCACTTAATTCGA
Source organism: Pedobacter psychrodurus (assembly GCF_032678585.1). Taxonomy (GTDB): domain Bacteria; phylum Bacteroidota; class Bacteroidia; order Sphingobacteriales; family Sphingobacteriaceae; genus Pedobacter; species Pedobacter psychrodurus_A. The sequence goes on along the minus strand of NZ_JAVTSN010000017.1, from coordinate 16,551 downwards.
TCTCGTTCTGAGGAATAGGCCAAACTTCATTTTTGTTAGCTTTCCAGCCCTTAACACCAAAAATAGCTAAACCTCTTCCCTGACGGATAACGTCGAAATAGCGATCGTTTTCCATTGCAAGTTCCACCTGTCTTTCTTTCCATATTGCGGTGCGTAAAGCGGTTTTATCGGTGGTTGTAACATCTGGAAGAATGTTGTTATTTGCACCTCTGGCACGTTTACGAACCCTGTTTAATGAAGTTAATGCTTGTGACGCGTTTCCTTGCTCATTTGCGGCTTCTGCATTCATTAACAGAATATCCGCAAATCTTAATACTCTGAAATTCTGTTGGGCACCTTCATTAAATCCAGATACACGCAATGCAAAAGGCACGTACGATTTTTGGTTGTACCTTTCGTTGGGTACAGTTGTAGGAATCAAATCGCCTTGTGGCGTGGTTTCACCTTTAAACAAAATGGTTGCGTCTCTTCGTGGATCTCCTGTTTCAAAAGCATTTGCCAATGCTTCTGAAGGTGTATTAAAGCCCCAACCCATTATTCCAGCTACACCTTGAACCTGGCTGTACTGTGAATTGGATGCGTCGCCATTTCCTGGAACCAATTCTGCTTGTACCTCAAACAAAGATTCGATGTTATTTTCATTCTGTGTTCTAAAGCCTTTTTCGAAATCAGGAAATAAGTCATAACCCATGGTCATTACCTGATTGGTTAGTGAAAGTACATCAGCCCATTTGTTTTGGTACATGGCAACTTTAGCATGTAATCCAATCGCTGCACCCTTAGTTGCCCTGCCTAAATCTGCAGCACCATAAGATTGAGGTAAAACTGCTGCAGCCTCATTTAGATCTTTTTCTATTTGGGCATAAACAGTAGCTTTATCTGATTGTGGAAGATTATATTCGCTGTTATCTTTAGGTACGTGTAATCTTAATACCACGTTGCCATAGGCACGAACCAATCTGAAATAGGAATATGCCCTAATAAATTTAGCTTCTGCCAGATACCTGTTTCTCAGGGTCTCATCCATGGAAATATTCGGGATATTATCAAGAACTTGATTACTAAGATTGATATTCTGGTACTGGCCCGTCCAAAAATCTTGTAATGACCCATGCGTAGCAGTTACCGTAAATTGATCATAAAGATTAAAGAAGGTAGCATCAGTAGGGGTACTTCCCTTATCCGCTTCATCAGAACCAGTACTTTCGATAACAATTGTATTAAAAGCAACATTATTCCAGCTTCGTAAGTTGGCATAAATAGCATTTACACCTTTTAACGCATCTTCAGGAGTTTTCCAAAAGGTTACTGATGGTTGCTGAGCCTGAGGCGGAACATTTAGAAAATCTTTTTTGCAGGATGCAGTAAAAAGTACTGCACTAAATGCAGCTGCAGCAAAAAATGATTGTGTATTTATATATTTTTTCATTTTAAATCAATTAGAAAGTTACGTTAACTCCAAAGTTATAGGTAGCAAACAAAGGATATACATTGGTATCAATACCGGCATTGGTTGGCGTTCCACCTACCTCTGGACTAAATCCTTTGTATCCAAAAATGTTAACTGCATTTTGTGCGTTTAAGAATACCCTTAATCGTTGCATTTTCCATTTATTAACAATTGCTGTAGGCAAGCTATAACCAAGCTGGATATTTCTTAATCTGACATAATCACCTTTTTCTACATAAAAGGAGTTTGGCGCATTGTTAAGCCCGCCAGCTAAATCTGCTGAAGGGTAGGTGTTAGAAGTACCCGGACCAGTCCAACGGTGATCGAAAAAATCCTTAGTATAGTTTTCGTTACCAAATCTACTGCTCAGGTTTGCATTAAACACATCTACATCAGCTACGCCCTGAATATCTAAAGTTAAATCGAAGTTTTTGTAAGCGAAGTTGGTATTTAAACCATAGGTGAATTTAGGATTTGGATTACCAAGAACAACCCTGTCTCTTAAATCAATAGTCCCATCTCCATTGATGTCTGCATATTTAAAATCGCCCTTTTTAAATCCAGGCCATGCAGCAGCTTCTGCATCTGTTTGGAATATGCCAGCAACCTGATAACCATAAAATTCTCCAATAGGTCTGTTATTAACAGTTCTTGTTGAAAGATAACCGCTGGTTAAGCCTGCACCACCTTTGTAAATAGGATTGGCACCTGAGGTAACATTCAATACTTTGTTGATGTTAATTCCCAGGTTTCCACTTACCGAATAGGTTAAACCACCAGATGTTTTATCAGCCCAGGTAGCTAAAAACTCGAAACCACGGTTCTGGATATCTGCCTGATTTGCAATAAGCGAGCTGTTTGCTGTTCCTAGGCTTCCTAAAACCGGGATATCAAATATTGCTTGTTCTGTTTTTCTGTTATAATAATCGAGTTCAACACTTAACCTGTTTTTTAAGAAGCCCATCTCTAAACCGATGTCGGTTCCTGCACTTCTTTCCCAAAATAAAGTTGGTGGAACAATGCTTCTAATGCTCGCACCTGTGTAAGGAATACCTCCAAAAATTGCGATTAATGCCGCAGACTGATCTACAGTTTGGGTTGACGGATTAAATGGAACCCCGGCATTACCTACTTTACCCCAGCTTCCTCTTAATTTTAAGTTACTGAAGATATTTTGGTTTTTCATAAATTCTTCGTTACTAATTACCCAGCCTGCTCCGATTGAAGGAAAATTGCCCCAAACATTGTCAGATCCGAAGAACTGTGAAGCACCGTCTCTTCTGATGGAAGCATTTAATAGGTACTTATTTTTGTAACCATAATTTACTCTGGCAAAATAAGAGGTAAATGTGCTTAACTCCCCTTTATCAATAATACTTCTGCTTGCAGCATCACCTAAAGCCAGGTACAAATCTCCTTCTGAAGTATAAGGTACATTTTGTGCATCAGCGTTTATCGTATACATTTTGTTTCGCTGAGCCGTTTGACCTGCCAAAAATGTTAAACTATGATCGTTCCATTTTTTATCAAAAGTTAAGGTATTTTCAACAAGCCAGTTTCTATTCTCAATACGATCTATATCAAGTTTACTTATTGTACTTAGCTGAGTATTGGTAGCCTTATATTGTGGTACGTAGCCCCTAACTTCTTCCTGTCCGAAATCTCCTCCAATACTCGTTTTGAAGGTGAAATTCTTAAGGAATTTTAATTCGGCATATACGTTACCATTAATTTTATATTTGGTTGTATTTTGATTAAAGAAATCTAATGTCGCCTGAGGGTTCATATTGCTTCCATTTCCGAGGTTAAAAGCATTAGGATCACCATAGCTGCCATCTGGGTTAAAAACAGGTACAACTGGTGACGCAGCATACATGGCCCTGAAGATTGTTGATGGAGCATCTTTTGATTTACTGTACGTTCCTGCAACGTTGTAACCAATTTTTAGAGGTTCAAAAATCTGGAAATCGTTAGCCAACCTTACTGTATAACGTTTGTAGTTATTGTTTTTTACAATTCCATCCTGATCAAGGTAACCTAAAGAGAAATTATAAGTTGATTTTTCTGAGCCTCCACTTATAGATAACTGGTGATTATTGACCATGGCAGTTCTAAGCACCTGATCATACCAATCGGTTCCGGTACCTAAATTGGTGTTTGCAAATAAAGGTGTAGCAGGTGGGGTTTGAAGACTGTATGCTTCATTTACCGCAGTTGCATATTCACTTGCATTTGCCATTTCTACTTGATTGGTTACTTTTTGAACACCAACAGAACCATTGTAGTTGATTACCGCATTTCCTTTTTTACCTTTAACAGTAGTTACTAAAACAACACCGTTAGCCGCGCGGATACCATAAATTGATTGCGATGATGCATCTTTTAAGATACTGATATTGGCAATGTCTGCTGGGTTCAGGAAATTAATGTCATCGTACCATACACCATCCACAACGTATAATGGTCCGGTTTTTCCATAAATAGTGCTTGTGCCACGGATCGTGATTTGAGGTGACGAACCAGGTGTACCATTATTGGTTATAGATACACCAGCAACTTTTCCTTGCAGTGCACTTACTGGATTAACAGATGCTTGCTTAGAGATGTCTTCGCCCTTTACGGTTCCAACCGATCCTGTAACATCAATTTTTCTTTGCGTACCGTAACCAACCACCACAACCTGCTCTAATTGTTGTGTTGATGAAGCTAATGATACATTAATAGTAGTTTGATTGTTTACAGCCTGCTCAAGTGCTGTATAGCCTACAAAGTTAAATACTAGTGTGGCATTGGCCGGCGCGCTAAGGGAGTAGTTGCCGTTCACATCTGTTTGTGTGCCAGTTTGTGTGCCTTTAATTAAAATAGATACGCCTGGTAAAGGAGTTTTATCTCCTCCATCAATTACCTTACCTTTTACGGTAATGTTTTGCGCTAATGCTACGTTAATTGTTAGCAAACAAAATGCAGCGAGAACAGAAAGTCTTGTAAAGATTCTTTTCATGCTTTATTATAAATTTAGTTTAATTGTTAGTTAAATGTGGGGTTGTTTTTGTTGATGTGCAAGTGTTTTTACCTCAACATTATTACATCAACTTGCCTTCTGGAGTATCTCAAGCATTTAAACCAAATGCGATTTTAGCCTAAAAACGCAATATTTGGGATTTTAACATATTATTAACATATACACAAGTGTATAAACTACACTAAGTATTTTGTGGGGCTTAAAAAGCAGTTATGAGAGGTAATGATGTAGTGCCAATTTTGAAAGGTACCATGAAAAAGCATCAAAAACAGTTTTTTGAGCAAACTTTACTAACATCGTTTTAGGTGATTCGGGGTGTTTGAATTTGAGGCTAGCTGGAATTAAAGCTCCATTAAAAACTCAGTTAAGTTTTTATCATGTGGCACTTCCAGTTTTTTGCGCAGGCGGTATCTGCGGATTTCTACACCCCTTAAGCTGATGTTCAGTAACGACGACATTTCTTTACTGCTCATGTTCATTCTGAGATAAGCGCAGAGTTTTAGATCGTTGGGAACAAGATCAGGATGCTGTGCTTTTAACTTTTTGAAGAAACTCTCGTGTGCCTCATTAAAGCTGTTCTCAAACAAATGCCAGTCGCGTTCATCATTCATTCCATCATTGATTACTTTCTGGATTTTGCGTGTTTGATCCTCCGATAGTTTTTTGCCATTTTCGTCTTTTAGCTTCGTAATTTCATCACTCAGTTTTTGAAGCAATTCATTTTTGTATACCAAAGTCATGGCAGAATTGGCCAGTTCCCTGTTTTTCGAAGCCAGTTCAGCCTGTAATTTCTCCGTTTGCAGTTTAATGATTTGTTTTTCATTAATCTCTGCTTCCTGCCTTAATTTAGCTTCCTGTTCAGTTTGTAAGCGGTCGCTGATTTTTTTACTGTCTCTTCGAAGTTTTCTTTCATAAATTTTCTTGCCCAGAATCAATACCACTACAAATAGGATCGCGTAAAGAATAATAGCCCAGTTACTTAAATACCATGGCCGTAAAATAGTAAATGCATAAATGGTTTCCTCGCTTACAGAACTATCATCTGTTTTTGCCCGCACTTTAAAAACATAGTTTCCAGCGCTTAAATTGGTGAAATCCTTTTGTGTGGCATAAGTCCAGTCAGACCACGTTTTTGAATATCCTTCTAAATAAAACTGGTACTTAATTTTGGCCTGGCGGTAATAAGGAAGGGCATAAGAAATGCGGATATTGTTGCGGCTGTTCTGTATCTCTGTTGCTTCAGCACCATTTCCAGCTTCACTAATAAGCGAAAACTTATCCGTAATATCTTCTACCCGCCTAATTAAAACAGCAGGAAGTTTTTGTTTCTGGCCACTGAGCTGTGCCGTTGGGTTATAGATCACAAAACCATCGTCAACACTGATCAGGTAAATGGAACTGCTGATGCGGCTGATGTTCTCGTAATATTGAACCATCCTGCCGTCTAAAATGCTGAATTGGTTCGAATCTATTTCTACTTTTCCGGGTTCGCTAAAATTTACTAGGGCCGTTTTTCCATGGTTAATGAACCAATACTTTTTCCCACCTGCATTGATGATTTTGTTGGAGGATTGAAATGAACCAAGTTCTTTATTAAGCGCCGCATACTTGGTAAACTTATCACTGAGTTCATCGTAAGTATAAAAACCTGCATCAGAAGAGAAAACAATCTTGTTTTCTAAATTGAAAATATTAATGTTGTAATTGCCAGGTAGGCCATTCTTTTCATCGAAGTATTTGGTGCTGGTTACGCTGGCATAATTTGGACTCAGATTTAGTTTAAACAAACCCTTATAAGCATGTGCCACCCAGATATCTCCCTTGTTATCTTGCTCAACATATCTTGATGGTGCATCGAAGCCTGTAATTTTCGTCGCAAACTTTAACCCTAAACCGGGTGATTCCGTAAAAAGTGAAAGCCCGGTGTATGTACCTTGAATGAGGTAATTCGGGTTAGAGTTTAGTTTTTTAATTGTCCAGCCACCAGCAGATCGTGATAACCATTCGATTTGATCTCCTTTTACCTTAAATGTACCGCTATTATGCCCGCAGATTAATTCATTATCAATAATCGCCAGTTCCCATACTTGCCCTTGCGAATTTGGGATTAACCGGAAATTAAAGGGTAAAAGGTTATCTGGTGACCATTCGCTATAAAATAAACCTTGATTGGTGCCCAGATAAATTTTATTGTTAAAGATGATGCTAGAATAAACGGTACCAAACTGGCCTGTTTTATCAAAATAGAAATATAAAGGCGAATTAAGCTCAATGCGGTCGATCCCATTATCAAGCCCCGTCCAAAGGTTTTGTTCATTATCCGCATATAAACTCAAAACCGTGTTGTTTTGTAAGCCGCTTGATTTGTTGATGCGTTGAACAACCCGTCCGTTTTCATCAATAATGATTAAACCATTGAGGATAGTACCATAAGCAAAATACTTGCCCAATAAACTCACTCCATTATTGAGTTGATAGGTTTTAAGATAGCTATTGGCGGGTGTGTTTAAAGGTGTAAAATCTTTTCCATCATAAGTAAATAATCCGTTTTTGCTGGTACCGATAATAAAGCCGTTGGTTTTATAGGGAAGGATAGAGAGGATGCCTTCTTTGCCCAGTTTTTCACTATTTGGGATATAAACCAATTTGTTCCCAATCAGTTCGAACAAACCTCTCTCCAGCACTTCAATCAGGTATCTGTTATTTACTTTATGCAGGAACAGAAAAGAAGATGGTGATTTTACGACCTCGATTTTATTGTTTTTGTAGATAAAAATCTTGGAAAAGGATTGAAAGATTACCCGGTCGCGGTCTACATAGATTTTCCAAACTTCATCATTGATCTTGATACCTTTTGGTAAAAGGTTAATAAGTGAGTTGTAGGTTAGTTTGTTGTTCTTAATTGCCCAAAAGCCAAATTCGCCAAAACTACCCGTGTAAATCCGCCCTTTATTATCAGTAGCTACTGATCGAACAATCTGCCTGTTGGGCATCTGGTATTTCTGCCAATAGCGCCCGTCGAAAGTTAAAAGCCCTTCGGCATTACCAAAATACATTACACCATCTTTATCCTTTGCAATGCTCCAGTTCTGGTTTCCTGATGAATAAACAGATTTGGGGTAATTTTCTATAAATGGTACTCCTATGCTTTTAATTTCTGAGGCATATGTATTTATAGCAAAGCAGGATAATAGGATGAGGAACCGGAAGTAGTTTAGCATAAAATGGTAATTGGGTAAACCCATTATTACACAAAGTAAATGAAAAATTGTTTAATAAGGTTATTGGTAAAAGGGTTAATAGCTATTAGTTGATGGTTCATGGCCATGAGTTCATGCTAGGTGCCCTTAGCTGATGATTAATGTTTTAACCTATAGAAACTAGTTCTTTTACCAAATACTATCAGCTATTTATTTGAAACAATTAGATATTACAGAGAATTTTTTAGCTTCGAAATCATCTTACAAAGTTGTTCGTATTCAGAATAAAGTCTTTTAAATTCTAGTTCAGTGATGTAATTTCTGGCAAAAGCCATAAACAAACAACTTACAACCTCTAATCCTGATCGGACAGAATAAGTTAAGAATCTAGAAAATTCAGCTTTTGATTGACCCATACATCCCTCGGCAATATTGAGATTTACAGAGTCAGCTGCTTTTTTAATTTGAGTGGCTAAACTGAAAAGTTCTATCCGTGGAAAACTTTTTGCAATAGTGTCTATTTCGTTACTGAGATTTAATGAAATCTGCCAAACTTTTAGTTCTTCAAATTTGAAAGCCATAACGTCGATTTTGAAATAAATATAATTATCTCTCTCAATATTATGACTTCTATTATTTATCATCATATCTTAACTATTTGATGATCATTGAATAGTCTGTGAACTATGGCTATCGACTACCTAACCATTAACTATCAACTAATAGGTAATAATCAAGGTTAGCCCTTCATTGCCACTGGCTGAGGAACCTTTACATAATACCCTGTACCATCATAAGGACGTTTGCGGGGATTAGTGGTACACGCTGTTGAGCAGCAGCCCTGAAGCTGATCGCCACACTCATCGCATTGGGTAATGTGCTCATTACATTCCGGGTTGGCACAGTTGATCATTTTAGGGGTAGTTTTACCACAGTTGTAACAAACCGAAACAATGGTAGGATTGACCTCATTTACATCAACAGCTATACGGTTATCAAAAACATAACATTTGCCTTCAAAATCTTTTCCACCTGCTTCCTTTCCGTATTTGATAATGCCGCCATGCAATTGGTAAACATCGTTAAAACCGTGGTGTAAAAGCAAAGCAGAAGCTTTTTCACACTTAATACCTCCGGTACAATAGGTTAATATTTTCTTGTCTTTATATTGGGCAAGCTGGTTAATCTGTTCAGGGAAATCGCGGAAATTCTCGATATCAAGCGTTACTGCATTTTTAAATTTACCAAGATTGTGTTCGTAATTAGAACGCACATCAAGGATAATAACATCTTCATCATCCTTCATTTTCATGAAATCAACAGGTTCTAAATGTTTGCCTGTTTTTTCGTTCGGATCAATAATGGAAGTATCTCTTAAACCCGAATGCACAATTTCTGATTTATAGCGGCAGTGCATTTTAAGGAAAGAAGGCTCCTCAACATTATCTATTTTGAATTCAGTTTTTGCAAATCTTTCATCTGCATGTATGGCTTTCATATACGCTTCGCAGGCCTCAACAGTTCCGGAAACAGTTCCGTTTAAACCCTCATCGGCAACGATAATGCGGCCAACTAAATCTAACGATTTACAAAATTTAAGGTGATCGGCAGCAAATTGTTCTGCCTCTGCTATGTAACTATAGCAATAGTAAAGTAGTGTTTGATATTTTTTCATAACGCTGTTGATACCGTTGCAAACGGCGTTTAAAGCGGGGCAAAGATAATAAAAAAGGTTGAAGGTAAAAAGGCTGAAGACCTCTACGCCCTACACTCTTCATCCACAACCTTATCATCGATTTTAAAATCTAGTTGTTCCTGCCCTTTCAGGTCTTCTAAAGCCCTCCCTTTTAGGGGAGGGTTGGCAGGGGTTAAAAGCCGTACGATATCCTAAATCCCTGTGTTAATTTGGTCGCACCATCGTAAGCAAAACCATAACTGGCCCTTAGTACCAGGCGCTGGATGCCGAAGTAAAATTCTTTGTAGTTTCTTTTTTCTGGAGAGGACAGATAACCTCCGCCGATAAATTCTTCCAATTTTGCTTTACGCAATAAAGGAACCTTATTCATGAAAAAGCCCGCGAAATTATGCTCTAAATGTGCCTCGAAATATTGTTGGTTGGTACTGAACTGATAAAAATCAAGGTATTGGAATTTTCTTAGGTTTGGCGGGAAAATGGTAGAAATGTTACCCGCGAAATGTTTGAAATCAGGATAATACATTTTTTCATTATTCAGGAATTTACCTGCGCCAACCAAAAATGAAGTGTAACCCCATAATCCCAATCCGATCCTGTCCTGCGAAACCTCAATTTTTACAAAATCGTAATCAACATCACTGTTTAACACGCCATTAAATCCCTTTTTATACAATAACGTCATCTTTGGAAATTTGGATTCGGTGTAAAACTTGCCATCCGGACGGGTAATGTATTTCTGCCGGATAATATAAGTTAAATTTGCAGTTGCGCTAAGCGAGTTGTAGGTTGGAAAAAGTGGTGTTTCTGTTGCGGGGCTAAATGGATTGTTCGAGGTAAATTCCCTGTCTTTTGCATCAATAAACTTGAATGTTGAGCTGTTGCTTAAATTTTTGTTCCTGCTGTAATCTACACTCACACTTCCCTGAAGTCCGCTTGCCAATTCGCGGGTGCTATTGATATTAATAAAACTCTTCTCATAAAACTTGGCAAAGTTTTTTTCATAGAACAAGGAGTTGATGCTATTGCCCAGAGTTGTCATCGAGCCTAGATTGTTCAGGTCGAAAATTCCATTTCCGAATGATGCACCTACACTGGCCCTTTTAAGGGGATTGTAATAATAATTTCCTGTTAAACTTCCGGTAAGTTTTTGGTTGGCAAAACCATACCTCAGTTCAGGTCGGATGGAATAGGATTTTCTGTTCTCGAAATCCTTTCGGTAAGTAACTCCATATTTAATGGCAAAACCTTCCACAGTATTATAAAAAATCGCTTTAAGCACAGGGTCGAAAGACCAATATTCCTTATCGTAGCGATCATTAATGCTGTAGCCCCTGAGGAGTAATTTGCCGATTCCGAACTTATTGTTGTCTTTTTCTAACGAATCGAGATATTTTTTCGATTCCTTTAATTTAGCAATACTATCTTTTTTAACATAATTAAGCCTTTCATCCCCTGTTAAAGGAATAGGCCTGTTATTTTTCCAATAAACCGAGTCTTTCTTGTTCACCATTTCGGTTACTTTCAAAATTTCACCATTGAAAAAGTTTTTAGGAAACTTTGGGTCGATATTATAATTGTTGTAGATACCTACATAATAACCTGCAATTTTAAAGCCCAGTACATTGCCCTCAAATTGAAAATTAATAGCGGTAGGCATGTAAACCTCTTTAACCTTAGTAAACTGTTGACTGATGTTTAAGGTATCAATAAAGTTGATCCCAGCTTTTTTGGTCAGATATACATCGGTGTTGTAAATCCTCCAGCTTTCATCAATAATATAGATAATCCCTCTAAATACCGGGTCGTTTTCGCGGCGCGGGATGACTTCGATTTTATGGATCGTTTCTCCATTTTCCTTGCTTTCGCCAAGTAATTTGTATTTATAATAAAAAAGTGCATTATCAGCAATTGGAGAAATAAACCCCCTGGCACTTAATGTGTTTTCCAATAGGTAATTATCGTAAAAATTGACAATTAAGTCGGATGCTTTATTAAAAGAAAAAGCATTGTTCCTACCTGCAACTTTTGAGGAGATCATTTCTTCATGCACATCATTTGGCCTTCTGAAATTGAACTTACTTTGCGATTCTGACAAATAAATAATGCCTTTTCGGTTGGTATCGAGTTCTAAAACTTTTTGGATATCCTGACCGAAGAACTTTTTAGGTGCACCTCTTAAACGTTGAACGCCCTTGATGTAAACATCGCAGCTAAATGCATTCACTTCATTTAAGTGTATTTTTCTTTGTTTAATTGCTTTACGGATAATGGCATAAGCAGGATCTTCTGCATTGGCCCTGATATTTACGTTTTCTAAAGTATAACTTTCGGAGGTTAATGTTACGTTAAGCAACACATCATCAGTAAGGTTAATGATATGTTCCTGTTGTTTATAACCCACTGCTCTAAAACTTAGGGTGTGTTCTCCGGTTTTTAGCTTTATTGAATACTTCCCATCAACATTTGCAGATGTTCCGTTGGTGGTGTTTTTTAAGTAAACTGATGCAAAAGGAATAGGTTGTCCGCCACTGTCTTTAACAGTGCCGGTAATGGTAAATTGTTGAGCTAAAACAAAATTGGTGAGGCCACAAAAAAATAGGAGCGCGCAGATTCTTATCATAAATTAGATTAGTAAGCTATAAATATCGAATAACTTTTAAGACTATACATATAGGTATGTGTTAAAGTTTGTTAAGTTGAAAAAAAAATATCAAGGCAATAAATTTTACCAAAAATAAGAGCCATCACAACTATTGTCAGATCACTCAAACGTTTGTTCCGTAAATATGTTGTTAAAATTGCCTTTTTAGGTCTGAAAAGACTTTTTTTTATAACTTTGGGCGTAAAATCAACCATATAAAAAGGCCATGTACAAAACATTACAACCTGTTCTTCAAAAAGAACTTGAAGAAATCGAAAACGCTGGATTATTTAAACGCGAAAGGATTATTATTACCCCACAGGGCGCCGACATTAAAGTAAGCGGCGGTGCTGAGGTAGTTAATTTCTGTGCAAATAATTATTTAGGGCTCTCTTCTCATCCAAAAGTGATTGAAGCAGCTAAAAAAGCAATCGACGATCATGGCTATGGAATGTCTTCAGTGCGTTTTATCTGTGGAACACAAGATGTGCACAAAGAATTGGAAGCTAAGATTTCGAAATTTTTAGGTACGGAAGATACCATTTTATATGCTGCCGCATTTGATGCCAATGGTGGTGTGTTCGAACCTTTGTTTAATGCAGAAGATGCCATTATTTCTGATGAACTGAACCACGCGTCGATTATTGATGGTGTGCGTTTGTGTAAAGCACAACGTTTCCGTTATAAAAATGCAGATATGGAAGATCTGGAAAAACAGTTAATAGCGGCTAAAGATTGCAGGCACCGCATTATTGTAACTGATGGTGCTTTCTCTATGGATGGATCAGTTGCTCCATTGGATAAAATTGCAGATCTGGCTGATAAATATGAGGCATTGATCATGATTGATGAATCGCATTGTACCGGTTTTATCGGTAAAAATGGCCGCGGAACACACGAACACTTCAATGTAATGGACCGTATTGATATCATCACGGGTACTTTAGGTAAGGCTTTAGGCGGTGCATCGGGTGGTTTTACTTCGGGTAAAAAAGAAATTGTTGATATGCTTCGTCAGCGTTCGCGCCCTTATTTGTTTTCTAATACTTTGGCACCAGCAATTGCAGGTGCATCTATTGCAGTATTGGATATGTTAAGCGAAACCACTGCGTTAAGAGATAAACTGGAAAGCAATACCAAATATTTCCGTGATAAAATGACCGCTGCTGGTTTTGATATCAAACCTGGTTTCCATCCAATTGTTCCGGTAATGTTATACGATGCCAAAATTGCACAACAATTTGCAGCTAAAATGTTAGAAGAGGGTATTTATGTAATTGGATTCTTTTATCCGGTTGTACCTCAGGGTAAAGCGAGGATCCGTGTGCAGTTGTCGGCCGGTCATGAGCAGCATCACTTAGATAAAGCAATCGCTGCGTTTACCAAAGTAGGTAAAGAATTAGGTGTGATTTAAAACTTGTAGATCTATCATAAACGACAAAAGCCGCTGTATGCGGCTTTTGTCGTTTATGGGTTCATTTTCTTTTATAATGATATTGTAAACAGATTATTTGAACCCATCAACTGTAAAATTATTAGATAATTTGCTGTATATTTGAAGCCATGTTACAGGACAAAATAACACAATATACCGAAAAAATTAATGCTTTCGTAACTGAAAAAGCAGACGAACTTGAGCAATTCCGTATTAAATATTTAGGAAGCAAAGGAGTAATTAAAGAGATTTTCGACGAATTCAAATCTGTTTCTATTGAAGAAAAAAGATCTTTAGGTAAAGTTTTAAACGAATTTAAGCAACTTGCCGAATCAAAATACCTTACCTTAAAAGAATCTACAGAAAGTTCTGAAACAAAAACAGAAAGTTCACAATTGGATTTAAGCCTGCCAGGTGAAGGTTTTGAGATTGGTTCGCGCCATCCCTTAGCCTTGGTGCGCAGAGAAATTGTAGAAATTTTTGCTAAACTTGGTTTTACAGTGGCAGAAGGTCCTGAAATTGAAGACGATTGGCATAATTTCTCGGCATTAAACTTTCCTGAAGAGCATCCTGCAAGAGATATGCAAGATACTTTCTTCATTAAAAAAGGTGGCGAGAAGGGCGATATCGCGCTACGTACACACACTTCATCCGTACAGGTTCGCATGATGGAGCAAGGTCAACCACCGTTTAGGGCCATTATGCCGGGGCGTGTTTACCGTAACGAAGCCATTTCGGCAAGGGCACATTGTTTTTTCCATCAGGTAGAAGGTTTATATGTTGATGAAAATGTTTCCTTTGCAGATTTGAAGCAAACCTTATTTTATTTCGTTCAGGAATTATACGGAGAAGGTACCAAAGTACGTTTCCGCCCGTCATATTTTCCGTTTACTGAGCCATCTGCAGAGATGGATATCTCTTGTACAATCTGCAAGGGTGCAGGCTGCCAGTTTTGTAAATACAGTGGTTGGGTAGAGATTTTAGGCTGTGGTATGGTAGATCCCAATGTTTTGGAAAACTGTGGTATCGATTCGAAAAAATATAGCGGTTTTGCATTTGGAATGGGCATAGAGCGTATCACCAACCTCAAATATGAAATTAAAGATCTGCGTTTGTTCTCTGAGAATGATGCACGTTTCTTAAAGCAATTTAAATCGGCTTTAATTTAATGATGAAGTATTTATACAGCATATTATTTGTTCTGATACTGGCTGCAGGCTGTGGTAAAGATGGTGGTTATATCCCGGATGTGCCGGTAAATTATAATGTTACTATAACCGAGTTTAGCTTAAAAGCAGTAAATAATGTGATGGTAGTGCCAGATAATGGAATTGGTGGATTATTGATCGTAAAAACGCCACTTGGTACTTATGTAGCGTTTGATCGTTGCAGTACCGTAAATCCAGAGAAAATCTGTAAAGTAGCACCTGATGAAAGTGGCGTAACCGCAACTGATCCATGTTCGGGTGCAAAGTTTTCACTACTGGATGGAAGTCCGCAAAAAGCACCTGCTGAAAAAAGCTTAAAAGCATATAATATTTCGCTACAGGGCAATACACTATTACACGTAAGCAATTAAAATGGAAGCTGAAAAAATAAAAGAAACAGTAAAAAAGGCTGCCAAAGAATTATTTAGAAAATACGGTTATCATAAAACCAGTGTGAACGAAATTGCTAAAAAGGCGCGTATAGCCAAAGCAACCATTTACAAATATTTCGAAAGTAAAGAACAGGTTTTGGATAGCATCCTCATGGATTATCTCGACCAAAACCTTCACGAAATCCTCCATAATAAATTAAGCTACGCCTCAGAAGAGGAGCATTTGAAGGCCTTGGTGATGAAAACCAGTCGTTTGTCTTTTACGGCCTGCAATGAGTTTATCGGATGGGATTTTGTACGTGAAAATGCAAACTCTCAGGAGTTCTTAAAACACTTGTCAGATCAGCTTGAAGCATTACTATTAGCAGCTTATCTGCAATTGGATAATTTTAAGAACAATCCTGCCAGAAGAGAAGGTTTGGCCTTTTTGCTTAAGGCGAGTAAAAGCATTGTATTTTCGTTTGCATTTACCTCGGTAAGTGATTCGGATGTGCGTAAGAACTTTGTAAGCTTTCAGAAGGAGATATTGCCGTTTTTAGTGAAAGCAGCACTTTAAAGACCCATTGAACAGTATTAATTAGCCACGGATAAAAAGGATGGGCACACCTGCCCAGCCGTTCAGGCGTGTAGAGAAATCTGTGTTTATCTGTGTAATCTGTGGCTAAAAACCTAATAAATTAAGCTGATTTATTGATTATAATAATCTTTGATCTTAAATTTTTGTACGGTTCTTTTCATTTTGCCGTCAATCAGTTTTTGCGTAATTACAGTAACATTATCTGCAATACTTGAGTCTTCAATTACCGATGAATCTTCGTACAGCACATTTTTAGCACCATATTTATAATTGATGGTTTTGTCGAAACAGCATCCATCTTTCTGGTGGATAGCAATCTGTTTGGTTTTTTTATCAATATCGAACATGCCCAGGTTTTCGCTTGCCAGTTTGGTGAGTTCGCTATTCAACAGAAACTGGTTATCCTTTGATGCTAAATATACATTGTACGATGGACTGGAGTAAGCCCCATTGCTGCCATTTCGGATAGCGATATCCTCAAAGCCATCAAAATTAAAATCTCCGAAAATTAATGGTGTTTGATATTTCCCAAGTTCAAGCCATCCAAGTTTCGCATCCTGTTTTTCCGTTAAGCCAAAATCCAGGTCTTCAGAATGGAAGGTGTCTATTTCTCTGTCTGATACTTTATCATAAATAATAACAGTGGCCTTTCCGCTACAGGCATTACCCTCGCATTTGTCAACAAAAATTTTGGCTTTATATTGGTTGGAGCTGTTATTGGCAAGGAACTTAAACTGTGCTTTCGAAGTATTGGTTATCAATAAAATACCGCAAAAGATGATCAGACTTTTCATGAAATAAATTTTGGTAAAATTACATCAATATCCTTCGACAAAAAGTTAAAAAAGGTTAACGTTTTCTTTCTGTGCTAATTATCTGATGAACTAAAAAATATACCTATCCGATATTAAAATTTTTTGCAAAAAAAAA